>CADARY010000025.1 GCA_902790375.1 Oscillospiraceae bacterium | reverse complement strand
GATGTCCTCGGTCTCGAAACGGATGACCTCAAGGGTGAGCGCTTCGTATTTTTCCATGATATCTTTCCTCCTTTAGTTGCTGCCGTAAGCTTCCGCCGCGACGTAGTAGTTGTAGAACGCGGTGAGGGCCGCCTTTTCGTCCGCCTCGTTGCGGCTTGCCAGCACAGCGCGGACATATGTCAAGGCCGAAACGCCGATATCGCAGACAAGGACTCCGTCTGCAGTGAACACCACCTTGTATACCTCGTCCAGGTTGTTGGCCGCAATGTCGGGGATCTCAATGTCGTACACATTGCCGTCGAGACTGGTAATCTCCCAAGGCGTGTCGTCCACCGTCGCGGTAAGCGGTCTCGCAGATTTGAGCTTGACACGCACATGCAGCGCGTGGTACGCTCGGCGAAGGTGTCATAGTAGCTCACGGAATCCACAAGGCTTGCGTCATATTTGTTCCACTTGGTCTGGTAATCCTTCAGCGCCTCCGCGGTCGTGGGCGTGAGGCTCTCGGTGGCGGCAGGCATTGCGGCATAACCGCCCTTGCCGACGGTGAAGCCATGGAGTCTTGCGAGGTAGGGCTGGATATAGTGGCCGTAGTCTCTCACGGCGGCGATCATGGCTTGAAGCTTTGTATCCGTCGGATAGGTTTTCTGCGCTATATCCAGATAATCCTTGATGGAGGCGGTAAGCGTCGCGGTTTTGGCCTGGCTGTCCTTCGTGTAATGGAAGACCGCCGCAACGGGCTCCGCCATTTCGATGGAGTACACCGGGCAGGAGAAGATTTTTTGGCCTTGCGTAGCGGCTGCCGTGCTGGCTTCTGCCTTGGAGAGCGGAACGTCGACAGTTCTGCCGTGGATGGTGAAGACCATGTGCGCGCCGCTTTCGTTAAAGTCTTCGGGCAGGGCCACATAGAAGCGGAAGTTCAGCGTGCCGTCGAGCACCAGCGCCGCGCCGGTGATGACCGGCTCCGTCATGACGGCAATCGTCAGTGTGCCGTTTGTATAGCTGATACTGTAATTCGCGCTTGCGGCCGCGCCGGAGGGAACGATGTCATAGGTGCCTGTTGTGGTGTTATCGGGAGTTACATCGATATTGTTTTTCTGATACTTCAGCGTCGGGTCGGTCGTCAGCGTATCCGTTCCCACAAGTCCGGTGACGGTGTAGAAATCCGCGCCCACAAGTGTGGGAACAGCGCCTCCCACATAGATGCTCTGATCCTTCGCCTGGATGGTAACCGTCTTCGTATTAACCGTAATGGCCGCAGTCGTCTCCGTATCTGTCGTTGTATCGGACTCATAGCTGGCTGTAATCGTTGCCGAGCCGGCCTTCAGGATCTTAACGCTTGCGGCCGCCCCATTCGGCGTGATCTGGAATACCGCAGTATCGCTGGTGCTCCAAGTCCATACGCCCGTTCCGGTTCCCGCGTTCGTCACGCTGCCGGTCAGTGTGAAATCCGCGTCGCCGTAGGTCTTGGATGTGGGCGCGCCTGCGATGCTCAGCCCTGCGTCCGCCTTAGGCATCAGCGTTATCACAACTCTGACGGTGGAATCGGCATAGTTGGTGGAGCTGATGGTTACGGGCAGGGTGACGGTATCGTTCTCCGCGCCGCCGGAGAGTGTGGCGCTCACAGTGCCGCTGTTATTCACAGAGAAATCGGAAACCGTGACGTTGCCGGTCTTGGTTGCGTTTCCCGCCGTGTTGTAGGTCAGCGTTCCCGCGTCGGCAGGCATTTTGTCAGCCACGGACTTGGAAACAGAGGTCGCCGTGTAAAGCAGGGAATCCCTCACATCCGCAATGGTCTGGGCTGCTGCCTTGCTGATATTGACCGTGGTGGTCGTGGTATTCGTCGCAAGGCTGTAATTGCCGTTCTTGAGCGTCACGGTGACATTGACGGTCTTGCCGTTGCCTGCATTCGCATCGGTCATCGCGCCGGTAACGGTGTAGTCATTGTCTTCGCCCAGCGTAAGCGCCACCGCCTGTTGGCTGCTGTCCTTAAACGTAACGGCGCTGATGGTGACCGCTGTGCTGTCCTTATCGTAAGCGCGGTTCGTCGCCGTCGCAGTGTCAATGGTCAGCGCCATGGGGCTGATCGTGAAATCCTTCGTTGCGGTCTTGTCCGTGTCCACCGTGATGCTGGCGGTATAAGTGCCCGCAGCTGTCGGCGCGGTTGTGCTCTTTGTATAGCTTGTGCTGCCGCGTCCGGCATATTCAATCGTCGGCGCGGTCAGTCCGGCGCCCGTCCATGCCGTCGTATTGGAAAGGCTTGCTCCCGCATAGGCGCTGCCGGTATAGGCCGCATCGGCGGCGCTCAGGGTCAGCGTGACGGCATGATTGGTGCCGCCTTGCGTGCTCGGGGGCAGTTTGCAGCCGTCCGCCGTGCAGGTCGCGGTGATGACCGCGCCGCTGGCAGAGTAGGTGAAGCTGTGGGTGTGCGTGGGAACGGCGAAACGCACCCACTTTGCTTCTTTGGCACCCTCCGAGTTATTCGTCACGTCGGTGTAGCTTGTCTCGCTGTCGCCCGCCAGGACGCGCACGTCGCTCGCAATGCTGAGGGTGGCATCATTGTAGATGGCTTTCTGATTTTCGCCCGTGGCGTAAGCCGTAAGACTGCCACCGTTGACGGTCAGGCTGCCGCTGTCGTTAAATGCCGTGTACTCCGACGACAGGTTCAGCACGCCGCCGTTGACGATCATTGTGCCGCCGTTTGCGCTCACGGCGTTGTCTGCCGTATTGACCGTCAGCGCACCGTTGCCCTTGATGGTATTACCGGTGCTGCCGGCATATACCGTCAGGGAACCGCCCCCGCTAATGTTGATGCTGCCCGCGGTCAAAGTGCAGCCGTCACACAGAATCAGATTGACATTTTTAGCGCTCGCATCAATATTTTCACGGCTGACAGTACTGCTGTTGACCACATACCACTTGCCATCTTCGAAAGCGCTGCTGTCAGTGACCAAGATGTAGTCCGTGCAGCTCTGCTCTGTGCCACCGGCGTCCAGATACTTGACGGGGGCCAATCCCAGCTTGAGTTCATTGCCCGCCGTCTGGACGGTATAGGCGCTGTTGTCACTGATGAAGTTGTCAGCAGTCGCCTTGCCCGATGCGTCACTGGTGAACACGCCGGGGGTTTGCATAGTCACGCCGATGCGGGCAATGTCCTCCAGCGCGCCGGAGACGGTGACGATCTTGCCGGTGTCCAGATATACATTGTTTTCCGCTTCGCCTTGAAGGTTGCCGGTAACGAATGCCTTGCCGGAGACCTGGAACGTGCTGCTCCCGTTGACGTACACTCCGCCACCCCAGTTCGGCGCGGAGTTACCAGTGATGCTGCCGCCGGTCATCTGGAGTGCGCCGCCGTTCCAGACGGTGACGCCGCCGCCGTTGAGCAAGGTGGCGATGTTGTCGCTGATCTCACCGCCGGACATTTCGAGTGTGCCGTTCGGCCAGATGAACACGCCGCCGCCGAAGCTTCCGGCGGTGTTGCCGCTGATTGAGCCGTTTTTCAGGATAAACCTGCTAACCACGTCGTTTTCATGGCACACGCCGCCGCCAAATTCTGTGGCGGTGTTGCCGCTGATTGCGGCATTTTTGCCGTCCATCGTGAACGTGCCGCCACCCACACATACGCCGCCTCCCCACACAGCGGTATTCTTCTGGTTCTCTCTGCCGATCTCGCCGCCGGTCATGGTGAACGTACCCATGCTGTATACAGCACCGCCTCGGTTCGCGGTATTGCCGGAGATCATGCCGTCGCTCATTTGGAACGTGCTGCTCCCGTTGACGTACACTCCGCCACCCCGGTTCGGCGCAGAGTTACCAGTGATACTGCCGCCGGTCATCTGGAGTGCGCCGCCGTCCCAGACGGTGACGCCGCCGCCGTCGAACAAGGTGGCGATGTTGTCGCTGATCTTACCGCCGGACATTTCGAGTGTGCCGTTCGACCAGATGAACACGCCGCCGCCGAAGCTCCCGGCGGTATTGCCGCTGACCGCGCCGTTTTTCAGGATAAACTTGCTGCCCGAGACGTTTTCCAGGCACACGCCGCCGCCAAAGTTTGTGGCGGTGTTGCCGCGGATCGCGGCGTTGTCGCCATTCATCGTGAACGTGCCGCCGGTCACGTCCACGCCGCCGCCGGCTGGGGCGGTATTGCCGCTGATCGTGCCGCCATTCATCGTGAACGTGCCGCCGTTGACATACACGCCGCCGCCGGTCCCATATGAATTGTTGTTCCGGATCGTGCCGCCGGTCATCGTGAATGTACCTGCGACGTACACGCCGCCGCCGTTGCCATACGAATTGTTGTCCCGGATCGTGCCGCCGGTCATGGTGAAACTGCAGTCGGCGTCGACGTACACGCCTCCGCCGGAGTCGCCGTAGCCGGCGTCAGTCATGGAGGTCGTGCAGGCGCAGATCGTGCCGCCAGTCATCGTGAAGCTGCTGCCGCTCCTAACGCGCACACCGCCGCCACCGCTGCCGCCGCTCGCGTAGCCGCCGGCGATATAGCCGCCTGTGACCTCAATGGTCTTGTTCCCATTTCCTGTCGCGGGAAACCTGCCGCGAAAGAGAGGCTTGTCCGCCGGCAGATACATCTCGCCGCTCTTATCCATCTCTATGATATGGACGGTCTTGTTCTCTGCGTTGTCGGTCAGCGTCAGGCTGCCGCTATTCTCGACCCAGAGGATCTTGTAGCCGATTACGCTGTAATTGATGAACAAACCATGATCGTTGAGGTCGAGCGTGATTCTCTTGTTGCGCACGAACAGGTCTGTCCTCATCATCACGTCCGAGATCAGCCTGATAATGTCGTCATCCACCGCCATGTCGAACGCGTCCTGCAAAGTCGCGTAATAGCTCGTCTTGTTGTTCCTGGTGATGCTCGCGACCGCATCCGTCCACTGCGCCGTCAGCGTTACATTCCCTGGAGGCGTGTACGGGAAGGTGACACGGTTCGTTCCGTTGAACCAGCCGGTAAATGCCATATTTACTTTGGTCGGTGTGGTGGGCGCGGCTATCGTGCTGCCGACTGGCACGTGCACCGGCATGATCTCGGGCTCGCCGCCTTCAGTATCGAAGGTTACTGTGTAATACGGAAACTGAACCTTTTTATAATCATTAAGAGCCTGGCCTTCGCTGACGGCGATCACCGCTTCACCCCCGACGCCAGACACATCAGTCCAGCCGAGGCCGGCGATGGCGTTCCTAACGGTGCCCTGAATGGCCTGCGTGGTGCCCGTGACAGCCACGACAGCCCCCTGGTTGATTACGATGTTGCCGTCAACGCCATACTTATCGTCATTTCCCGTCGTGCCGGTCGCGGCGCTCAACGTTCCGTTGACGATAATGCTGCCGCTGACCTTAACGCCTGTGCTGCCGCCAGTGACGGATAGCCTGCCATTACCATTGATTGTAATGGACCGGGAGACATCATCGGAAGACTTCACCCAAATCCCGTAGCCGTCGTCAGGTCCGGTAACGGTACTGTCCGAAGTCACGTTGATGGTCAAATCCATCGACTCGGCGTATATTGCAGCGCTGAGATAATCTCCTGTGATCGTCGCACCCCACAGCTGCAGGGTAGCGGTGTCCGGATAAAAGCTCCACTCACTTGTGCCCAAGTTCGCGCTGGTAACCTGCGTGCCGCCGACCCAAAGGGGATACAGTTTTTCAAACTCCGCGCTCACGGTCACAGGGGCCGCGGGCATGGAGAAGGTGTAGACGTTCGGGTTGGTGGTATCCGGCGTCAGCACAACCGGCTTTATCAGAAAATAGTCACTTGTGCCAGAGAATGTTCCAGCGCTGCATATTATATTTGTAATCCTGCCCGTTTCTCCCGAAAGAGTAAAAGCCCAGGAATTATAGTTATCATCCGTAGCTGTAAAATACACATCTGTCCATTTAGTTAAGATTGTTTCCGCTGCTATTGAGTAAGAGCTTATTTCCAAACCATTCTTAGATACACTAACTGTATCATCACCGTTTGTAAAGGAGGCCGTCCCTATTGCCGCAATGATATCCGCTACAGTCTCGGCCCTGCCGGCTTTTGCGCCGATCTTCAGCAGGTTACAGCCGGTATCCGGCTTAGCGGTCAGGGTGACGGTTTCGCCCGCTGTTGCCGAAAGCTTGTCCGCTGCTACGCGCCCATACTGGATGTCATTTGGGATGATCACGTTATGCGTTATAATCAATGACAGTGTGCTTTTCTCCTTGATGTTGTAATCCGCAAGAGTCTTGTCATTTTCAAGCGTCTTTTCGCCAAACATCAGCGTCTGCTGTTCCAGCGGAAAGCCCTTCTTATCCTCGATCTTCGCCTTGACATTCTCAACGCTGTCGCTGAGCTCCACTTCCAGCGTAATCGGCTCTTCACCCGTGCCGACCTGCACAAAAATCTGCATGGCGAAGGCGGGCGATGCGAACGCCATCACCAGCACCAGGCATAGCAGGACGCCGAACAGTCTTTTGGTTGTTTGTTTCATAAGCTTTTCCCCCTTTAGTTTGTCTGTGCGAAAAGAACGCCGAACCCGAAAGGGTATAGTACCCCCTCAAGTCCGACGCTTATCCATCACGAATGTAGTATTCTGTTTCAAGCGCCCCGCAATCGCAGGACGCAAAAAGGGCGCAGTCATACCTTCTGCACCGTTCGGCACAAAGGAGCGCATTTTTTTCAGCACGGCTTTCAAGCTCCTGTTCAGCATTCTCAGTCTGTCGCCCGAAGACGGGCAGGCCGCACAGGTGAATATTTATTATTAATAATAACATGTTCTAAAACAGAACGCAAGATTTTTCAGAGGGGGGTTCCAGATTGTCCCCCCCTATGATCGGTGTTGTACGCATCCGCCGGGCGCGGCAGATGCAGCATTTCAAGAGTTTCCCAAATAGTTTACCGTTCCTTTTCCGCCTTTTTCAGGGCTTCCAGCTCCGCTTTGAGCCGCCCGCTGGCAAGGCGCAGAAACACCCGGTAAAACGGCAGGAGCGGCAGCAGGATTTTGTATCTGTAAAACAGAGGAAATTCATAGGAGAGGTTCCGGTAATTCCAGCTGTTCTTGTTGAGCGGCTCAAGAAAGCGCTCCAGGGCATAGCGAAGCTTCCCGCTGCGGGAATGGGACAGCCTTCTCTGAACCGCAAAGTCCCTTGACCCGTAGACGCCCGCATCCAGCATGCTCTGCAGCGTTTCCTTTTCCTGCGCCGTCAGTTCCCCGCCGGAGAACAGGCGCAGCGCCAGGGAGCGGTTGACAGCCTCAAATTCCGCAATGCCCAGCTTCTCCGCTTCCCTTGTCACAAAGGCCATATCGAGCTCTTCCTTTTGCAGGACCACACAGGTATCCAGCAGGGAGCGCAGCCCCGTGCCCTTGTCCATATAGTGCTTGTATTCATGGGCGGTCAGATAGAGATAAAAATCCTCCGGGCTGAAATGCTTTTCATATCCCCCGCCCAGCAGGCGGTTTTCCACATCCCGGTAGTATTCATACAGCTTCTCGTGCAGGCCGGGCCCGAACAATTGCCGGTGCATCTCAAAATTGCTCACCGGCTCCTTGAAATAGACGTCGTGATGGACGATGTCAAACTCCTCCGCGCGAAAGCCGAGGCCCTTCATGATGGCCCTCACATCGTCGGCGCGTCCGGCGTCAAACAGGATATCATAGTCGGACATCTGGCGCATGCCGAACTGCGGGTAATAGTCCTTCAGCACCGCTCCCTTGAGCGGCATGTGCCAGATTCCCGCCGCGTCCAGCTCCGCGAAGATCGCAGACATATCGTTATCCATCAGCGCGATTTTGCGCATGGCCTTGGCCTTTGCCTGCGTGAATGCAGGCTCATGGATGCCCGCGGATTCCAGCGCGAAAGCCGCCGCCGCCGTCAGCATATGACGGTCGGCGACGGTATAGAGCGCCGCAAGATCCATGGCTTCGACACGGCTCCTGTCCGGAACGCTTTCCTTCAACGCGCAGGAGACGAGATAGATCAGGTCATCCAGCTCTGCCTGGTATTCTTTTGCCATTTTCCTCTCCCCTCCTGTCGTAAACACGGCGATCACGGCCTCCGGCGCGTCGTATCAGCCGGGGTAATCAAATGCTGTGGCGTTGACGCTTCCCTGGAGGGCCGTGTCGTCGATGCGCGTAAGCGCTGCGAGGTTTTTCGCTTTTCGGGATGCATATGTTTTCATGTCTGTTTCCCTCCGGTTCAGGTATGATAGGGATTGACTGCGTCGTAATAATTGTAGAACGCTGTCAGCGCTTCCGCTTCGCCCACCTGATAGCGCTCGGATGCCAGGACGGCGCTGACATAGCTCAGAGCAGAAAGATTTGCGTCATAGACAATATGCCCGTCCGCCGTGACCTCTACATGCCAGCGCTTGCCCAGACGATACGCATCGATATCGGGGATCTCGATCAGGTAAGTCGTATCGTCGAGCTGATTCACCTTCCATCCTTTGCCGTTTACTTTCGCCGAGACGGCGCCGGGAGCTTCCCTGAATTGCAGCCGGATGTTCAGCGTCGTGCTCGCTTCAAAGCTGTCGTAATAACCCATGGACTGCAGAACAGCTGCGTCGTATCTGTGCGCGCCCCATTTGCGCTCAAATTCCTTGAGCTCCATGAGCGGCGTGATCTTGCTTGCGGCGGGCATGGCCTGGTAATCATAGCCTTCGCCCTCGCCGACTGTAAAGCCGTGCAGCTCTTTCAGGTACTGCTGCATGTAGTGGCCGTAGTTTCTGATGGCATTGATCTCTGCCAGTACCTTTTCATGGGGCTCCTGTTTTTCCAGATCATTCAGATACTCTCTGACGGAGTATTCTTTGCTGATCGTCCTGGCCTCGCCGTCCTTCATGTAATGGAATACAGCCGTGACAGTCTCGGCCATCTCGATGGAGTAGACCGGGAAGGAGTAGACCATTTCGCGCGTCGGAACATGGTAAGTTCCGCTCTTGTACGGGATCTCCAGTGTTCTCGCGCCTTTGCCGCTGATGCTGATGCTCATATAGGCGCTGCTTGCGTCAATGTCCCTGGGAGTTGCCACGTAGAAACGCAAATCCAGCGTACCGTTCAGCACCATGTCAGCACCCGTCATGATCGCCTCGTCTATGTCAATCTCCACCGGGATGCAGACAGGCTCAGTGTCATAATGGTTTTCGTCCCCAACCACCTTGTACCAGACATAATAGATTCCGAGGAGGCTGGCTTCCGGGATGGATGCGGAATATGCGGTATCATGCGCCGGAGCCTGGTTCCTGGTGGTCAGCGCATAGTACATTTTGCCGCCGATTGCTGAACCTGCAGTAACCAGCTTCTGGGAAGAGCTGGTATAGCTCAGCGTCTTTGCCGTTGGTGCATTCACGGTCGGGGCGGCCTTGCCGATCGTGACAGTCACTTCCTTCGTCGCCGCGTTATAGTTCTCCGTCTGCGACGCTGTGACAACGACTGCCGCCGTACCGATCTTTTTGATCGTCAACAAGCCGGTGGCGGCGTCCACATCGATCAGGTCCTCGCTTCCGGTCTTTACGGCATAGCTGATCGCGCCGTCACCATCGCTTTTTGCGTTTACGCGCTTGTCCGTATCGCCGTAGACGGCTGTCACGTCGGAGGCCGTGATGGTCTGCGTGCCCCGGCTGACGGCCACTTTCACCTCCACATTGCTTACGGACTTATAAATATCGGTATTCTTCGGCGTGAAGTTTGCCTTGAAAATATTGCTTCCGGGTTTGCCTATGCTGGTGGTGGTTTTATCCGCCCATGTCCAGGTTTCTTCCGTGTTGCCGTCTGGATTGGTCAGCTTCACATCGGCAAGGGTCTGTCCGTAGACTGCTGTAAGACCTGTCGGCGCGACTGCGATCGATTCGGCTTTTTCGATCGTATAGTTGACGGAGGCGGTCGCCGTGTTGCCGCCTGTCCCCATTGTAATCTCCGCCACATAGCTCCCTGCAGTCCTTAGAGGCGGTTCACTCCATGGAGTTCCGATTTTGTTATTGTCGATGTCTGTTGAATAATAACTGACAGTCGCGTCACCCTGAATGTAGTCCTCGTCGATGATCACCGCTTCCGGATCAAGGCCGTCACCGTAAGTCGTATGCGGCGGCGCAGCGATGGTCAGCGTCGCTTGATTACCGGGCAGAAAGCAGCCCTCCGCGCACGTTGCCGTAATGGTCGCGCCGCTGGCGGTATAGGCGAAGCTGTGGATATGGCCATGAACGCGGACAAACCGCATTGCGGAAGTATTCCCGGAAATGGCAGCCCACGCGCTGTTGTCGCTGCTGTCCTCGGCGGTGTCGTTGGAGGTAACGGTTCCTGTGACAGCTCTGCCGGGTTTGCCGTTGGGTGCTTGTATTTCCGGACTATCATAGTCCGGGTTGACGATCCCTCGACCCTCGCTGCCCCAGCCGCCTTCGCCGCCGATGCCGCCCGTGGCAAGTACGTCGCCGCCCTGGACAATGACATTGCCGTCTATACCGCTGCCGCCGTCGCCGCCTGCGGCGCCGTCGCCGTCAAATGCGTCCAGGTAAGCGCTGAAGAATAATATATATCCCTGCAGAATTGATTGCAAGATGAAGAGAATGATTATTTACCGCTTATTTAGAAAGATTGTCCATCCGGGCGGATGGACAATCCTCTTTCGTGTATGCTCCGCCGGCTGCTCAGCCGAACGGAACGTAGGGCATGACAACCGGGCCATCGGCTCCTTCGTCGCTCTCGGACTGCCCTGTCGCCGGGCCAAGGTCGTTGTCATTCTCGGCAGAGCGCTGGGCTTCGCCGCCCGCCTCGCCCCAGGCGCTGCCATGGAAGGCCGTTTCGTCGAATCTGTCGGAAGGCGTATCATCTACCCACTTCGTATCGTAATTGCTGGTGTTGATGGTCTCCTGCGAACCATCAGAGGTGACCATTTCAGTCGTGCCGGATTTATACTTTCCCATTGCGTAACTCCTCCTTTATTTCTGAACGGACTGGTAAGCATTCGCCGCTACGTAATACTTGTAAAGCGCGGAGAGGGCGAGGATTTCATCGGTATCGCTCTGACCTTTATTGAGCACGGAGTAGACGTAGGTCAGCGCCGACATCCTCACGCCGAAGGAGATACTCCCTTTCGCCTTGAAAGCTACCGCATAGCTTGTGCCCAGATCGTTGGCCGCGATACCGGGGATGCGGATCAGATAGGTGGTACTGTCCAACTTCTCCACCGGCCAGTCTTTGTCGTTCACCGTCGCCGAGTAATAGGCGGGGACCGACCGGAGCTTAAGCTGGATATTCAGCGTTACGCTTTCATTGAGCGTCAGATTGTACATATTGCTTTGTATAACGCTCGGATCATATGAAAACCATTGACGCGAAAACTGTGAGACATCCGACGCCGAAACAGGGGTAATATCGCTGCCCTTGGTTATTTCTGCGCAGCTTACGCCGTGGAGTCTGTTCAGGTAGGGCTGCATATAGTGACCGTAGTTTCTCGTAGCGGTGATCAGATCGGCAAGCTCGCTGCTTTTGCCGCTCAGCTTGTCCAGCGCGTTCAGATAATCCTGGACGGAAGTTCTGATCTCTGCGGTTCTGTCCATGCCGTTCTGCCTGTAGTGGAAGACGGCCGACACAGGTTCCGCCATTTCGATGGAGTACACCGGGCAGTCAAAGGTTCTCTTGCCGTCCGCAGCGGTTCCGGCCTCGGAGATTGGGATGTCACAGCTTCTGCCGCAGATGGAAAAGGCCATGTGTGCGCCGCTGTAATCCGGGCCCTCAGGCATGAACACATGCAAACGCAGGTTCAGTGTACCGTCGAGCACCAGCTCCGCGCCCGTGATGATCGGCTCCCGCTGGAGAACCGTGTAGCCGATGGAGGCGGTCGCCCTGTTGTCTCCTGTTCCCACTGTAAGCTCTGCCACATAGTCCCCTGCGTCGGTTGGAGCAGCGGCCAATGCCGAGCCGGTTTTGGTATAAGCGCTTTCGCTCCTGGCTGCTGCATAATAGCTGACAGTCGCGTCTTCTCCCCTGATGCCGTACTCGTCGATGATCACCGCTTCAGGATCTTTGCCGTCATCGTATAACATATGCACCGGCGCGGCGATGGTCAGCGTCGGATTGTTATCGGTCATAGCGCAGCCCGCGACGCCGCACTCCGCGGTGATGACATTCTCTTTTGCGGAATAAGCAACGCTGTGCAAATGCTCAAACGGTACGGAGACTGTCACGTCCTTGCCGGGCATGACGAAGCTGCATGCGCCGCTTTCATCGGCCTGCAGGATCGTCTCTGTCCCACCCCTGGGGGTGTAGCTCAAGCTGCCCGGCACGTAGCCCGAAACCTCTTCCACCGTCAGTTTGACGTTCTGGCCCTCGACGGCCCTGGTGACCGGGATGCTGTCCACAAAGGTGCTCACGGCGCCGCTGATGCTCGGGAAGCTCGGTTGGATACGCATTTCAATCGCATATGCCGAATCGCAGGGAATGAGGGTCACGCCCGCCATATGGCTCAGCAGCTCCGCAGGCACATTCCCGTCGTCCGTCGCCGCGAGCACGACGCCCAGGCTGCCGTCGCTTTTCTTTATTCTGAAATCATGGCCCAGCTTCACCGTGCCGCCATAGCTGCCGGTTAAAACCACGCCGCCGTTGATGGTGATATTGCCGTTCGCGGTATTACCGTCGCCGCCGATGCCCGCGCCGCCATCGTTGCCGGTAGCCGTGACCTTTCCGCCGTTGACGATGATCGCTCCGCAGTTGTCGTTGACCTTTTCTATCGTGCTAAGGCTGCCGCCGATGCCCGCGCCGCCACTGCCGCCGGTGGCCGTGACTGCGCCGCCGTTGATGGTGATCGTGCCGCTTTTATCGTCAAGCTCTCCGCCGCCGATGCCCGCGCATTGATAGTCGCAGAAATTGCTTCCATCCTCCGTCGTGCCTGCGTAGAGCACGCCCATATTGTCGCCGGTGCTCTGCGCCCAGATGGTCAGGCTGCTGCCTTCGGAAACGGTGATGCCCCTCTGTACCGTCAGCGTCACCCCGTCGCCCAGCAACAGGTTGACATCGCCGGAGACCATGACGCGCCAGTACATGCTCACAGAGTTCGGCGCCGTATACCAGCCGGTGCTCCATTCCTTATCCCACTCCGTGACGGATTTGCAGTCCGGTGCATCCCGGTATTCATGGCTCGTGTCCATGTATGGCGTCATCAGCCTGTCCGCCGGCTCCGATACTGCCAGCGCCGGCGCTGCCAGCGCCAGCATCAGTGCGAGGGTGAGCAGGATGCCTGTAAAAAGCTTCGTTCCTGTTCTTATAAGCAATTCTCCTAATTCTCCTTTTTCTACTTATGCGCGGCTGTTCCGGCTGCTGCGTGACCTTGCTGTAAAACGCGAAAGACCTCTTGTCCTGACAGGGCCGCATGCCCCAGCAAGTCCGGCTGTTATCCATTCCGAGCATCTCGGAGCCGTTAAAGGCGAAAAGAACGTAGCTTTGCTTTCATGCTTGAGCATAGCGCACTTCGACATTGATGTCAATTCCCTTTCGTCCATGGTACAAGCTTCTTCAGCATTTTTAAGAAAAGAACGCCCGGAAGGATTGGCTCTGGACTCAGCTTTCGAAACGCTTCGCATCTCGAAAAGCGTTGCAAACCGCAGGCTGCCGCGCTATAATGGGTAAGGCAGCACCGCGTAGTCCGCCTGCGGCATCTCCCGGAAAATTTGTGCTATGATTTTATCGCTTTTTCTTGAAATACGCAAAGTATTCCTGCAAAAAACTGACTTCATCAGAACCCAATTTTTTTCGGGATCTGCTCTTGCCGAATGATGCGCTATTGCCTTTAAGAAAAGAGTGAGGGATCCATGCCATGAAGAAAAAACAAATCCTTGCTGTCATCGCGTTTCTCCTCCTGCTGCTTGCCGTGTTCCTGGTCTGGCATTTCAATCGTCAGGTACCCGTTCAGGGGGCCAAGTCGATCACGCTGGAGGTCATACACGGTGACGGAGCTTCCACGTCCTTCCCCATCAGCACAGACGCCGGGAGTCTGGGGGATGCCCTCCGGTCCGTCAACGGGCTGGTCTCCGGCGATAACGGGCCTTACGGTCTTATGGTGGACACGGTGGACGGAGAGGCGGCCAACTGGAACCGGGATCGGTCCTGGTGGTGCCTCACCAAAAACGGAGAACGCGTGGATACCGGCGTTGACAATACCGTGATCGCGGATGGAGAGCACTATGAATTCACCTACACCATCGGTTAAGCTCACCGCCAGGGAGCTCTGCATCCTGGCCTTCTTCGCCGCCCTGATGTTCTCTGTAAAGGCCGCCCTCGCGTCGATCCCCAACGTGAACCTGAACGCGCTCCTGATCATTCTCGTGACGGTGTATTTCGGCTGGAGAGCGCTCTACACAGTCGGTGTGTATGTTCTGCTGGAGGGTCTGATCTTCGGCTTCAGCATCTGGTGGTTCTCATATCTCTATATCTGGCCGCTGCTGGTCGTGCTGGTCATGGCCTTTCGCAGGAACAGATCGCCGCTGCTGTGGGCGAGCCACGCGGGCGTGTACGGGCTTCTCTTCGGGCCGTTGATGTACATCGGCTACTTTGCCATCATGGGCGGCTGGCGCGGCTATGTCGCCATGTGGATCGCCGGCATTCCTTACGATCTCATCCACGCCGTCTCCAATTTTCTCACCGTCCTGGTCCTGTACAAGCCGTTATCCAGGATCATGGATCGCTTCGCGCCCGATCCGTTTCACCGCGCATAGCATAAAGGCAACACCGGGGCTTTGACCCTGATGTTGCCTTTTCCTTGCGGAACGCGCCCGCCGGCGGCTCGCTTCCTTCGCCTATTCCTCTGCCTTCAGCCGGATTTCGGCTATCGCTCCGTTTGACAGCCGGATATAGGCCGTATACCCGTTGTCCTCTTCATGATCGTACACGCACAATATCTCGTCTTTTTCCAGGAGCTTCCGGACAGCCGACTGCAGCTCGTCCGCCGGGACGCGCAGGTCTGCCGACAGCACGTCAACGATTTTTCCGTAGTCTCCGCCATTGTTTTCTTTTGCCTTCTTATGGATCGCATCCGCATCCGTCAGCTCTGAAAACTCTGTGAGCTGCGCCTTCAATTCTTCGCCGAGCGAAGACGCCGCCTGATGAAACTCTTCTTCCGCCTGCGTATACAGGGCGATCAGATCCTCAAAGCCTTCCACATCCTTGTGATAGGGCTTTTCTGCCACAATCGCCGGAACGCTTTTCGCGCCCAGCTCTTTCAAGGCGGAATACGATTTGTTTCCGTCAATGATGCTGTATGTCCCATCGCCGCGTTCTACAACCGAGAAAGGTTCGCGTTTCTTCATCTCACCTTTTTTGTCTTTTCAATATACCCTATCGTGCGGCTGATATCCTCCGGCGTGACCTTTTCCGTTATACGCAGGGAATCCATGGACAAGACCACCGAATCGGACGTCTCATAAATATCCTCTGCCGCAATCGGATCAAGCGCGATCTCCGGTGTTTTTCCGATCCCCCGATGAGCGTCAGCACCTGAAAAACAGCCAGTAAAAGCAAAGAAATCTGATTCGTCATTTCTCCAGTTTTCCTCCTCGTCTGTTTGCCATCGCTTGCTTCGATTTAATCCCGGGCAATACGCTCCCGGATCCGGAGCATTTTCTCATCCAGCCTTGCGCTCTCTTCCGCACACGCGGTCAGCTCTTCGGCCAGCTCTTGCGCGGTTTGCGGATTGAGATTCTTCTTATAGCGCAGCTTGTGTTCGAGACTTGCCCAGAAATCCATCGCAATCGTCCGCATCTGCACTTCAACGAACATATCCTTCTTCCCGTTTTCCGTATAGATCGGCGTCTTGACAATGAGGTGCAGGCTTCGATAGCCGTTGGGTTTCGGGTTCTGAATGTAATCTTTCCGCTCGAACAGCGTCACATCCTCCTGCTCGAGGAAGCATTTCTCGATCCGATAGATATCGTCAATAAAGGAACAGACCACCCGTACGCCGGCAACATCCTTCAGGTTGTTTTCCACCGACTCAAGCTCAATCGGTAAATTGCGCTTTTCCATCTTTCGGATGATGCTGTCAATACTCTTCACTCTCGACTTGATGGTTTCGATCGGATTATGTTCTCCCTGGATGGAAAGCCGATTGTTGAGAATATTGAATTTCGTTTCCACTTCCATCACAGCGCACTCGTAGTTCAGCAGCATGTTGTAAACAGCATCATAATCGGCATGAAGCTGTTTCAGATACTGGTCTATTTTTTCATGCTCCGTCGCCTCCATGGGGCTAACGGCAGCAGAAGGAGCAGACTTTGTTTTATCGTTCATCGTCATGACTGTAAATCTCCTGTCAATCAATTATAGTATCGGATCCGATTTGAGTCGTTTCCAGACCTGTGAGAAAACGCCGGACAATACAGGCGGTCTCGCCGTTCAGGTTTACTTTGGGAGTATAACATTTTTATTCCGGACCGTCCAGCCTTTTCATGCAGCCCACAACGAACTGGATGTGGCGGATTATACGGTAACGGACGACGGTATTACCGTAATTCTGAAAGGGAGCCTCGGAGAAATGTGGGCATCAAAGCTTTGCGAGGCAGAATTGTGTCAGGCGAGGCAAATCCCGAAGGGCATTATGGGGTATGGCCAAGGCCTTTCACGAAGCATGGCGCAATTCTGGCCGCAAAGATTGTCTTGTCTCTATTGAAAGATCGTATCAGTGCGGTTTCCTTGCAGCGGGGATCGTTTCGTGATAGAATGCTCCTTGCTTTTTTATGAGCTGCACAGGGCAAAAAAAGACTGCACCGCCGTACGGACTGCAGTCAGGTTTATTTTAGGCAAGGAGGAAACGCCATGTTGACATTGGAACGCGCGAAGGAACTGGCTGCGGATATGGTGACAGAAGAACACCTGATCCTGCATGAGCTGAACGTCTGTTATGCCATGGGCGCCATGGCACGGCATTTTGGCGAAGATGCGGAGCACTGGCAGGCGGTTGGAATGCTGCACGACTATGATTATGAAAAGTATCCAGAGGAGCATCTTGATCATACAGCCGAGCCTCTCCGGGCTGCCGGCGTAGAGGAAGAGGACATTCGAGCGATCCTCTCACACGGGTACGGGATTCGCAACGATGTGGAGCCGATCACCAATCTGGAAAAAAGCCTGTATACCGTGGACGAGCTGACCGGGATTATCCAGGCCTGCGCGCGGATGCGGCCAAACGGTATACAGGATCTGGAGACCAAAAGCTTTATGAAAAAGTTCAAGGACAAAAAATTTGCCGCAAAATGCAACCGTGAGCTGATCCTTAAAGGGTGCGATATGCTTGGCATGGAGCTGAAGGATGTCGCCGGGATTTGCATAGAGGGCATGAAAGAGCATGCCCAGGAGCTGCAGCTGAGCGGAAACGCAATCAAAGAGGCAGCTTCCTGCCCTGCTTCTTCCACTCCTTGAACTCGGCGGTGGCGGTGAAGAGAACATCGCCGGAGGAATTCAGCGCAGTCTCCAGGGAATCCTGAATCACGCTGATGATGAAGCCGACGCCCACCAGCTGCATGGCAATGTCGGGCGAGATGCCGAACAGCGAGCAGCCCAAGGGGACCAGCATCAGCGAACCTCCCGCCACGCCGGAGGCGCCGCAGGCGGAGAAGGTGGCCACAATGCTCAGAAAGATGGCCATCGGTACGGTCACGGGCACGCCCGCCGTGAAGGCGGCTACCAGCGAAAAGATGGTAATGGTCACCGCGGCGCCGTCCATGTTGATGGTGGAACCCAGCGGAATGGATACGGAGTACAGATTCTCATCCAATCCCAGACTTTTGCAGAGCTCCAGATTCACGGGGATATTGGCCGCAGAGCTGCGGGTAAAGAAGGCCGTGAGGCCGCTCTGCCGGAGACAGCGGAACACCAGCGGATAGGGATTGTGGCGCAGAACGAGGAACACGATCAGCGGGTTAATGACCAGGGCTACAAAGAGCATAGTGCCTACCAACAGCGCCACCAGCTGGCCGTATTTCGCGAAAATCTCAGTGCCGCTGGTCGAAACGGCGGTGTACATCAGTCCCAGGATACCGATCGGGGCGCAGCTGATGACCCAGCGCACAGCGGTGGACACGGCGTTCGACAAATCCTCCAGCACCTGCTTGGTGGCAGGGGAAGCCAGCTTCAGCGCAATGCCGAACACCACGGCCCAAAACAGGATACCGATGTAATCGGCGGTTATCAGCGCGTCCAGGGGGTTAATGACGATACTCTCCAGGAGATTCTTCACGACGTCTGCCATGCCCTGGGGAGCGGCCGAGGCATCCACGGCGTCCAATCCTGCCAGCGGGATGGTGACCTTGAAGGCAAAGCTGGTAAACACGGAAACGATGGCAGCGCACAGCGTACTGACCAGGTACAGGATGATGACGGTCCGAAGCTTCTCCATGTTTCCGCCCTTGGAGTTTGCCAGCGACGACGCCACGAGCATGAACACGAGGATCGGCGCAATGGCCTTCAAGGCGCCAACAAACAGCTCACCCAGTATTCCGATCCACGAAGCCTTCGGCGCAAGGAAACCCAGAACCGCGCCAATGATCAGACAGATCAGGATACGAAGAATGAGATTCATGGAATTCCATTTCCGGATGAAACCCATTGGAATCCTTCCTTTCTTTTTGAAATTGTCCCGTTGATTTTATTTGCAGTTATCGGGTCTGTTATTGCCAGTCTACCATAGCTTTGGCAGACTATCAAGTGCCGGCTGCATATATTCCGGATTCTCCGGCCGCGAAAAGGACATGCCGCAGGCGGATTGTGCGCTGTTGTCTTAACGCAGAGGGAAGGGGAAAGAGCTTCTCTCTCTTGCTTCCGTTCAGCCCCTTATGCTACAATGATGGTATTGATGAAAAGGAGGAGAGAACGATGGCCTTTCAGCTCAGGTCTTATCATGCACCGATTTTCACAGAGGAGCGATTTCTGAGAGCGCCGGAGGCACGGCTGGCTCCCGCCCCTGCTGACGGCATAGCTCCCGACCGCTACCACGCCATGAGCATTTTCCCTGAATACTTCAAAATCGAGGGAGACTGGCATTTGGCTGAGGAGAGCCGCATGGACTGTGTGGCAGTCTGGGAAGAAAAAAAGATCAGGGTAATCGAGTTTCGCAACCTGAAGCAGGGTCAGCTGGTTGTGTTGGGACGCAGCGAGGATGGCAGCGAGGGCATTTATGTCCATCCCGGGGCGTTTCGGCGCTCCGGCGAGGGCGGGCATGAGGAAACCTTTGCGTTTCGGCAAAAGCGCTCCCGTGAGACTGCTTTTTCCCGGGACTATGATGAGCTCTATGAGATCTTGAGGCATGACCGGGATCATGGCAAAATCGTTTGGGTAATGGGCCCGGCCCTCGCCTTTGACTATGACGCGCGCGAGGCCTTTTCCCGCCTGATTGATAACGGCTTTGTGGACGCGCTCCTGGCGGGCAATGCCCTTGCCACGCATGATCTGGAGGCAGCCTGGCTCAAGACCGCGCTCGGACAGAATATCTATACCCAGACGATCCAGCCGAACGGCCATTATAACCACCTGGACACGATAAACCGTGTCCGCGCCTGCGGATCGATCCGGGCGTTTCTGGAAAAGGAGGGGCTGTCGGATGGCATTATGGCGCATCTGGAAAAGTGCCGTGTGCCCTACGTGCTGGCAGGCTCCATTCGGGACGATGGTCCCCTGCCTGAGGTGACGGGCAATGTCTATGAGGCGCAGAATAAAATGCGCGACCAGGTGCGGGACGCCACCACGGTGATCTGCCTTGCCACCATGCTGCACAGCATCGCCGTGGGCAACATGACGCCTTCTTACCGTGTGATGCCCGACGGCACGATCCGTGAGGTATATTTCTACTGCGTGGATATCTCGGAATTTACAGCCAACAAGCTCGGCGACCGGGGCAGCCTTTCCGCAAAGGGGATCGTCACCAACGTACAGGATTTCATTGTAACGCTCTGCAACGGCCTTGGAATATGAGCGCTCTGCGGCAGAGCATTTCGGCAGAGCGGACGCTGCTCTGCGGCGCACAGCACCCTGGCAGAAAGCCTTGAGCAGGGGGGATAGAAAGATGAACTTGCATGCAATTCACCATGTCGCGATCATTGTATCCGACTATGCCGCTTCCAAAGACTTCTATGTCAACAAGCTCGGCTTCCCGATCCTGCGGGAGAACTACCGGCCCGATAAAAAGGACTGGAAGCTGGATCTCAGGCTGAATGACGATACGGAGCTTGAAATCTTCGCGCCGGAAAATCCCCCCAGGCGTTCCTCTTATCCGGAAGCCTGCGGACTTCGGCATCTGGCTTTTCATGTGGCGGATATCGAGAAGACCGTCAGAGAACTTGAAGAGATGGGAATAAGCTGCGAGCCGATTCGCACGGATGCTTTTACCGGCAGAAAAATGACATTCTTCTTCGACCCGGACGCTTTGCCGCTGGAGCTGCACGAATGAGCAGGCGCGACAGGACTATTGCGGCCTGCCGCGGGATGCTCCCGGCGGATGACACACGGCCCGGTGACGGCATGCCTGCGGTGAATGAGGATTGCATCGCCATTGGGGGATGAACGGGCATACAGAAGCGAATACAGAAAAAGCGCCCGCCGACGGCTTGTGTTTTAAAGCAATCGGCGGGCGCAAACCATGCCAAGACAAGCACGGCGGGGCTCAGGCGTCATTTTTCCCGCATGATATAGTCGCGATCCTCCTCGACCATTTTGATCATCACTTCGGCGTACTGGGGATCAAACTGTGTTCCGCTCCCTTTTTCCAGCTCCTGAAGCACCTTGTCCTGGGGCATGACGTCGCGGTAGCTGCGCCTGCTTGTCATGGCGTCATATGCGTCGGCAACCGCTATGATCCTGGCTGCCTTCGGAATCCGCTCCCCGGCGATGCCGTCCGGATAACCGCCGCCGCTGTAGCGCTCGTGATGCCATCTCGCGCCGGTGGCAAGCTTTGGCCTTTCCTTGATGCTGGCCAGGATATTGCTCCCGATCACGGGATGCTTCTTGATCAATTCAAACTCTTCATCCGTAAGCTTTGACGGCTTGTTGATCACCTCGTCCGGCACGCCGATCTTGCCCACGTCATGCAGCAGACCCATCATATAGATCTCGTCCTGCTCCGCCTGAGAACAGCCGGAGCGGGCTGCGATCGTCCTTGCATACTCGGCCACTCTTGACGAATGACCGTTTGTGTAATTGTCCTTGGCGTCAATGGCGGCGGCGAGAGCGCTGACCACCTGGAGGTTCATTTCCTCGACTCTCTTTCCGGAGATCTGCTCGTTTTTGTAACCGATATAGTAGAAGAAGGTAATCAGGCAGAAGGTGATGAGCGATACCAGGATGTTAATGATGAGCTGTGTCCAGGTATCCTCAAAAAGCTCGGTGTTGCTGATCACGGTCACGGCGTACCACTGCCCCATGACGGGTGAAACGAAGAGGGTGCAGTCTTCGCCGTTGATGTTTGCGCTTGTACGGTTGTCGTCCGTGTGCACGATGGCGTTCAGAAGCGTCTGCCCGTAGACGTCCGCCAGATTCTTTCCGTTTTGCTCCGCATCCCGATGGGCAATGATGAAGCCATCGGTATTGATGACCATACCGAAGCCTTTGCCGGCAATCTCTACCTGCTCGGTGATCTCCTGAATATGATTGACGATCACATCCAGACAGACCACGTTTGCCAGACGCCGGTCGTTGCCCGATACGCTCTTGCCGATGGTGATAACGACCGAACCCGTCTGTGCGTCCACATACGGCGAGACGATCACGATCTCACCGCCGGCCTTCGCCGCCGACTGATACCAGTCCCTCGCTGTCGGCTCATATCCCTCCGGCGGCACCCAGCCCAGGCCGTCCAGGTATTCTCCGTTGATATAGGCGTAAATCCCGGTGAAGTTTTCATCAAACTGCTCGGCCTGCCTCGTCGTCTGATCGACAAGAAAACGCTCCATATCCTGCGGGGATCTGCCGATTTTTTCCATATAATCAACGCCGTCCGCCACGACGCGCAGGGTCGTAGCCGCCGTTGTGAGATAGTTCTCAAGCTCCGTGGCCGTGGTCTTGATTTCCTTGACGCCGTCCTCGTACACACTGATGACGGAGGCGTTGTAGAGCGTTGTGGTGTTGTAGACCACGGCAAAGATCATGAGCGCAAACGTGACGACAACGGTAACGATCAGATTGAGCCGGCTGCGCGTTCCCTCGTCTGTTTTCTCACCGAGCTCCAGAATGCTGCGATACCGTGAGGTCATCACGTACAGCAGGCCCAGGATCAGCAGGATCAGAACGGTCGAGACGGCAAACAGAATGAGGACGATATGCCCCTTGTTATGAATCTGGGACGCGATATAGTAGCCCGCCACGCAGATCCCGACGATCAGAAAACACAGGAACGACTGGATCATCACCTGCAAGCGCAGCTCGGACGCGCTCTTCGGCTTTGTCAGGTACACTTCGCGTTCATAATGCTTTTTCGCGCCGTATACAAGCAACACGCGCAGGATGGAGGCGATGACCGAAAAAACGTGATACGGATTGAGCGTATTGCGGCTCCAGCTGAAGCAGGAGGAGGTCCACATTCCGTAGTGCGCGAGCAGATAGGCGAGGACAAGCGCGGAAAAAACGGGAAAGCCTTTCCTGTTTTCCCGGTTCTTCCAATAGTACGTCAGCGCCTGCATGCAGAAGACCATGGTGAGGGTGGTGATCCCGACCTCCCAGCAATTGTTCAGGATCCCGCCATAGCGGATATAGAGGAACAGCTGCGGGACGGTGATCAGCACAGGCAGAAGGATGACGGGATGGAAGAAGCGCCTTGATTCCTCCTGCCGTATAAAGTATACGGCGATGAGAAGGAAGAGATAGCCGACGTTCCAGCCCAGGTAGGCCACAAACTCAGACACCTCGGGGTAGTCCTTCATGATCAGCTCATAGCTTGTCCAATAATATTCGCTCAGAAAATTGGCAAGGTAAAAGACGATCAGGTATCTGAATCCGCGCCTGGGCGTCTCAATATATTGAAAGCTGCACCACAAAAGCCCCACGATGGTACACAGCAGGGACACGATGTTCTCAATGTTTTCAACCAACCTGCATCTCTCCCTTCACTTGCGGCAGGAAGCTCCGGACTTTTATGATTACATACAAAGCCAGTATAACATGATATCCGGCAGATTTCTACCCTGCAAACGCAAAAAAAGCAGCGTGGAGCCTGTCAGGCGCCTGCATTTTTCAGGCTTGCCCAAACGGCGGATTTGTGCTATCCTCTTGACTCGTGGTTTGCGTCAATGACGTATTTGATGAACACGAGGAGAGTGAAAGTCCTATGAATTCTGCTTCAATCGCAGAATGAGACTGCCATAGCCGATTCCTTCGATAGCAGCCTCCGCGCGCACAATACTGACACAACCATGAGCCGGTACCGTTTTTTACGCGGTACCGGCTCTCAGTATCATTTGATGTTGTTTTTCTCCAGCCACGCGCTCACGTTGGCCGAAAGGCCGTTGCCGCCGGAGTGGTGGACGGAGAGTCCCTCGCCCATATTCGCGTCAGGCGCGAGCTTTGCGATCGCCGTCAGGCTCTGGCCGAAGCGTCCGCCGCCGTGGGAGCAGAACGGGATGATCTGCTTGCCGGAGAAGTCGTACTCGTCTAGGAAGGACGCGATCGGCATCGGGATCGAAGCCCACCAGTTGGGGTATCCCAGGAGGATGGTGTCGTACTCGTCCATGTTGTCGATATGCTGCGCGATCTCGGGCCGCGCCTCGGGGACGGTCCAGGCCGCGTCATAGTTCAGGTCGTTTTCACCGGGAAAGGCAGTATTGAGCGCAAGACCGAGCGCAACCGCCGCGGCAATGCTGCCGAGGATCAGCGCCGGCTTCTTCCGCTTCATGCACAAAACGGCAAGCTCCGCGCCAAAGAAGGCCCAGGAACTGAGCATCAGGGCGTTTTCCAGAAAGACCAGCCAGAAGGCCTTTTCATAATCCAGAAACGCAAAGGGCACGCGGAAGAAGAGATAGTTCGGCATCCCGTTTCGCAAGAAGAGCCAGAGCCCGACACCGGCGATCACTGCGCCGACAGCGGTAAGGATCGAACGCGCGCTGTCCTTCATCCTGCCAAGCATGAGCGGTATGTGCAGGCCCAGGTGCAGCCCCATCAGGACAAAGCTCCAATGACTCATGGCAAGGTGCGCCGGGCGCACAAGCATAAGGCCCCGCGCCCAATATAAGAAGGGCACGGCGTACTCGCTCATGGACATGCCGCAGAAGGCCGTCACCAGCATCGACGCCAGAAGCAGAATGTTGACCGCCGTCGTGACGCTGCGGTAAGGGTTGTATTTGCCCTTGAACAGCGCCGCGTACCAGCGCCGGTTTAGAAACTGGTGGAGAAGGACGGTCAGGGTCATGAGGATGCCGGTCCACTCGTGCTTCTCCTCCCCCGTGACCTGATAGGACATGAGGCACAGCAGAAGGAGGAGCATGCACAGATCCACGAGCTTGCGCAGACCGTCCCGTTTGATGCTCTGCATGCCGCTCACTTGTGGCTGTCGATCCAGCTCTGGAGCTCGTTGTCGGACACGCCGGAGCTGAACCGCGTTGCACCGAGGAAGGTGCCGGTCCCGGCCTGCTCGCCCAGGGTCTCCCCGGTGCGGCCCGCGCCGCTGCCGCCGGAGGTGCAGAACGGAACGACCGTAATGCCCGTAAAGTCATGGCTTTCCACAAAGGTGCTCATGATGCGCGGAGCCTGTCCCCACCAGATGGGGTAGCCGAGATAAAGGGTGGTGACGCCGTCGAGCGAGATGTCGCCTGCGATCCCGGGACGTGCGTCGGGGGTATTCTGCTCCACGGTGGCGCGGGTCGAACGGTCATTATAATTGAGATCCTCCGCCGTATAAGGCTGGGCCGGGACAAGATCCACAAGCTCTGCGCCGGCGAGGGCCGCGATCTTCTCGGCGACACCCTTTGTAGTGCCGGTGCAGGAGAAGACGACGACCATGCTCTTGTTTTCCTGTGCGGGCTCTGCGGACGCTTTTTCAATGGCTGCCTGTGTGGGTGCCGCCTCCGGCGTCTGTGCGGGCGCGGGGGCAGCTGCCTGTGCCGGGGTGGGCGCCGGCGTGGATGTCACCTGCGCCGGGGCGCTGCCGCAGCCTGCGGAAGCAAGCGTCAGAGCAAACAAAAGAAGTATTGCGGTCAGTTTTGTTTTCATTTGATTTTACTCCCTTCCTGAAGTGAATGTCAGGCTTGTTTGCGCTTTCTCTCCATATACTCCCGCTCCTTTGCCGTTCGGCCGGAATCATCGGAGACAAAGCGTTCGACTTTCAAACGATCCTGCGTTTAATCAGTTATCCAGATTCACCAGATCATACGTTCTGCTGCCGAGGCCGATCTCGGCGGCGTATTCCAGCGTATGCAGGCCGTCGCGGGACTCGATGCGGCGGACAAGGGACTCATTGCCCTCCGCCTGCCACACGAGGTCGATGCAGGCCTGGTCCAGCGCCACCGGGTCGGTGGAGGCAAGAATGCCGATATCGTGGATGTCCGGCTCGGCGGGGTTGCCGTCGCAGTCACAGTCCACAGAAAGGCGGTTCATGACGTTGATATAGACGATGTGCGCCTCGCCCACATGGTCGCGCACGGCGGTCACCATCTCGCCGAGAGCCTCCAGCCAGGCGTCCTGATCACTGTGCATGATGCTGCCGCTGGTTCTCGTACCGGCGGAATGGACATAGACCTTGCCGCTGGGCGAGGACATGCCGATGGCGACATTCTTGATCGCGCCGCCGAAGCCCGCCATGGCGTGGCCCTTGAAGTGGGAGAGGATCAGCCAGTCGGAATAATTCTCCGCATGGCTGCCGACGATGGCGTATTCCAGACGCTTTCCGCCGGTCACGGGCCACTGCGCCTCGCCCTCTTCGTCCATGAGGTCGAAGTCCGCAAAGGAGGTGAAGCCGTGGTCCGCCGCGACCTGCTTATGCAGGGCGGAGCTTGCGCGGGAGCCGCCGTAGGCGGTGTTGCATTCGACGATCGTGCCGCCGATGGACTGCACCAGCGGGCCGATCAGTTCCGCGCGGAGGTAGTTGCTGGCAGGCGGTTCCCCGGTGGAGACCTTGACGGCGAGCTTTTCGCTGGGCGTCCAGTTCAAAGCGTCATACACGCGCTGCAGGCCCTCGGGCGAAATGTCCGCGGTAAAATACACCGCGGGCGCGCTCTCCTCGGCTGACGCGGCCTGTACGGACAGCGCAAGCACAAGGGACAGCGCCAGGAACAAAGCGAACAGTTTTTTCATGTTGACCTCCCCTTTTTGATTTGCAATGAAAATCAGTTCATCTTCATGCAGGCGCCGAGCACATCCCCGGTCTCCAGATACTCATAGGTCGGAAACTGGAACAGCACAGGCTTGAATTTGCGGTAGTCGATCTTGTCCTCCCCGGTCAGGATGTCCTCATCCACGTAGGTTCCTGTGATGCGGCAGATGAAGTTGTCAAAGCCCTGGAGAGCGTAGATATCCTCCACCTCGCACTCCATCGTGACCTTGGCCTCATTGATCATCGGCGCGCCCTTCTCGCCGAGGGTGTAGGCAAAGGCTTCGGATTTATCTGTTTTATTGCCGCTGACGCAGCCCATTTTATCCGCGTCCCTGAGCCAGGAGGCGTCCACGACATTGACGGAGACGACTTTGTTTTCCCGGATGCCCTTGTTGGTATAATGCGCCTTGACCATGGAGAGCATCAGATGGCTGTGCGCCATGATGCCCGCGTGGGCCACCAGGGTCCAGTTCGGCTTTCCGTCCACCATCGCGCCAACCACGATCACCGGCGCCGGATACAATGCAAGCTGTGCTCCCGTATTCTTTTTCATGTTGATACTCCCCTTCAGAATTATATTGACACGTTGTCAGAACGTACTATAGCACTATTCTGACAGCGTGTCAATATAATTCTGTCCTTCATTTCCGCAAAACGAAAGCGGGCGGAAAACGCAGCTGCTTCTCGACCCTGCCGGCGCTCTTCGCTCCCTGCACCGGCCTCATCTCCAAGAGGAAATCGACCGCATGATTGTGGAAGGCCTCATGACGATATCAGTCCGCGCTGCGGCATAATATATCGAGAGGCAACTTGATACAAAGCCTACCCGTGATGAATCTGTATCGCTATTATCGGACTACGCCACAGCCTGCGCGGACGGCCGCCTGACCTTCACCTTCAAAAACAGCTCCAGCTTCAAGGGCTGAGCCGGGTAAATGCAACGCTCCCGATCATCGGTTTTTACGCCGGTGACCGGGAGCCTTTTTGAGACTTCTGTCTCCTTGAATCTATCAAATCTTCTCCGCGAGGGCAGCCGCCTGAGCACATCCATCCGTTTTCCCGATGGCTCCTGCCTCGAGTACGCCGGGAACAAGAACCTCTCCGACCATATTCCACTTGATCAGATCGCAGGTGCGCTCAACAGGAATACGAACACCATCCATGACCTTCATGTCTTCTTCCTCACAGCACGTAATGAGAGCGCATTCCTTTCCGGCGATATCTTTCCCGCCTACGACGAAAGAGAACAATCTATCAATAACGCCTTTGATCTGAGCGGGAATGGAATACCAATATACCGGCATGGAAAACACAACCGCATCTGCTTTCAATATTGCAGGAGCGATGGTGTTGAAGTCATCATCAAAGGAGCAGGCCTTGCCGGTTTTATAGCAGGTCTCACATGCGTGACAAAAGCCGATTTTCATAAACGACGTGTCAAATCTCACCACGCTGTGTCCCTTTGCCTCCGCCGCCTTGATGAACGCATCTGTCATGGCAAGGCTGTTTCCGTTTTTCCGGGGACTTCCCGTAATCACAACGATTTTCTTACCCATAACGCTTCTCCTATTTTATTGATTTTCCAAGGTCATACGCCTGTTTTAATTCCGGTTTGCCTTTCGTGTCACCGGGCTGCGTTACATAACCGCATAGGATCTTGCCGAGACTCTTCCACCCAATATGTTTTTCCAGATGATCATACCAGTGCTCGCTTTCCTCGAAGCCTGCACCCTCTGCCGCCATGATCAGAACGCACTGTTTCTTGGGGTTGCAATAGTCCGGATCGCATTCCGCAATGGCAAACAGACGGTCAAAAGCATTCTTCAAAAAGCCGGAGATGAACCAGTAGTACAGCGGAGAGGCGAGCACAACCACATCTGCGTCTCTATATGCAGGATAAATCTTTTCCATATCGTCCCTCTGCGAGCAGGGATGCTCCGGATCTTTACCGCCGCTCCAGCATCCGAGACAGCCGTTGATCTTCATTTTCGGCAGAAAAAACTCCTGCACCTCATTTCCAGCCTCTTCTGCACCACGCTTAAACTCCGCTGTGAGTGACGACGTATTTCCATTCATTCTGGGGCTTCCATTCAGAATGACAATTTTCTTTCCCATCTGATATCCTCCATTACGACCCTTGATGATTGACAGCTCATCACCATACAGCTATAATTATAGCCAGTGCAAGTATATTAAACAAGTACGCACATTTAAGATAGATACTATCCCGGAGGAAAGTATTATGGTACAAGATTGCATTGCCAACAGCAAGCTGGAAGAAACCGGCTTCAACTATACCATGTCCTTAATACAAGGAAAGTATAAAATGTTCATACTTTATACTTTGATGGAATTCGGTGTCGTCCGTTTTAATGAGATGCAGAAATACATCGGCACCATTACGTTCAAAACTCTCAGTTCGACATTGAAGCAGTTGGAGGCGGACGGACTGATCAACCGAAAAGAATATGCCCAAATCCCTCCCAAGGTCGAATACAGCTTGTCAGATCGCGGGAAGTCGCTCATGCCCATTCTTGACCAGATGTGCGAGTGGGGAGATCAGAATCGAACAAAATAGCCTGTTCTTGCCCTCAGTTTTTCCCGGACCTTCTCCAGATTGCCGCAGGTCAGGATCGGAATCAGGTTATCGATTGCAGGCATCTGCTCCCTCGCCCTCGGGCGCGTTGTTTACACGAACGCTTATTCTTTTTATTTTCTGCCCACCAGCAGCTTGGAGCCGGACAGTCCCATCCAGGCTGCTTCAAAAGGCGACATGAACTTGTCGTTCGTGGTGTCGATCAATTCGACTTTCTCATAGCCCATCCGGCGTAGCTTATCGGCAAAGGCTTCCATGTCGCCGTACTTCGCCTTCGACATGATATCGTGAATCGCAAAGCAGCCGCCCTTTTTGAGCACGCGCAGAGTTTCCAGCAGGATCGCCTGCCGGTCGCGGCTGGGGATGTTGTGATAGACATAGTTACTGGTGACGGCGTCAAAGCATTCGTCGGCAAAGGGCAGCTTTACCGCATTGCCCTGCCGGAATTCCGTATTCTCCACACCCTCGGCCGCGGCGTTGGCCTCACACAGCGGCTTGTTGTATGAGGCGTATTCCGCGCCCCAGCGGTCGATGCCGACAAATCGCGCCTGCGGATTTCGTTTTGCGCAGGCGATCGTCAGCGCCCCGCTTCCGCAGCCCACGTCCAGTCCCACACCGCCCTCGGGCAGCGTCACATAGTTTGCAATTCCCTCGATGATCTGGCGGGACATCTGGCGCTTTCCGTCATAGGAGAATGCACGGTAAAGCCCTTCCATCCACAGCGCAGCGCCACCCGCGCAGGCGCCCGCAAGCAGCAGTCCGCCCGTCGCCGCCCTCCGGAAGCTTTCGTTTTTGATCAGGCCTGTGCAGCCGCAGACGGCAGCAAGCCCCAGGCATCCGGCCGCTCCCGCCGCTGTGGAGTACACCATGCCCTTCGGCATCCAGTTTTTGTAGTCCGGTTTCATTCATTTTCCTCCTGTATGCTTATTTCCTCGCCAGCACGCAGATCCACGGCTTTCTGCCGTGATGATCGGTGCTCACCTCTGAGAACCCGGCTTCTCGAAGGGCGTCTTCGAGCTCTTCCGCTGTGTAGCACTTCATTCCGTCGATGATCTTCTCAAACTTCTTGCCCGCTGTGTCGAGGCCGTCCGATTCGTTGCAGATCAAAAACAGGCCGCCCGGCTTGAGGACGCGGGCTACCTGCGCAAAGCAGCGCTCCAGTCCCGGCCAGAAATAGACCGTTTCAAAGGCCGTGGCGAGATCGAAGCTCTCGTTCGGGAGTTTCAGATCGGACACGTCTCCCTGCCGCACCGCGCAGCGTCCGGCGTTGATGCTCTTTTTGTTGTAAGCTGTCGCTTTTTCCACGGAGAGCGCAGAATAGTCGATCGCCGTCACATGGGCGTCAGGGTATTTCCGCAGCAGTTCTCCCGCGTTGCGCCCCGCGCCGCAGCCCAGGTCAACAATCCGCACCGGGCGGATTGTTGGCAGATGATTAAACCCCCAATCCGCGAGCTCACCGTGTCCGCTGTTCATGCCGCGCAGCATCAGTGCGCCCAGCACACCCTCAGGCTTTCTTGTTTGATTGAAAAAGCGTTTCAGAAGTCCCATCCCGTTTGCTCACTTTCTGCACCGGAAGCAGCCGATGCCCTCGACGCTCGTCACGTTGACCTCACGATACATGGTTTTGAGCCGATCGCGCAAGCTGCTTTCCGTCTCAAAGGGCGGGGTGAAAAAGCCCTTGGGAACGTACAGATGCTCAATGAACCAGTCTGTCCGGGCGCAGCCGCCCCGGATATAGAAGCAGCCGCAGAACACGCCGTCAGGCTTGAGGACCCGGTAAGTCTCGCGGTAAGCTGCCTCCTTATCCGGGAAAGCGTGAAAGCCGTTGAGCGAGAGGACCAGGTCAAAGCTCTCGTCCGCAAAGGGCAGCGCGCCCACGTCTCCCTGTCGGAACGTAATGTTCTGAATTCCGGCCGCCTCCGCGCGCTTCTGTGCCGCGGCCATCATATCCGCCGAATAGTCCAGACAGGTGATGTCCGCTTTGGGCAGTTCCCGGTAGACCGGCATGGTCAGCACGCCCGTGCCCACCGGGACCTCCAGCAGCTTTCCGCTGAAATCCTCCGGCACGCCGGAGAGCGCCCGTTCAAGATAGCGAAGGTTCTTCTCTCCGCCCATGTTCCATATCAGGCGGCAGATCGCCTTTCCGGGCAGGGTGGAATACGTCATCATCCCGTCATAGAAGCTCGCATGTCCGCCGGTGAGCCTGTAAGCGCTCCTTATTTGGTCTTTCCTTGTCATACGATCACTCCTTGAATACGATCTTCACGATCTTCATCTTTACCAGGCTGTCGCAGAAGCGGATCATCAGCTTGTGGAAGAGCCCCACATCCTTGTAAATGTCCCGGTAGCCGCGCATATAGCTTTTTGCCGTGACGGAAGCAAAGCTCTCGCTCCATTCACACAGCTCTTTTTCATCCTCCAGTGAGAAAAAGGCGCTTACATCGGTGATGCCAGCCTCCTTGAGCCAGGTTCTGCGCATCAGCTTTGCGCCGCGCTCATTGCAGGAGTCGAAGGCCAGTACAGCGCCGGGAAAGCTCTCCGCCATCGCAGAGAACAGCCGCTTGACATCCTCGGTTTTGAAGTAATAGAACACGCCCGCGGCAAAGAACACGGCGCCCTGTGAGGCGTCGATCGCGTCCATCCACGCATAATCGTTGAGATCGCAGGCAATATTCTGTTCCCGTTCACCCGCGGGCAGCAGCTCATTCCGAACGGCGATCACATCCGGAAAATCAAGGTTATATCCGCTGCAAAGGCCGTTGTCCACCTTGGAGAAGGTATCGTCCAGCCCGCAGCCCAGATTGACCACCGCGGCACGTGGGTGCTCTTTCAGATAGCTTTCGACCTCGCAGCGCAGATCATACTGGCGCTGCGCCACCTCCAGCGCGCCGAAAAGTCCCGCCGGAGACTCCATCTTCCTCCGTTTGTCTGCGAAATCGTAATCCAGCGAATCGCAGATCCGCCTGGCCTCCGGGTCGGAAAAGAGCTGTGGAAAGCGCTCAGAGCAGACCAGCCGTCCAAAGAGCGGAATGACCAGCGTCTCCTGGACGGTGTTTTTCTCGATATGGTATTTCATCGAAACCAGCCCTTCTTCACATAAGGCTCTGAAACAACGGACGTACAGGTATACCCCGTCGCGGCGACAGCGTTTTTCAAGAGCTTCTCGTCCACAGCTTCTTCCGAAAGAAAGCTTGCCTCGCCCTTTGCGTGAGAGGAAGAGACCTTCTTCGCGCCGGGCACGGCCTTGCGGATCACGTCATTGATATGCGCCTCGCACATGGAGCACATCATCCCTTCAATTTTCAACGTCGTTTTAATCATATTCTCTGCTCCTTTTCTTATATCCGCAGTCGCAGTAAGGGCCGCCGAAAGCCAGGGTGTATTGGCGCACGAAGATGTCAGCGCCGCCTGCCTCGCTCATTGTATAATCCAGCCCGCACATAGCCGGGATGAGCTCGCCCAGCCCCAGTTCACGCATCAGGGTGCAGATCCCGCACTTTGAGAAGCGCGCCTCGTAACCGCTCCCGTCAGGATAGGGCAGGAATTCCATGTTCCAAGAATAGGGGTTGCGGTCTGCGGCACGGAAGGCGGCGGTCTCTTTCATGCCCTTGATGTCCTCGGGGCTGAACTTTCTCTTCCCCGCCCGCCGGCAAAACCACTTCATGGGCTCCGTCATCATGGCGGCAGTATAAAACGCTGTCAGCTCGTCCACTCGCGGCCGCCTCGGCATGTTCAGCACAAAGGCCGCGAGCATGGCGCAGCTCACGATATTCATCCGAAAGCGGTCGCCCTTCTCAAAGTCCGGCAGTCCCCCGATCAGCTTTCGGTATTCCCGGCGCGCCGCCTTCGTGACCCGTGCCGCCGTTTTTCGGTCATAGCCCAGAACGTCCGTCAGTTTTCTCTGAAAGCTTCTGGCAAACAAAGCCCACATGCCCGCGGGCATTCCGATGGTTTTCATGTCTTTCCCTCCGCGCAGATCAGGTTGTATTCTTTGCCGATCAAAGTTTTTTCAGGAAGAAGTCACAGCGCTCGGCTCCTTTGCCGAGCGTTCCTGTCCGCTCGAACAGCAAACCCGGCAGATTGCCGTAGATTCTCTCGTCATTTTCGCAGAAGATTTTCGTAAGCTCGGGACACCCCAGCTCCGTAAAGGTGCGATAATACGGGCAAGACGTAACATCCATTCGGTACTCGCCCTTTTTCTTCGGATAAAACACATTTTCAAAACCGTTGCCCGCACCGAACAGCTTTCTTGTCATCGGGTCCCATGCTTTCATGAACAGGCTTTGCATCCCGGGAACTTTCATCAGCTTCTGAAGCTTCCTTTCGATCCCCGCACAGGTTTTAATGGCTGCATCCTCGATGATCCGGTATGCATTCTCTGGGCCGATAACTTCCTTTATAGTCAGGTAGATTGCAGCCGACGGAAGGATCCTGCTTTCCGTGTGGATATGTACGCCCCTGGGAAGGGTGCTGTAGCGGGCCAAATATCCGTCAAGCCTTGCCGTTGCCTCCCGCCACAGTCTATCGCTTTGAGACTTCGGCAGGTCTTTATCCAGTTCAGCCTTGATATTGGCTTTCTTTTTCATGATCTTTTCTGCGTTATTCATTGTGTGGCAACCTTTCTGAGCGGCACTGTCCTTGCGCCTTTCTCCGTGTCGTCATCCTCAATGTAACCGTCGTAAGGCGCGGAAGGATCTTTATATTTCTTTGTGAAAGGACTGCAGATCTCGGTCCTGTGTCGGAAGGCAAAGTCCAGATCATCTGTCCAGCCTGTATGGCCGGTGATGATCCTGATGGGCTGTTTTCTCGCGCGCAGATTCGTTTCCAGCGCTTTCAGTGACTGTACTGCCAGATGATTATCCTCTGCCAGTGTGCTTATAAAGCTGTAGCCGCCGTCCGCGCCGAACCAGATCGTATCTCCGGTGAAAAGGTACTCGTCATCCACAAGATATACCATATGACCCCAGGTATGCCCCGGCACCAGGATACTCTCAATTTTGATATCCCCCACCTGAACGATCTCGCCGTTCTTCAGCAGGATCTTCTGATTATCGGTTTTTACCATGGGCAATCTATAGGCGCCGTGGAAGACCTTTCTTCTGACTTCGCCGGTAAGATAGCGGTTCTCGATTTCCCCAATATAGACTGTGGCGTTTTGAAACAGCTGCTCGCTGTCTCGTTCGAGGGCTCCGACATGGTCCGTGTCCTGGTGGGTAATAAAGATTTGCAGTATAGAGGCCGGGTCAATATCCAGCCAGCTCATTTTCTCCCTCAGCCGCTCATAGTTATATCCGGCGTCGATCATGATCGTCGTGCCGTTTTTCGTGTAGAAAAAGATGTTTGCGACCCACTCCCGTACGCAGGCTGTATGCTCATCGATCCAGCCAGTGTTCAGCGGCTTGAAAATCGCCTTCCCGCGAAACAACAGACTCATGCTCTTTTTCTGGTTTTCAGAATCTTTTCTCGCCATTTCTGTCACTCCATACCGTACTTTCTACAATATTTTGATCTCCATACCTTATTCAATATTTGGTCAGCCGCATCTAACACGATTTGAAAAAAAGCTTTCCTCATGCTTCAAGCTCGAACGCTGTTTGCCGAAATTTATTTGAAACAACAGCAGAAAGTTAGTTCAGTCTAACTGCATGCTATTATATTACAAATCTCTCAGAAATCAAGCCGCAAAAGCAGAACCCGCCGACAAATTTTGCCGATGGCGTTCCTTTGTCTCCTTGGAAAAGCGCAATAATCATCCACCTGGAGATGGATGATTATTGCTTACACAGATTTGATTGATCTGCTGTTACACCAGGGCAGCGCCGAGAGCCTTGCAGGCATCTGCTCCCTCTCCCTCGGGCGCGTTGTTTACAAGCACGCTCTCCGCAGCGAGCTTGATGCCGCAGGCCCTGCAGTCGTCCTCCCAGTTGCGCATCCATTCGCCGTCACCCCAGCCGTAGGAGCCGAAGAGAGCAACCCTTTTTCCGGCAAGCGTTTTCTTTACGCTGTCAAACATCGGCTCAAACTCGGAGTCCTCCAGCTGCTCAGAGCCCATCGCGGGGCAGCCGAAGGCGATGGCGTCATAAGCAGAAAGATCGGTGACGGAATTGCACTCAATGAGATCGGCATCCGCGCCGGCGCTCTTCATGCCCTCCAGGACGAGGTCTGCCATGGCTGCGGTATTGCCCGTGCCGCTCCAGTAAACAACTGCTGCTTTCATATACATTCTCCTTCTTGTTCATTCAGAGTTTATTTAAGTGTGCCTCTGTTCACACTTCTATCTCAGTTAAGATATACAAATTGAGTCTCTGTCACACCGCGACCGCGAGCTTTTCAAGACCCACGCCGTTTTCCCAGAGGCGGCAATAGCATGCGGAGCACTTTTGAAAGCGTTCACAGAGCTTTCTGGATTTCTGCTCATCCCCGTAGATTTTCCACATGCAGCTGGCTTTATAATTTTATAATTGTCCCGGTCGTCTATAAAGCCTCTGACGTCCTCCGGCGGGTAGCTCAGGAACAGTCCCACCTCATGGGGAAAGTCCTCTCCGCTGCGAAAGCGCTCCACCAGATGGCGCACACACGCGGCGCAGCTTTCCGAGGCATAGCCGGACTCCTGTAAAAGCTCCTGTGAGAGTTGGTCTTTCAAATCCTTCTCCAGACTTTGCGGACGATAGAGATACAAAAGCGCGGACTTCTCCATCACACGCAGCAAAAGCAGGCACATGCCGCGCGGCACAAGCACGCGGTTGAAGGCGCGGATATCGCGGAGCAGCTCTTCCCTGCTCTCACAGCGATACGGGAACATGCTGCCCGTTTTGATTCCGGCCAGGGTCGGCGCTGCCTGGCGTACAATCGTTCCCTCTGACATCAGGCGTACTTCTCCAATACTTTTTTCAGCGCGGACACGGAGCTTGTCGGGCAGTATTCCACCATGACGTTCTGTCCCTTGATCTCCCCCAGCGCGCCCTGCAGCATTTTATGGGACATGGCGCCGGTAAAGAAAATGACAAGGTCGGGATTGCCCATCTTCCGCTTTACGCCGCCGACCGGTTTGACCATGACCTTGGCATCAACGCGGTAATCCCGGCACAGGCTCTTGTATTTCTGTTCCATACATTCATTTCCGCCGAGTATCACAACGCTCATGTCCATCCCCTTCTCCGTTATACAAATCTTATTACAGTTAGTCTTTGCTAACTTCCAATCAAAAGAAAAACCCTGGAATCCCACGGTGCGCAATAGATGAGTAGTCATTGGTTAGTCTGAGCTAACTTCTGTTTGCATTATATCAGAGCTGCTGTCCTGTGTCAATATCAATTATGCTGTGCCGCACAAATAAAAACGCTATCGCAATCTCGCGATAGCGTTTCTATTTATTCCGAAAGCAGCGGCGTCAGGCAGTCCATGCTCAGAAGCAAAGTCGAGCTATTGTGCGGCAGGGCTGAGCTTGCTGGCGGCAGAAGGCCGAGAGCACCAAAGAGAATCAGTGCGCTGTTGAAGCCCATGACAAAACGATAGTTTCGCCCGATGCGCTGCATCAGCTTCTCCGAAAGCCTGCGCAGCAGCACCAGCTCCCGCAGATCCTCTGCGGCGATCATACCAGTAATGAACCTCGCCGGGAAAACGCAGGGGATGCTTCGGCATTTCCCATCGAATCAAGGTCACGATCCGGCCAACTTTTCAAAACAGGGTGCAGATCCAGGCCGCCAGCGCAGAAGCCGCCGGAAAGATCACCAGCAGCTTCAGAAGCTGGCTTTTCAGGTTGTACCCGTATTTCCTGCCATCGTACACGGGCGCCACCTCGGGGTAGTAATACTGGAAGAAACGAAAGCGGCACAGCAGAAACCAGTCAAAGAAAACCATGTCGTAGGCTTTGTAGATCGTAAAGATCAATACAAAGCGCAGGAAGAACTGTAAAAAAGAAAAGCCGCTCCGAAACCCGTCCCAGACGGAGATCACACCTACGCCCAATATCAGCAGGATGCTGATGATCATCAGCACCCATCCCATTGTCTTTGCGCCGCAGAACAATTCCTCTTTTCTGGGTTTTAAGAGTTTCAGCGCTTCCTTCGGGGCTGACGAGAAAAACCATTTGTTCGTGCCGTCATACTGAACGAAAGCCACTGCCGATATCAGCAGGAGCGTGATCGCCGCGCAGAATACGACCGACAGAAATACTGTTAAAAGCATGATGACCTCCCGACTGTAAATGTTGTTTTTTGAAATCGCTTGTCTCCATCTGCGCCTCGCGGCGCTCGCCGATGAAGGTTTTATACAAGCCGTCCTCTGCCATCAGGCTCTCATGATTCCCCTGCTGGACGATCCGGCCGTGGTCGATCACCAGGATCTGGTCGGCATGCTCCACGGTCTTCAGCCGGTGGGCGATCATGATGACGGTCTTTTCCGCCGTCAGCGCCTGGATGGCCCGCATGAGCTCGTTTTCGTTCTCCGGGTCCACGTTGGCCGTGGCCTCGTCCAGGAAGATCACCGGCGCGTCCTTCATCATGGCGCGGGCAATGGAGATGCGCTGCTTCTCCCCACCGGAGAGGCTGGCGCCGCCCTCGCCGATCACCGTGTCGTAGCCCTCCGGCAGCGCCATGATGAAGTCGTGGCAGCAGGCTTGCTTCGCCGCCGCGATCACAGCGTCCATGCTCGCCTCCGGCTGACCGAAGCGGATGTTGATGGCGATGGTGTCGTGGAAGAGGTACACGTTCTGGAACACAAAGGAGAAGTTGGCCATCAGGGAATCCATGTCGTAGTCCTTCACGTTCCGTCCGCCGAGGGCGACGCTGCCCGCGTCCACATCCCAGAAGCGGGCCAGAAGATTGACCAGCGTGGTCTTGCCGCCTCCCGAGGGACCGACGATGGCCGTGGTAGTCTTCTCGGGGATTTGGAGCGATATGCCGTCTATGACCTTGCGCTTTTCGTAGGAAAACTCCACCGTCTCGGCGCGGAGCTCCCGCGTCTCGGGCGCGATCACCTCGCCGCTGATGTCCATCTGCGGCGTGTCCAGGATCTCCTGGGCACGTTTGACACTGACTTCTACCACCCGCAGCAGGGCGGAGTAGTTGCCAGCGGTCTCGAGGCTGGCATAGACAATAAAGGCGGAGATCACCATGACCACGGCCGTCAGGGCGTCCATGCTGCCCGCGCAGAAGAAGGCGCAGGAGAAGCCCACCATAGCGACGCCCGTGAGCTTGGCGATGAAATTCTGCGCCGTCAAACGCGGGATGAACGTCACCTCCATATCCGTGTTGAGCTGCGCGTTTGCGGAGATGGCGTCGTTGAGCTCGCGGCTCTTGGCGCCGGTCAGGTGATAGGCCTTGACCTCCGCCATGCCCTGAAGGTACTCCAGCACCTTCTCAACCAGCTTCTCATCGGCCTTGATCTTCTTTCCGGCGAGCTTCCCGGCAGCTTTCTGCAGGAATGTGTTTTCCAGCAGGAAGAGGGCAAAGCCCGCCAGCAGTACCAGTGCGATGCGCCAGTCGAAGAAAAACAGCATCACGATGATCAGCGAGGTAGTCAGCAGCCCCTCGCACACCAGCATCACCACGCGGGTTGCCACGTTTTCGAGGTTCTCCATGACATTGGTTGTGACGGAGGTGATCTGCCCGAGGGAGTTTTCGTTGAAATATCCCATGGGGAGATAGCGCATATGCTCGGCGATCTCCACCCGCTTTTTGGCGCAGGTGTCGTAGCCCGCCTCGGTCTGGAGCATGGTGCTTTTGGCCTTGACGAGGCCGGAGCCCAGGATTGAAAGCAGCATGATGCCCAGGGAGAGCAGAATGTCCCTCGTTTCCACGCTCCCCCGCAGCAGGGCGCGCGCCATGCAGGCGATGGCCGGGATCTTCAAAGCTTCAAAGAGGGCCTGCAGCACGCCCAGGGCAATGGAGAGGCGGAACTTATGCCGGTTTTTCTCGCCGCAGAAGGCGAAAAAGCGCTGTATTGTTTTAACCATTGTCCTTCACCTCCATATGTGCGTTCCACATCTTCTCATAGAGACCGTGCCTTCCGAGCAGTTCTTTGTGCGTCCCGGCATCGTCGATCTGCCCGTCTTTGATGACATAGATCTTGTCTGCGTCCATGACGGTGGAGAGCCGGTGGGCGATGACAATCAGCGTCTTGCCCTCGGTGAGCTTCGAGACGGAGCGCTGGATGACGGCCTCGTTCTCCGGGTCGGTGTAGGCGGTGGCCTCGTCGAGGATGACGATGGGCGCCGCTTTCAGCATGGCGCGGGCAATGGAAATGCGCTGCCGCTCGCCGCCGGAGAGGTGGCCCCCGGAGGAGCCCACCATCGTGTCGTAGCCCTTTTCCAGGCCGAGAATAAAGTCGTGGCAGCCGGACTGCCTGGCGGCCTCCTCCACCTCCGCGTCGGTTGCGGAGGGGCGGCCGATGCGGATGTTTTCCCGCACGCTCATGTTGAAAAGATAGTTGTCCTGAGAGACGAAGGCGATCTTATCGGCGTAGGCCTCCTGGGGGATCTGGCGGATGTCCGTTCCGCCCAGGCTGATGCTGCCGCTCGTCACATCCCAGAGGGAAGCGATGAGCCTTGCGATGGTGCTCTTGCCGCTGCCGCTGGGACCGACGAGCGCCACAAAGCTGCCCTCTGGGATCGCCATAGAGACGCCGTGCAGCACCTCTTTCTCCTGATAAGCAAAACGCACGTCCTTCAGCTCCAGATCGTTTCTCTCCGGCACTTCCCCCTCTGCCGGGCGGATCATCTCCGGGGCGTCCAGAATGGCCCGCACCTCGCCGAAGATGGTGCCCATGGTGCGAAAATCGTCGGAGTAGCTCATCATGGTGATGATGGGTGTGATGACGCCCACCGAGAGGATGATGACGGTCACGAAGTCCTGCGCGCTCAGGGAGCCGTTTTTCACCAGCAGACCGCCGATCGGCAGCACGGAGACCATAGTAGCCGGCATGAGCACCATGGCAAAGGTAAAGGGGATGATGCTGGCGCGCATCCAGTCGATGAAGCTGTGTGCCGCCTCATAGGCGTCATGCACGAAGCGCTCATAGCTGGATTTGGTCTTGCCGAAGACCTTGATGACCTGGATGCCGCCGATATACTCCACCGCCGTGTCGTTGAGGGCTTTGGTGGCCGTGACCGTGCGCTGATAGAACTTGGCGCTGCCCGCCATCATAAACACATAGCAGAACATCCCCAGCGGCACTGTGGCGAGCGATGCCAGACCCATGCGCCAGTCCACGGTGAAGATATAGATCAGAATGATGATGGGGATCAGCAGATTGGCCGTAAACTCCGGCACAATATGGGCAAGCGTGGTCTCAATGGAGTCGATGCGCTCGATGAGGGTGTTTTTCAGCGCGCCGGAGCTCTGCTCCAGTACGGTGCCCAGCGGCATCCGCGTCAGCTTCTCCATGCATCTCTTGCGGATCTCACCCAGTACAGCGAAGGTAGCCTTGTGGCTGGTGGTGGTGGACAGAGCATGAAACAGCACCCGTCCCAGCCAGAGCGCCGCCATGATCAGGCAGCGGCTCAGGTAAAAAGAAAAGTCCTTCACGCCGTCCATCAGTCCCTGTACGACGCCGATCACCACAAAGTACGGTGCCAGGGAAAAAGCCACCCCGATGATCGCCAGGGCCACGCTGAGAACATACTGTCCCCCGTGGTCGCGTGTTTGACCCAGCACCCAAGCCATGGGTGACTGGGTCTTTTTCGTTTTCTGCATAAGCAAACCTCCCGTGTTTTTGTTAGCTAACGAAGGCATTCTCTCGTTAACTAACCCTAAAAATAGCCATCGCCTATCCCTTGAGAGAGGGATAGGCGGTGTTTATGAAAGGATCGTTCCGGCTAAAAGCCCATCAGCTTTTTCCAGCCGGGAAGGAAAAAGGCTTCAATGGTGTCCAGACATCGGATTGCATCCTCAGGCGGATAGCTGTGTATGACCGGTTCAAAAAGCGCTGTCGAATAAGCGGATAGCAGCAGATGCAGGGCCTCGGGATCGATGTCCCAGACCGGATAGCCCAATTTCCGAAGTACAGGCAGATAGGAAAGAAATTGCTTCTGTCCTGTCTCCGTCAGGTCGTGCAGGAAGTTCTCGTATTTCGTCCCCCCGGATTTGGCGACCAGGAGGATATAGTCCTCCATGTGGGGATAGACGACCTCGCGCATCATGTCGGTCCAGGAATCCCGCCACTGGGGTTCCCGACTGCTCCGGGCATCGTTCACATAGCGTTCAACATGCTCTGTCAGCCAGGTGTTCAGCCGCTCGATGGAGGGAGAGACCAGTTGGTCGAACAGATCCTCTTTATCCCGGCAATGGCGGTAGAGCCCCGCTGCCGTCATGCCGCAGCGCTCCCCAATGGAGCGCATGGAGGCTTTCTCAAATCCAAATGTGAGAAATTCCTCCCGCGCCGCAGCCATCAGTTTGATATGATTGGCGCTTTTGTCCCGTGGCATATCTTTGCTCCATTCTTGAGGTTAGCCATGTCTAACTATATGTTAACAGAATGAACGGTTTTTGTCAAGGGAAGATTATGTTATTGAAATGTCAATGACTTTTTAAAATGTCCCTTTTTCCGCGACGTATTAACTTGAGAAAATGTCACTTATGAGTAGGCGGGAGAATCTACAAAGGAGGCGCTGTT
>CADARY010000024.1 GCA_902790375.1 Oscillospiraceae bacterium | reverse complement strand
GCGCTCAACCGCATCAAGCGATTGGCAGCTTTCCGTAACCCCGACTTCTACAAGTCGCAGGCCATGCGCCTTCCAATCTATGACAAGCCCCGCGTCATCGACTGCGGGGAAGAAACGGACGACTATCTTATTCTGCCCCGCGGCTGCCTGATGATGGTTTGCGAGCTGTTGGACGAGCGTGGTGTCCCCTATACCTGCTCCGACCTGCGCAATAGCGGTAGGAAGATCACCGTCCAGTTCAATGGAACACTGCGGCCGGAACAGGCGCCCGCAGCAGAAGCTTTGCTTGCCCATGACATGGGTGTACTCTCCGCGACGACAGCCTTCGGCAAAACAGTGATCGGGGCCTATCTGATCGGCGAGCGCAAAACCAATACGCTGATCCTTGTCCACTCCACCGCACTGCTAGCCCAGTGGAAGCAGGCTTTGGAGCGTTTTTTGTCCATTGACGAAACGCTGCCGGAGGAACCGAAAAAACGTGGTCGAAAAAAGAAGCGCCAGCTGATCGGTCAGCTGGGCGGCGGGAAGAACAGCTTGAGTGGGATTGTGGATATTGCGGCGGACTACGGTATGGTGATTTGCGACGAGTGCCACCATGTGGCGGCGTTCAGCTTTGAAAAGGTTCTGAAGGCGGCCCATGCACGATATGTCTATGGACTCTCGGCGACTCCCACGCGGCAGGACGGACATCACCCCATCATATTCATGCAGTGCGGGCCGGTGCGCTATCTGGTGGATGCCAAAGAACAGGCAAAGCAGCGCAGCTTCTCGCACTTTCTGATCCCCAGACTGACAAAGACGAGACTACCGGATACGCAGCGGGTTCAGGATGTGTACACAGCTATTGTCAAAAACGAACTGCGAAATACGCAGATCATTCGCGATACCATCTCGGCGGTCAAGGATGGGCGGACGCCGATTGTTTTGACAGAGCGGAGAGACCACGCGGAAGCACTGTATGCCGCGCTTCAAAGTAGCTCTGCGCATGTTTTCCTTCTTCTGGGCAGTGACTCTGCCAAGGAGAAACGGGAGAAACTTGACGCCCTTCGCGCAGTGCCGGAAGGAGAAACCCTCTTGATTGTCGCCACCGGAAAATGTGGATGTCCATGTCCCGATGCTGGAGCGGATGTACCAGCGAAGGCTCAAGGGCTATGCCGAGCTCGGCTATCAGACGCTGTCCGACGATACAGAGAGCACTCCGGGCCTGATCTATACAGGGAAAACCTACGGAGACGCGTTTGGGATTGATGTTCTCGCAGCGAGCCGTGAAATTGTTATTTCAGCACCCACACTGGCAAGGTCACGGATCCAGGCTGTGCTTGGCAAGAGGCTCGAAAACGTCAAGCTCCGAGTTATCACGCGCAGTGTGGAAGGATATTCAGTCGAGCAGCAGGCGAGGGTACTGGCTGCAATCAAGCTTATGGAAGAGGCCGATGTTGAGATCGTTATGCATCCGAAGCTCACGCAGCGATACGCTGTGATAGATGGCACGATTGCCTGGTACGGCGATATTAATTTCCTGTCCGCTGCAAAACCGGAGGACACTGCCATCCGTCTCGAAAGCCCGGAGCTGGCCGGGGAGTTGCTGGATTTGGAGACATGCCCAGAATAGGGAGGCTTTTCCTGTGTTGCCAGATAGATCCAAGATCGTGACCCGTCACAGACGACATTGGAAACCTGGCAGAAATTCAGCTTTTCTATGTTGGATTTGGCTAAACGCATTGGGCTGGAATAGTACATATTGACGGAATTTGACAGGTTTACCATGCACATCCGCGAGGGGTGAAACAGCAAAAATTGGTAAAATATAGAAGGAGGACACACAATGCGAAGACTGATTTGCTGTGATTATCATGAAGATTCCGAGAGCGAGGAGCTGCGCTACACGGACGGAACACTGATCGACATCGACTGCTTGGGCGTCGAAGATGAAGTCGCCCGGAACAGCGACGAGCGTTCGGAACTGGCCTGGCTGCTCCGCCATGATCCAATAGGCTGCGCCGATCTGGTGCTGAACGGTTGCATCCGGTACTATCTGGACAAGGTTACCGCGTGTCAGCCGAAGGACGAACGGGAATAACTTGACTTTTTTGTTGTATAATTTGGAAAACGTGATATAGGGTCCGAAAACTCGCTAAGATTTCGTGATTTTTAGCTTGGCCGGGGACTAATACTGATCCGGGATCGCCTGTACTGCCGTACTGCGATCCCGGATCGTTTTTTGTGGTTTGTAGATCTGTCAGAAAAAGTGCATCGTTTTTTGACGAGAAATTGTTTGACGCAAGCTCAATAAACCCTTCGTTGTAAATAGAATAGACTATTTACAACGAACCGGAGAGAACAGCTTAGTTGAATATACCTGTAGGGCACCTGCCCATCTTTTACACATCCCCGATCATCGTCCCCATCGACCCGATCAGATACAGCGGGATCAGACGCACCTCGCTTCCGCTGACGTCGTCCTTCATCGAAGTTTTGACCGAAACGGGCGGAGTGTACTTCTTGCGGTACTCGGCCAGAGAACGAGCCCTCACATTGCTTTCAGCTTTTACCTCAATCGGTACAATATGATTACCGCATTGAATAATAAAATCGACCTCGGCGCTATTGCCGGAAACCCAATAATAGGCTTTCTCATCCACATGCTTGACCAGTTCGCCAAGTACGTAGTTTTCGGTCATGGCACCTTTGAACTCGGTATAGATTTCAGAAGAGTCCAGCACCACCCCGGCCGGAAGCCGTGCCAATCGGCGCAGCAGGCCTACGTCGCAGAGATAGAGCTTGAAGCTGGTGGCATCCGCATAGGAAGAAAGCGGCATAAATGGTTTTTCCACTTTACAAACCTGATAGACAAGTCCTGCACGCACCAGCCATTGCAGCGCGTCTTCCAGATCTTTGGACCGCCAGCCCTTCTTCACATGGCTGAAAATGAATTTGCTGTTGGGCTTGGCCAGCTGCTGCGGCACGGACGCCCAGATCGCCGAGAGCTTGGGAAATTCGCTCGGCGGAGCATGCTTGGCAAAATCCAGTTCGTAGCTCGAGAGAATGTCCTGCTGAACTGCTTCGACTTTTTGCAGATCCTTTGTTTCGCACCATGTGGAGACCGCTTCAGGCATCCCGCCAATCACATAATATTGCTTCAATGCCGTGCGCAGTTTTCCGCCGATCAACTCTGATATAATGTCTCCCGGCTGTAAATGGATTAGATAATCCGCGAGCAGCTCTTCACCGCTTGCAGCAAGGAACTCATAGAAAGACATGGGATAAAGCGTGTGAATATCTACTTTTCCAACAGGGAATGACTGCTCGGCGTGGATGGCAAGGCCAAGAAGAGAACCCGCGCAGGCCACATGATATTCCGGCGCGTTCTCACAAAAGTATTTCAGCGCTGTGATCGCCCTGGGACATTCCTGGATCTCATCGAAAATGATCAGCGTGCTGCCGGGCGTAATCGTTTGACCGAGAAACAGACCCAATTCAAATAAAATTCGTTTTACATCATAGTCCTGCTCGAAAATGGAGCTCAACGATTTCGTTTCCTCAAAATTGAAATAGGCAACGTGGGAATAGTTTTCCTTCCCAAACTCTTTGAGAATGTATGTTTTTCCGCATTGACGCACGCCCTTCAATACCAAGGGCTTACGCTTTGGCTGCTCCTTCCATACAAGCAGCTCATTTGAAATATCTCGTTTCATGACGTAACCTCCTGACTGGGAAGTAAGACCATTGTAGCCATATCGAAGGAAAATGTCAATGCCTTCACACTTTTTAATATGGAAAAGCGTGAGTAAAACACGTTTTTTGACATTTAACCGCTTTGCTCGCGCTGAACTAAATATTGGGCCAGCCTGATCCGGGATTGTTGTACTGCTGTACCGGGCTCAATTGCAAAGTGAAATTGATCTTGAACCTCCGCCATGTTTCCATTATAATGAAAGCAGTTTTAAAGTTAATGGTTCGGGATATAAAACAATTGTATGGAGGAACGGCTGTGAAAAAGAAGCTTTTGGCGCTGGCTCTTGCTCTCGCCCTCGTCCTCTCGGCGGAGAGTTCTTCTGCGTTTGCTTACGCTTTTCCCGGTTCGTCTACACCAAAGAGCGACGATGTACGATACTTCGGCATGACGGCGGCGGAATACATCGACCGCTTCAACGCAAAGTATGGCGGCATGGGGCTGACCCTGCTTGCGGACCCAAGCCATGATAACTGCTGGCTGGCTGTCAACGGAGACCGCACGGGTATTCGAGTCCAGTTCAGTGATAAGGTCAATGGCCCCGTTACCACGGGCAGCGGGCTTGATATGCAGAAGTGGAACTGGCTCTACGCTTACATCAGCACCTCCGACTACAGCGTGGACACGCAGTTTTTTGCAAGCCTCCCCATGCTGTGCTCCCAGCTTGCTTCTGTGCTGGGCTGTGAGTTCACGCAGGAGGAGTTCATAGATCACTGCACCACATACGGGTCGGACTACCCGCGCATGCAATATACCAAAGGCGGACTGGAAAACGAAATCCGCTTCCGGGATGCCAGTATAATGGACTATCACCAGACTGTGTACAGCGTGTCGATCCTGCTGCTGCAGGATGTTGAAGACAACGCAACCACTGCATCCGAACCGCAATTGTCCCCGGAGCCAGTGAGGGAATCTGTCCCTGTGCCAGCTTCTTGCACAATTGCGGCTGTGAGACTGAAAGATATCATAATCAGCTCCATACATACATCCCCCTATGATTATGTGATTGGTCTGCGGGATGACGGAACTGTCTTTGCTGTCGGAAACAATGACAATGGTGCCTGTGAGATTGGCAGTTGGAAGGATATTGTCTCTATCGCGGTTTTACGCGGCAGTTGGAAAGATAATTATCCTGTCTATGCAGTTGGCTTGCAACGTAATGGACGTGTTGTGATTGCTGGTGACCGGGAAGGGAAATTCGATGTCTCCGGCTGGACGGATATTTCCACTGTGCAGTCAAGCGGTAAGGTTCTTCTCGGATTTAAAAAGGATGGAACTGTTGTTGCTACCGGCGGTAGGGAGGAAGATCAATCAAGGTTGGTCGCTTACTACGTCCGTGACGATGGCAATACTATAGACCGTCAAACCTACAGAGGCGTTACCGTTATTCTAAAGTCAGATGGGACGGTCACGGCTGAGGGTGACAACAGCGCAGGCCGCTGCAATGTGCAGGGGTGGAGCAATGTCATAAAGATTTACGCACTTGAAAAGCGAACGCTCGGTCTGCGGGCAGACGGAAGGGTATATGACACCCTTGGTGAGCTTTCAGACTGGGCAGACGTTGTGGAAATATATGGAGACCGTCATTTGTATGGGGTGAAGTCTGACGGTACTGTTTTGTTCTGTCCGGACTGGACACTCAATGATGTTGATAAGCTGACAGATCCCTCCGGTTGGCAGGATGTCGATCCCTCATCGGTTCGTGCTTATGAATCTCCAGCATATACACGCCTTTTTGGAATACGTAAGAACATGACAGTGGCCGGGGTCGGCTATCTCAGAGGCTTGCAAAACGACTTTTCCCGATGGACAAATATTCGGGATATCTATCCAGGCAGTATCTATGACCGTCCTACGCTTTTCGGACTCCGTAATGATGGAACAGTCGTAGTTGCTGGCCCGGACATCAGCAATCAGGGCGAGGCTTTATCAGCATGGACAGAGATCGACCGGCTTTGGAAGCTAGACGATTTTCACAAGGAACGTACCCTCGGCCTCCGGCACGACGGGACATTCGTCTATGCGGGCACGCCCAGCGAGTACTGGACGGTCGAAGAGCTCAATGCCGCGGCAAGATTAACTTCAATGTCAAGCACATCTGAATCGTCTCCATCGGAATCTTCCATCCAGATCAGTATTGCTGCCGCTCCCAGCACCGGCTTCAACTACAACATCCTCCAAAACGAGCCGGGCTACATCTACGACAAATTTGACGATTACTGGACCTGGTATGCCGCCTATGACGAAGCATATTCGGACGCGGATCTGCTGATCGGCATTCAGCTTGAGGGCGAGGTCGGCGGCAGCGATCTTGCAGGCGCCACGCTGTACACCAAAATCAGGAACAAGGACAACAGAGTCATTGACGGTGTGCAGTCGATGGCCTTCCTGGTCGATGGGGTGAAGTACAGCTTCCCGGAGATGCCCGGCGAGGACAGGGCGATGGCTGGTTCGGTGGTGCTGTACAAAAACGGCTATGAGCTGATCAAAGCCTTTGCAGACGCGAAGGAGGTCTCTGTCAAGCTCAAGCTCTTCAGCGGCGGTACCGTGCTGCTGGATCTGGACAGCGCGCAGTTTGACCGCACGCTCGGGAACATGTGCCGAAAGATCATCCAGTATAAAGTATGGGATTCTTACATCGAAAATCCCGGCGTTGAAATGCTGGAAATGATGTTCCCCATGGAGATCACAAGGAAATAAAAATTCCGTCCTGCAAATACTATCCGTGACAACAGATAGAAACGCAGGAGGTTTTTGAATATGAAGGCAACCGGAATCGTGCGGCGCATCGACGATTTGGGCCGCGTCGTCATCCCCAAGGAGATCCGCCGCACCATGCGCATCCGCGAGGGTGACCCGCTGGAGATTTTCACGGATAAGGACGGGGAGCTGATTTTCAAGAAGTATTCGCCCATCGGGGAGCTGGGCGATTTTGCCGGGCAATTGTGCGACAGCCTGCGCCGCTCCACCGACGCCATCGCGGCGGTGTGCGACCGGGACGCGGTGATCGCCATTGCAGGCGGCGGACGGCGGGAGCTGCTGGAAAAGCCCATCAGCCGGCAGCTCGGGGAGATCCTGGAGGAGCGCGCGCTCTATCGTCACAGCGGCGGCAGCGGCGTTGCGGTGAGCGAGGCGGACGACAGGTTCGTCGTCTCCGTGGCAGCGCCGGTCATCTCGGAGGGCGACGTGATGGGCGGGGTACTCTTCGTCGCGCCGAAGGAGGCCCCGGCCTCGGGGGAGATCGAGTATAAGCTTGCGCAGACAGTGGCGGCCTTCCTGGGCAAGCAGATGGAGAGCTGAAGCGGGCAGAAGCCTGCCGGGGAACAAAAAACACGGCCCTTTCGCGTACACGAAGGGACCGTGCCTTTTTATGCCTTTTCGCCGCCCTTGGCCTTGGGCTTGCCATGGTAATAGCGGCGGCGGTTGTTGGGCTTGGACTTTGCGCCCTCCTCCTGCGCGGGAGCGGGCACAGCCTGCGCGGCGGCGCCATCCTTCTTCGGCGCTTCCGCATGACGGGCGGCAGCCTCGCCGCTGTGGGCCTTGCCCTCGGGCCTCGCGCCCTTGCTGTGGCTTCTGCTGCCCCGATGGGAACGGCCGACGGAGGCTTCCTTCGCGGACGGCTTGTCCTCTCCCTTGTGCTCGGCCTTGGCCTCAGGTCTGGCCTCGCCTTTGCTCTCAGGCCGTGCCTCCTGAGAACGGGGCTTCTTGGGCCGACGGCGGCGGGAGCTCCGGTGCTGCTCCTCCCCGGCGGCGTCAGCGGGCGTCTCGAGCAGGGCGGGATCGTTGTACTGAGCCTCCAGGAACCAGGGATTGGGCTCCGGCTCCTCGACCTCGGGCTCCGGCTCGGGTACATAGCGGAAGGTGGAGACAGGCTTTTCCCCCTCCCTGGGCCTGCCGCCGGGAACGGCACAGAGCTCGTTGGATTTATACAGGTGCAGCGAGTCGTCCCCCTCGTCGTCCAGACGGACCTTGACCGTCTGGCGCAGGAGGTTTATCTGCACGGCGGTGCCGAAGCCGTCCTTGGTTTCCACAAAAGCGCCCTGCTTCGGAACCTTCTTGATCAGATCCTCATAGGCCTCCTGCTCATAGCGCAGGCAGCACATGAGCCTGCCGCAGCTGCCGGAGATCTTGGCAGGGTTGAGGGAGAGAGACTGGATCTTTGCCATCTTGGTCGAGACGGGCTGGAAATCGTCCAGAAACTGGCTGCAGCAATAGGGGCGGCCGCAGATGCCGATGCCGCCGATCATCTTGGCCTCGTCCCGCACGCCGATCTGCCGAAGCTCGATCCGGTTGCGGAAGATGCCCGCCAGGTCCTTGACGAGCTCCCGGAAGTCCACGCGCCCGTCGGAGGTGAAGAAGAACATGGTCTTCGTGCCCTCAAAGTTGCACTCCACGTCCACCAGCTTCATATCGAGCTTGTGCTTTGCGATCTTCTCCTGGCAGATCACAAAGGCCTCCTTCTCCCGCTGGACGTTGAGCTCGGCAATGCGCAGATCGTCCTTGGTGGCGATGCGCTGCACGCAGCGGAGGGGCTGGACCACGGCGGTATCCATGACGCTGTGGTTGCCGTGGGTGCAGTCGGCGATCTCGAGGCCCTTGGAGGTCTCCACGATCACCCTGTCGCCGGTGTGCACCTCCAGCCCGTTGGGGGAGAAGAAATAGCACTTGCCCCGGTTTTTGAATTTGATACTGACTACTTCAATCAATTGCGTTTCCTCTGTTTCCGTCGGGCAGGGCGTCTACCGCCAGCAGCCCGAATAATTGCTTCACATTGGTGTTGACCTTCAGATACCGCGTACAGCGATCGGAAAGCGCGCAGAGCGCCATCAGCTCCGCCGCGCAGAGCCTGCCGCTTTTTTCCCGCCGGCAGAGCATGTCCGTGAGCCTTGTGCGCAGCGCCTCGAGAAAGGCTGCCATGGCCTGGGGGTCCAGGTTCTCATTCCGGGCGCACCAGCGGAAAATCTGGGCCGGGTCCCGGCTGTTGACCGTTTTGAGATAGGCGGCGGCAAGCTCGGCCGCGTCCTCCGCCGCTCCCGGCACGCTTTCTCCCGAGAGCTTCAGGAGCGCACAGCGAGAGCGCACCGTCTCCAGAAGCAGCATGGGCTTTGTTGTACACAGCAGAAACACCACGCCCGCGGGCGGCTCCTCCAGGAGCTTGAGGGCGGCGTTCTGGGCGGCGGGATTCATGGTCTCCGCTTCCTCGAGGATGTACACCTTGCGCCCGGCCTCGTTCGGCAGGATCAGCGCATCGGCGGAGAGGGCGCGGATCTGGTCCACGGTGATGTTCTGCTTCTGCTTTCCCTTGTCATCCGTGAGACGGGAGAGGGTGATCACATCCGGGTGGATATTGGCCTGCGCCTTCCGGCAGTCACGGCAGACGCCGCAGGGCTTCGTCCCCTCGCTGGAGCATACGGCCGCGGCGGCCAGCTCCCGCGCCTTTTTGAGACAGGCTTCCTGCGTGGGCGCGCTGATCAGGCAGGCGTGGGGGAGCCTGCCGCCCGCAAAGGCCTCCGTCTGCGGCATATCCATCCCGCCTTTCCGATACTGAATCACTGTATTTTACCCTAAAGAAGAGGTGAAGTCAATGAAAAGAATCTGTTTTGAGGCGTATGATCCAACTTTGACAGCGATCTGTCAAAGCTGTTGACACAGCGCGCGGGGGAATGGTATAATAAAACAACAAAAAAGAGGGGGTTAAAGCATGAAAATAGTCATCGCCCTGATTCTCTGCCTGGTCATGATGTTTACCCTGTGCGCGTGCAGCACGATCAGAATCCCGCGCGGGGCCTCCAGAGTTTTCCAGCAGGTTTTCCAGTTCCCCATCAGCACCAACGTCGAAGTCAATGTCGAGTTCCCGATCACCGTCAACAGCACGGTGGGCAGCGGCAAGTGACCTGCGTCCTGTTCAAACCGGCACGGGACGGAGCGCCAAGGCAAATGAGCTGTCACGTTGCTTGACAAAACGCATTTTTCTGCTATACTATTCCCACAATTGAACACCTTATCAAGAGCGGTGGAGGGAACGGCCCTGTGAAGCCCGGCAACCTGCGGTGAGCGCAAGGTGCCAAATCCGGCGGTGAGACGAAAGATGAGGCTTGAGAAGAGACTTACGACGCGCCCCGGATGCGGGGCGCGCTTTTATCTTGAGGTACACAAAGTACATCTGCGAAAAAGTGCCTTTATCAGAACCCAAATTTTCTCAGGATCTGCTCTTGCCGAATTATGCGGTATTGCCTTAAGCCACCCCGGCCGCGCATGCGGCGTCCGGGAGAGGGGAGCGCTTCAGCGGCGGAAGGGGCATAAATGTTCACCGCGGCTCTCTCGGATAAGGGAAAAACAGAACCGGAGGATAAAGCCATGAGTCATTTTCTTTTTACATCCGAATCCGTTACCGAGGGGCATCCCGACAAGATCTGCGACCAGATCTCCGACGCGGTGCTGGACGCGATCCTCGAAAAGGATCCCATGGGCCGCGTGGCCTGTGAGACCACTGTCTCCACCGGCCTTGTGCACATCATGGGCGAAATCAGCACCGAGTGCTATGTGGACATCCCCAAGATCACCCGGGCCGTCATCCGGGACATCGGCTACGACCGGGCCAAGTACGGCTTTGACTGCTACACCTGCGGCGTCATCCTGAATATTGACGAGCAGTCCGGCGACATTGCCATGGGCGTGGACAAGGCCCTGGAGAGCAAAAACGGGGAGGCCGACGAGCTGCAGAACGGCGCCGGCGACCAGGGCATGATGTTCGGCTATGCCTGTGACGAAACGCCCGAGCTCATGCCCCTGCCCATCTCCCTGGCCCACAAGCTGGCAATGAAGCTGACCCAGGTCAGAAAAAGCGGGGAGCTGAACTATCTGCGCCCCGACGGAAAGACCCAGGTCACCGTGGAATATGACGAGGACCGCCGCCCCGTGCGTGTGGACACCGTGGTCCTCTCCACCCAGCACGCCCCGGAGGCGACGCTTGAGCAGATCCGGGAAGACATGATCGAAAAGGTCATCAAGACCACCGTCCCGGCAGCGCTCCTGGATGAGAACACGAAATATTTCATCAACCCCACCGGCCGCTTTGTTATCGGCGGGCCCCAGGGCGACTCCGGCCTCACCGGCCGCAAGATCATCGTGGACACCTACGGCGGCAGCGCGCCCCACGGCGGCGGCGCCTTCTCCGGCAAGGACCCGACCAAGGTGGACCGCTCCGCCGCCTACGCCGCCCGCTGGGTGGCCAAGAACGTGGTGGCCGCAGGCCTGGCCCGGCGCTGCCAGGTGCAGCTTGCCTACGCCATCGGCGTGGCCTCCCCGGTGAGCGTGATGGTGGAGACCTTCGGCACCGGCACGGTGACGGACGCGAAGCTGGGCGAGGCGGTACAGAAGGTCTTTGACCTGCGCCCGAGCGCCATCATCCGCGACCTGGATCTGCGGCGGCCCATCTACCGCTCTCTTGCCGCCTACGGCCACATGGGGCGCGAGGATCTGGGCGTGAAATGGGAGCGCACCGACCGGGCCGAGGCACTGAAGAAAGCGGTCAAAGCATAAAAGACAAGGAGGCCCTGCGGCGTGGAAAACGAACAGCAGATCTATTATCATGACCATGGCGACGGCAAGGTCCACGCCCATGAGCTGGAGCCGGAGCATACCCACTCCCATGAGCACACCCACAGCCATGAGGGGGAGCACATGCATCACCATGACCATACCCAGACCAGGGCGGTCGTGAACCGGCTGGCCCGGGCCATCGGCCATCTGGAGTCCGTCAAGCGCATGGTGGAGGAGGGGCGCGACTGCACCGAGGTGCTGGTGCAGCTCGCGGCGGTGCGCTCGGCCCTCGGCAGCACGGCGAAGATCATCCTCAAGGATCATATCGAGCACTGCATCGCCGGGGTCGAGAGCGGCGATCACGCCCTCGAGGAGCTCAACGCGGCCATTGACAAGTTCATCTGACGAAAAACGGAAGCGGCATCTCCGCTTCCGTTTTTTGTCACTGTATATGCTCCTCAGTGAAATCGTCCAGCACGCGAAAGCCCATCTCGCCGGGCCCGGCAACGGGGAACTTCGCAATGCCGGCGCTGTCAAAGCGCGGGGCCAGCCGGGTCTCGGGATCGAGCCGGGGATTGGTCTCCGGTTCCTTTTTCTTCGATTTCTTGCTCATCAATAACACCTCCCTGCGGATAGTGTTCCCGCAGGGAGGCTGTTTTATGCGGTGTCTGAATCCGCGCCGGCGTGGAGCCCGCAGCCCGGACAGGCTGCGCTTATGGTATCTTTTTGATCTGGCACGAAATTGCGCCGTTGTCAAAAATCGTGACCATGGCCCAGGTGAGATTGCTCCCCTTGCCGGCAGTGCCGGGGTTCAGGAGCGTCACGCCTCCCACCTGCTCATGGAAGGCGCGGTGCGTATGGCCGAAGAGGGCGAGGCTTGCGCCCTGCTCCTCGGCGGCGTAGACCAGCCAGTCCGCCTGCCAGGCGCTCACGGAGTAGAGGTGCCCGTGCGTGAGAAAGACCTTCACCGGCCCGAGCTCAACGGTCAGGCGCTCCGGCGCGAGCGGCGCAAGATCGCAGTTGCCGCAGACGGAATAGAGGGGCGTGTCGGGAAAGGCCTGCCGCAGAAGCTGCGCGTCCCGGTCATGATCGCCCAGGTGGATCAGCACGTCCGCCTTCGCCTGCCGCGCCGCCTCCAGCATGGGAAAATTGTTGCCGTGCGTATCCGAAAAAACCGCCGCCCTTATCATGCTGCCGCCCTCCCTGTCATCCTTTTTCGCTCCGGTGAATATAATAACCTGAAGCGAGGTGAGATGCAATGCAAAATTTTGAGCAGCTCGGCCGGGAGCTGGAGCGCCGGGGCAAGACCCGCGAGCTGAAGGCCCTGGCCTCGTCCGAGGATTCCGCCCGCCTTGCCGCCATGCTGGACACGGCGGGGCTTGCCGATGCCGCAAAGGCCGGAGACCAGGAGAAACTGCGGGCGATGCTGGGCTCTGTGCTGTCCACGGAGGAGGGCAGACGCCTCGCCGAGGGGATACGGAAAATGATGGAATCGTAAACCGGAGCGGGAGGTGAGCGCCGTGGGTGAACTGGAGGATCAACTGAACAGCATCCTCTCCGACCCGAAGCAGATGGAGCAGATCGCAGGGCTGGCCCGGTCGCTCATGGGCGGCGGGGCCGCGCCGGAGCGCCCGGGCACGCCGGAGACGGGGGAGCTGGGGATCGACCCGGGGCTTCTCAAAAAGCTCGCGCGGGCCATGAAGGACGGCGGCGACGGACGGGAGCAGGCGCTGCTCAGGGCGATGCAGCCCTACCTCTCCGAAAAACGGCGGGGCAAGATGGACCGGGCCCTGCGCCTGGCGAAGCTTGCCCGCATCGCCCGCCTTGCCATGGGGGAGACGGGAGGCGGCGATGATCAACCGCTATGAGGGCAACACGGGCCGCTTTACCCGCATGCCGGAGCCGCAGGATCTGCCGCCGCCCCCGCCGGGACCCATGCCGCGCCCGGTAAGACCGGCACCGGAGCCCATGCCGCCGCCCCCGCCGGGGCTGGACCTCAGGCGTCTGCTGCCCGGGATCGGGGCAGAGCTTGAGACGGAGGATCTGCTGCTGCTTTTGATCCTCTACCTCCTCTACCGGGAGAGCGGGGATCAGGAGCTGCTGGTCATCATGGGCGCGATGTTCCTGCTGTGAAAAAAGACCGCAGGGGTCGATGACCCCTGCGGCGTATTTTTTGAAATTACTCCAGCTCGAACGCGCCGGTGTAGAGCTGATAGTAGGTGCCCTTTTCGGCGATAAGCTTTTCATGGCTGCCGCGCTCGATGATGCGGCCATGGTCGAGAACCATGATCACATCGGAGTTCATGACCGTGGAGAGGCGGTGGGCGATCACGAAGACCGTGCGGCCCTTCATGAGCTCGTCCATGCCCCGCTGCACAATGGCCTCGGTGCGGGTGTCGATGGAGGAGGTGGCCTCGTCCATGATCATGACCGGGGGATCGGCCACCGCCGCGCGGGCAATGGCGATGAGCTGACGCTGGCCCTGAGAGAGGTTTGAGCCGTTGTTGGTGAGCATGGTGTCGTAGCCCCCGGGCAGGCGCACGATGAAATCGTCCGCGCCCGCAAGCTTCGCGGCCCGCCGGCACTCCTCGTCGCTCGCGTCGAGACGGCCGTAGCGGATGTTGTCGAGCACGGTGCCGGTGAAGAGATTGGTCTCCTGCAGCACGAGGCCGAGGGAGCGGCGCAGATCCGCCTTCTTGATCTTGTTGATGTTGATGCCGTCGTAGCGGATCTTGCCGTCGGCAATGTCGTAGAAGCGGTTGATGAGGTTCGTGATCGTGGTCTTGCCCGCGCCGGTGGCGCCGACAAAGGCCACCTTCTGGCCGGGCTCGGCATAGACGGACACGTCATGCAGCACGTCCTTGCCCTCTTCGTAGGCAAAGTCCACATTCAGAAGCCGCACGTCGCCCCGGAGCGGCGTGTAGGTCAGGGTACCGTCCCCGTGGGGATGCCGCCAGGCCCATTTGCCGGTGCGCTCCGTCGTCTCGGTGAGGCTGCCGTCGGCGTTTTCAATGACGTTCACGAGCGTGACATAACCCTCGTCCGTCTCAGGCTGCTCGTCCATCAGGGAGAAGATGCGCCCTGCGCCCGCGGAAGCCATGACGATGTTGTTGATCTGCTGGGCCAGGGTGTTGACGTTGCCGGTGAACTGCCTGGCCATGCCGAGGAAGGGCACCAGCACGCTGATGGAGAAGGCCTTGCCGGAGAGCGAGACGTTCTGCACCCCGGCCAGCAGGAAGATGCCGCCCGCCAGCGCCATGACGACATAGAGGATATTGCCGATGTTATTCATGATGGGGCCGAGGATGTTGGCGTAGGCGTTTGCCTTGCGGCTGTTTTCCCGCAGCTCGTCATTGAGCTTTTTGAAGGCCTCAATGCTCTTCTGCTCGTGGCAGAAGACCTTGACCACCTTCTGGCCGTTCATGATCTCCTGTACATAGCCCTCGGTCGCGGCGAGGGACTTCTGCTGCTTGACGAAGTAGCGGGCAGAGCCGCCGCCGACTACCTTGGTGACATAGAACATGGCGACGACGCCCACCACCAGCACGAGGGTCATCCAGACGCTGAAATAGAGCATGATGGCGAAGACCACCAGCACGACCGCGCCGGACTGGATGAAGGTGGGCAGGGACTGGCTGATGAGCATGCGCAGGGTGTCGATGTCGTTGGTGTAGTAGCTCATGATATCGCCGTGCTGATGGGTGTCAAAAAAGCGGATGGGCAGGTCCTGCATCTTGTCGAAGGTCTCCTGCCGGAGCTTGTTGAGGAAGCCCTGGGTCATGACGGCCATGAGCTGGGCATAGACGGTGGCGCTGATGAGGGCCAGCACGTACAGGACCGCCAGCACCGTCACATAGCGGTAGACCTCCGGCCGGGCGGCGGCCCAGTCGCCGGTCTGATACCAGCGCTCGATGACGGCGATGACGTTCTGGGTAAAGAGCGAGGGGATCGAGGAGACGATGGAGGAGAAAAGGATGCACAGCATCGTCAGCGGGGCAAGGCGCGGATAGTAGGCAAAGAGGCGCTTTACCGCCCGGCCCAGCGCATGAAAGTCCGCCTTCGGCCTGCCGCCCTGCGCATGGGCGCCGCCGCGGGTTCCGCCCGGCATCTTAGGCATGCTCCTCACCTCCGTTCGTCTGCTGCGCATAGATCTCGCGGTAGATCTCGCTGCTCTTCAAAAGCTCTTCATGGGTGCCGCGGTCCACGATCCTGCCGTTATCCATGATGAGGATCATATCCGCGTCCATGACCGAGGCCACACGCTGGGCGATGATGATCTTGGTGGTCTCGGGGATGTATGTCTTGAAGCCCGCGCGGATGAGCGCGTCGGTCTTCGTGTCCACCGCGCTGGTGGAGTCGTCCAGGATCAGGATCTTCGGCTTTTTCAGCAGGGCCCGCGCAATGCAGAGCCGCTGCTTCTGCCCGCCGGAGACGTTGGCGCCGCCCTGCTCGATATGGGTCTCATACCCGTCGGGGAAGGCGCGCACAAAATCGTCCGCCTGAGCAAGTCTGCAGGCCTCTGTGAGCTCCTCGTCCGTGGCGTTCTCGTTGCCCCAGCGGAGGTTCTCGGCGATCGTGCCGGAGAAGAGCAGGTTTTTCTGCAGCACCATGGACACCGCGTTTCTCAGGGCGTCCGTGTCGTATTCGCGCACATCCGTGCCGCCGACCTTCACACAGCCCTCCGTCACGTCGTAGAGGCGGGCGATGAGCTGGACAAGCGTCGTCTTGCCGGAGCCTGTGCCGCCCAGAATGCCGACGGTGCTGCCGGAGGGGATGTGCAGGTCAATGTCCGACAGGGCATAACGCTCTGCCGAGGCGGCGTATTTGAAGGACACGTCCTTGAAATCGACGCTGCCGTCGGCGACCGTCTCCTTCGCGTCGGCGGGACTGGAGAGGGAGGGCTGCTCCGACAGAACCTCGCTGATGCGCTTGGCGGACTCGGCGGAGATGGTAATCATGACGTAGATGATGGAGAGCATCATCAGGCTCATGAGCACCTGCACACCGTAGGTCAGCATGGCGGCGATCTGCCCCACGTCGATGAGAGCGCCGCGGCTGGAGACGATGAGACGCGCGCCCACCGTCAGGATGAAGAGCATGTTGAAGTACATGCAAAGCTGCATGAGGGGGGCGTTGAGGGCGACGATGCGCTCGGCCTTTGTGAAGTCCACGCAGATGCTGTCCGCCGCTGCGGCAAACTTCTGCTTTTCATAGTCCTCACGGGCAAAGCCCTTGACCACGCGCATGCCCCGCACATTTTCCTCAATGGATTCGTTGAGCTTGTCGTACTTGCGAAAGACCGAGCGGAAGGCGGGCATGGCCTTCTTTGCAATCAGCAGCAGGCCGCCCACCAGCAGCGGCACCACCACCACGAAGGTGAGGGCCAGCTTCCCGCCCATGATGAAGGCCATGGAGATGGCGAAGACAAACATCACCGGCGCGCGCACGGCGGTGCGGATGATCATCATGAAGGACATCTGCACATTGGATACGTCGGTCGTCATGCGGGTGACCAGAGAGGCGGAGGAGAAGCGGTCGATGTTCTCAAAGGAAAAGCTCTGCACCCGGACGAACATGTCCTCCCGCAGATTTTTGGCAAAGCCCGTTGCGGCATCGGAACAGGTGCGCGCCGCAACCGCTCCGCACAGGAGCGAGGCGATCGCCATCAGCACCAGCTTTCCGCCGAGCGCCATGACGGCGGACAGGGCTTCGCCGGCCTTGATCATATTGACCATGTCGGCGGTGTAAAAGGGAATCAGCACTTCAAAGAAGACCTCCCCCATAATGATGAGCAGCGTGAGGACAGCGGGCTTTTTGTACTCTCGCAGGCTCGCGGCAAGCGTTTTGATCACAGCCGCTTTCACATCCTTTCCAAAATTGACAGTTAAATTATATAATATCACGTCCCCGGAGCAAATCAAGAGCAGAATGTGAACTTTTTTACTCCTTGCTCCCGGCCGCGCAGCGGCGTATGGGGGGCCGCTTCGGCGGTGGAAGGGGTATATTCCTGTTTTTGTCGGATCAGGCACTTGTACATCCTCTCGACATGTGCTACCCTGACGGCGAAGGGACGTGATTCGATGGCGAAAAACGATCATAACGAGCTTGTCGGGCAGATTCAGCGGGACGCGCCGGACGAGCTGTGGGATATCTACGACGCGGCGGGCAGAAGGACAGGCCGCCTCCAGCGCCGGGGCGACCCCCTTGCGCCGGGGGACTGTCATCTGTGCGTGCATGTGTGGATACAGAACGCGGACGGGCGCTATCTCCTCACGAGGCGCGCGCCCGAAAAGAGCGGGGCGGGCCTCTGGGAAATCACAGGCGGCAGCGCCCTCGCGGGGGAGGACAGCCTCACCGCCGCCCTGCGGGAGGTACGGGAGGAGACGGGCCTCATCCTCGACCCCGCCAGGGGAGAGCTGCTGTTTCGCTTCTCGGGCGAGCACTACCACTGCGACGTGTGGCACTTCCGGCAGGAGGTGAGGCTTGCGGATGTGGCGCTGCAGCCCGGCGAGACCTGCGATGCGCAGCTTGCCGACGCCGCTGCGATCCGCAGCCTCAGCGCCGCGGGGCGATTTCTGGACTTTGAGGATCTGGAGCGCGTGCTGGGGCTGCCTGCCCCGGGAGAAAGCCCGGCTCCAGACAGCGCGAGCCTGTTCCTGTAAGCGCGCTGTGACGGCTGCGCCCGGATCGGAATAGAATAAGACAGCGGCGGGTTTGCCCGCCGCTTTTTGATTTTGTCTATTTTGATTTGGAGGAGTGCACATGTTGATTGTGCAGAAATTCGGCGGCAGCTCGCTCAGCGATCCCGAGCGGCTGCGCCATGTGGCGCGGCTCTGCCTGAAGGCGCGTGAGAAGGCGGAGCTTGTCGTGGTGGTTTCGGCCATGGGCGGCACCACCGACAGCCTCACCGGGCGCGCGCGGGAGATGAACGAAAAGCCCTCGCCCCGGGAGCTGGACGCTCTCGTCACCACAGGCGAGCAGCAGGCGGCGGCCCTGCTCGTCATGACCATGGAGCAGCTCGGCCTGCCGGCCGTGTCCCTCACAGGCTGGCAGGCGGGCATTTTGACCGATAAGCATTTCGGCGACGGGGAGATCCGCGTCATCGAGCCGCGCCGCATCCGCCGGGAGCTCAGCCTTGGCTTTGTCCCGGTGGTGACGGGCTTTCAGGGCGTGTGCGCCTCGGGAGACATCACAAGCCTCGGCCGCGGCGGCTCGGACACCACGGCGGCGGCCCTGGCCGCGGCGCTGGAGGCCGACGCCTGCGATATCTATACGGACGTAAAGGGCATCTACACCGCAGATCCCCGGGTGATCCCGGAGGCGCGGCTTCTCCCGGCGATCGACGCGCGGGATATGCTGGCCTTGTCGAGAGCGGGCTCGAAGGTTTTACACGCCAAATCCGTGGAGCTGGCGCTTGCAGACAACGTGCCGCTGCGCCTGCTGTCCTCCTTTGAGGAGGGGCCCGGCAGCGTGGTGAAGCTCCTGCCGGAGGCGCAGCGGCCCAGGCTTGCCGGCCTCACGGGGCGCGCGGAGACCGGGAAAATCACCCTCGCGGGCAAGGGCGCGGACGCCGCCGCCCTGTCGGAGGCGGTGCTGCTGCTCTCCCGGGCGGACGTCGCGGTCAGGGACGGCACGCTCGGCGAGAACGCCATGACCGTCACGGTAAAAAAAGAGGATCACCTTCGAGCCATGCAGATTCTGCATGGGGAGATGATCCTTGCCTCGTAAAGGGAGGCGTATCAGAGAGAAAGATTCCCTTTCGTGTCGCGGTGACGGATGAGCGCCTCGTTCAGGGCAGCGCCGTAGAAGAGGATCATCATGATGCTGTTGAGCCACATGGTCGCCAGGAAAATTGCGGCGAGAGACCCGTACAGAGAGGAGGCCTGCCAGAAGCGCTGGATAAAAAGCTCAAAGAGCCGGGAGAACACCAGCCACAGAATGGTGGTGAACAATGCGCCGGGGAGCTGGAAGCGGAGCTTTCGACGCTCCCCCTGCAGAAGGGTATAGGCCAGCAGGATGACCACCGCCATCATGACGGCGGTGATGAGCCCGCTGTATTCCATAAAGCCCATGAGCCTTCCGGCAATATCGGGGATGTTGAGCCAGTTGCTGACAGCGGTGATCAGCTCCTCGATGGAGCCGCGCAGCACACGGAAAACCAGCAGCGCCGGAATCAGCGAGATGAACAGCAGCGTATACAGCATGGCCGCCAGCCGATCCCGCAGAGGGGAGCCGGGGTTGCCGCTGATTTTGTGGAGCCCCTTCTGCAGGGCGTTGACGCCGTTGGACGCGGACCACAGCGACACCACCAGGGACACGGAGATCGCAAGGCTGCCCGCCTTGCGGTTGACGTTGGTGATGATGCTGTGGACCAGGCTTTGCACCTGGGGGATGGAGGGCAGCAGATCCTGCAGCACCTCCTCCACATGCTGGAGGCTCAGATCCGGCAGCAGGTTGACCACACCGATTAGCAGCGACAGCAGCGGCACCAGGGCCATCAGCATATAGAGCGTGGTGTAGCCGGCATAGACCGACATCTCGTTTTTCGTATAGACCTGGCTGGTCTCCGCCACGACCCGGAGAACAGGACCCGGCTTTTTCAGCGCCCTCTTCATGCGTCCAGAACCCGGCAGGCGGCCAGGGCCGCGACCGAACCGTCCGCCGCGGCGGTGGTGAGCTGGCGCACCTGCTTGGCCCGGCAGTCACCCGCGACGAAGACGCCCGCGCTCCTTGTCAGGCAGTCCTCGCCGGAGGCCGCGTAACCGGTGGCGTCCAGATCCATCAGGGAGGCGAACACGGCGTTGTCCGGCTGATGGCCCACGGCGATGAAGAGCCCCGTGACAGGCAGCTCCCAGGTCTCCCCGTTTTGCGTGATGACAATGCCGCGCAGCTCGTCTTCCCCCAGAAGGCCGGTGACGGAGGCGTTGAGGACGAAGTCCACGTTATCCCGCTTCGAGAGCGCCTCCACCAGCTTTTGCTCGCCGCGGAAGGAGTCCCGGCGGTGGATGAGGGTGACGCGGCGGCACTTCTCACTCAAAAGCAGCGCGTCCTGCAGGGCGGCGTTTCCCCCGCCGCAGACCGCCACGTCCTGACCGGCGTAAAAGGCTCCGTCGCAGACCGCGCAGAAGCAGACGCCGTTTCCCACCAGCGCCTCTTCGCGGGGAAGGCCCAGCATCCGGGGCTTTGCGCCCACGGCGATGATGAGGGCGCGGCCCTGAAACTGCGCGCCGGATTCGCACTGCACGGTCTTGACGCCGTCCGCGTCCACGCTGACGCGCACGACCTCGTCCAGCTCCACCTCGGCGCCCTGCTCCATGGCCTGCTCCAGCAGCCTGTCGCCCAGCTCCGTCCCGCTCAGGGAGAGGAAGCCCGGGAAGTTCTCCACCTTGGGACTCCAGGTGATCTGACCGCCGAAGGCGTTCTTTTCGATGACGAGCACGCTCTTCCCCGCGCGCCGGGCATAGGTCGCGGCAGTCAGCCCCGCAGGGCCCCCGCCGACGATGAGAATATCGTAAAGCATGTGATTGCGTTCCTTTCACAGTCGACAGTGTGATATTATATCATAGGATCAAAAAAGATGCTATCCCCGGAGGGCAGAAAAACGAAAAAACAGGGGCGCTTCATGAGGAAGCGCCCCTGCGGCTGCTGTTGTTACTGTCTGGCCAGGAAGCCCTTGATGGCGCCGGCGCCGGCAAACTTGGTGCCGTCCGGCAGGACCAGGGTGGGCGCCTGCTTGACGCCGTACTTGTGTACCAGCTCCGCATTCTCGTCGGCCATGAGCTTTTCGTACTTGAAGCCTGCCTTGTCCAGATAGCTGCAGGCGATGCGGCAGTTGGGGCAGGTGGGGGTGGCAAAGAGGATGGGCTCGCTTGCCGCCGCCTCGCTCGCTGCGGCAACGGCCACCGGCTCCATCTCGGGGATGGGCTGGCGCTTGCCGGGCCTCGGGATCTGCTCGCCCTCGGCAAGGGGACCCTCGTGGCGGAGGACAGAGCGCTCCACCACATACTCCTTGCGCTCCTTGTACTCCTGGGTCTTGCCCACGTTCCAGTTCTGCACCGGGCGGTAATAGCCGGTGATGCGGCTGTAGACCTCGGCGGTTTCGCCGCAGTCGGGGCAGGTGAACTGCTCGCCGTTGAGATAGCCGTGATTGCGGCAGACGGAGTAGGTGGGGCTCAGCGTGTAGTAGGGCAGCTTGTAGTTCTCGGCGATCTTGCGCACGAGATTGGCCGCCGCCTGCCAGCTCGGCAGCTTCTCGCCCAGGAAGGCGTGGAACACCGTGCCGGAGGTGTAGCGGGTCTGCAGATCGTCCTGCACGTCCAGGGCCTCAAAGATATCCTCGGTGTAGCCCACGGGCAGGTGGGAGGAGTTGGTGTAGTAGGGGGTGCCGCCGGGCTCGGCCGCGGTGATGATATCGGGGAAGGTCTCCACGTCGTGCTTGGCAAGACGGTAGGAGGTGGACTCCGCCGGGGTGGCCTCGAGGTTATAGAGGTCGCCGTACATCTCCTGGTAATCGCTGAGCCGCTCGCGCATGTGGTCGAGCACCTGCTTGGTAAACTCCTGGCACCGCGGATCGGTCATGTCGCAGCGCAGCCACTTGGCGTTCAGGCCGCACTCGTTCATGCCCACAAGGCCGATGGTGGAGAAGTGGTTTTCAAAGGTGCCGAGGTAGTGCCTGGTGTAGGGGTACAGGCCCTCGTTGAGAAGCTTCGTGATGACGGTGCGCTTGATCTTCAGGGAGCGGGCCGCGAGATCCATCAGCTTGTCCAGGCGCTTGTAGAAGTCGGCCTCGTCGCTTGCCAGATAGGCAAGGCGCGGCATATTGAGCGTCACCACGCCGACGGAGCCGGTGGACTCGCCGGAGCCGAAGAAGCCGCCGGACTTTTTCCGCAGCTCACGCAGGTCCAGGCGCAGGCGGCAGCACATGCTCCTGACATCGGAGGGCTCCATGTCGGAGTTGATGTAGTTGGAGAAGTAGGGCGTGCCGTATTTTGCGGTCATCTCGAAGAGCATCTTGTTGTTCTCCGTCTCGGACCAGTCAAAATCGCGGGTGATGGAGTAGGTGGGAATGGGGTACTGGAAGCCGCGGCCGTTGGCGTCGCCCTCGATCATGACGTCAATGAAGGCCTTGTTGACCATGTCCATTTCCTTCTTGCAGTCGCCGTAGGTGAAGTCCATCTCCTTGCCGCCGACGATGGCGGGCAGATCCTTCAGGTCGTTGGGGACGGTCCAGTCCAGGGTGATGTTGGAAAACGGCGCCTGCGTGCCCCAGCGGGACGGGGTGTTCACGCCGAAGACGAAGGACTGGATGCACTGCTTGACCTCCTTGTAGTCGAGCTTGTCGATCTTGACGAAGGGGGCAAGGTAGGTGTCAAAGGAGGAGAAGGCCTGGGCGCCGGCCCACTCGTTCTGCATGATGCCGAGGAAGTTGACCATCTGGTTGCAGAGGGTGCTGAGGTGGCTGGCCGGGGCGGAGTTGATCTTGCCCGGGATGCCGAGGCCCTGCTGAATGAGCTGCTTGAGGCTCCAGCCGGCGCAGTAGCCGGTCAGCATGGACAGGTCGTGCAGGTGAATGTCGCAGTTGCGGTGGGCGTCGGCGATCTCCTGGTCGTACACCTCGCTCAGCCAGTAGTTTGCCGTGATGGCGCCGGAGTTCGAGAGGATGAGGCCGCCCACGGAATAGGTGACGGTGGAGTTCTCCTTGACGCGCCAGTCCTCAATGTTGAGGTACTTGTCCACGGTCTCCTTGTAGTCAAGGTAGGAGGACTTGGTGTTTCTGAGCTTCTCGCGCTGCTTGCGGTAGAGAATGTAGGCCTTGGCCACGCTGTCATAGCCGCCCCGGGACAGAACGGACTCCACGCTGTCCTGAATATCCTCGACCGCGACCTTGCCGTCGGAGATCTTCGGCAAAAAGTCCGCCGAGACCCGCAGGGCCAGAAAGTCGATGATATTGTCGTTATAGTCGGTGCTGGTGGCGTCGAAGGCCTTTTTGATCGCGCCGGCGATCTTGTTGAGGTCAAAGTCGACCACCTTGCCGTCACGCTTTACTACCTGGTACATGTTATCTTTACCCCCACAATGTGTCTCTGTGTTTCTGTGTTTCTATATAAAAGATTGTTCAGCAGCCCCTGACCTGGACGCCGGGCACGATGTCCCGCACAGCGTCGGCAAAGCGGTGCATCTCGTCCGCGTCAAAGGCGCCGAGGCCTTCGGCGTCCAGGATCGCGCCGGAATCCCTGTACTGCTGCAGGTAATATTCCTTCGCGCCGCGAATCCATTCCGCCGCCGCGACGAGGCTCTCGGCCGTGTGCAGGCCCCGGACCACCGTGGTGCGAAACTCGCAGTCCACGCTCCCTTCGAGCAGGAAATCCTTCGAGCGCGTCACGCCCGCAAGATCAAAGCGCTCCAGCCCCGCGGTCTTCGCGTACAGGGCGGGGGCGTTTTTGACGTCCATGGCGACCCGGTCCACAAGACCGGCCTGAACAAGCGCAATGAGCCGGTCGGGGAAGCTGCCGTTGGTATCAAGCTTTACAAGAAAGCCCAGAGCCTTGACCTCCCTGAGGAAGTCGCCCATGTCCGGGTGCAGCAGCGGCTCACCCCCGGTGACCGCCACGCCGTCCAGGACGCCCACGCGCTTTCTGAGAAAACGCAGCACCTCCTCGGTGCCGAAGTCCTGCGCCAGCTTTTCCGGCAGGACGAGGGCGCTGTTGTGGCAGAAGGGACAGCGGAAATTGCAGCCGCCGGTGAACACTGTGCAGGCCACTTTTCCGGGGTAGTCCAGCAGCGTCAGCTTTTGAAGACCCGATATCAGCATCCTTCACCCTCCCGTCTTCAGCTCTGTTACCATAGCACCGGACTTGTGTTTTGTCAATAGCAAAAGGGTAACAAAACACAAGATATAGTTTCAACAAACCCGTTTGAGCCGCAAAAGGCACAAAATATAGTGCCGGCCCGGAAGAGCCTCCGGGCTGACACATGAGCTATTGTAGCGGATTCTCTCCCCGATTGCAAGGGGCAAAGGCACCTGGAAAGCATTCTTGTAATAAATGCTGATTTCCTGCCGGACTTTTCCACATCGTCTTGTTCGCTTTTGACCAAACGGGGGGAAAAAGGAATGAAAACAGGGAGTTTCAGGGAAAATGGAGAGGAAAAAGCTGCACAAGGGAAATTTTACCTGGAAATAAAGGGGCAAAAAGAAGGTGAATCCGCAGCGTCCGCGAATTCACCTCATGGCTTCTTACTCCCGCACGGCGATCCCGGCTCTGCGCAGGTCGCGCCGCAGGCGGCGGAGATCGCCGTCGAAGACTGTGCCCGGCATCCCGGTGACGATGGCGCCGTCGATGTTGGCGGGACTGTCGTCAATGAAAAAGCAGCTCGCCGGGTCCAGCGCATAGGCTTTGTACAGAAGCTCAAAGATCTCGTGCTGGGGCTTTAGGAGCTTCCAGTCTGCGGAAACCAGCAGCCCGTCAAAATGCTCCGCGCCCGGGATGCGGGGGAAATAGGTATGCAGCGCGGAGGTGGCGTTGGAGCATAGATAGATCCCATAGCCCGCCGCTTTGAGCTCGGCGACGAGCCCGGCCATGCCCTCCACCGGCCACAGGGGGTCCTTCCACCAGTAAATGAGGCGAGGGAGACAGGCGTGCAGACGCTCGGGCAGCCTTTCCCGGAAGGCAGCCGCGGCTTCCTCCTCCGTGAGCCTGCCGCGGTCGAGCCCTGCCCACTCCTGGTCACAGAAGACCTCCCGCAGCAGCAGCCCCGCGTCCGCCCCGTTGACGCCGAGGCGGGCGATGAGGCGGGCGGGGTCCCATCGGATGAGGACATTGCCCATGTCAAATACAATGTTTTTAACCACTTATGGATTCTCCTTGTCCGTTTTCCCCGTGAGTCTTTGGAAGAATTTCCGGCGGCGGTTTCGAATGGCGAGGCGCTCCGAGAGGTCGCGGGAGCCCACGCCGTAGACCAGATACAGGATCAGGCCCGAGACGATCATGATGAACACCGTCGAAGCGCAGCGGCGGCCCGAGGCGTTGACGTTGTAGCCGTAGAGTCCCTCCTCGGCGCACATGGCCTGGATGACCATGGCATAGCTGGTGCCGTAGGAGCTTGCGAAGGTGGCGGACATGTCGTACTCGGTAAAGAGGGCGTTGAAGTTCAGGGCAAAGACGGCCAGCACGCTCGGCAGAATAATGGGCAGCTTCACCTGCAGGAAGGTGCGGATCGGACTTGCGCCGAGGTTCTTCGCCGCATCCTCCAGCTCCTCGTCGATGGAGTAGAAACTGGCCTTGATCATGCGCAGGGAGAAGGGCAGCTTCGTCACCGTATAGGCCATCACGATCAGCAGGCGCACGTTTTCGGCGTAGTAGAGGTTGCGGTTGCCCACGTACCAGACGGTGTTGGAGTTGAAGTAAGTGCGGTAGGAATAGCAGATCAGGATCGTCGGCAGCAGCCAGGGGAAGAGCAGGGCGTACTCCAGGATGACGCCGGACTTTTTGTGCTTCTTGTTGAAGATGTAGTTGCAGGCCACCACCACGATCACACAGGCCAGGGCCGCAGCGAGGGCCGAGAGCAGGAAGCTCAGCTTGATGCCGCCGAGGGTGGCCTCGTTGGAGAACACGCCCGAGATAGAGCCCTCGCGGGTCTTGTACTTGCCGCGGCTGGTGAGGTACTCATAGTCCTGCTTGCCGAAGAAGTTGATGAGCGTCCAGTGACGCAGATCCAGCTTTTTGAGGCGGATGGCGCTGTAGGTCTGGAAAGCGAAGATGACGATCATCACCACCGGCGTCATGTAGATGATGAAGAGCACATAGGCGTAGAGGTGGGCGATGACATTGGCAATGGGGTTATGGATCTTCTGCTTCTGGAGCTTGGCCTTGGTCTTGGAGACCGAGAGATAATGGCCGCGCCGCTCATAGGCGGAGAGCACCGTCAGCAGGATGATGGTGAACATGGCGAGGATGATGGACAGCAGGGCTGCGCGGGCCTGGGGGAAGGCCTCGTCCGCGGTGGAGGAGCCTGCCAGACGCACGATCTCGGGGTTGATGGAGTCATAGCCCAGCAGGGTCGGGGCGGACATGGCGCAAAGGCCCGTGATGAAGGTCATGACCGTGAGGGAGAAGAGCGTGGGGATCAGCGTCGGCAGCACGACCTTCCACAGCACCTTGAAGGGGTTTGCGCCCATGTTGCGCGCGGCCTCCACGGTGTTGTAGTCGATGCCGCGGATGGCGTTTCTGAGAAAGAGCATGTGGTTGGAGGTGCAGGCGAAGGTCATCGTGAACAGCACCGCGTTGTAGCCCGAGAACCAGTTGGGGTTCATGTTCGGGAAGGCGTTTTTCATCGCGGTGGTGAGGATGCCGTCGCTGGCATAGAGGAACATGTAGCCCGTGACCAGCGCGACGCCGGAATAGATCATCGTGGTCATGTAGCCCATGCGGAGGATGTTTGCGCCCTTGATGTCAAAATACTCGGTCAGCAGGACGATGGAGATGCCCACCACGTTCACGGTGATGACCAGCATGACCGCAAGGCGCAGGGAGTTCCAGACAAATTTGCCCATGGTGCCCGCGAGGAAAAAGCGGATGACGGCAAAAGCGTCGCGCTCCCCGGCTGGGTTTTTGGTGTTGAAGATGCTGGTCAGGGTATTGAGACAGGGGAGCAGCATGAAGCCGAAGAAGAGATAGGCAAAGAAGCACACGCCGACGAGCCGGATGATCAGCTCCGGCCGGAGCTTTTTATCCAGCGTGGCATTCATTGTTTGCCCTCCTTCCCGTCGGCGCCGTAGGCCATGATGTCGCGCGGGTCGATGACGACTCTCACCTTCTGGCCCTCCTCATAGATGCGCACGCCGTCGTTCTTCTCAATGACCTTGAGAGTCTGGCCGGCGACGCTGATGTAATACTTGATGTACAGACCGTAGTATTCGCGGCTTGCCACCACGCCGTCCAGGGCGAGCTGGGCCGGGCGCGGCTCCACGTTGACGTGCAGGCGCTCGAGACGGATGTAGTTGTGCTTTTCGGGATCCACGGCGGCGCCGCCTTTCACAAGAGCGTCCACGATGCCGCTCTCGAGACGGTTGATGTCGCCGATGAAGTTGCATACAAACTCGGTCTTCGAGAAGTTGTAGACCTCGTTCGGGGTGCCGATCTGCTCAATATAGCCCTTGTTGAAAACCGCGATGCGGTCGGAGAGAGTCAGGGCCTCCTCCTGGTCGTGGGTGACGTAGATGGTGGTGATGCCAAAGTCCTTCTGCATTTTCTTGAGCTCGTTTCTAAGCTGCACGCGCAGCTTTGCGTCGAGGTTTGAAAGCGGCTCGTCCATGCAGATGATGGCGGGGCCGGTAACCAGGGCGCGGGCGATGGCGACACGCTGCTGCTGGCCGCCGGAGAGCTGGCTCACCGCTTTTTTGAGCTGCTCGTCCGAGAGATCGACCTTGCGGGCGATCTCGCGCACGCGCCTGTCGCGCTCGCCCTTCGGGACCTTCTTGATCTTGAGGCCGAAGGCGATGTTGTCGTAGACGGTCATCGTCGGGAACAGGGCGTAGCTCTGAAAGACGATGCCGATGTTTCTGTCCTCGATAGGGACGTGGGTGATGTCCCGGTCCTTGACCACGACCGTGCCGGACACGGGCTCGATGAAGCCGGTGATGGTGCGCAGCGTTGTGGTCTTGCCGCAGCCGGACGGCCCCAGGAAGGTAAAAAACTCCCCCTCCTTCACATGGACGTTGATGTTGTGCAGGGCCTCAAAATCTCCGAATTTCACAACGATATCGTTTAGCTTGATCATAGGCGTTCTCCCCTCTTGAAGCAATTGAAGAAAAGAAGGCGAGCTGGGGCAAGCCCAACTCGCCTTTGAAGTGGCATGGATTACTCGGCCTTCTGGGTCAGGGTAGCCCAGTCGAGGCTGGCCCAATCGGGCTCTGCGGGGGCGTCGGCGGCGTCCTTCCAGTAGAAGCCCAGGTTGGTCATGATGTTGGTCCAGGCGGCGCTGTTGGCAGCCACATAGGCAGCGTAGGTCATGTCGGTGCCGGGCACGGTGGTCAGCGCGAAGTTCGGGATCTGGTAGATCGCGGGGATATCGTCACCATAGACGATCCTGGCGGCCTCGGTGTTGCAGGGGAAGGAGTCGAACTCCTCTGCCCACGCGGCCTGCACCTCGGCGGAGCCGAACCAGTTGACGAAGGCCTTGACGGCCTCGGTCTGCTCGTCGGTGCGGCCGGCCTTGTCGAGAATGCCGATGTACTCAGCAATGTAGTAGGTGCCGTCCTTGATGTCGACCAGGGCCCAGTTCTCAGGCTCGAGCGCGCCCTTCAGGGGGTTCTGGGAACCCTCGGCCGCGGCGTCGATCTTGCCGTACAGGGCGGAGGAGTAGAACTCGGACACGGCTACATCGCCCTTGTTCAGCGGGTCAAAGCCGTACTTGTAGTCATCGCCGCCGAACTTGCCGTCCGCGCAGAATTTCCACAGGGCCTTCCAGCCGTCGATGCTGATGCCGCCGGCAGGGGAAGTGGGATCGGTGAAGGCGTAAAGCATGGCGGAGTTGATGTTGGCATTGGTGGTGCCGCCGATCTTGTTCTGGCGGTACCAGGGATAACCGCAGTTGATGACGTCGGCCCAGTGGTCGAAGTGCAGCTCCTCACCCTTGGTGCCGAGCTCATCGTTGCGGTAGAGCATCAGGACGTTCTGGATGACGATGCCGTAGGCCTGGTTGTCATACTTGTATTCGCCGACCTCACCGGCCCAGTCGGGGGTGAAGGGGACGAGCTTGAGGTTCTCATACTGGCCATCCACGATCTGGCCCCAGCGGGTCTCATTCAGACCGAAGATCAGGTCGCCGTCCTTCTTCTCATTGGCGGCCTGCACGGCGGCGGTATCGCCGGAGATGACCTCGTTGGTGTCAAGGCTGATGGAGAAGCCAGCCTTCTTGGCTTCCTCGACAAGCCAGGTCACGCGCTCGGTGGAGTTGGAGTTGGAGTAGATGCGGATGGTGTAATCGGAATAGTCCGGACCCGCGGCGAAGGCGGCGGGAACCAGGGACAGCACCATCACGAGTGCCAGCAAAACTGCAAGCGTTTTCTTCATGGGGGTATCCTCCTTATCAAAATTCGGCGGCATGGCCGCCCCGTCTCAAAAGCAGTCTGTGAAGAGCAAAGTGCTTTTGATTTTTGCAGGGAAATTATACCGCCCTTTGGGATGGATGTCAATAATTAACCAAAAACTTCTAAGCAGGAGCGGGAGCTTTTGTGTAGAAACCACAGGAAGAGAACGCATCAGACGTTCTTCCAGAGCCGCACCACGCCGCGGTCGTTGAGGCGGATGAGCGCCATAAGGCCGAGCGGGAAGAGCAGCATCCCGCCGACGCCCGCAACGCGCCAGCCCACATATACGCTTAAAAGCGACGCCAGCGGGTCAAGCCCGATCTGATCGCCCAGAAGCTTTGCCTGCGCGGCGCTGCGCACAAGCTCTGTGACACCCCAGCAGAGGATAAGCCCCAGGCCCCGCCGGGTCTGACCCAGGAGCAGGCAGGCCAGCGCCCAGGGCAGCAGCACCACCCCGGTGCCGAAGACCGGCAGGGCGTCGATGACCGCTGTCACCGCCGCAAGGACCGCCGCCCCTTGCACCCGCAGCAGCAGAAAGGCCGCAAGCAGCTCCGTGAAGCAGATGCCCGTCAGGATGAGCTGCGCGCGCACAAGCCCGCCGAAGCCTGTTTTGAGATCCTCGCCCAGACCCTCCAGCCGCTGCCGCAGCCAGCCCGGGAGCTGGGCCAGCACAAAGGCGTTCACCGTCGGGAAGGAGGCGGAGATGAAGTAGGTGCCGAGGGCCGCGGTGACAAGAAAGAGCAGGGTGTCGGGGCTTGCCTGGGCCATACGGGACAGCAGGGCGACAAGCCCTCTGGACAGCTGCACGGGCAGGGCGGAGGCTGCGGCAGCAAGGCTCGAGAGCGCCCCCTCCAGCAGCGCCGCCGTGGGCGCCGGGGCCGCACGGATGTGCTGCTCCACGAGCGCGCGCAGATCGCCGAGGCGCAGGCTCAGGGCCTCCATCAGCGCGGGCAGGGCCTTTGACAGCTCCGTCGCCGCCGTGACGCCGCGGCCGATCAGCATCCCGAGCCCCCAGAGCAAGAGCCCCAGCGCCGCCAGCGTGCACAGCCCCGCCGCCGCGCCGCGCCGCCAGCGGCGGCGCACCAGGAACGCCACCGCCGGCTCCAGCAGGGCGGCGAGCGCCCAGGCCGTCAGGATCGGCGCCGTCCACGGCAGCAGACAGCGCCCCGCGAGATACAGCGCCCCGGCCCCCAGCAGCAGGACAAAGCCGATGGCCGCCGCATGCGCAAGCTTTTCCGACACGGCAAGACCCCCTTCACAGACTTTCTTTTCAAAAGAGACAGCAGTGGAAGTATGTCCGAATGCGGGGTGCGGTAAACGCCAAAAGCTCCCCAGACCGTGCGATCCGGGGAGCTTTCTGAAAGGGGCTGTATTACAGCTGCTTCTGGGCGTTGATCTTGACGCCGGGGCCCATGGTGGAGGCGGTGACGCAGGAGCGGATGTACTGGCCCTTCGCGGCGGCGGGCTTGGCCTTGATGACGGCCGCAACCAGCGCAACGTAGTTCTCGTACAGCTTCTCAGCGCCGAAGCTGACCTTGCCGATGGGGCAGTGGATGATGTTGGTCTTGTCCAGACGGTACTCGACCTTACCGGCTTTGGCTTCGGTGACAGCCTGCGCCACGTTCGGGGTGACGGTGCCGGCCTTGGGAGAAGGCATCAGACCCTTCGGGCCGAGGATCTTACCGAGACGGCCGACGGTGCCCATCATCTTGGGGTTGGCGATAACGGTGTCGAACTCGAACCAGTTCTCCTTCTGGATCTTTTCCACGTAGTCCATGCCGCCGGCATAGTCGGCGCCGGCTGCCAGAGCCTCGTCAACCTGCTCGGGCGGGCAGAAGACCAGCACGCGCACGGTCTTGCCGGTGCCGTTGGGCAGGACGATGGCGCCGCGGACCTGCTGGTCGGCGTGACGCCCGTCAACACCGAGCTTGAGGTGCAGCTCGACGGTCTCGTCGAACTTGGCCTTGCTGGCCTGGCACACCAGGTTCAGCGCGTCCATGGGATCATACAGGTTCTGTTTATCAATGAGCTTGGAGCTCTCTTTATAATTCTTTCCTCTAAACAATTTAATTTCCTCCTAAAATGTGGTTGATTCGGATATTATCCTCCCACGTTTGGGACTCAGTCCCCGACGACAACGCCCATGGAGCGGCAGGTACCGGCGATCATGCTGATGGCGGAGTCGATGTCCGTGCAGTTGAGGTCGGGCATCTTCTGCTCGGCGATCTTGCGGACGTCTTCCTTGCTGATGGTCGCGACCTTGTCTCTCTGGGGCACGCCGGAGGCGGTCTCAATGCCGCAGGCCTTCTTGATCAGAAGGGCGGCAGGAGGGGTCTTGGTGATGAAGGTGAAGCTGCGGTCGGAGTACACGGTGATGACGACAGGGATCATCATGCCCATGTCGCCCTTGGTGCGCTCGTTGAAGTCCTTGGTGAACTGACCGATATTAACGCCGTACTGGCCCAGTGCGGGGCCGACGGGGGGCGCCGGAGTCGCTTTGCCGGCGGGAACCTGGAATCTTACGTATCCAACTACTTTCTGTGCCACGTTAAAAGCACCTCTTTCTTTAGAATTTCGACCCGAGGCAGCGCCTCAGACCGAGATCTCGCGCCCGCGCCGGAAATGCACGCTTCCCTGACGCCGGGGGGCGAGGGCCCGCGCCGCCCGCCGCCGCTCCCTCCGGGGCTCAGCCCCGCCCGGGCGGCTGCAGACAATGCGCAAAGCCTTATAGAAAATCGCGAAAACTCTTATTTTTCGGGAACCTCGACCTGATCGAGCTCCAGATCGACCGGGGTCTCGCGGCCGAACATGGACACCACGACGCGCACCCGATCCTTTTCGGGCTCCAGCTCGTCGACGATGCCGAAGAAGCCGGCCAGCGGTCCGTCAATGACCTTGACCTCATCGCCGACAGCGTAGCCGACGACGATCTCCCTGCGCTCGACACCCAGATCGTAAATTTCCTGCTCCGTGAGGGGGACGGCCTTGCCGTCGGACCCGACGAAGCCGGTAGCGCCGCGGACATTGTGGATCAAATGCCAGCTGTCATCGGTGAGGATCATCTTCACCAGGACGTACCCGGGGAAGACCTTGCGCTCCACCGTCTTTTCACCGGCGTCGGTGATCTCGGTCACCGTCTCCATGGGGATGTTGACCTCATGGATCAGATCCGTCATCCTGCGGTTTTCCGCCGCCTTCATGACAGCGGCGGCAACTGCGTTCTCATACCCGGAATAGGTATGCACAACGTACCATTTCGCTTCTTCAGCCATCGCAATCAAGCCAAACGGAAGATGAGCCTGACTACCATCTGTGCGAATTCATCAAAGCCCCAGATCACCACTGCGGAAATGAACATCATACCGAGGGAGACGAGCGTGTTGTTGCGCAGAGCCTCGGGCGTGGGCCACACGACCTTCTTCAGCTCGCTCTTCATCTCGCGGAACCACTTGCCGACCTTCTGGAAAAAGCTCAGCTCGGTATCTTCTTTCTTGACGGCGGTAACGGCCTTTGCGGGGGCTGCGTTCGTTTTCTTTTCTTCTGCCATTTACATGCTTGGTGTGCTTTCTGCAGAAGGGGCAATATTTGCTGCGCTCCAAACGGTCGGAAGTATTCTTCTTGTTCTTGACCGTGTTGTAGTTCCTCTGCTTGCATTCTTCGCATCTGAGAGTAATTTTTACTCTTGCGCCTGCAGCCATTCTTTCGGCACCTCCTATTTTATTTACCCGTACCCGAAGGGGGGCGGGCATTGCCTCCCTGTATGGTGACGGAGAAATCCTGCGCGCGATTTTCAGAAAAAAGCGCACAAAAAGAAAACCTCTCGTCCGACAGGTAAGACATACTATAACACAGCCGAAATGAGAGGTCAAGGATTATTTTTCGTTTTTTTCACGTTTTTTGAGCGCCCGGCGGGGCGGCTTTGCTGCGCCGTTACCATGCGCGGCAGGCCGCCCGCCCGGGCCGGATATACCGACGCGGCCGATGAGCTCCGTGCGGAAGGGGGGACGGGCATGTCGACAGGCATACGGCCCCGCTCAGGAGCCGCAGTACTCGCGCTTGCGCGTGATGAAGAAAACAATCGCAATCACAGCGGCAAACACCTCCGTGGCCGCCTGCGAGAGCCAAAGGCCGTCTGTGCCGAGAAACAGGGGCAGAACGAGGATCATCACGGTCTGAATGAGAAAGGTTCTGGTAAAAGCCAGGATGCCGGAAACAAGTCCGTTATTGAGCCCGGTGAAATAAGCGGAAGCATATTCGTTGAAGCCCTGGAGCAGAAAGGCAAGCGCGTACATCCGCATCGCGTGGATCGACAGTCGATAGACCGTCTCGTCATAGCCGACGTAAATCCTGGAGATCAGCGGCGCGCTGACCTGTGCCAGCACAAACATCAGGATGCCGGAAACAATGTTCAGGATGATGCCGTTTTTCAGCAGGCTTTTCAATTCCGGGTAGTTTTTCGCGCCGAAGTGATAACCCACGATAGAGGTGGCCTGCATCGCCAGACCGTAAAAGACGGCGGCAAAAATCCCCTCCACAAAGACCGTCACCCCGTAGGCCGCAACGCCGTCCTCGCCCAGCATTCTGAGCAGCTGATAATTGTACAGGACAAAGATCAACGAAGTCGACATGTCGTTCACCATCTCGGAGGCGCCGTTGCCGCACGCCTTCAGAAGGGGCTTGAGCTGTACGCGGCCCTTGCAGAAACGAAGCGGACTCGAATTCGGCCTTGCAAAGTAGAGCAGAGGGACGAGGCCGTTCAGGCAGGCTCCGATTCCGGTGGCGACGGCAGCGCCCACCATGCCCCATTTGAACACGGCAACGAAGAGCCAGTCGAGAAGAGCGTTGCTGAACAGGTTCCCGAGAGAGATGTAGAGCCCGAGCTTCGGCTTCTCCGCCGTGATCAGGATGCTCTGGAAGGCGTAACCCAGAATCATGATGGGCAGAAACAGGAAGAGGGTGCGCCCGTAGGGAAGGCCGTACTCCAGAATCTCGGGCGTGGCGCCGATCATCACCGCCACCGGGCGCAAAAGCAGAATCCCGACCACGGCCAGCACGATGCCGATCGCGGCTGCCGCCCGGATGATTGCCGTGAGATAGAGCCTGGCGTTCTGCCGGTTTCCGTCGCCCAATTCGGCTGCGATCAGGGCGCTGCCTCCGGAACCGAACATATAGCCGACCATGGACAGAAGCAGTTGAAAGGGATAGATGATATTCACGGCGGAAAAGGCCGTTTTGCCGATATAGTTTGAAACGAAGTAGCCGTCGACCACGTCATAGGTGATCGAGATCATGATCATGCCGATGGTCGGGATGGCAAAGAGCAGCAGCTTTGTACAGCTGAAATGGTCCGACAGCTTAATTTCTTTCATGGCTCTCCTCCGGATCGTGCGGGTCCTCCAGCACGATGCGTTCAAAATGATCGATATACAAATCGTGGAAGCGCCGCGTTTTTTCCTCCGAGAAGCAGTTGGCCGCCCATTCCATTTCCGAGTCGAACAAGCCGCTGTTATCGTCGTTTTCCAGAAATTCCAGCTCCAAACGCGCGCCGGGGGCACGGTAGCGGTTTTCCAGCGCAATCTGCAGGGGATGCAGGGACGAGAGCTCATCCGCGTTCATATTCTGCTGGTAGTTGACCTCCATAGGATCGTTGAAAAATGCGGAATCCTGCGCGGCAAAATAGTCATAGCTGCAATGGGAGATGCCGTCTGCAACCTGCTTTTTGATCTCGGCGATCAGCTCCTCCAGACTGTGCATCTGATCCATATGGATGCCCACCGGCAAATTCTTGATGAGCATCCCGACGGAGTTGGACGCAAAGCTGCCCAGGCGATTGTTGAAGATCCAGTTGGTCATGATGTCATTTTTACCGCTGGTCTCATGCAGAGTCAGAATGGCGGCGGCAATGGCAATGACGCTCCGGGATGCGTTCAGGCGCTTTTCCGCCGCCTCCAGATCGGAAGCGTCGAACGGGAAGCGGATCACGCGGCCTGCCGCCGTAGGAATGAATTCCACCCGATCCGGCTCGGGGATCCAGCACCAGTCGCAGCCGCCGTACTTTTTTTCAAAATATGCCTTGTCCTCCTCATACTGGGGCGACATGCGGATGCTGTCCTCATGCGCCAGGTATGCGCAGTAATAATCGGGGGAAAGCGGCTCGCCCCTGTAAGCCTTGACAATGCTGGACATAATCAGGCCGATGCAGGCCCCGTCCATTACCAGGTGGTGAACGTCATAGAAGAGATAGCTGTATCGCTCGGTGAGAAACATGCGCACCCGCAGCAGGGGCGAATTGAACAGGGGGAAGGGCTTTACCAGCTCGTCCTTCATGCGGATAACGTCCATATCGGTGCACTTTTCAAACTGGACTTCGGGAAGCAGCTCCGGGCAGTAGGTCTGGACCAGCTCTCTGCGCTCGTTAAACCCGATCCTCATCGACAGCGCAGGATGATGGTGAATGGCCTGATTGATGGCGTTCCTCAGGCGCTCCGGATCGGTCTTCCGGTTAAAACGGAAGAGATAGTACATGTTGTTCCACATGGTGGAATTTGCCCTTGCAAACTGATAATCGATCAGCTTTGTCTGCATGGCGCTGAGATAATGGGGCTTTTTCCGCTCCTGCTCCTCGATTTCATCCAGGCTCATCCCCTGCTCCCTGGTTTGAAGCATGGCGGCAATCCGTTCGATGCTCCGCAGCAGATAGATGTCCGCGCTGGTCACACCGTGATCCATCAGCTTTGACGTCAACACCATGCTTTTCAGCGAATCTCCGCCCAGCTCAAAGAAATCATCCACTACGCTGATTTGCTCCGGCTCCAGATTCAGGACCTCGGCAAAGACGTCCCGCAGCCAGCGCTCCATATCATTCCGAGGAGCGGTCACAAGACGTTCGCTCCGAACCGGCTGCGGATCGGGGAGCGCCTTTCTGTCCACCTTGCCGTTGACGGTCTCCGGAAGGCTCTCCATCCGGAGGATAACCGACGGGATCATGTATTCCGGCAGGTGCCTTGCCATAAAGGCCCGCAGCGCGTCCAGATCAACGGCTTCAGCAGCTGCGATATAGCCCGCAAGATAATCCGTGTCGCCATGACAGAGCTTGACGGCGCTGCCCTTGATATCGGGGTAGCTGCCCATGACACGCTCGATCTCGTCAAGCTCGATGCGAAAGCCCCTCAGCTTCACCTGATTGTCGATCCTGCCCCAGATGCAGATCCGGCCGTCCTCCGTCCAGGAGGCAAGATCTCCGCTGTGGTAGGCGCGCATGCCCTGATAGGTAAAAAAGGCCGCGGCCGTCTTTTCCGGCAGCTTCACATAACCGCGCCCGACGCCGGCTCCGCAGATAATGAGCTCGCCCTTTTCGCCGACGCCAAGGCTGTTTCCGTCGGCATCCATGACAAAAAACTTTGTATTGACGATGGGCCCGCCGACGGTAACCTCCCCGTCCGCCCCCATCACGGCTGCCGCGCAGCCCATGGCGCACTCTGTCGGCCCGTATACATTTAAAATGACGCTGTCTTCCCGCAGGGCGCGCAGCTTCATGTACAGATTCTTCGGGAAGGCCTCCGAACCGACATCATAAAAATCAACCTGCCGGAGCGCTTCCGCGCAGGCGGGAATCCCCGCGATGTTGGACAAAAACGTGGGCGTGCAGGTGATGCCGTTGACGCGGTTGTCAATGATCGTTTTTGCCCAGAGGAAGGGATCACGGATCTCCTCTTCTGCCGCAAGGCACACGGTGTTCCCGTTGCACAGCGGCACGAATTGCTCCACGATCGAAACGTCAAAGGAGAACGCGGCCATCGCCAGCGCGATGCGCCCGGGCCTGGCATAGTGCATGATTTCGACAGATTTCTCGTTTCTGTGTACGTAATTGGCAAGATTCCCCTGCTCGATCATGACGCCCTTGGGACGCCCCGTGGAGCCGGAGGTGTAGATGCAGTAGGCCAGATCCTGGGGCGCGATCCCCTCCGCCGGAGGATAGGTATCGTCGCTCTGCGTTTCGAGGATGTCCTCCAGAGCCAGAACCTCAAAGCTGCATGCGGACAGAGCCGGCCGCTCCTCGCGCAGCTTTCTGCTCGTCAGCAGCAGGGCGGCGGAGGCGTCCTCCATGCTGAACAGAATGCGCTCGTCCGGATAGGAGACGGTAAAGGGAAGAAAGGCGCCGTGCGCCTTCAGCACGCTCTGCTCCGCCACATAGGCCAATTCTGTACGTTCCAGCAAAACGCCCACCAGAACGTCGCGGCCGATCCCTTTTTTGATCAGAAAATTGGCGGCCCGATTGGAGAGACGTTCCAGCTCGCCGTAGCTGAGCGCTTTTCCCATACAGATAACGGCGGTTTGATCGGGGGCAGCAAGCGCGTGGATATGGATCTGCTCGGACACGGGAATAAAGGGAAACGCGAGCTCTGTCTGATTTGCCCGTTCAATGACGTTCTGCGTCTCATTCCTGTTTATATCAGCCATCATGACACCGATTCCTTTCGACTTGCTGAATATGCCGAATATTATGACGATACCTGGACATCCGGCATTCAGTCCTGTTTTTGATTGAGCGCGGGTATATGATCCGCGGCAGCTTCGACGATTGAGCCGCCGCCGCGCAGGCTGACGCCCATGCAGGGCATAAGCTCAGCTCAAGTGCATTGCTCTCTTGAAAATAGCAAAATTATACCAAAACCGGCATCCAATTGCAATCTCAAAAATAAAGCAAGCGCTGCCTTTTCCGGACTTGTGACAAGTGTTCGCGTAAGCCGGAGAAAAACAATCTGAAAGTGTGCGCGCTGTCAGACGCAAGCGCCGCCGACGGTTACGATTATATTCGAATCCTGCCGCAGAAATTGGCAAAACTCCCGTTTAAACCAGCTCGGAGGTCCCGGGTGAGACCTCCGAGTAGGAAAGGAAAAACAACACCATCGGTCGACCGGACGCCGCCTCGCGGCGGCTGGTGACCTTATGGTGTTGTTTTGACGTGGTACGGGTGGTTATAACGGACTCAATCAAAATGAAATAATCCCGGCAGCGGGCACACATATTCCAAACTTTTTCATCGGTATATTCGATTTCTTGAAAGCCTTGCTCTACAATGGACTCAAAGGAGGTCGAACGATATGAGAACAACGAAAAGATATCTGTATCTGACCGATACTGAATGGCGAGTGATGCTGCTGGCGCTGAACAAGCTGCGCAGCAAGCTGATTGCCCAGGGCAGATACACCGACGCGGTTGATGAGATTATTTTGAAAATGGCGGGATAAGGAGTGTGCTGTGAACCAATTCAATACAGACGTATATTGAGACTGCCCGGTGGCCGCAGGAAGTGCCGCTCCTTCGCCGTTTTCAGGTATCGTCCGTGCTGCAAACCGCCGCAGCAAATGGCGCAGTCAGAAAGTTCTTTATTGTATCCAGGACAACATCAAAATCATCCGTCTGGGTGCCGATTTTCCTTACAAACGCTTTCCACTTTTTCTGCATTGCCTCATCAGAACCAAATGTCATAACCTGATTGAACTGTTCAACCGTGAAATGGTGTCCACGGTTTTCAAAGGTCTTCCGCATAGCTTCTGTGAGCAATTCGGAATCAAAGTCAAACTTGCTTGCCAGATAATAGAGGTCATAATAATCTTTCATGCGGCTGGAAAACTCCATTAGGCTTAAAATGGCATCCAGCTTTTCTGCCACAGTTGTTTCTATCGAATAGGTGTTGACCGTGGGTGCGTCAAATCCACTAAGCTGTACCGGAAGTGTACGCTTCTCCTGATGCGGCACGATCACATCTCCAACGCCAAAATCGATGCTGAAAGCGGTGCGCGTGTTCTTGATCCTTCCAATGAGGGATGCACCGATGCCGGCGTATTTTTTTGCTATGGCTATTGGCGCGATACTTTTGATTTCAAATGTGATGAAGTCGTTGCCCACATCAGTAGCGATAATTTCTTCCAGCACAGAACGAAGCTGTTCCGGGGTATTGGGCATCTGCCTCAACAGGAAATCCACATCCATCGTAACGCGGCTGTCGAAGTTTGTGAGCGTATAGAGGAACAGCCCGCCCTTCAAAACAAGGTTTTCCGAATATCTGGATTTTTCCACACGGCGCAAGAACTCTTCCTGACAAAATAGCTGCAAGCACAGCTGATTGCTTCTGCCAGTCTCTGCGGCCTTGTTTTTCAGCCTTGCCAGTACCGAGGCTCCCATATCAGCCATTGAGCATTACCTCCATCAAGCTCATTACCCTGTTATAAACCTGAAGCGTCTTGGCGTACTGGGACAGATGGCTCAGATTTTTATGATCATCGGCAACATACGCGTTGACAGCTTTGTTAAAAGTCTCGCTGTCCAGCTTGGACCGATACTTAAAACAATCACAGATCGTTCTCTCACGGTCGTATACGGATAGTTCTGTACCGTCAAAATCGTCCGAGGTTTTCCCAAGCGCAAAAATATCCTGCATGACATAAAACAGCTTGACCGGCACCACGTCAAATTTCAGCTTTGCCGGCGAAAGAGAACGCGGGACGGAAAGTGTCCATACCCTGGGCGCAAAATCGCTGTAGCCATAATGGAAAAGTGCCGACTCCACGGACACAATCGCCTCCGGGAGCAGGGCAGAAAGATACCGCGCCTCAGAAATCTCAGTTTCCCCCGGAAGCTGATAAAACCCGTGGCGGATTCGCTCTATGACACCAAGTCTGTTCAATTCTGTAAGGTCGGGCTTCGATACCCTGGCAGCGACAAAGTCAGCCGTTTTTGCTATGCCGCCTTTTTCGGCCAGAACAGCCCGTGCGAGTTCATCTTTTTTCATAATCATAAAAAATGTCATATAAAAGCCTGTTGCATACCTAAATTATTATATCATATGATAAGTCGCAGGGCAACAACTTTTCTAATACACGAACTAAAGCTGTGCAGCAAAAAAGTTTTTGATAATATTTCATCACAGTAGGAACATATTGGCGGTATCAACGACATTATACAAGTGGAGACTTCAAATTTGCACAGACAGGAGGTGAGATTATGAGTTTTCGATTTATGCGAAGAGACAATACGATCCGCACAATACGCAACATTGTGTTCTACCCGGCATTTCTATTCATACCCAAAGCGATTCTTTCCGGCGTGGGCAAGGAATTGAACAGCATAAAGAACTTCTCTATAATGAGAAGGCTTTATCCATCATATGGAGCCGACACCCGGCAGGGCGTGAGCGTGGAGTATCTCCGCAGTCCCGTCACCGCATAAGCAAAAGGAGCAGGCATCATGCCCGCTCCGTACATAAAAGAAAACCGAATATGCCGATGGAAAAAAGAAATTCGAGTGTTCATAACCCAAATCCGTTATGAACACTCGAAATGGTCCGAGTGACAGGATTCGAACCTGCGGCATCGTGGTCCCAAACCACGCGCGCTACCAGCTGCGCTACACCCGGTCGTCGTCAGAAGAAACTCGCTGCATATCCGCTCCTGCTTTTTTCCTCTCCAAATCAGAGTCGCTGCTCTGATTTGGTAAAGTGCGTATCGGTTTAACTCAGCAATACAGGCAGGTTCAACACTTACAACGTAAAAACCTGCATCGTAGGGGCCGATGCCTTCATCGGCCCGAAGCCC
>CADARY010000023.1 GCA_902790375.1 Oscillospiraceae bacterium | reverse complement strand
TCCACCTGTTCCCATTCCGAACACAGAAGTTAAGCTCACCAGTGGCGAAAATACTTGTCTGGCGACGGACTGGAAAGATAGCTCAACGCCAACACAAAAAGCTCCGAGAGTAATCTCGGAGTTTTTTGCATTTGCCGAACTTTTCAGTTAAAGAGCACTTCGGGATATGTGGTGTCAAGAGGAGCAAAGGTATAGCCCTCCGCCTGCGCCCATGCAAGCATCTGATCCAAGGCCTCCACGCTGAAGCGGCGGGCGTCATGCTGCAGAACCACGGCATATTCATAGGGCTCGCGCGGATGGGTGAAATCGACGATCGTGCCCTCCACGGTCTTGGTCGCGGATTCCGGCTGTACATTCCAGTCGTAAGGACGTATGCCCATATCGTGCAGGATCCCGTAGAGCTCCGGGTAGCCGCCCTTGAGCGTTCCGGCCAGATGGCTTGCCGTTCTGCTGCCGCCCGGAAAGCGGACGACATGCGCATACTGACCTGTATAGTCATGGATGATCTGCTGGGCTTTCAGTAGGTCCGTGAAATAATGCTCCTCATCCCGGTAGAGCATACCGTAGGAGCTGTGGTCATAACAGTGAATCCCCAGCGTGTGACCGCCCTCCACGATCTTCGGAAGCAAAGGCAGATACTTGGTCTGATTGGCCACAATAAAAAAAGTCGCACGGATGTTGTGACTTGCAAGGATCTCAAGGCAGCGCTCGGTATATTCGCAGGGGCCGTCGTCAAAGGTCAGGCAGATGGTGCCGGCGGGCGGCAGAACGACGTCGGGCAGCGGCTGCGCTTTTATATGCACAAGGCGCCGGGCAGCGGCGATCTCACCGTCGTCCGCCGAACAGAGATAGGTGATCGTATAGTCGCCGACACGCCAGGGGACGGGCGCGCCCTCAATAACGACTGACCCGCTGAGATCCTCGCCATCCGCCCCGCGGGCGATAAAACCGGGATCCTCAAAGGGGACCCCGCAGGGCCATTCGAGCTCCCCGTCGCCGAGCAATTCAATGCGCCGGAATGGGGACGGCGTTTCCTCGACCGCGGCCGAGGGCGCATCCGTCGGATCGAAGCCTGCGGAGGCGGCTGGCGCACACAGGAGCAGAGAGCATGAGAGGAGCAGGGCCGAAGCATTTCGATGAAGCATAGGGGTGACCTCCCTGTTTGATACGATTCCACGACAGACCGGTTCCCACAAAGGGGATCGTGTAGGATAAAAAGAGCGCTTCCGGACGGCATAAGGAGTCCGGAAGCGGTTTTTTATTCGTTGGTGTAATTGTCGAAATAACCCTGGATGTAGACAATGGGAGTGCCCTTGTCGCCGGAGCCGGAGGTCAGATCGCAAAGAGACCCAATCAGATCCGTCAGGCGGCGGGGCGTGGTGCCCTCGGACACCATGTTGCCGACCAGGCTGTCGCCGGTCTTGGCGCGGATGCGCGCTTCAATGGCCTGGCGGAGCTCAGCGCCCTTGAGATCGCCGAAGTCATTGTCCGCCAGATACTTGAGCTTGAGCTCGTTGGGCGTACCGATCAGACCGGTGGTGTAACCGGGAGAGACCACGGGGTCCGCCAGCTCCCAGATCTTGCCGACGGGATCCTTGAAGGCGCCGTCGCCATAGACCATGGCTTCAATGCGCTTGCCGGAGGCATTGGACAGAAGCTTGCTGATACGCTCCGCAACGGCATAGCAATCCCGCGGGAAGAGCTTGACGGTCTCCTCAGTGGCCTTGTTGGAGCCCAGCAGACCGTACTGATCGTTGTAGCCGCTGCCGTCCACGCTTGTGCAGAGGATATCGTCCAGGCCCAGTACGACCCTGGCCCCGGCGTTGTGCAGCAGGCGCTTGGAGCGCTCACGGGTGTGAATATCGCAGGTAAGCACGGTGTCGGTATAGTCCAGCAGGGTGGTGACCTTGTTGCCGAAAATGACCTCGACCTCGCAGTTCTCACCGCGAATCAGGTCGGAATAGAAGTCGATGTAGTCCACGCCGGTGAAGGGATGGACGATGTGGCCGAACTTTTCACGAAACTGCGCAAGCGTCAGCGTATCGCTGTAGGGGTTGACCCCGGCCTCATCCAGACGATCCCAATCCACCAGGTGGTTGCCCACCTCGTCGGAGGGATAGCTGAGCAGCAGCACGATCTTTTCACAGCCGCGGGCAAAGCCCTTCAGCAGCAGGGAGAAGCGGTTGCGGCTGAGAATGGGGAAGGCGACACCGACGGTTTTGCCGCCGGTCTTGGCGCGGATGTCCGCTGCGATTTGATCAACAGTGGCATAGTTGCCCTGGGCGCGGGCCACAACGGACTCTGTCACGGCGACCACATCCCGGTCGCAGGGGCTGATCCCGGCTTCCTTCCATGCTTCCATGACGGAGTCGGCCGTGATTTGGGCAATATCATCGCCCTGGCGGATGATGGGTGCGCGCACACCGCGCGCAACGGTTCCGATGGTTCTCATCTGTGGATGGCTCCTTTTGCCTTGCGGCATAGATTTTGACCGAATAATTATAGCGCGACAATCGCCATTCGTAAAGTATTTCCTCAAAAATATTCAATGATAATTCTGCGCCTGTCAGATGGAACTGTCCGTGCAGTCTGAGGCCGGCAGAATATACACAAGCTCCGGGGGATTGAAGAGGCGCGGCACCCGCCTGGTATTGGCAAGGCCGCGGCTGATGACGAGCCGACCGTCAATCACCCCGCCGGTCAGCCCGGGCAGCAGGCCCTGTCCGGGGGAATAGAGCCCGCGGCCGAAGAGGCGGATCTGCCCGCCGTGCGCGTGGCCGCTGAGGATCAGGTCGATGCGCCGATCCGAAAGCCAGCGCGGGTAGTACTCCGGGTGGTGGCACAGCAGGATGTGATAGCCGGGGCGGGAGGAAAAGCCGTCCAGCCATGCAAGCTGCGGCGGTACGTGCTGCGTCACGCCGACCGGGCGGGTCAGCTCGTTTGCCTCCACCGGCGCAAGGCCCGACCGGAGCGCCCGCCGGTATTCGCTCACCCTGGCAGAGGAGAGCCCGCCGATCACGAGCGGACGGCCCCGGACCGTGAGCGTCGTGAAGGCGTTATCCAGAACCGAAACGCCGCGGCCCCGCAGCAGCTCCATGTCCGCCTCTGTGAGCACCCACTCGTGATTGCCGAGGGAGACAAAGCAGGGGGCAAGAGAAGCGCAGGCACTGAAAAAGGGCAGGACGCCCGCCTCGCGCACTTTGGGAGCCGCCTTTGGGAGACGGCCAATGAGAAAATCGCCCGCAACACAGATCAGCGACGGGCGATTTTTCCGCAGGGAAGCCAGCACCGCCTTGAAGGGCGCTTCATGCAGGTCGGAAACCAGCGCAATGGAGCAGGGGCAGCCCGGTACGGAATAAAAGCTCTCCTGCATAGGATCAGTCTTCCTCCCAGGTGCGCTCGCTGATGATATAGCGCGGGCGCTGCTTGGTCTCCATATAGATCTTGCCGATATACTCCGCAATGATGCCGAGGCAGATGAGCTGCACACCGCTGACAAAGCAGATGATGCAGGTCATGCTGGCCCAGCCGGCAACGGATTTGCCGCACAGGGCCGTGATCAGGGCCCAGATGCAGAACAGAAAGCTCACGCAGGCGATGAAGAGCCCCAGCCCGAAGATCAGGCGCAGAGGCTTAACGGAGAGACTGGTCACCCCGTCCACCGCAAGGCCGATCATTTTACGGAGGGGATAGTGGCTTTCGCCGGCCATGCGCTCGGCGCGGGAGTAGCTGACGGAGGTGGACTTGAAGCCCACCAGCGGCACCATGCCGCGCAGGTAGAGGTTGACCTCCTTGAAATTGGCAAACTCCTTGAGCACCCGCGCGCTGATGAGGCGGTAATCGGCGTGGTTGAAGACTACCTCCGCCCCCATCATGGCGAGGAATTTATAAAAGCTCTCGGCGGTGAAGCGCTTGAAGAAGGTGTCCGTCTCCCGGCTGGAGCGCACGCCGTACACCACCTCGCAGCCGTCGAGGTAGGCGTCCACCATCTTGTCCATGGCGTTGATGTCGTCCTGCCCGTCACAGTCGATGGAGATGGTGATGTCGCACTTGTCCCGGGCCTCCATGAGTCCGGCGAGCACGGCGTTCTGATGGCCGCGGTTGCGGCTCTGGCTGATGCCGAGATAGTGCTCATCCTCCTTGGAGAGCTGCCGGATGATCTCCCAGGTCCGGTCCCGGCTGCCGTCGTTGACGAAGAGGACGCGGCTGTCCGCCGTGATCTTTCCGGCGGCGGCGAGGCTCAAAAGCTTATCGCGGAAAAGCGGCGCCGTGATGGGCAGAACCTCCTGCTCGTTATAGCAGGGGATCACGATAAACAGTCTCGGTACTTTGTTCATGACGGACTCCTTTCCCCGCCCGTCAGGCCGAGGGCGGCGAAAATGATGAGAATAGGGATCAGAGAATAGTGGTAGCGGTTTGCAACCTCCACCAGCATGTGTGCCAGCGTCAGCCCAAGGAAGAAGAGCGGCAGCAGCAGCCCGGCTCCCAGCTCCCGGCTGCAGAGCATCTGCACCAGGCCATGGATCCCCGCAAGGAAAATGCAGTAATAGAAAATGTTGCAGATCATCATGCAGAGCTTGACGAACAGAGGCGAGCGTGTAAAGCGATAGGTATAGCCGCCCAGCTCGTCATTGCCCAGAAAGTTGAAGAGCTTGGCAGAAAAAAGCTTCGGGAAATCAAGCCCGGAGGCGAGACGCTCACGCACGTGGGGGATCATGTGCCGCTGGGCCTCCCCGGCGCTCATCCCCTGCTTGAGATATCCGGTCAGAAGATCCATGTCCTCGTCGGTATAGCGCCCGTCGGTCTTTTCGTTTAAGCCCACATAGATATTATACCAGGGCACGGACGCCGGCTCCTGGCCGAGCACCCGCTCCACATGGCTGTCCCAGAGGGTGAGCGCGCCCTTGTAAAGCCCCAGCATGGCGACAAGCGCGAGCAGCCAGAGCCCCCAGAGCCGGAGACTCTTCCCCTCCGCCCCGCGGAGAAACAGCAGCCACAAAACCACGGCGATGATCAGGATCACGGCGATAGGCCGCACAATTTGGATCAGGGCCAGAAGCAAACCCAGCAGCGCAAGCGCGCCCAGGCCAGCCCAGGGGATGGGCCCCCCTGCCGTGAGCATTGGCTTCAGGCGCAGGAAAAGCCAGAAGAACAGCAGGATCAGCAGCGTGTACAGCGGCTCGGAGAACACGAGGGAGCCGAGCATCATCTTGGAGGGGGTAAAGGCCCAGAGAAGCGCGGCGAGAAAAGCCTGCTCCTGCCCGAGAAGCTCCCGCCCCAAAAGCCAGATCAGCGTGCAGCTCAGACTTGTCAGCAGCACGTTCACCACCGTCACGGCAAAGACCGACTCGCCGAACAGGCGGATCAGGCCGCTCAGAAACGTGGCCGTGCCGAGGATGTGCGGGTACATGGCCACATACCAGGCATCCGGGACAGGCTTGCCGGCGGCAAGGGCGCAGGCCACCTGCCAGTATTCCTCGTAATCGCTGAAGGGCTCAATGCGCACGAGCAGCACCCAGATGATGTTGAGCGCAAAGCAGAACACCCCGACCCACAGCGCAGGCAGGCGCGGCAGCGGCAGGCTGCAGCGCGGCAGCAGCCTGCTCAGCAGATAGGCAAGGCCGGCGCCCGGCAGCAGCGCCGCCAGATAGGAATGGGCTTCGGCGCCCTTCCAGATGATGAGGCCGAGCGTCAGCAGCATCACCAGCAGCAGGATGCCCAGCATGATTCTTTTGAAAAAGACGGAGGCTTTTTCCATGACGATCTCCGTTTCTTCCGGGCAGCACGGCAAACGCTGCCGCCCTTAGGGCAATACCGCACAATCCGCCTTTTTCTTGCAATACACAAAGTATTCCTGCGAAAAACTGCCTTCATCAGAACCCAATTTTTCTCGAAATCTGCTCTTGCCGAATTATGCGGTGTTGCCTCTTAGAAAGTATTTCCTGTAGACAGTCCTCATTATACTATCCCTGCGGGAAAACATCAATCCTTTTCCGGCCGCAGCAGACAGAAGACCCCCGCCCACAAGTGAGCGGAGGTCCCCTCTGTATTCGGATGGAAGTATGTATCGGATTTTACTGCTGCTTCCGCTTTGCGGCAAGGGCCCTCTGGAGCCAATCCTTGCCGTCGTTGAAGCGGGAGACGATGAAGCAGGCCACATAGTCGCCGGCGGCATTGACCATTGTGGCGGGAGGATCGACGAGGTCGCCGATTGCCTGGGCGATGGGGAAGGCGACAGCAAGCTGCTCGGGGAAGAAGAGGGAGCAGAGCACGAGCTCGCCCGTGCCGCCGCCGCCGGGGATGCCGGACATGGCCACAGAGGAAACGGTCGCGATGATGATGGCGATGAGCGCGTCAGCCGTGGCAAAGTCCTTGCCGAACATGCCGAAGAGGAAGGCGACCTTGATAATGGCGCTCATGCCGGAGCCGTCCATGTTCATCGTGGCGCCCATGGGCAGGACGATGTCGGCCACGTCCTTGGAAATGCCGCTGTCTTCGGCAACCTCCATGTTGGTGGGGATGGTGGCGACGGAGGAGCAGGTGCCAAAGGCGACGGCTGCCGGACGGAACAGGTGCTGGAACATGACCTTGACGGCGCCCGCGCCGCCGCCGAAGCGGGCGTAGAGCGGGAAGATCAGGAACATGTAGGCGAAGGAGACCACGTAGTAGAGGATGATGGCCCGGGCGTAGCTGGAAACAAAGTCGGCGCCGTGGGCGGAGACGAGGGCGGCGAAGAAGCCGAAGAAGCCGATGGGGGCGTAGTAGCTGATGAGCTTGATGACCTTCATGAGGATGCGGTTGAGCTCCTCCAGAAGCTTTGCGGTCTTGGTCTCAGGCCCGCCGCACATCTGCACGCCGAAGCCGAAGAAGATGCCCGCAATGATGAGCTGCAGGATCGAACGGCGGCTCCAGAGATCAGGGAAGTCGGGCTTGGTAAAGAAGCCGACGATCATCTCGCCGGCGCTCATCGGCTCGGAAGCGCCCGGCTCAAAGGCGGGCTTGCCGGTGTAGACGGGGATGAAGCGGACCAGAACATACATGATCACAGAGGCGATGATGGTGGTGCACATAAAGGTGACGACCGTGGTGCCCATCAGCTTGCCGGCGCGCTTCAGGCTCTTCATGTTGGCAATGGCGGAGGAGATGGAGACGAACACCATCGGCACCACCACGCAGAACATCATGTTGATGAACAGCGTGCCGAGCGGCTCGAGAACACCGGCATTGGGCCAGACAAAGCCGACGATAATGCCGAGCACGATGCCAATGATCATGGAGAAGAAGAACCAGTTGTTCTTCAGGAAATTGTTGGACTTCATGGGATGGCTCCTTTCGGGTTCAAATGTCATTGCTATTATATTCCGCGCTTTTGCAAAGTAAATTGCAAATTCTGCTTGAAACATTGTAAAAACTGCGATATACTTTAGCACGCTACCTGTTTGCATTGGAAAAACGCCCTTCCTCTGCGGGCGGCAATATCGAAAGGAGGCGGGCCCATGCCCAGGGACAACAGCATCAACCGCGCGGGCTATCTGCGGGAGAGCTTTCATTATTTTCATCTCAGGGACAGCGCCGGGCAGGAGCTGGACTTCCACTTTCACGAGTTTGACAAGCTGGTGATCCTGCTCTCCGGCAGCGTGGACTATCTGGTCGAAGAGCAGCGCTACACCCTCGCGCCCTGGTCGGTGCTGCTGGTGCGCCACCATACGATCCACAAAGCGGTCATTGACCGCACCGTGCCCTATGAGCGCATCATCCTCTATCTCGACCGGCATTATTTCGAGCGGGCCTTCCCCGGCGCAGGGCTGATAGACTGCTTCGACCAGGCGGACCGGCGCCGGCGGCACATGCTGACCGCCGCAGAGAACCAGCTCGGAGAGCTGCGCGCCGCCATCGAGGCCTATGAGCGCGCGGCAAAGGACGAACGCCTCGGCGCCCAGACCATGCGGGAGACCCTGATCATCCAGCTTTTGATCCAGGTCAACCGCCTGCATGAGGCGGCGCCCGAGCATACGGAGCCTGTCGGCGACCCAAAGCTCAGGCAGGTGCTGAGCTATATCAACGAGCATTTTCGGGAAGAGCTCACCGTGGAGGCACTGGCGGAGCGCTTTTACATGAGCCCCTATCATTTTATGCGCCGGTTCAAGGCGCAGACTGGCAGCACCGTGCACGCCTATGTGCGCCAAAAGCGCCTGATGAACGCGGCCCGCCTTCTGCGCGAGGGGGTCCCCGCTGCCCGTGCTGCCGCCGAGAGCGGCTATGGCGACTACTCCGCCTTTCACCGGGCGTTTAAGGAGAGCTTCGGCGTGAGCCCCGGAAAGATGATGGGCAAGGAGTAGCATAAAGCCCGGAGCCCCGGCCGTTCATTCGGCCGGGGCTCCGGGCTTTACAGGCTTTTTCAGCGCTTGTTGTATGCCTCAATGGCGATCTTGAGGATGTCGATGGCGCGGGCGATATCGGGGGCGTTGATGGTGTAGGCAAGGCGCACCTCGTTTTTGCCGCGGCCGGGGGTGGCATAGAAGGGCTCCCCGCAGGCGAAGAGCACAGTCTCGCCGTGGTCGCTGAACTCCTTGAGAAGCCAGGTCTGGAACTTGTCCGCATCGTCCACGGGCAGGGCGCACATGACGTAGAAGGCGCCGCGCGGCATTCCGCAGATCACGCCCGGGATCTCCTTCAGCTTTTTCACCATGGTGTCGCGGCGCAGGCGGTACTCGTCGCGCACAACGTCAAAGTAGGACGGGTCCATGCCGTAAAGGGCGGCGGAGGCGATCTGGTCCACCGTGGCGGAGGCCAGGCGGCACTGGCACCACTTCATGACCTCGCCCATGAACTGCGCGTTTTTCGAGATCACGCAGCCCACACGCGCGCCGCAGGCGGAAAAGCGCTTGGACACGGAGTCGATGATGATGACGTTTTCCTCGTACCCGGGAAACTGCAGGGCGCTGAGAAGCGGCTCGCCCGCGTACACAAACTCCCGGTACACCTCGTCGCAGATGAGGAAGAGCTCGTGCTCCCTGGCGATGTCCAGCATGAGCCGGAGCTGATCCGGCGTCAGGATGGAGCCGGTGGGGTTGCCGGGGTTCGTGATGAAGATGGCGCGGGTGTGCGCGTTGATGCAGGCCTCGACCCTGGCCCGGTCGGCGTAGAAGTAATCCTCCTCCACAAAGGTGGGGATGGGATGAATCTTTGCCCCGGCCAGCGTAACGGAGGTGGCGTAATTGGGATAGAAGGGCTCGGGAATGATGATCTCGTCCCCGTCGTCAAGAATGGTGGCGAGGGTCATCTGCAGCGCCTCGCTCCCGCCGAAGGTGGGCAGAACCTCCCCGCGCTTCAGCTCCACGCCGATGCGCTTGTAATAGCCGCGCACCGCGTCTACAAAGGCGGGCACACCGCTGGAGGGGGCATAGGCCACGACCTTCTCGTCAAAGGCTCGCAGGGCCTGATAGAAGGGCGCGGGTGTCTCCACGTCCGGCTGGCCGATATTGAGATGGTAAATTTTGATACCGCGCGCCTTGACCTCGTCCGCAAGCGGGTTGAACTTGCGCATGGGGGACAGGCCGCAGCGTTCCATTTTGGAAGATAATTTCATTTATACCGCTCCCTTGCGTATTTTCTGAATATTTTAGCACCTTTCCACCGCTTATGCAAGAGCGGAAAATGATTTCTTGTTTTCCCCCCTGCCTTTTGCTAAAATAGAAAAAAACGAACGGGGTCGTGATTTCATGCTGGAATTTCTGATCGGCCGGGCGGGCGCGGGCAAGACCGCGGCGCTGATCGGCCGGATCCGGGAGAATATGGAGCGCCGGGAAAAGGGCAGCATCCTGCTGGTTCCCGAGCAGTACAGCCACGAGGCCGAGCGGGAGCTCTGCCGCGCCTGCGGGGACAGCCTCTCCCTCTATGCCGAGGTGCTGAGCTTTTCCGGCCTTGCCCGCAGCCTCGAGACCAGGCGAGGCGGCGCGGCAAATCCCTGGCTCGACCAGGGGGGGCGCATGCTCTGCATGGCTCTTGCCCTGCAGGGAGTGGGCGCGCGGCTCAAGGTCTACGGCGCGGCCCAGCGCCGCGCCGAGATGCAGGCCATGCTACTCAGGGCGGTGGACGAGCTGAAGACCGCCCGCATCGACGCGGAGCTGCTGTCGGAGGCGGCGGCAGCCTGCCCGGACACCCTGGGCGACAAGCTCCGGGATCTGGCCCTGGTGCTGGAGGCCTATGAGGGCGTGGTCACAAACGGCAGGGCGGACCCCGCCGACAGACTCACACGGCTTGCCGAGGCTATCGACGACGGCGGCCTCGACGGGAGCGTCCGGGTCTACGTGGACGGCTTCATCGACTTCACCCGCCAGGAGCAGGCGGTTCTCTGCGCCATGCTGCGGCAGGGCATCCGGCTCACCGTGTGCCTGACCGTGGACGACCTCAATGGGGATAACGAGATCTTTGAGCTCTCGCGCAGAGCTGCCCGCGCCCTTGCCGCGGCGGCGGAGGAGCTGGGGCAGAAGCCGAAGGTCACCCGTCTGGAGGCGGACGGCGGGGAGGACAACGCCCTGCGCTTTTTTGCCGAACACCTCTTTGACTATACGGACGCGCGCTGGCAGGGCGACGCCCCGCTGCGCCTCATCCGGGCCGGGAGTATGACCGCCGAGTGTGAAGAGGCGGCCGCCCTCTGCCTCTCCCTCGTGCGGGATCGGGGCAGCCGCTGGCGGGATATCGCCATCGTGGCCCGGGGCTTTGAGGACTATCGCGGCACGCTCGAGAGCGTATTTCGCCACTACGGGGTGCCGCTTTTCACGGCGGCGCGTTCGGACCTCATGGCAAAGCCCCTGCCCGCGCTGATCGCCTGCGCCTATGAGATCATCCGGGGCGGCTGGGCGCTGGACGAGGTGGTGAGCTATCTGCGCACCGGCCTTGCCGGGCTTGACAGCGCGGAGTGCGACGAGCTGGAGAGCTACCTTTTCAAGTGGCAGCTCCGGGGCAGCGCCTGGCAGCGCAGGCGCGACTGGCGGCAGCACCCGGACGGCTACGGCGGGGAGTACACCCCGGAAGCCGAGGAGAAGCTGCAGCGCATCAACGCCCTCCGGCGTCGGGTGGCAAAGCCCCTGCAGGCCTTCGAAAAGGCGGCGAACGAGGCGCAGACCGCCGCCGCCCAGGCCCGGGCCCTCGCACAGCTTCTGGGCGATCTGCGCCTGCCGGAGACCCTGAGCCGCCGGGCCGAGGAGCTGCAGGCCATCGGCCGGGAGAAGAGCGCGGCCGAGTACCGCCAGCTCTGGGAGCTTGTGATCGGGGCGCTGGAGCAGTGCGACAGCATCCTGGGCGAGAGCGCCATGGACTATGAGCATTTCGGGCGGCTTTTCACCCTGATGCTCTCCAAATACGATATCGGCACCATTCCGGTCTCCCTGGACCGGGTCACCGCCGGGGACTTTGACCGCAACCGCCGGCGCCATATCAGGCATCTCATCGTCCTGGGCGCGGCGGAAAACCGCCTGCCCATGGCCGAGGAGGGCGGCGGCATCTTCTCCCCGGACGAGCGGCAGCGCCTTCTGGAGCTGGACATCGCCCTCGGCCCCGGCGGAGACAGCGAGCTCTGGCGGGAGTTTGCTCTCATCTACTATACCCTCACCCTGCCGTCGGAGAGCCTCGCCATGCTCTGTCCCGCAAGCGGGGCGGATGGCTCGGAGCTTCGCCCGGCCTTCGTCTTTCGCAGGGCGCAGAGCCTCTTCGGCCTTGAAGCGGAGAGCGCCGACCTTGCCGACGCCCGCCTCTCCGCTCCGGCCCCGGCCCTCGCGCTTGCGGCCGAGGCGCTTCACGGCGGCAGCGGACGGGAGCAGGCCGCGGCGGAATACTTCGCCGCCCAGGATCCCCGGCGCTCTGCAGCTCTGCAGGCCGCGGCAGAGCTTACCCGCGGCAGCCTCTCGCCGGAGGGGGTCAGGCGGCTGTACGGGAAGAAGCTGAGACTCAGCGCGTCGCGGGTCGAAAAGCTCGCCTCCTGCCGCTTTGCCTTCTTCTGCCAGTACGGACTCAAGGCAAAGCCCCACACCCCGGCAGGCTTTGAGCCGCCGGAGGTGGGGACCTTCCTGCACTATGTATTGGAAAACGCAGCCCGGGACGCGGGCGCGCGCGGCGGCTTCCGGGCCGTCACGGATGAAGAGCTCGAGGCGCTCACCGACCGGTATGTGGAGCAGTATGTACACGAAAAGCTCAACGACTTTCAGGAGAAGTCCAGCCGCTTTGTCTATCTTTTCCGCCGCCTGCGGGAGAATGTGCGCCGCGTGGTGAAGGACATGGCGGACGAGCTGCGCCTGTCGGACTTTACGCCCCTCGATTTCGAGCTCAACTTTTCCGAGGCGCAGGATATCCCGCCCATCGAGCTGGGGGAGGACGGCGAGGCCCTGACCCTCGGCGGCATTGCCGACCGGGTGGACGGGTGGCTGCACGAGGGGAAGCTCTATCTGCGCGTGGTGGACTATAAGACCGGGCGCAAGGAATTTTCCCTCTACGAGGTCCTGGACGGCATGAACCTGCAGATGCTTTTGTATCTCTTCACCCTCTCCGACGGCGGCAGAGCCCGCTATGGGCATGAGATCGTCCCCGCCGGGGTCATGTACATCCCGGCCCGCAGCCCCATGCTCTCGAGCGAGAAGCGCATGGATGAGGAGGCGATCCTGAGCGAGCGGAGCAAGGAGCTTCGCCGCAGCGGGCTTCTGCTGGATGAGGAGGCCGTAAAGGAGGCCTGGGAGCACGGAAACGAGAAGCGCTACATTCCCATCAAATTCTGCCGGAACAAGCCCACGGCGGACACCCTGGCAAGCCTCGAGCGCCTGGGCCTTCTGAACCGGCACATCCGGCGGCAGCTGCGAGACATGGCGCGGCAGCTTCGCGCGGGCAGCATTGCCGCCGACCCCTATTACCGCAGCCAGAGCGACAACGCCTGCCTCCACTGCGATTATTTTGACGCCTGTCAGTTTTCCGAGGGGCGCGGCGGCGAGAAGAGCCGCTTTATGCCCAAATACAGCCCGGAGGAGGTCTGGGCCATGATGGAGGAGGGAGAAGCACATGGCGGTATTTAAGCCTACCGAAGCCCAGCGGGCCGCGATCGAGGAGCGCGGCTGTCCCGTGCTGGTGTCCGCCGGGGCGGGCAGCGGCAAGACCCGCGTGCTGACCGAGCGGCTCATGGCCTATATCACCGATCCCGCCGCGCCCGTGGATATCGACAGCTTCCTCATCATCACCTACACCCGCGCCGCAGCGGGAGAGCTGCGCGGCAGGATCATGGAGGAGCTTTCACAGCGCCTGCGCGCAGAGCCCGACAACGCCCGCCTGCGCCGCCAGAGCGCCCTGATCCGCCGCGCGCAGATCGGCACCATCCACAGCTTCTGCGCCGATCTCCTGCGGGAAAACTGCCAGGCGGCGGGCCTCTCGCCGGATTTCAAGATCCTGGATGAGGAGCGGGCCGAGACCATGCGGCAAAGCTGCCTCGAGCGCGTACTGGAGGACTGCTATACCGACATCGAAAACGATCCCGATTTTCGCCTGCTGGCCGATACCGTGGGCGAGGGGCGGGATGACAGCGCCCTTGCCTCGCTGATCCTGGAGCTTCACACCAAGATGCAGTGCCACGCCTTCCCCGCCCGCTGGGCGCAGGAGCAGACGGCTCTGCTCGAGGCGCCGGCGGACGATGCGGGCCGGACCCCCTGGGGCCGGGAGCTGATGGACTGGGCCCGGGGTCTTGCCGAGCATTGGGCCGGAGAGCTGGAGCGGCTTCTTGCCGAGATGAAGGCGGAGCCGAGGATCTTTGAGACCTACAGCGGGAGCTTTGCCGATATGGGCGATCAGCTCCGGGAGCTTGCCCGCTGCTGCCGCAGCTATGAATGGGACCGGGCGGCGGCCCTGCTGCCGCTGCAGATCCAGGCGCTGCCAAAGCTTTACAAGAACCCGGACAAGGAGCTCTCCGAGCGCGTCAAGGGTCGGCGGGATAAGTGCAAGAAGCTCTTTCAGGAAAAGGTCGCGCCGGTTTTCGCCCTGCCGTCCGCGGAGCTAAACCGGGATATGGCGGCCACAGCCCCCGCGATGCGCGCGCTGCTGAGGCTGACCCTTCGCTTTGACGAGGCCTACAAAAAAGAAAAGCAGAGCCGCGGCCTTGCCGACTATTCTGATCTGGAGCACCGGGCGGCAGAGCTCCTGCTCCGGGACGACCGGACGCCCACGGAGCTTGCCCGCCAGCTCTCCCGGCGCTATACCGAGCTCATGGTGGACGAGTACCAGGATGTGAGCCGCGTACAGGACGACATTTTCACCGCCGTCTCGGACGGGGGGAAAAAGCTTTTTCTCGTCGGCGACGTGAAGCAGTCCATCTACCGCTTCCGCCTGGCGGATCCCGCCATCTTCAATGAAAAATACCACCTCTATGCCGAGCCGGGCTCCGGCGCGGCGCGGATCCTGCTGCGGGAAAATTTCCGCTCCCGCAGGGAGATCCTGGACGGGGCCAACGCCGTCTTCTCCCGCTGCATGTCCGAAGGCCTGGGCGATGTGGCCTACAACGGCGAGGCAGCCCTTGTTCATGGCGCAAAGTACTATGAGGGCGCTGTCCCGAAGCCGGAGCTTATGCTCTATGAGCTGCCGGAGAGCGAGGGGGACGAAGCCCCGGACAGGACCGCCCTGGAGGCCGCCTTCACGGCCGAACAGATCCGCGCCCTGGTCCGCTCCGGCGCGACCGTCACCGAGGGCGACGGGCAGCGGCCCATGGACTACGGGGATATTGCGATCCTGCTGCGCTCCCCGAACAAGACCGGGGGCGTCTACCGCGAGGCTCTGCTCCATGCGGGCATCCCCGTCGGCAGCGCCCAGGGCAGCGGCTTTTTCACAACGCCCGAGATCTCCCTTGCCCTCGCCGTGCTCAGCGTGATGGATAACCCCCACAAGGATATCCCCCTCATTGCGGTGCTGCGCTCGGCAGCCTTCGGCTTTACGCCGGATGAGCTGAGCTATATCCGCGCCGCCGACCGGGACGGGGATCTTTTCACCGCGCTGGAGGCTGCGGGGAAGACCGACGGCAAATGCCGCGCCTTTCTTGACGGGCTTGCGGTGCTGCGCGCGGAGGCGGTGGATCTCTGCGCCGGGGAGACCGTGTGGCTCGTGATCGAGCGGCTGGATCTCCTGGCCCTCGTGAGCGCGATGGACGACGGGGCGCGTCGGCGCGAAAACCTCCTGGCCCTCGTGGAGCTTGCAGGAGGCTTTGAGAGCACCGGTTACCGGGGCCTTCACCGCCTTACGCTCTGGCTGCAGGCTCTCGCGGAAAAGGGGCAGGAGCCCGCCGTCGGCGTCGGTACGGGCCGGGCTGTGCAGATCCTCTCCATCCACCGCTCCAAGGGCCTGGAGTACCCGGTGGTCTTCCTCTGCGATGCCGAGCGGCAGTTCAATACCCGTGACCGCAGCGGCACCGTGCTGGTGCACCCGGAGCTTGGTCTCGGGCCGCGGGTGGTGGATCTCAAAAACCGCGTGCGCTATCCGACGCTTGCCCGCCTCGCCATTGCCAAACGGCAGGAGCGGGAGGATAAGAGCGAGGAAATGCGCCTTCTCTATGTAGCCCTCACCCGGGCGAAGGAGCGGCTTTTTGTGGTCGGCGCCTGCAAAGACGCGGAAAAGATGCGCGAAAACGCAGGGAACATGGCCGCGGCCCTGTCGCCGGAGACGCTGCTGGGCGCCTCGAGCTATCTCAGTTGGCTGATGGCGGCCTGCCTTGCCGACGGGGAAGAGCATTTTGCCCTCCGCCTCTGCCGCGACGGGGAGACGCCCGCCCGGGACGAAGCGCGGCGGGAGCCGGTTTCTGCCGATCCCGAGACGGCGAGGGAGCTTCGGCGCAGGCTCAGCTTCGTCTATCCGTATGCTGCCGCGGTGGATCTGCCCTCCAAGGTGACGGCCACCGAGCTCAAGGGCCGCTATGAGCGGGACGCAGACGCCGAGGAGCTGTTCAGCCCGCGCAGCTTCAGCTTCCGCATGCCGAAGCTCGGCGAGGGGGAGCGCCCCCTCACCGCGACGGAAAAGGGCGTCGCCACCCACCTGGTGCTCCAGTACATGGACTTTGCCAAAGCCGCGAGCCGGGAGGGCATCCGGGAGGAGATCCGCCGTCTCAGCGCCGCCCGCTTCCTCTCCCCGCAGCAGGCGCAGGCGGTGAACGTCAGCGCCATCGAACGGCTTTTCCGCTCAGAACTCGGCGGGCGCATGCTGCGGGCGAAGGAGCCCCTGCGGGAATTTCGCTTCTCACTGCTGCTGGACGCCGGGAAAATCTATCCCGGCGCGCAGGGGGAGGAGCTTTTGCTGCAGGGCGTGGTGGACTGCTGCCTCGAGGAGGACGGGGCGCTCGTCATCATCGACTATAAGACCGACAATGTCCGCGCCGAGGAGGAGATCGCTTCGCGCGCCGGGCTCTACCGGGGCCAGCTCCTGGCCTATGCCGAGGCCCTGTCCCGCATATTCGAAAAGCCAGTAAAGGAAGGCGTCCTGTTCTTCCTCACACCGGGGAGAGAGGTCAGGGTGTTTTAACCAACGCGATCCCGTCCCCGTCGCACACCGCTTCGACCGTGTCGCCCCGCTGAAGGCTGCCGTCCAGCAGCATCCGGGCGGCACGGTCTATGATTTCCCGGCGTATGGTGCGGCGAAGGGGGCGGGCACCGCTCTGCTCGCTGCGGCCCAGGGCGGCGAGGCGGCGCGCCGCCTCCTCCGGCACCTGCAGCGTGAGGCCCAGATCCGCAAAGCGCTGCGCGACCTCCCGCAGAAGCCTGCCCGTGATGGCCAGCATGTCGCCCTCATCCAGACGGCGGAAGACTATGACCTCATCCACCCGGTTGAGAAACTCCGGCCTGAAGGTTTGCCGCAGATCCTGGCGCACCTGCTCGCGCATGAGCTGGTCGCCCTGCGCCTCGGAGCCCGAAAAACCCAGGGGCAGCCGCTGGTCGGTGATGGCCTTGGCTCCGACGTTCGAGGTCATGACCACCACGGTATTGGAAAAGTCCACGCGCCGCCCCGTGGAATCCGTCAGGTGCCCGTCATCCATGATTTGCAGCAGAATGCCCCACACATCCTCGTGGGCCTTCTCGATCTCGTCAAACAGCACCACCGACCAGGGGCGGCGGCGCACCTTTTCGGTGAGCTGGCCTCCGTCCTCATAACCAACATAGCCCGGGGGCGAGCCGATCAGGCGGCTGACCGAGTGCTTCTCCATATATTCGGACATGTCGAGGCGGATGATGGCCCCGCCGTCGCCGAAGACCGCGTCGGAGAGCGCGCGGCAGAGCTCTGTTTTCCCCACGCCGGAGGGACCGCAGAAGAGGAAGGAGCCGATGGGCCGGTTCGGGTCCTTGAGACCGACCCGGCCGCGCCGCACGGCTCTTGCCACGGCTGCGACCGCCTCATCCTGACCGATGATGCGCTCTCTCAGCCGCGCCTCCAGGGCGATGAGACGCTCGCTCTCACTCTCGCTCAGGCCTGACACCGGGATGCCGGTCCAGTCGGAGAGGACCTGGGCCACATCCGCCTCCGAGACGCTGCAGCCGCCCCGCACGCGCACGGCGGCTCCTGCCTCGTCCAGGAGGTCAATGGCCTTGTCGGGCAGGAAGCGGTCATTGATATAGCGCACGGAAAGGGCGCAGGCGGCCTCCATGGAGGCGTCGGAAAACTGGACCAGGTGGTGCTTTTCGAGCCCCGGGCGCAGAGCGCGCAGCATCTCCAGCGCAAGGCTCCTGTCCGGCTCCCCGATCTGCACGGGCTGGAAGCGCCGCTCCAGCGCCGCGTCCTTTTCAATATAGCGGCGGTACTCGTCCGGGGTGGTGGCGCCGATGATCTGCACCTCGCCCCGGCCCAGGGCGGGCTTGAGGATGTTCGCCGCGTCGATGGCCCCTTCGGCACTGCCCGCGCCCACAATGGTGTGCAGCTCATCCACAAAGAGGATCACGTCCCCGGCCCGGCGCACATCCCGCAGCACGGACTTGACCCGGTCCTCGAAATCGCCGCGGTACTTGGTCCCCGCCAGCATCGCCGGGATATCCAGGGACACGATGCGCTTGCCGCCGAGGCCCGGCGGCGCCTCGCCCCGGGAAACGGCCAGGGCCAGGCCCTCGGCCACGGCGGTCTTGCCCACGCCGGGCTCCCCCACGAGGACGGGGTTATTCTTGCTGCGCCGCGAGAGGATCTGGATGGCGCGGCGGATCTCGGCGCTCCGGCCCACGACAGGGTCAATGAGGCCGTTGAAGGCTTTTTCGGTCAGATCCCGGCTGTACTGGTCGAGGGTGCGCGTCTCCGCGCGGCGCAGGGGGCTGTGCAGCGCGCCGGTCTGGGCCCGGCCCCGGGATTCGGGATTGCCGAAAACGTCCATGATGGCGGTGCACACATCGTTGAGGTCGACCCCTGCCCCCCGCATCACCCGCACCGCCCCGCAGTCGGGCAGGCGGAGGAGCCCCAGCAGCAGGTGCTCCGTGCCGATGCAGCCGTGGTGCAGCCGGCGCGACTCCGCCGCCGCCTGCTCCAGCGCGGCCCGGGCATTCGGCGTGAGGCCGAGACCCGGCGCGCCCGGGCTGCCCATGCCGATGTCGCGGGCGATGATGCGGCGCAAATGCTCCTTCTCCAGTCCCTGCCGGCGGAGGATGTGCGCGCCGAGACCGTCCTCCTCCGCCAGAATCCCCAGCAGCAGATGCTCGGTGCCGATGTAGGCATGGCCCAGCTCGCCCGCGGCGCATCTGGCAGCCTCAATGGCGATCTCGGCGCGCTGGGTGAATTTCTCGTTGCTCTTCATAGGGCGTCCCTCCCTTTATGATCCATTATCGCCCTGCCCTGCCGCCGAAAGGGGCGAAACGCGGGGCGCGGAAAAAGTATCGCCAGAATCCTTACAAAATATATTCTCGAATTAAAGGTTTTGTAATTGATTTTTGGGAGAGTTGTGTTACAATAAGCGCAGACCGTGAGGTCAATCTACATATGGAGGATTCATCATGGCTTACGTTATCAGTGACAAATGCGTGTCCTGCGGCTCCTGCGCAGCACAGTGTCCTGCCGAAGCGATCAGCGAGGGCGATACGCACTACGAGATCGACGCCGATAAGTGCCTGGAGTGCGGCGCCTGCGCTGCCCAGTGCCCGGCTGAGGCGATTTCTGAGGCTTGATCCGGAAACCGAAAAAGGGGCTGTGAAAGCAGCCCCTTTTTTCGCAGAGCCGTATTGTAATCCAAAGAAGAGGCATAGCCCGATCATGCAGAAAAAGGAGGATTCATCATGGCTTATATCGACAACACATGCGTATCCTGCGGCTATTGCCTGGAGGCCTGCCCTGTTCAGGTCATTCACCAGGGAGCCGGGAAATATGAGATCGACGCCGACAACTGCCTGAATTGCGGCTCCTGCGAGGGGGCATGTCCCTGCGGCTCCATTCATATGGAGGAGTGAAAGAAAAAAGACGGGAAACACATTGTCTTCTTGTTTTTCCCGGCGCGGTGCCGCAATCCGTTTGTATTTTCAAGCTTACTTTTATCAGGAGGTGAAATCGTTTTGGCTCATTTTATCAACAGCGATTGTGCAGGCTGCGGCGTGTGTGCGGCGAATTGCCCCATGCAGGCCATCTACACGAGCGATAATCACTACTACGAGGTCAAACCCGAGGAGTGTATCGACTGCGCGGTGTGCGAGAGCGTATGTCCTACCGGGGCGATTCAGCAGGCCTGATGCCACGGGGCAATCCGAAACATATATTCAATCTATCAAATCCATCTGTAAACGGAGGTAATGTTATGCGTATTGATCCTGAATTGTGCATTCTCTGCGGCAACTGCGCAGCAAGCTGCCCTGCCGAGGCAATCGAAGCCGGAGAAACAAGCTATGTGATCACGGATGCGTGCCTGAACTGCGGCACCTGCGTGATGGAATGTCCGAACGCGGCAATCGAAGAATAAATCCAAAAAAGGAGAAAGCAGAATGCCATACGCGATCAGCTACGAGTGCATCTCCTGCGACGGCTGTGTTGAGGTGTGTCCGGTCGAGGCGATTCATGATGGGCCTGAACACAAGGAGATCAACACGAGCGAGTGCATAGAGTGCGGCGACTGCACAAAAGCATGTCCGATCGGCGCGGTGTACAAGACCTGAGTTTGATATCGAAATGAAAGGGACGAGAGATCGTCCCTGTTTTATTACGGAGGTGCGAGCATGGCGGAGCCCGAAACCCTCTGGCCCGGGGGGCCGCAGTTTCTGCAGGCGGCGCATTTTCGCCTGGGAACGGACAGCGTGCTGCTGGCGGATTTCGTAAATACGGCCGGGGCCCGGCGCGGCATCGACCTCGGCTGCGCCTCGGGGATCAACATGCTGCTTCTGCTTGCGCGCACAGAGAGGCTTCATATGACGGGGCTTGAGATCGTGCCGGAGGCGGCGGAGCTTGCCCGGGAGAACATGGCCATGAACGGCTTTGCCGAGCGCAGCGGGATCGTGACCGGCGATATCCGGGCCCACCGCGCCCTCTTCCGCGCGGGCAGCTTTGATCTTGCGGTCTGCAACCCGCCCTATTTCCCGCAGAGCAGCGGCGCGCCCGCGAAGGACCGGGACCGGGCCGCGGCGAGAAGCGAGATCCTGTGCACGCTCCCGGAGCTCTGCCGGACGGCGGCCTTCCTTCTGCACACGGGCGGCAGGGCGTTTTTTGTCCACCGGCCGGAGCGGCTGGCGGAGCTTTTTGTCTGCCTTACAGACGCGGGGCTTGAGCCGAAGCGCCTGCGCCTTGTGTGCCGGGACGCAGGGTGCGCCCCGGGCCTCGCGCTCGTCGAGGGCCGCCGGGGCGGAAGGCCGGGCCTCGCCGTCGAGCCCGCGCTTTATCTGCAAAACCCGGACGGGACGGAGAGCGCGGAATACAGGCGCATCTACCACAGGGACGAGAGCTCAGTCCCCGGATAATAGTGGGCGAGGATCGCGCGGTAGTCCGCGCCGCCAGCGGCCATGACGTTGGCGCCGTACTGGCTCATGCCGACCCCGTGGCCGAAGCCTGTGACGGTGAAGGTGAAGACGCCCTCCGTCAGGCTGAGATCAAAAGCCGTGGAGCGCAGGGAGAAGAGCTCCCGCAGGCTTACGCCGGAGAAGGGCGACCCGCCGAGCACGGCCTCCGAGACCCGGCCGCTCCCGTCCCGGCGGAGCTCCCCGATCCAGCCCTCCGGCGCGCCGGTGAGATCCGCCTCCGGGCGGACGGAGAGCAGGGCAGCCCGCAGCTCATCCGGCGTAAAGGAGACATGGCTCACATAGTTCGGGACGCTTTCGGCACTCTCGGGGCTTGCCACGCTCACAAGATAGGGCAGGCTGCTCCAGATGGCGCCGCAGTCCTCGGTAAAGCCTGCCGAGGAGGAGTGGAAGGCGGTGAAGGCCGGGGCGCCCTCAAAGCGCAGGACCTGCCCGGCGGTCGCTTCCACAGCCGCGCAGATGCGCCCGCGCTTTGCGTCAAAAGCCTCGCCCCAGGCGGCGCGCATTTCGCGCTCATCCTTCCAGGCCTGGCAGCAGTGAAAGTCCGTGCACACGTCCGCATCCGCGTGCTTGCCCGACGCGGCGCAGCAGAGGGCGTAGGTCCGGGCGGCGACGGCCTGGGCCTTCAGCGCCTCCGGCTCAAAATCCGCGGGCATCTCGGCAGCCACCACACCGACCAGATATTCCTCGGGCCCGAGGGCCAGCACCCTGCCCCGGTGCAGGACGCGCAGCGCCGCAGCCGCCGGCTCGGACGCGGCGGGCGACGGCTCCGGCGGCAGCCGGACGCTGACCGAAAAGAGCAGGACGAGGATCAGCGCCAGGACGAGCCAGGCGGTCAGAGCAAGCCGGCCCATGCGTTCGCCTCCTTCTTTTCCCTGAAAATGATTGACTGTTTCGCGCAAAAGCGCTATACTGACATAGTTACCGACAAGCGCGGTCAACACTATATTGTATGGAATCGAGACGCGGCATATGTATAAAAAACCTCTGGAGATCACCTGTTATGTGGCCGGCGCGGGCGCCTTCGGCGTGTTTTTCCGCTGGCTGCAAAATCAGCTCGCCTTTGACAAGGACGGGCTGAACGAGAAAAGCTTCTTCAATTTCCTGGTTCCGGCGATGGTCGTTGCGACCGCCCTGCTGTTCCGGCACTTTGTAAAGGCCATGCAGGAGCGCCGCATTGCCCCGCCCGAGGATTTCTGCCATGCCCTGTATAACCCCGGCAAGCTCTTTACGATCCTGCGCTGGACGGCGGGGGTCGTGATGATCGCGGGCGCTGTGCTGCTGATGATGTCGTCGGAGGCCGATCCCCATGCCGACATGATCCGCATCCTCTGCCTGCTGGCTGCCCTGTCCGGGCTTGCCTTCCCCCTGGTGCTGGGTCAGGCCAACTATGAGACCTTCGGTCATGAGACGCTTGTGCGCATCGGCTCGACGCTGCCGATCGTGCTGTACGCCTTCTGGCTTGTGCTGAGCTATCTGCAGAACCAGCTCAACAGCGTTCCCTGGTCCTTTGCGGTGGAGATGCTCGCCCTGATCTGCGCGATGATCGGCTTTTTCCGCGCGGCGGGCTTCGCCTTCTATTCGCCCGACGGGTACCGCGCCCTGTTTGCGACCATGATGGGCGCGTCCATGTGCATCATGGCCCTGGCGGACGAGCGCTATATGGGCATGCAGCTCATCCTGCTCGCCTCTGCGGGCATGCTGCTGCTGTATGTGTGGATCCTGGTGCGCAATCTGGAGCAGAAGCAGCAGAAAAAGGTCGACGGGCCCGAGGTGGACGCGGGCGGCTTTGAGAAGCTGAGCTGATAAAGCGGCAGAAAAAACGGAAAACGAGTATGAGGGCGGCAGGAGCCGCCCTCATTTTTGAAAGGAGACGCCTATGGACGATGCCGCGCTGGTTCAAAGCGCCGCAGGAAAGCTCATCGACTGGTGCGCCGCCGTGCGCAGGCCCCTGCCCTGGCGGCTGTCGCCCACGCCCTATCACGTCTGGATCTCGGAGATCATGCTGCAGCAGACCCGCATCGAGGCCGTGATCCCCTACTATGCGCGCTTTCTGGAGGCGCTGCCCGATGTCGCAGGTCTGGCCGCAGTGGAGGAAGACCGGCTGCTGAAGCTCTGGGAGGGACTCGGCTACTACAGCCGGGCGCGAAACCTCAAGAGGGCGGCGGAGCGCATCATGGCGGATTTCGGCGGGGAGCTGCCGCGGGAGGCCGCACAGCTCAAAACCCTGCCCGGCATCGGGGAATACACCGCAGGGGCCATCGCCTCCATCGCCTACGGGGAGCCGGAGCCCGCCGTGGACGGGAATGTCCTGCGGGTGATGACGCGCCTGCTCGCGAGAGACGACGACATCATGCTGCCCAAAACCCGCGCCGATATTGCCGCCCTCCTGCGGCGGTGCTACCCGCGCGGGGAGCGGGCGGGCCTGCTGACCGAAGGGATCATGGAGCTCGGCGAGACCCTGTGCCTGCCGAACGCGGCGCCGCGCTGTGAGGCCTGCCCGCTGAAGGAGCTCTGCCGGGTCTGCCGCACGGGGCAGACGGAGCGCTATCCCGTCAAGAGCCCGCCGAAGGCCCGGCGCATCGAGCAGCGCACGGTGCTGCTGCTGCGCTGCGGGGAGAGATACGCCGTGCGCAAGCGCGGCGGCAAGGGCCTGCTTGCGGGCCTGTGGGAGTTTCCGAACGAGGACGGCTCCCTCACGGAGGCGGAGGTGCGCGCCCTTATCCAAAGCCGCGGCGGCAGCGTGCTTGCGCTTGCGCCCTGCGGGGAGGCGAAGCATGTCTTCACCCATGTGGAGTGGCGCATGCGCGGCTGGAGGGCGGCGCTGTCGGAGGAACTGCCGGACCTCCTCTGGAAAACGCCGGAGGAGATCCGCCGCGACTGCCCCATCCCCACAGCGCTCAAATACTACGAAAAAAAGCTGTAATACAGGGGCTGTTCATTTGAACAGCCCCTGTATATGTATCATTGTCCGTCCTCGTCGTCGAAAAACTCGCTCATGTCGGCGGTGAAATCGAAGCGGTCCACGGGGTCTGCGGTGCGGAAGGGAACGCCCTCCTTCCGGCGCTGCAGATCCTCCTGCCGACGGCGCTTCTCGGCCCGGCGGCGCTCCCGCAGGTGGCGCTTGCGCAGGCGGCGGTAGCGGGTGATGAGGATCAGGTAGATCAGCGCGAACACGCCCAGGATGCTCAGCAGCGTGATGACCCAGCCCTTGCTGAGGATCTCGCCCACGCGGCGGGCCAGATAGGCGTTGCGCGAGAGCTCGATGGCGGAGCTGTTGACCAGCTTGCTGGTTCCGTATAGGGTGCTGCCCACGTAGATGCGCACCTCGCCCAGCACGGTGCCGGCGTCGATGGGGGCGCGCAGCGTCTCGTTATAGAGCACTACCTCGCGGCGGATGTTGTCGTCCGTGACCTCGTTGGGCATGAGGGCCTTGAGCTCGTCCGCCGGGCGGAGCATGGCGACGGCGTCGCCCTCGGCAAGCTCCACGTCCTGGCGGTCGATCACCTCGTTGCTGTTTAAGAGCGTGCGGTAGGAGAAATTGTTGAAGCCCCAGTCATAGAGGGTGCGGCTGTCGACAAAGTTGTAGTATTCGTCCGTCTGGGCGTTGAGCGCGCCTTCACAGCCCATCGCGACCGCGAGCAGGCGCACGCCGTTTCGCTGGGCCGTGGAGATAAGGCAGTAGCCCGCGGCGCGGGTGTAGCCGGTCTTGCCGCCGCTGGCCCCCTCGTAGAGATAGCGCCCGCCGTTGGAATAGATGGAGGTGATGTTGATGAGGGCGTTGGAGTTTCCGATCGGCTCGCCGTTATTGACGGCGGGGCACTGGGCCTGGTAGGAGGCGGCGTTGGAGATCTCCATGAACAGCGGGTGCTTCATGGCGGCGTTGAAGATCAGATACTGGTCATACGCCGAGCTGTAATGGTTCTCCGCCGGAAGGCCGTTGGTGTTGACAAAGTGGGTGTGTTTGCAGCCGAGCTGCTCAGCCTTGCGGTTCATCTGATCCACAAAGCCGGAAATGCTGCCCGAGATGTAGCGGCCGATGATGTTGCAGGCCTCGTTTGCCGACTGCAGCAGCGCACAGTACAGCAGATCCCGCATGGAGATCTGGGTCCCCGGCACGATGCCGGAGGTGCTGGAGTCCTCCTCCATGCCCTCCATGCAGTCGTCCTGGGCGACGATCATTTCATCCAGGCTCACGCGCCCGCCGTCCACAGCCTCGAGGGCCAGCAGCACGGTCATGACCTTGGTGAGGCTTGCGGGGGCGCGCTCATCATCCATATTGTAGCCGTAAAGCACACGGCCTGCGTCCAGATCAATGAGGACCGCAGCCTGACCGTTGAGCTTCGGCGCCTCCAGCGCGTGCGCCGCGGGCGCGGATAAGCCGGGCAGCAGGCTCAGAAGCAGGAGGAGGGGAAAAATTTTGAATTTTTTCATTTTGCTCTCCCGTTTTCTCAGGAATATGGTATAGTATATGGGTGAGGGCGCGCCGCATCGCGGGAAAGCCGCGCCCTGTATGCTGAAAATCGTATTTTTTATTATACCGCCGGGACGGATAAAATGCAAGGGAAACACCGCGCATTCCGTCGAGCGCAGCTCCCCGGCGGCAGGAAGGAGAGCGGGCATGAAGATACTGGTTGTCGACGATGAAAAGCTGCTGGTAAAGGGCATCAAGTTCAATCTGGAGAACGAGGGCTACACCGTGGATACCGCATACGACGGGGAGACCGCCGTGAACATGGCGCAGGAGGGGGACTACGCCCTCATCATCCTCGACCTGATGATGCCGAAGAAGGACGGGCTTGAGGCCTGCCAGGAGATCCGCAGCTTCTCCACCGTGCCCATCATTATGCTCACCGCCCGCAGTGAGGATGCCGACAAGCTCATGGGCTTTGAATCCGGCGCGGACGACTATATCACCAAGCCCTTCAACATCCTGGAGCTCAAGGCCCGGGTGCGGGCGCTGATCCGCCGCTCCTCCCTGACGACTGCGGCCCCCGCCCCGGCGGAGCCTGAGCCGCCGGATGTGCTTCGCTGCGGCCACATCACCCTGGACGAGAAGCGCCGCGGCGCGTACAAAAACGGCCAGGAGGTAGAGCTGACGATGAAGGAGTTCGACCTGATGCTCTTCCTGATGAAAAACCCCGGCAAGGTGTTTTCGCGGGAAAAGCTGCTGGATCTGGTGTGGGGCTACGACTATCTGGGCGATACGCGCACCGTGGACGTGCATATCCGCCGCCTGCGGGAGAAGCTGGAGCTCAATCCGGCCCAGCCCGAACACATCATAACCAAGTGGGGAGTGGGATATTACCTTGCCGAATGAGAATGCTTCCGCAAAAAAACTGATCAACACCGGCAGCATCAGCTTTCAGTTCATCGTCTTCATCGGGCTGCTGCTTGTGGTGCTGCTGGTAATGCTGAATATCTTCCCCTATGTCTCCACCCGCGACGCGGTGTACCAGGAGAAGGAGAAGGCCATGGAGAGTCAGGCCTCCATGCTGGCCTCGGCCCTCACGGGGCTTGAGCGCCCGGACGAGGAGAACGTGGCGGAGGTGCTGCGCCTGCTGGACATGCAGGGCTATGAGCGCGTCACCATCGCCGACAAGGCGGGCAGCGCCGTTTACGACTCCGACGGCGGCGGCAGCCGGGACGGGGTGGAGCCGGATCTGCTGACAGCCCTCAGCGGGAAGACAGTGTTTCGCTCCGTTTTCCGGGACGAGAGCTTTCATTCCAGCTACGCCATCCCCATCGGCAACCATAAAAGCATAACCGGCGCGGTCTTCCTGCGGGAGAACGACGCCGAGCGCGGCAAGATCCTGCACGAGCTGCAGGTGCAGATCCGCGCGCTGTCCATCGTGATCGCCATTGCGGCCCTGGTCATGGCGGGCGTGTACGGGACCACGGTCCTCGGCAAGCTCCGGCAGCTCTCCAACGCCATTCGCGTGGTGTCCGGCGGGGACTATAAATACCGCATCGCGGTCAGCGGCAAGGACGAGCTGGCGGAGCTCAGCCGGGAGTTCAATGAGCTCACCGCCCGCCTGGAGGATACCGAGCGGCAGCGCCGCCGCTTCGTGTCCGACGCCTCCCACGAGCTGAAAACGCCCCTTGCCTCGATCCGGCTGCTGGCCGACAGCATCGTGCAGACGGAAAACATGGATGTGGAGACCATGCGCGAATTTGTCTCCGACATCGGCAACGAGGCCGAGCGCCTGCAGCATATGACGGAGGATCTGCTGAGCCTGTCGCGCATGGACGACGACATCCAGATCGTGCCGGAGCCGGTGGATGTGAAGAAGGCCACGCTCGACGCCATCAACCTCCTGCGCCCGGTGGCGGCAGAGAAACAGGTGACGCTGAACGCCGAGCTTGACGACGGCTGCCTGGTGCTCGCCACCAAGGACAATATGCACCACATCGTGTTCAATCTCCTGGAGAATGCGGTGAAATACAATTTCCCGGAGGGCAGCGTCACGGCGAAGCTCCATAAGGAGGGCGACACCGTGCAGCTGACGGTAGAGGATACCGGCGTCGGCATCCCGGAGGATGAGCGCTACAATATCTTCGGCCGCTTTTACCGCATCGACAAGGCCCGCTCCCGCGAGGCCGGCGGCAGCGGTCTCGGCCTGAGCATCGTGCATGACGCGGTGAAGGCCCACGGCGGCAGCATCGCCGTCGGCGCAAACGAGCCGCGGGGCTCCCGCTTTATCGTGAGCTTCCCGGCGTATAAAGGATAAAATAGTAAAGGACGACAAAAACATGAACCAAATCGCAAGGATCCGAGAAGAGCTTACAAAGCGCGGGCTGGACGCCGTGCTTGTCACCGATGAGAAGAACCAGCGCTATGCGGCCGGCTTTCCCTTTACCGACGGGGCCGTGCTGGTGGGGAAGGAGAAGGCCTTCCTGCTCACCGACTCCCGCTATATCGAGGCGGCCGAACGGCAGGCCGAGGGGGTCGAGGTCCGCATGTTCGATAAGGCGCACCCCCTGCCCGCGCTTTTGAAGCAGGCCGTTGCCGAGACCGGCGCAGAGAAAATCGCCGCCGAGGACCGCCGCCTGAGCCACGCGGGCTTTCTCGACTGGGAAAAGAAGCTCGGCGTGAAGCTGGAGGCCGCGGGCAATCTCTTCGACACCCTGCGCGCGGTGAAGACGGAGGAGGAGATCGCCTCCATGATCCATGCCCAGCGCATCAGCGAACAGGCGCTGGAGGAGGTGCTGCACATCATCCGGCCGGGCATGACCGAGCGCGAGGTTGCGGCGGAGCTCGTCTACCGCATGCTCCGGCACGGCGGAGAGGGCAACTCCTTCGACCCCATCGTGGTCACCGGCGCGAAAACCAGCATGCCCCACGGCGTGCCCGGGGATGAGGTGATCCGGGCCGGCGACTTCGTGACCATGGACTTCGGCTGCCTGAAGGACGGCTACTGCTCCGACATGACCCGCACCGTCGCCGTCGGTTCTGCGACGGAGGAGATGAAAAACGTCTACGATATCGTGCTGAGAGCCCAGCTCGCGGGCATCGCGGCGGCAAAGGCCGGAGTCCTCGGCAGGGACATCGACGCCGCTGCGCGCAGGGTGATCGCGGACGCGGGCTACGGCGAATACTTCGGCCACGGCTTCGGCCACTGCCTGGGCCTTGACATCCACGAGCCGCCCTTTGCAGGCCTCCTCGGGAAGGAGCCGCTGCCGGCGGGCGCCCTGTCCTCGGCGGAGCCGGGCATCTATCTACCCGGCCGCTTCGGCGTGCGCATCGAGGACGTGATGATCATCCGCCCCGATCATGCCGAGGTCATCACCAGAGCGCCGAAGAGCGAGCTGATTATTCTGTAAAAAACTCTTGCATTATGCGCATATATCCTGTAAAATAACATAGATAACAGATATTAATTATCGGGAGGTCCCATTATATGATTACTGCAGGCGATTTCAGAAACGGGCACGTCAAGCCCGGCAAGGGCGCGGCCTTTGTCCGCACCAAGATGAAGAACGTCATCACCGGCGCCGTCACCGAAACTTCCTTCAACCCCACCGCGAAATTTGAGAACGCCACCGTTGACCGCGTCACCATGGAGTACCTGTACAACGACGGCAATCTCTACTACTTCATGAATCCCGAGACCTATGAGCAGGAGCCTGTCGACGGCTCTGTCCTGAACGACAACTTCAAGTTCGTCAAGGAAAACATGGAGTGCACCATCTACTCCTACAAGGGCAAGGTCTTCAACGTCGAGCCGCCCTTCTTCGTGGAGCTTGAGGTCACCGAGACCGATCCCGGCTTTGCCGGCAACACCGCTACCAACGCCACCAAGCCCGCCACGGTTGAGACCGGCGCCGAGATCAAGGTGCCCCTCTTCATCGAACGCGGCGAGCGCATCAAGATCGACACCCGCACGGGCGAGTATCTGTCCAGAGCGTAAGGAAAGCAGGACAAGACCGCAGGGGCGATCCCCGGATCGACCCCTGCGGTCTTTCTTTCGAGAACAAACATGGAGGTGTTCCTTATGACAATTGCGGAAAAAGCGGCGTATCTCAAAGGGCTGGCCGAAGGCCTGGGCATGGAGCCCCAGTCCAGGGAGGGCAGGCTCTGGGCGGCACTAAACGATTTGCTGGGCGATATCGCCCACGAGCTCGAAGATCTGCGCGAGACCGACCGCAGACAGGCCCAGGCGCTCGACGGCGTGGCCGACGAGCTGAGCTATCTGGAAGAGCTCTGCGGCGGCTTTGACAGCGAGGACGAGGCGGACAGCCCCGTATGCGGCGGCTGCTCCCGCCCCTGCGAGGCGGAAGAGGCAGAGCCGGTCAGACTGGCGTCCGACGACGCAGAGGACGCAGACGACGCAGAGGACGGCGAGGACGAGCTGAAGTATGACGGCGTGGTCTATGACGCCACCTGTCCCGTCTGCGGCGAGGAGATCAGCTTTGACGAGCAGACCCTGGAGCGCGGCTCCATCCAGTGCCCCAAATGCGGGGAGATCCTGGAGTTTGACCTCGGCGAGGACGCGGAGGCGGACAAGCCCGCTGAGGACGGACCGAAGGCGGAAGGCTGAGCGAATCAGAGCGACCCGGCATCAATAAAAGACCGCAGGGGTCGATCCCCGGATCGACCCGCTGTAAAACGCAGCTTTGCGTAAAACAGCGGGTCGACAGAGGGCATCGACTCCTGCGGCCTTTTTCTATTATCGCAGCATGTTCCACGCCGCAAGGCCCAGCAGAGCCAGCACCCCGCAGGCGGCGTACAGCAGGTCCGAGGAGAAGCTGCGTGAGACGCGGCTCCTCTGGCTCTGCTTCGTGTAGAGAGAGAACTGATCGTCCTCCGGCGGGATGACCCTGTCCTTCGCGCCGAGAAACAGCAGATCCACCGGCCCGAGCACCAGCAGCGCCCCAAGGGTTTCCACCGCGCGGGCAGCCGCCGCGCCGAGCAGGCTCAGAGCGCGCAGCGCGGGGCGGTACACCGCGTCTTCGAGATCGAGGCCCCGGGGCCAGACATTGCGGTACACCTCATGCCCGTCCTCCCTTGCGGTCAGGCGCTTCATCCCGACAAAGACGAAGACCAGCGCGCCGATGGTGATGGAGATGAGCGCGCCCTTGAGATTCGTGAGGGAGAAATACGCGACCGCGTGGGCCATGGGCGGGCGGCGGAAGAAGGGCAGGGCATAGGCCGCGATCCTGTCCATGGTGAGGTGAGCCGTGAGGCCGAGCAGCGGCATGAGTATCCCGCCGATCACCAGCACCATGGCGGTCAGAGGCGTCATATAGCGCCCTTCCTTCCGGTGCTGATGCTCCGGCCTTTCGGCGACAAAGAGGATGTAGAAAAGCCGCGCCATGTAGGCAAGCGTCAGGCCGCCGGAGAGCAGGAACACCCATTCGAGAACGCGGTAGGGCGCGGCGCTGTGACCGTGCTCCGCCAGATGCTCGCAGTATTCCACGATCCCCTCGTGCAGCAGCGTCTTGCTGATGTAGCCGCCGAAGCCCGGGATGCCCGCAATGGAGCAGGCGCCGGAGAGGAAGCTCAGCTTCAGCAGCGGCTTATCCCTGCCGAAGCCGCGCACATCGTTTAAGTCAAGGGAGTGGACGTTGAAGTACACGACGCCCGCCGCGACGAAGAGGGTGAGCTTGATGAGCGAATGGTTGAGGATGTGCAGCACCGTCCCGCAGGCGGCGATGGCGCCGTGCTCCTCCAGCAGGACGCACAGGGAGACGCCCGTGAGGATAAAGCCGATCTGACTCATGGACGAGCAGGCGAGGGTGCGCTTTAAGTCCACTGAGAAAACCGCGAGCACCGCGCCGAGCAGCATCGTGATCGCCGCCGGGATCAGCAGGAGATTGCCCCAGCCGGGCACCCCGTCAAAGAGCCAGCAGGAAATGCCAATCACGCCGAAAACGCCGCTCTTCGTGAGGATGCCGGAGAGCAGGGCGCTGGCGGGCGCGGGGGCCACGGGATGGGCCTTCGGCAGCCAGATGTGCAGCGGGAACATGCCCGCCTTCGCGCCGAAGCCGATCAGGGCGCACACGCCCACCGTGTAGCGCAGACGCGGGCTCAGCTCCGGGGCGTATTGTACGAGGTTTTCAAAGCTCAGTGTGGCGCGCGCCCCAGCATAAGCGGCCATGTGCTGCTCAAGGGCAAGCTTGTGGATGGCGTTATCCAGCAGGAATAAGCCCATCAGCATCGTAAGGCCGCCGATGACCGCAATAAAGAGATAGGTCTCGCTCGCGCGGATGGCCTCCGGGGTCTCGTTCTGCACGACCCAGACGTAGGAGGTGAAGCTCATGATCTCAAAGAACACAAAGAGCGTCATGAGATCGGCGGAGAGGAACACGCCCTCCAGCGCGCCGAGGGTCCAGAGATAGAAGAGGAAGTAGCGGCCGTTGGCCCGCGCGCCGGAAAAATACTCCGGGGAGGCCAGCGCCGTCATGACCCACATGAACGCCGCGAGGATCGCCATCACCGTACGCAGCCCGCCGGCCTTGAAGTAGATGCCGGGACCTGCAAAGCCATAGATGCCGTCGGAAAGCTGCGGCTCCCACAGCAGCGACAGGGCCATTGCGAACACCGCGCCGGACACCGCGATCGCCGGAGTGAACCAGGCCCGCTCCGAATTGCGGCATATGGGATAGCACACAAGCGCCGCGAGGATGGGCAGGAAAACCATAAATACCAGCATTACACCAAGCCTCCTATCCAGGCATTCAGCGGGGCTGAGCAGAGCGACAGCGCCAGCAGCAGCGCCGTGAGAAACAGCAGCGGCCCGGTCATGAGCTTATCGGCCTCATGGATGTGCTCGGGCTGCGCTGGGGCAGACTTCAGCGGGAAATAGAAGCGCACCGCCGCGCTCATCATATACAGTGTCGTGAGGATGGCGGAGACAATGAGGCTCGCCGCGCCGAGATAACCGGCCCAGTGCCCGTTTGCCGCGGCGGCGGCGCCGATGGTCCATTTCGAGAGGAAGCCGCCGAGCGGCGGAATGCCCATCAGCGCGAGGGAGGCGATCAGAAACACGCCGCAGGTGACGGGCATTTTTTTGGCAAGGCCCTCCATGTCATACACGTACTCCAGCCTGTTGTGGTGCAGGATCGCGCCCGCGCAGAAGAAGAGGGAAATCTTAATCACCGCGTGGAACACCATGTGCAGCAGTCCGCCTGCAAGCCCGACAGGACTCATGGAGGCGAAGGCCACCAGAATATAGCTCAGATTCGACACGGTGGAATAGGCAAGCCGCCGCTTGAGGTGGGGCATGCGAAGAGCCATGGCCGAGCCGAACATGACCGTGAAGGCCGAGGCGGCAAGCACGATATACTGCGCCCAGGTGCCGCGCAGAAAGTCGCAGCCGAAGCCGAAGTACACCAGGCGCATCACCGCGAACGCGCCGGACTTGACCACCGCCACCGCGTGCAGCAGGGCCGTGACCGGGGTCGGGGCGACCGAGGCCGCCGGCAGCCAGCGGTGGAAGGGGAAAATCGCGGCCTTGACGCCGAAGCCGAAAAAGGCCAGGACAAAGACGGTCATGAGCTCTTTTTCGTGCCCCTTCACCTTCTCCATGTCGAGGATGCCGCCGTAGGTGAAGGCCAGCGTATCAGCATAGCGGAGAAAGAACATGAGGCAGATGAACACGAGCGCCGCGCCCGTCATGGAGTAGAGGACATATTTCTTGCCCGCGGCTCTCGCCTTGTCGTCCATCTCGTGCATGACGAGCGGCAGGGTCACGAGGGTCATGAACTCATAGCAGAGATAGAGGGTAAAGAAATTTGCCGAGTACGCAATCCCCGCCACGACGCCGAAGGTGATGAGGAAGAAGCCGAAGAACAGATTCTCCCGCCCCTCATGCTCCATATAGGAGAAGGCGTAAACCGTGGTGACGGGCCAGAGGACGCCGATGATGCAGCCGAAGACGAGGCTCACCCCATCCGGGCGAAAGGCGATCACCAGCATGTCGCTGAGATCGGCCACATGCAGATACGCGGCGTCCGGGCCCCGGAGGGCGGAGCAGAGAGCGGTGCCGAGCACGAACACAGCGCTCACGCAGGCCGTGAGCAGCACATAGCGGTTTCGCTGCGCCCGGTTTTGGGGCCGCACAACCAGCAGGGCAGCGCCGGAGAGGATGGGGACGAGCAGCGCGAGCAATGGTAGAATTTTCATATCGATCCCCTCCTTACATCAGCCAGCCGCTGATCATGAAACAGTCCGACAACAGCTCGTGCGAAAGTACGCCAAGGATGGTGAGGCCGGTAAACACGATCTGCGGAATGAGCATGGTCTTGGGCACCTCGCACTTTTCCCCTGCCTCAAAGTCTTTGCCGGGGAAGAAGGCGGCCGACACGATGGGCAGCAGATAGAAGGCCGTCAAGAGGGCCGAGACCATCAGCACGACAACGCCGACGAGGCCGAGGGTCGTGCCGGTATTCAGCGCCCCCATGGCGAGATAATACTTGGCGATAAAGCCGCCCATCGGCGGGATGCCGATCAGGGACAGGGACGCGATGGCAAAGCACCACATGGTGACGGGCATCTGCTTTCCGATCCCCTTGAGCTCGTCCACCTTCGTTTTGCCGGTGGCAAAGATGACGGAGCCCGCGCAGAGGAAGAGCGCGTCCTTGGCCAGGGCGTGGAACACGATCTGCAGCAGCGCGCCGACAACACCCATGCCCAGCTCGTCAAACACAAAGAGGCCGAACAGCACATAGGAGACGTTTGAGACCGTGGAGTAAGCCAGCCGCTTTTTAAGAAGCTTTTCCCTTTGCGCCAGCATCGAGCCGGTGAAGATCGTCACGATCGCCAAAACGAGGATCGCCGTCTGTACCCAGGTGCCCCGGAGCATCTCCCGCCCGAAAAGCTGGAAGGTGCAGCGGATGATGGCGAGGACGCCGCCCTTGGTGATGAGGCCGGACAGCACCGCGCTGGCAGGCGAGGGGGCCACGGGGTGCGCCTCCGTCAGCCACATCTGCAGCGGCACCATGCCGGCCTTCGCGCCGAAGCCGAGGATGATGAGAAAGGCCGCGGCCGACAGGGTCTTCGGATCGCCGGTGAGCTGTCCGCCGCCGGGAATAAACGTGAGATCATTGCCCTGGGCGGCGAGAAGGAAGAAGCCCAGCAGCGCCAGCGACGCGCCGAGGGTCGAATAGCCGAGATAGGCGAAAGAGGCCCGCCGGGACTGCTCCGAGCCGTTATGCAGCACCAGCGGCATGGAGCAGAGGGTCATGAGCTCAAAGCACATGTAGAGCGTCTCGGCGTTTGCCGCAAAGGCGAGGGCGATGAGGGCCGCGTAGGTCAGCAGGAAGAAGCCGAAGAACTGGCTTTCCTTCCCCTCATGCTTCATATAGCCGAAGGCGTGGAACTGGACAAAGCACCAGATAAAGCCGACCAGGGCATTGAAGAAGAGCCCCAGCCCGTCCGCAGCGAAGGTCAGCGCCAGGGTATCGCTCAGGCGCAGGAGGGTAAATTCGCGCGAAAACTCGGTCAGCTGGCCGAGGAAGGCCGCGGCGACAGCGAGGAACGCGGCCGCGAGCACGGATACGACCGTGAGCTTCTGCCGCTTTGCGCTGTCCGTCTCACGGAAGACGAGCACCGCACCGACAACGGGAAGCAGGAACGAGAGTACCATCAGCATACCGTCATTCCTCCTTTCACATGAGCGCCAGCCCGCGCACGATGAGGTTCATCACGGGCGTGAAGCAGACGCCGAGAAACAGCACGCCGAGGGCAAGCAGGATGATCGCGGCGGTCGCGGTCGTATCCTTCTTTGCCCGTGTGGCGTCGGGGTTTTTCTCGCTCCAGAGATTGATGAGCGCGGGGATATAATAGAGAGCGTTCAGCACCGACGAGAGGGCCAGCACAAAGAGCGTCAGGGCGATCTTGCTGTCGGAGAAAATGGAGGCCGTGGAGAAATTCACCTTCGCCGCGAAGCCGCCGAAGAGGGGGATGCCCACCATGGAGAGCGCGCCGATGCCGAAGCCGAAGCCCGCGAGCGGGGTATTCCAGGCGGAGCCCCGCAGGGCGCGAAGCTGCTTGTCGTGGTGCATCGTGGAGGCAAGGCGGCCCACGGAAACGAAGAGCAGCGGCTTTGTAAAGGCGTGGGCCAGGATCTGGAAGACGGCCGCGGCAACGCCCGCCTCCGTTCCGAGGCCGAGGCCCATGAACACGTAGCCGAGCTGCGCCACCGACGAGTAGGCCAGCATCCGCTTGGCGTGGGTCTCCCGCATCGCCATCACGGAGCCGAGGATCATCCCGCAAAAGCCGAGGGCGAACACCGCGTCATGGATGTGAAAGGCGCGCACGGTCTCCAGGGTAAACACGCGGCAGTACATGGTGATCAGCAGCACCGCATAGCCCTTGACGACCAGCCCCGACAGCACCGCCGAGGAGGTGGTGGTCGCCGTGCCGTGGGCGTCCGGCAGCCAGCGGTGGAAGGGGAACATGGCGGACTTGACGCCGAGGCCCGCCGTCATCATCCCGAGCAGCAGCGCGAGAACCTTCGTATAGCTCCCTTCCGCCATGAGCATCGAGACGCTGTCGTGAAGCTGCGGCATGAGCAGATGCCCCGTGATGGCGTAGAGCAGGATGACGGAAAAGAGAAACAGGCCCGAGCCCAGAAGACTCATGAAGAGATAGCGGATCGTCGCCACCAGGGTCGGGCCGGAGTCCTTGATCATGACGAGGGCGCAGGCCGCAATGGTGCTGATCTCGATAAAGACGTAGGCGGTGAAGGCGTCGTTGGTGTAGCTCAGTACCAGCAGGCTTGCCAGCACCATATTGAACATCACGCAGGCAAGGCCCATCTTTTTGGGATCCACGTCCTCAAAAAGCTCTTCGCGCCCGCCGAGCAGGGACAGGCACATGACCGCGGCAAAGACGGAGGCCAGGAGGCCCTGCAGGGGGCCGAAGCGGATCTCGTTGCCGAAGGGGGCGGGGAACTTGCCCATGGTAAAGGCATAGGCGGTATCCGCCTTCACAATGAAGGCGAGAAAACAGAGCGACATCACCGCGACGGCGGCGCTGACGCCCACGGTGATCCAATAGGCCCGCTTCGCGCCGGGGATCACGGACAGAAGGATCGCCGTGATCATGGTGAGAAAAACACTCAGATAGGGGAGATTCCAGGCAAACGGCATCGGCTCACTCCCCCTTCTTCTTCATGGCCTCTAAGAGCTCCCGCATGTCCACGGTGCCGTAGGCGCCGTAGATGCGCTGGATCAGGGCCAGGGAAAAGGCGCTGACTGAGACGGAGACCACGATGCCCGTGAGCACCAGACCCGCGGGGATGGGATTGACGTAGCGCGTCACGTCGGCCCCGCCGTCGGTGAGGATAGCGGCGGTGCGCCCGGCGATCATGCCGCGGCTTGCCAGCATCAGGAAGGTGGCCGAGTCCATGATGTTGAAGGCCACCACCTTTTTGATCAGGTTCGGGTGCACCATCATATTGACAAAGCCCGTCACGAAGAGGATGACCGCCGTGACGGCAAAGCGGTTTTCGATGATTGTGTGCAGCATCACAGCTCTCCTTTCGTGTAGAAGGAATAGAAGCCGTACATGGTGCTCATGACCACAAGACCGACGGCAATGTCGATCACCAGCACGATGTAGCGGGCGAGGTTGGAGTCGATGCCGTTCGCGCCCTGGTAGATGTACACGCCGAACATGAGGGCGTAGATCATCAGGCCCGTGATGCGCACGGTGTTGAACACCCGTTCAGTAAAGAAGCGCTGCACGGCCTCCGCCCCGAAGGCCACGGCAAAGAGAATGAGCGCCGCGCCCAGGATCGACCCGCCGGAGAAGCCGCCGCCGGGGGAGACGTGGCCGTTAAAGAGCACGCACATCCCAAAGCAGAGGATGCAGGGCAGCACGAGCTTTGCCACATTCTGCAGGATCGCGTCCCGCGGGGCGGCCTTGCCGCTGCCGGCGGCCTCGGCGCGGAGCTTGTCATTCGTCGCCCAAAGCAGCAGCATCACGCAGCATACCGCGAGAAACAGCACGCAGCTCTCGCCGAAGGTATCAAAGCCGCGGTAGTTCAGGATCATGCCGGCAATGACGTTTTCAGCTCCCGTCTCATGCTCGGCGGAGCCGACATAGCGGCGAACCACCTCGTTGTCGGTGGGATTGCCGGGAGAGGCAAAGGCGGGCAGGGCCACCGCGCCGATCAGCAGCACGATCAGCATGAGCGCGCTAATGACGACGGCGCACCAGGCATAGAGCCTCAGAAAGCCGTCGAGCCGCTTTTTATCGTCGATCGGGGCGGGCTTTTTCGGCTCGGTCTTCGCCTTGACGGGTTTCGGCTCGGTCTTGAGCGGGACGGGCTTTTCCCCGTCCACCCATTTGGTGAAGGAATCAAAGGCGCTCATTTTTCATCCTCCGTTCCCTGCATCTGTTTGGTGCGCCTGAGGCACAGATAAAACAGCACGCCCGAAACGCCCGTGCCCACGGCGGCCTCGGTGATGGCGAGATCCGGGGCCTGGAGCAGCATCCAGATCACGCTCATCACAAGCCCGAAGGTGGTAAACGTGATGACCATGAGCAGGGGGTGCTTCTGCAAAGGCGCGGTGACGCCCGTGATGATCAGCAGCAAAAGCAGAATGCACTCTACGATTTTCACCGCCTGTCCACCTCCTTGTATTCGTGCCCGGCGTTTTTGTGGGTCTCCACCTCTGCCCCGGCGATCAGGTGGGTCGTCACAGGGCCGGTCAGGAACATGAAGACCAGAATCAGCACAAGCTTCAGGATGGGGACGAGCTCCCCGGTGAGGATCGCCACCGCGACCAGGATCGAGCCGATGCCGAGGGTATCGCCCAGGGCGGCGGCGTGCATGCGGTTCATGACGTAGGTGAACTTATAAAAGCCCACCACCTCAGAGAAAAACATGAAAAGGCCCAGGGCCAGAAAGAGAGCTGCGAGGATCAGCCGTATCATTTTTTCTTCTCCTCCTTCTGCCGGTCGGCGGCAAGCAGGCGCGTCAAAAGCGTCGTCGCCGTAAAGCCCAAAAGCGCGTAAATAAGCGCCACGTCCAGGAGATAGCCCGCCCGGTGCAGCCGGGACAGCAGGCAGATGGAGGCCGTGACCATGGTGTTGATCGCGTTGATGGCCACGATCCGGTCCGTAAAGCGCGGCCCCTTTATGACCTTCGGCATCAGCGCGAGCATCAGCAGCGCCAGCACGATGAGCGTGCCGGTCAAAAGCTTGTCTTCCATCAGGCTTCCTCCACCTTCCGCGCCATCTTGAAGAAGGCGCTGTATTCGATGTCTACCTGGAAGTATTCATCCAGGGCGTGCACGGCGTACTCGTCCCCCTCCAGCTTCACCGTGTAGGTGCCGGGGGTCAGGGTGATGGAGTTTGCCACCAGCACGCGCAGGGCCTCGTGCTGTACGCCGCCGTAAAAGCGCACGAGCATGGGCTTCGGCTGCCCCTTGCGGTAGATGAAGCGCAGCACGTCAAGGTTCTCGCGCACGATCTCCCTGAGAAGGTAGAGGATGTACACGACGATCTCGTCGGCCTTGCTGAATCCGCGGTAGAAGCGTCCGGTGTCGTAGCCCATGAACTTCGTGCACAGGAGCGTGATCAGCCCCGCAACCAGCGCGCCGAGGAGCAGGTTTGTGACCGTCACGCTCCCGGCGAAGATCAGCCACAGGACAAGCAGGATAATAAACATGGGGGCATCCCTCCGTGTGAAAAAATGATACGAAGCTTCCAAAGGAATAAGACAAGGTCCGCTTTCCGTCGAAGCCTGGCATATGAAAGAAAAAGCGGTGTTCCTCACCGCCTGAACGTATTCATTATACTATGGAAAATGATTTTTGCAAGGCTTTGCGGCGTAAGTGCGCAACAGTAAAAAACCCGGCTGCATACTTTTTGATCGTATGCAGCCGGGTAAAATTGTTTTACCAGGTGTAGGTCGCACCGCCCTCACGCGGTTCCTCCTTGGGGGTGGTGGGCTCGTAGGCCGGGCCGAGAGTGAAGGGCGACGAGAGGCCGCCGGAGATCTTATCAAGTTCAACTTCCCTGAGCATTTTCATTTTGATTATCTCCTTTATATTGATGTGATGGATGTCGCTTCGTTCTGTCCCTCAAGGACAGCCTGAGAATAACACACGAACTGTCACAGAAGGCGCACACCGCCGGAAAGCGCGGCGCGATCCGCGCGGATTTTCGATCCATGATCTGCATTCTAAATTAAAGCTCAAAGGGGACGAGGTGTGCAGCGTGTATGAGGCGGACTTGCCTGAGACAACGGAAGCCCCGGACGAGGCTATTCCCCAAAACTGAAAAATGTTTGATTTTGGGGAATAGAAAGCGTATAATATGACCATCATAAAGGCAGGAGGCGCTCATCATGAAACTCGTAGAACGTACTGCTTATCT
>CADARY010000022.1 GCA_902790375.1 Oscillospiraceae bacterium | reverse complement strand
GCTTCGGGCCGATGAAGGCATCGGCCCCTACGATGCAGGTTTTTACGTTGTAAGTGTTGAACCTGCCTGTATTGCTGAGTTAAACCGATACGCACTTAATCCAATAAATTATACCTCTTAATGTCTCTTTAGGCAAGGTTTTTCGGAATAAGAAATGCGCCCCGCGTTTTGCGAGGCGCGTGAGAATCCGTTTCTTCTCACTTCTCCAGGTACTTGTAGCAATAGGCTGCGAGGGAGGCGCCCAGAATGGGGCCGACGATGAAGACCCAGAGGGAGGCCAGGGGCGCTGTGTTGCCGGTGACGGCGGCGACGATCGCAGGCCCGATGCTGCGGGCGGGGTTGACGGAGGTGCCGGTCAGGCCGATGCCGAGGATGTGCACGCCCGTCAGGGTCAGGCCGATCACCAGACCGCCGAAGGAGCCGTGCCCGGCCCTTTTGGAGGTGACGCCGAGAATGCAGAGGACAAAGATAAAGGTCAGCACGGTCTCAACGAGCAGGCCCGCAAACGCGCTGCCGCCCACACCGGCGAGGCCGTTGGTGCCGAGACCGCCGGTCATGTCGGTCACATGGCCGAGGCGGAAGATGATGGCAAGCAGTGCCGAACCGATGAGCGCGCCCACGCACTGGGCGATCACATAGCCCCCGAGATCCTGCTTGTTCATGCCGCCTCTGAGATAGACGCCCAGAGAGACGGCGGGGTTGATGTGGCAGCCGGAGATGTTGCCGATGGAGTAGGCCATCGCCACGATGGAGAGACCGAACGCCAGCGCGGTCAGGATATAGCCGCCGCCGGAGGCCGCGTCGCAGCCCACCAGCATGGCCGTGCCGCAGCCCAGGACGACCAGCGTCATGGTGCCGATGCACTCTGCAATATACTTTTTCATTCAGATAATCCCCCTTTTCATGTGTTGGGCGAAGCACAGCCGTTCTCCGCCTTGTCCGTATCATACGCCGGCCGGCGCAAAAAAACAAGCCTCTGTTTTGGATGGTGCTTCGGCTCCGGAAGAAAAATTTTCCGGCACGTGAAACAATTTTGTATGACGCTTCGTATATATTGGTGAGTGCACTCTGAAGGAGGAGAAACCCATGAAGAGAAAGAGTTTGAACGGCGTACTTCTCTGCTCCCTTTTGACCCTCGCCCTCGCGGGACAGGCGCACGCCGCTGAGACGGCGAAGCCCTGGCCCACGCATGCGCCGGAGGCCACGCCCTATGTGCGGGTGAATGACGGGTCGGCTGCCTATGCGCCGGAGCCTGAGCCCGTGTATGACGATAGCCCGGAGGACTTCTGGGGCCGATATCGTGAAAAGTTCGGCCGCTTCTATGCGCGGGGCGAGGAGCTGGAAATGTTCCGCGCTCTCCCGCAGGACGAGCCGTACCCCTTTGTCCCCCACAGTGTCCGCTTTGAGCTGGACGAGGGCGAGGCCATGCGCATGGCGCGGCTCTTCGACGCGCTGGACGGCGTGGAGGCCCGGGTCATCGCCCAGCACACGCTCCTGGACGGGCTGGACGACTGGGGCTATCTCACAGTCGTGACCATGACTCCGGCGCGCTTCTTCGAGCTGAGCGAGGAAGCGGGCGAGCCTTTTTCGTTCGAGCAGCTCTATGACGGGGTGCGGGAGCGCTTCGATGTGGAATACTGGCCGGGCGCCCTCTATGAGCAGACGGAAGAGGATCTGAAAGCCTATGAAAGGCGCGGATGCTTTTACTTTGAGGACGAAACCCTTGAAGCGCTTGAAAAGCTTCCCCGGGACAAAGTCTGCGACTTTGCCCTGCGCGCGTATTCCCCCAGCGGCTGGGACCGGAACGGGCTGACGCTTGGCTATGTCCTGTGGGCTGCCGGGATCGACTCTGATCTTTATACATACTTCGACAAAGCGGAGAGCGTGTGCGTGGTGCACCTGACCCCCGTGGAGCTCTCCTTTTGGAGCGAGAAGCTGCCGGGGCGCTATCTGGTGAGGCTCAGGGAAGCAGACGAGACGGCGCGGACAGAGCCTGACCGCAGTCTGCCCTTCGGTCCGAACAGGGAGGTGTACGAGGGATGAACGAACGCGCCGTACTCCGGCGGCTCAAGGACGGGGACACCGGGGCGCTCAGTGAGATCATCGCCTTTTACACGCCCTATCTCTATACCATCGCCGCCAATATCATGTCCCCGCAGCTTCCGCCGGAGGATATTGAAGAGGCGGTATCCGACACATTCGTGCAGCTCTGGACGCACCGGGCGGAGCTGGTGCCGGGGAAGCTGAAGCCCTGGCTCGCTGCTGTCGTGCGCAACCGGGCGAAGGACGCCCTGCGCGCCGCCCGCCTTGCCGAACCGCTGGACGACGATCTCCTGGAGATCGCGGCACCCGACAATATGGAAAAGGCCGTTTTGTACGCCGAGCTTACGGAGATCACCCGCGAGGCGGTGGATTCCCTCGGGGAGCCGGACAGCGAGATTTTTAAGCGACACTACTTTTTGTATCAGAAAACGGACGAGATCGCCGCCGTGCTGGACATGAACGCCGCCACGGTGCGCACAAAGCTCCGGCGCGGGCGGGAGCGCCTGCGGGAGTACTTCACGGAAAGGGGGTATCGCTGTGCAGATCCGAATCTCTGATCTCATGGACAAAAGCTGCCCGGATGCGGTCGCGCTCGGGGCGGAGGACAAAGCCATGGCCCGGCGCATCCATGACGCCGTCATGGAAAAAATCGGGGAAACACAGCCAAAGCCCCGCCGCACGGGCAGGAAGACCCTGCGCACCCTGCTGCTCGTCGCGGTGATCGCCGCCCTGATGGGCACGGTGGCCTATGCCGCCTCCGGCTGGTTCATGAACCTGCGCAAGACCGGGACAGCCGAGACCGGCTACTGGCGCGAAGTGGACGAGAAGGGGGAAATCCTCACCGAGTACAAGGTCAGCTTCCCCGATGCCGGGATGGTTCTCACATTTGAGGGACCGGAGGAGCGCAAAAACCAGCCGGAGTTTCGCTGCTTCTATCTGCCCTCGGAGGCAAACTTCGGCTTTACCGACGAAGAGGGCTGGGCCGAATATCTCTCCGACCAGGGCGAGGGGGCCAGCATCCCTTATATTGTGAGCGCCGGGAATGTCCGCGCGGGCAATCACAAGCGCGTCATCAACGGCGAGGTCACGCTTGTCAAGGAAGAGGACTGGGACGACTGGCACGTCACGGAGCTGAGCAGCGATTACACGCACTGTACGCAGCGCTGGACCTATGAGCGGGCCAATTACGTCCTGCTCTTCAACAGCGAGGAGGGCTGGCTCATCCAGATCAGCGGCACCGCCAATCTCGATACGCTGGAGCATATCGCGCGGGAGCTGGAGATCCGCGACAGCGGCCGCCCCGCCTTCTCCGGCGAGGACAGCGCCGTGGAGTCCATCGGGATTCTCGATCCCGGTCGCGGCTGAGGTACATTTTTCCCGCCCTCCGCATAGTCTGATACCAGATGACTTGCGGAGGGTTTCATTATGGCTTCAAGCTTCCTGTGGGCCGTGGGCGGCACACAGTTTATTTTTTGGATGACGGCGCTGGGGGCGTCGCTGGTGTTCTTCTTCCGGGGCACGGAGCTGCGCTTTCAGAAGGCTCTGCTCGGCTTTGCCGGCGGGGTGATGACCGCGGCCTCGGTCTGGAGTCTGCTGCTGCCCGCCCTCGAGCAGGCCGGGGCGGAGAGCGCTCTGCCCGCCTGGCTCCCGGCGGCGCTCGGGGTGCTGCTCGGCGCGCTTTTCATCCTGCTGGCGGACGCGCTGCAGAAGGGCGCTGCGGGAAAGGAGCGGCTTCTCTTCACGGCCATCACGCTCCACAACATCCCGGAGGGCATGGCGGTCGGCCTTGCCTTCGCCCTGGCAGCTACCGGGGAGGGCCTTGCCGCCGCGCTGGCTCTCGCCCTCGGCATCGGGGTGCAGAACTTCCCGGAGGGGGCGGCGGTGTCCCTGCCTCTGCGCCGCCTCGGCCGGGGCAGGGCCTTTCTCTGCGGCGCGGCCTCCGGGGCGGTGGAGCCGGTCTTCGGCCTGCTGGCCTTCGGCGCGGCGAGATGGGTGCACCCGCTGATGCCGTGGCTGCTGAGCTTTTCCGCCGGGGCGATGCTCTATGTCACCGCCTGCGAGCTTTGCCCCGAGGCAAGAGGCCGCGTCGGCACAATGGGCTACATCGGCGGCTTCACCCTGATGATGGTGCTGGATGTGGCACTCGGGTAGTGTTGTGACATTCCCACAAGAATCACCATTCCCTGTCTAAAACTTGTCATGAAAAATTACGAAAATTTACGGTGAAAAAAGTAGACACGCTTTGCCGACTTATGATATTATAAAAGGGTAAACTCCGGACCACGTAATATGTAACGAGGTGAAGCGTATGGCATTTAAGTTCAAGGGCGGCGTCCATCCCGATTACCGGAAATCTCCCGAGGTTCCCGTGACCGTGATCGCGCCGCCGCCCCAGGTCGTGATCCCCATGGCGCAGCATATCGGCGCGCCCTGCACCCCGCTGGTGAAAAAGGGCGACACGGTGAAGATGTACCAGAAGATCGGGGAGAGCGCGGCCCCGGTCTCCGCGCCGGTGCATGCCTCTGTCTCCGGCACGGTCGTCGCAGTCGAACCCAGACCCCATCCCCTCGGCGACCTCATCATGTCCGTCGTCATTGAGAACGACTATCAGGACACGCCCGAGCTGATGGAGCCGCTGACCCCGGCCCAGCTCAAGGACCCCGAGGCGATCCTCCGGCGCATCCGGGAGGCCGGCGTCGTCGGCATGGGCGGCGCCATGTTCCCCACGGCCTTCAAAATCTCCAGCGGCCGCGGTAAGGTAGACACGCTGATCATCAACGGCGCCGAGTGCGAGCCTTATATCAACGGCGACCACCTGACCATGCTCCAGTACCCGGACGAGCTTTTGAAGGGCATCGAGCTTGCCCGCATCGCCCAGGGCGTGGAGAAGGTCTATTACGGCATTGAGAAGAACAAGCAGGACGCCATCGATCTGCTCAATGCCCACGGCGCTGCAAAGTACGGGATCGAGATCGTGCCGGAGAGCACGATCTACCCCCAGGGCGGCGAGAAGATGCAGATCAAGACCCTCACCGGCCGCGAGGTCAAGCCCGGCGGGCTGCCCGCGGGCGTCGGCTGCTGCGTCATCTCCACCCGCACCGCCTATGCCATCTATCAGGCCTGCTATGAGGGCAAGAGCGTCATCGAGCGCATCGTCACCGTAGCCGGCAGCGCCGTGAAGGGGCCTGCCAACGCCGTGATCCGCGTCGGCACGAACTTCGGGTACATTGCCGAGCAGGTGGGCGGCTTTGTGCGCACCCCGCGCAAGATCGTCCTGGGCGGGCCGATGATGGGCATCTGCGCCACCACCCTCGAGGCGGTCACCGTCAAGGGCACCGCGGGCCTGCTCTTCTTTACCGAGGAGGAGGACCGCACCGTGGAGGAGCCGGTGTGCATCCGCTGCGGCAAGTGCATCAACGTCTGTCCCATGCGGCTTGAGCCGACCTACATGTACCAGTATTACAAGAAGCGCAACTTCGAGATGCTGGAGAAATACCATGTGACCGACTGCATCGAATGCGGCAGCTGCACCTTCCGCTGCCCCGCGAGAATGCCGCTGACCCACGCCTTCAAGACCGCCAAGCTCATGCTGCAGGCCAGGGCTGCCAAGGAAAAGGCCAGGGCGGAGGCCGCTGCAAAGGAGGCCAGGAAATGAACGAGAAAAACGAACGCATGATTTTTGACGTGACATACCAGCCCCAGGTACGCACCGTGCGCGACACCCAGCGCATCATGCTGGACGTGATCATCGCAACGCTGCCCATCGTGGGCTTCGGCGTGTACCGCTTCGGCTGGCATGCGCTGCTGCTCGTGGTATCGAGCATGGCGGGCTGCGTGTTCTTTGAATGGGCCTACCGCCGCCTGCTGAAAAAGTCCATCACCATCGACGATCTCTCCGCCGCCGTGACGGGCCTGCTGCTGGTCATGGTTCTGCCCCCGCAGACGCCGGTCTGGATGGCCGTGATCGGGGACTTTTTTGCCATCGTCATCGTCAAGCAGCTCTACGGCGGCATCGGCAAGAACTTCTTAAACCCCGCCCTTGCGGGCCGCGCCTTCCTCACGGCGTCCTATTCGGGCGTGCTGACCGTCGTCATGATCGACGGCGTGACCTCCGCCACCCCGCTGGGCTACCTCTACGGCGACAGCCCCATGCCCTATACCCTCGCGCAGAGCTTCTTCGGCGCCATCCCCGGCAGCATCGGCGAGATCAGCTCCTTCGCCATCCTCGCGGGCGCGGCCTACCTCATTGCCCGCAAGGTCATCCGCTGGCGTATCCCGCTGTCCGTGATCGGCACGGTTTTCGCTGTGAGCTTCCTCGGCGGGCATGCCGGCTACGGCCGCTTTGAGTGGGCGCTGCAGAACGTGTGCGCCGGCGGCGTGATGTTTACCGGCATCTTCATGGCGACCGACTATGCAACGAGCCCTGTCACCATCAGCGGGCAGATCATCTACGGCATCGGCATCGGTCTGCTGACCATGCTGATCCGCTATTTCGGCGGCTATGCGGAGGGCTGCTCCTACGCGATCCTGATCATGAACCTTTGCACCTGGGCTATCGACAAGGCCTGCCACCGCCGCCAGTTCGGCGTCTCCCGCTCGGATTTCCTCGCGCAGAAGACCGCCGGCAAGAACGCGAAGAAGGAGGCTGTGTCATGAATAAAATTGTGAAGCTGGCCCTCGTTCTTTTCGCCGTCAGCGCCATCGTGGCGGGCGTGCTCGGCGTGGTCAATGAGCTGACCTACCCCGTCATCGACGCGCAGAAGCAGGCCAAGACCGCCGCAGCCTTTGCCAGCGTCCTGCAGGCCGACCGCTTCGAGCTGATCGACTTTTCAAACCCCGACTTCCCGACTGTCCAGACCGTACATAAGGCGGAGGGCGCGGGGTATGTCGTGACCTCCACCTTCTCCGGCGCGCAGGGCAACATCACCCTCGCCGTCGGCGTGGACAACGACTTTAAGTGCACCGGCATCTCCGTGATTGAGCATTCCGAGACCTCCGGCCTCGGCGCCAACGCCGCCAGCACCGGCGAGGTCGGCGTGAACTTCCGCAAACAGTTTGTCGGCCAGGATGAGAGCATTGCCCTCTCCAACGCCGGCGGCAGCATCGACGCCCTGACCGGCGCGACGATTACCTCCCGTGCCATTACCGAGGCCGTCGCCACGTCCATCCTGGCCGTCGAATCTCTGAGCTGAGGAGGGCTGTCTGAATGAATCGTAAAAAACAGTTTACCGAGGGCCTGATCACCAATAACCCCGTCCTGGTCCAGCAGATCGGCATGTGCGCCACCATGGCCATCACGACGACGCTCTTCAACGGCATCGGCATGGGCCTTTCGGTGCTCATCATCCTCACCTGCTGCAACGTGGTTATCTCGGCCATCCGCAAAATCATCCCCGGCGAGATCCGTCTTGCCATCTTCGTGGTCGTCATCGCAGGCTTCGTCACCATCGTGGACATGCTGCTCAAGGCCTTTGTCCCCGCGCTGAGCGAGGCGCTCGGCGTCTTCATCCCGCTGATCGTCGTCAACTGTATCATCATCGGCCGCGCCGAAGCCTTCTGCCAGAAGATGCCCGTGAAGGACTCCTTCTTCGACGGCATTTTCCAGGGCCTGGGCTACACCTGCGTGCTGATCGTGATGTGTGTCGTGCGTGAGCTGCTCGGCTCCGGCCGCTTCGGCGGCGGCCTCATCGACGTGGCAAACGGCTTCCGCTTCACCCTCGACGGGACGGGCGCCGGTATCCAGATCTTCCCGGAGAGCTACGGCGCATCCATCATGACCCTGCCCTTCGGCGGCTTTCTGACGCTGGGCCTGCTCATCGCCGCGATGCAGTACGCCCTCAAGAAGGCCGAGGACAAAAAAGCCAAGAAAGCGGAAGAGAAGAAGGAGGCTGAGAAATAATGCTTAGCAGTATCATCACCATCTCACTGGGAGCGATCCTGATCAACAACTTCATCTTCTCCCAGTTCCTCGGCTGCTGCCCCTTCCTGGGCTGCTCGAACAAGGTGGACACGGCGCTCGGCATGGGCCTTGCGGTGGTGTTCGTCATGGGCCTGGCCTCCGCGATCTGCTGGGTCATCAATGAGTATATCCTGGTCGCGCTGCATCTGGAATTTCTGCAGACCCTGGCCTTCATTCTGGTCATCGCCGCGCTGGTTCAGTTCGTGGAGATGTTCCTGAAAAAAATGGTCCCCTCGCTCTACTCCGCGCTGGGCATCTTCCTGCCCCTCATCACCACCAACTGCGCGGTGCTCGGCGTGGTGCTGCTGAACGTCCAGAACAATTATAACTTCATCGAGTCTCTGGTCTACGGCATCACCGGCGGCATCGGCTTCCTGCTCGCCATCGTGCTCTTTGCGAGCGTGCGCGAGCGCGTGGAGTTTGCCGAGTATCCCGAGTGCTTCCGCGGCTTCTCCATCTGTCTCGTCTCCGCCGCGCTGGTGGCCCTGGCCTTCATGGGCTTCAGCGGCATGGCGATCCCGGTATAAGGAGGGCGGCGTATGAAAACGATTTTGCTTGCTATGCTGGTCCTCGGCGTGCTGGGCGGTATCTTCGGCGCGCTGCTGGCCTACGCCTCCAAGATCTTCTATGTGAAGGTCGATCCCAAGCAGGCCGCCGTGCGCGAGGCCCTGGCCGGCGCCAACTGCGGCGGCTGCGGCTACCCCGGCTGTGACGGTTACGCCGCCGCGGTCGCAAAGGGAGAGGCCCCCTGCAACCGCTGCGTCGCGGGCGGCGCAGAGACGGCTGCCAGGGTGGCCGAGATCATGGGCGCAGCCAATGAGGCCGGTGAGAAAATGGTCGCCTTCGTCCCCTGCTCCGGCTGCGAGGGGGTGGCGGAAAAGCGCTTCAACTACACCGGACCCGAGGACTGCCAGGCCGCCATGCTCTTCGGCGGCAAGAGCAACAAGCTCTGCACCTTCGCCTGCATCGGTCTCGGCAACTGTGTGCGCGCCTGCCAGTTTGACGCCATGCACATCGTAAACGGCATTGCTCAGGTGAACCGCTCGAACTGCGTCGGCTGCGGCGCGTGTGTGGACATCTGCCCCAAGAGCATCGTCAAGCTCATTCCGGAGAGCCAGCGCGTAGAGCCCGGCTGCTCCAGCCATGACAAGGGCGGCGTCGTGATGAAGGTCTGCAAGGCCGGCTGCATCGGCTGCATGAAGTGTCAGCGCGAATGCCCGGCGGGCGCCATCGTCGTCAAGGACGCCCTGGCTGAGGTCGACCCCGCCAAGTGCATCGGCTGCGGCAAATGCGCCGAGGTCTGCCCGAGACACATCATCGTGGATTTCCAGGCGTAACAAACATTGAGCCCCCACGCGAAAAGCGTGGGGGCTTATGGCTTTTCAGTTATATTCCGGGAAGCGCGGGGCGTAGTCGATCAGCTCCGTGACCGGCCAGAGGCACTGCTGGGAGGCGGTGTAGACAAGATAGGGGCCGTACTGCCCGTGGAAGCTCATCTCGGCGCCGTTGGCATCGCACTCGGCGAGGAGGGCCGGGGCTTCCGTCTCCAGGAAAACGAAGATCGCGCGCTTGTAATCCTCAATATGGTACACGTCCCGGATGTTGATGTGCGGGGAGACCTTGAAGGGAAAATCATCCTGCCAGCAGCCGGCGGTCAGCGCCCCGTCGGAGCAGACGGCGATATAGGGCGCGCAGGTGGACTGACTGCCGTATACCAGCTCATAGCCCTGCGCCACGGCCCAGTCGGAGATCTGCTGAGCGGGGGTGGGCTCCTCTGCCAGGGCCACGCGCAGATCGTCGTGATAGCTGAAATAGAGGTTTGCGCCCGAGAGCACACAGAAGACCGCCATCAGCGCCGCGCGGAGCCGGGGCCTGAGACGCTCTCCGATCAGCGCCAGCGACAGGGCCGGGAGCGTATAGTAGAGGAAAAGATAGATGGGCCGAAGCTGCACGGAGCTGACAAAGGAGGCCGCGATCACCGCAAGGCAGCCGAGCAGCGACACCAGCCAGAAGCAGGCCGCCGCGCCGGATACGCGCCGTCCCCGGCGCAGCAGCAGGGCTGCCGCGGCAAGCACCAGCAGCGTCAGCGCGAGAAAGAGCAGGATGAAGAAAAGCCGGTGCTCGCTCTGCCGCGTCACGTCATAGCCTGACACGGTGATGAGCGCGGTGTGTAAATCCCGCAGCTTTTCGGAAACGGACGCCCCGGAGAAAACGGATGCGCCCTCGAAAATCTCATGCCGCCGCACCGGCAGGAGGCGGACGAAAACAAGGCCCAGCCCGTTTGCCGCCGTATAGCAGAGCGCCCGCCAAAGGCGCATACGCTGCCCTGTGGGATAGAGCGGCTGCTTTTTCAGAAAGCGGCAGAGGGCGGCAAGCAGCTCATAACACAATAGAGGCAGGATCAGCACGCAGGTCTGCCGGAGACTCTGCATCCCGAGAGCAAAGCACAAAAGCGCGGACAAAAGCAGCGCCCCGGGCCGCCGCGCCTCGGAGGAAAGAGCGCGCGCATAGTCCCCCAGCACCACAAAGAAGCAGATCAGATAGCAGGCATAGAAGCTGCACATGGCGAAGAAGAGCTGCTGCCCCTCCTCCCGGAAGACGGAGAAGGGCCCGAAGATCGAGGCCAGAAAAACCAGCACGGCGGCAGTCCGGAGTGAGAGCCGCTTCACGCAGGCGCGCAGCATCCACAGCATGGACAGCAGCAGAAATACCGACATGACGAGCGTAGCCCAGGCCATGGCGCGGTTCATGCTGCCGGTGAGACCATAGAACAGCGCCGCCAGCACCGGCGTTGCCGCCACATAGAGCTGATTGCCGAAGAGGTAGTTCTTCGGGAAGAGGGTCTTCTGCTCCCACATGAGCCGGGCTGCCAGCGTGTCCTCATATATGTCGGAGGTAGCAAGGCGCGCAAAGCCCCGAAAGTCGATCACCGTGAACACGGCGAGGTAGCCGAGGATCACCAGCGCCATGAGCGCCGCCCAGAGATATTCCGTTTTTCGCTGCGTTTCGCTCATTTCGCCTCTCCATGTGCGTAGAATGTTATGCGCAGAATGTTGTATCAGTTTACCCTTGCGCCGGGGAAAAGTCAAGCAAAGCGCAAAAGACGACAGGAAGGGCGCCGCACATTTCGAAGCGGCGCCCTTCCTGCGATGCTTGTCTGTTCTTTACAGTCCCTTGATGAGGGCCAGATCCCCGTAGAGAATGGAGTCGTCCCCGAGGGCGGCGACCTTGAAGTCCACAAGCGGGCGGATCGAAATCATGCAGTAGCGGTCCACCTCGGCAAGGATCTTCTGCAGGAACACATCGCCGATGGCCTCCATGATGCCGCCGCCGTAGATCACCAGATCCGGGGCGATGGTGTTGATCATGTTGCCGGTGGCGATGGCCAGATAATGGCAGGCGCGGTCGACGGCCTCCATGGCCACCTCATCGTTCTGAGCCAGCGCCTTTTTGAGGCGCTTGCTGCGGAAGATGCCGCCGTCCTGCACATCCTCAGCCAGCATGCACGGGCGCTTGCGGGCGACCTGCTGCCGGATGTAATCGGACATGCCGCGCTTGCTGGAGAAGACCTCCAGGCAGCCGCTCTGACCGCAGCCGCAGAGAGGCCCGTCCGGGTCGAGGATCATGTGGCCGTACTCTGCCGCCATGAACTGATTGCCGGTGAAGAGCTTGCCGTTGAGGATCAGGCCGCCGCCCATGCCGGTGCCGGGGAAGAAGCCGACAATGTTCTTGTAGCCCTTTGCCGCGCCGAATTTGTATTCACCGAGGACGCCCAGGTTCACGTCGTTGCCCACAAAGAAGGGGACGCCGAATTTCTTTTTCATGGCCCCGGCAATGTCGTAGTTGCGCCAGGGAAGGTTCGGCGTAAAGAGCACGATGCCCTTGTCCTGGTCGATGACCCCGGGGGCGCAGGAGGCGATGGCGTTGAGCTTTTTCCGGTTGATGCCGGACTGCTGGATCATCTCCTCCACCACGCTGATGATGACCTTTTCCACGTCGGCCGAACCCTCGCCCTCGCTCTTGGAGCGCTTTTTCAGCCGGTAAATGATCTCGTCCTTCTCGTTGAAGATGGCGCCGAGCACCTTGGTCCCGCCCACGTCCAGGCAGATATTGTAGCTTTCAGCCATTGATGTATCCTCCGTATGATTATTTGTTGGACTCGTTGCCGGTTTTGGCGGCCCGGCGGCCGCGCTTTGCGGGAGCCTTGGGAGCCTCATCGGCTGCGGCGGCCCGGCGGCCGCGCTTTGCGGGGGGCTTGGGAGCCTCGTCGGCTGCGGCGGCCCGGCGGCCGCGCCTTGCGGGAGCCTTGGGAGCCTCGTCGGCTGCGGCGGCGCTGGGCTCCGGCGCTGCCTCCTCCAGCTTCACCTTGTAGGCGCTGAAGTAACGGTACAGCGCCTCCTGGGAGCTGGTGCCCTTACCGCCCTTTTCGCGGATGTAGCTTCCGTCCGGCTGCATGCGGCGGGATTTCTCCCGGTCATGCCGGAGCGCGTCGAGCACGGTATTGATCTGCTCGCGGGTATCGGGCGTCAAGACCTCCATAAAGGCCTCCACGCGCCGCTCCAGATTGCGGTTGAGCAGGTCCCCCGACCCGATGAACATGCGCTGAGCCTCTCCCTCGCCGAAGCTGTAGATACGCGAGTGCTCCAGCCAGCGGCCCACCACGCTCGTCACGGTGATATTTTCGGTCTGGCCCGGGACGCCGGGACGCAGGCAGCAGATGCCGCGGATGAAGAGCTCGATCTTCACGCCCGCCTGCGAGCAGGCGATGAGCTTTTCCATGATGTCGACGTTGTTCATGGCATTGCACTTGATGGCCACGCGGCCTGCCGGGCCCTTCGCCATCTCGCGGTCGAGAAATTCCATCACACGGGACTTGAAGCTCTTCGGGGCGATCCAGAGACAGTGCGCCTCCGGCGGCAGCTCTCCGCTCAAAAGGGCGGCAAAGGCTTCCTCGGCGTCGAGCCCGGCCTCTTCCTTGGCGGTGATGAGGGACAGATCGGTATACTGCTCGCCCGTGACCTCGTTATAGTTGCCGGTGCCGACCTGGGTGATGCGGCTGATGTTGTCCTCATGCTGGCGGGTGATGACGCAGAGCTTGGAGTGCACCTTGTGATTCGGCAGGCCGTAGATCACGCGGCAGCCTGCGTCCTCCAGCATTTCGGAATAGTCGATGTTGTTCTGCTCGTCAAACCTTGCGCGCAGCTCCAGCAGGCACAGCACATCCTTGCCCTTGTCGGCGGCATAAGCCAGGGCCGCGGCGATCTTGCTGCTGCCGGACATGCGGTAGAGGGTGATCTTGATGGACAGAACCTCCGGATCGTCGGCCGCCTCGTATATGAGGTCCACAAAGGGCATCATGCTCTGGAAGGGGAAGCTCAGCAGCAGATCGTGCTTTTCGATATAGGCAAAGTATTCGCCCTTCTTAAGGCCGATGTCGCGGGAGGGGCGGCGCTCCTCATATTTGAAATTCTCGTGCCCGCCGATGCAGGAGCGGAAGGAGAGATCAAAGGGGACTGTCTGGGTGAAAACGCTGCGCTCGGGCACATGCAGCTTTTTGATGAGCAGGGCGCGGTTCGCTTCGGAGAGCTTGCCGTAGATCCTGGCCCGCACCGGCATTTCCCGCTTGCGCTTGGAGAGCATGGAGGACACCTTGACGCGCAGATCCTCGTCCGCCCAATCTGCGGCGTCGGCCAGGAACACATCGGCATTGCGCGTGACCTCCACAATGGCGCTTTGCTGGATGTTTTCCTTTTTCAGCAGCAGGGGCAGGAAGTGCCGGACAAGCTGGGCGGTGAGCACGATCTTCTGACAGCCGTTGATCTCAAAGCTCAGGTAGGCGGGCATCCGGTGCAGGGCGATCACCGCCAGCTTCTGCGCCGCACCCCGGCCCAGAAAGGCGATCACATTGGATTCCCCGTTCCACAGGAAGGGGAAGGGCTGATTTAAGCTGACGATCTTGGGGAAGAGCATATCCTTGATATCGCCGAAGAGCTTCTTGCTCATCAGCTCATCCACCTTGCTGATCTTCTTGAAGTCCAGCACGTCAACCCCGTTTTCCCGCAGCTCGCCCCGGATGTTTTTCCAGATGCTCTCCATCAGGGCCTGCTGCTCGCGCGTGATGCGCAGCACCTCCTGGATGGTCGTGTCCGGCAGCATTCCGGACAGCGGATCCCGCTTCTCCGGCGTCAGCAGGGCGCGGTGAGTCAGAATGCCGATGCGCACCCGGTAAAACTCTGTGAGGTTTGACTGATAGATCATCAGGAACTTGAGCCGCTCCAGCAGCGGCACCTTCCGGCTCGACGCCTCCAGCAGCACGCGCTCGTTAAACGCAAGCCAGCTCAGCTCCCGGTTGATGTAAATGCTCTCCTCGGCGGCCCTGCGCTCTGCCTCCAGCTGCTTTTCGACGGGGGCGATCCTCTTCTCCTCCGCTGTCAGCTTTTTCTCGGCTGCCTTCTTCCTGGCCGTCGTTTTTTTCTCGGAGGCCGCCTTCTTCTCGGAGGCCGCCTTCTTCTCGGAGGCCGCCTTCTTCTCGGAGGCCGTTTTCTTCTCGGAGGCCGCCTTCTTCTCGGAGGCCGCCTTCTTCTCGGAAGCTGCCTTTTTCTCAGAGGCCGCCTTTTTCTCGGAAGCCATCTTCTTTTCGGCGGCTGCCTTTTTCTCGGCAGCGGCCTTCTTCTCTTTCTGCGCCATAAAGATGCCGATCTCCTTATGCAAGCCGCTCTTTGCAGGCCTTCTCCAGCGCGTCGATCACGATGCGCAGGGCCTTGATGCGGGCGTATTTCTTATCGTTGGATTCGATGATGAACCAGGGGGCGTTCTTTGTGCTGGTCTTCTCCAGCATCTCGTCGATGGCCTGCTCATACTGGGGCCACTTTTCACGGTTGCGCCAGTCCTCCTCGGTCAGCTTCCAGGCCTTCTCCGGGGTGTTCTGCCGGTCGTTGAAGCGTTGGAGCTGGGTGTCCTGGTCTACATGGATCCAGAACTTGAGCACCACGGCGCCCCAGTCGGTGAGCTGCCGCTCAAACTCGTTGATTTCGTTGTAGGCGCGCTTCCAGTCGTCCTCCTCGCAGAAGCCCTCGATCCGCTCCACCATGACGCGGCCGTACCAGGTGCGGTCAAAGATGCAGACATGGCCGCTGCGGGGGAGCCTTGTCCAGAAGCGCCAGAGGTACTGCCGGTTTTTCTCATGCGGCTCCGGAGAGGCGATGGGCATCACGTCAAAGCCGCGGGGATCCAGGGGCTTGGCAACGCGGCGGATGTTGCCGCCCTTGCCGGCTGCGTCCCAACCCTCATAGCAGAGGATGACCGGGATCTTCTTGAGGTAGATGACGTTGTGCAGCTCGCCCAGGCGCTTCTGCAGCTTCTTGAGCTCCTTGTCGTACTCCTCATCCGTGAGGGCGGGGGAGAGATCCACATTCCGGAGCTTCGGCATCTTGAGCAGAGGGAAGTCCTCCTGAAAGGGCTTGCCGACATAACGCCCCTCCGCCAGGGCTTTGTCGATCGCCGTAACCAGCAGCTTCAGCGCGTCCCGGGCGGCAAGGCTGCGCTTGCTCCCGTCCAGCTTGTGCCAGGGAATGACCTCGCCGGTCTTCTCCATGAAGGACTCGTAGGTCTTGCGGAAGGCGTCATGCTCGTCCATCTGCCACAAATCCTCGGGTGAGACGCGCCAGGAGGTCTCAAAGCTCTCGCGCAGGGCGGTGATGCGCTTGCGCTGCTCCTTCTCGCTGATGTCCACAAAGAGCTTGAGCACGAGATAGCCGCCGTCGCGCAGCTGCCGCTCAAACTCGTTGACGGCGCGTACGCGCTTTTTATATGCATCCTTCGTAATGTCCCGGCACAGGATCTTGCGCACGCAGTCCTCCATCCAGCCGGAATCATAGAACATGATCTTGCCGTTTTCCGGGATGGCCTTGGCGTAGGGATAGAGGAAGGGATAGCGGCTGAGCGCCTCCGGCGTGATCACCGGGGAGGTGACGTTGTAGTTTCTCGGGTCGATCTCACTGATCAGCTCGTTGATGAGGCTGCCCTTGCCGGCGGCGGCCCAGCCCTCCACCAGCACGAGGATGGGCAGACCCTTTTCCCGGACAAGCTGCTGCTGCGCCACCAGGCGGGCGCGCAGGGCCTTGATCTCGGCCTTGAGCTGATCCTTGCTCCCGGCATCCTTTTCCTGCTTGCGGCCGGCCTTTCCCGCTTTTTTGGTTTCCGAGGCTTCCTTGTTTTCTTTTTTCATCACGATCAGTCCTTCTGTATTTGGTAAAGATGAGTGCAGGTGAGAAGCACTTAAAAATCCTATAGTACTATGGTTATTTTACGCTAATGACGGAGGGAAGTCAACAAGAGAGTTGTGCATTTTCCACACTTGCGACCGGAAAAATTTCGCCTTATACTGTCAGCATTGTTTTATTTTGTATGAAGAGCGCAGTAAAACGTGTCTGCCTGGGCAGCCGCTGCGTTTCATGCTGTCAAAGGTGTGGTTGGAATGAAAAACGAAAAGATGCTCGGCAATATGCTGCTGCTCCTTACGGCCATGATCTGGGGCACGGCCTTTGTCGCCCAGCGGGTCGGCATGGAGAGCATTGAGCCTGTCACCTTTACCTCCGCGCGCATGTGGCTTGCGGCCCTGGCCACAGGACTTGCGGCCTTCCTGCTGCGGCGCGGGGGCAGAGACGCCGCCGAAGAGAAGCGCTCAGTCAGAAGCGCGATCCCCGGCGGGATCTGCTGCGGCCTCTTCCTCACGGGAGCAAGCCTTTTCCAGCAGTACGGCATGGTCACCACCACAGCCGGAAAGGCCGGCTTTATCACGGCGCTCTATATCCTGCTGGTGCCCCTCGTCAACTACCTGCTTTTTAAAAAGCGCAGCTCGCCGCATGTATGGTTTGCCATCGCCATCGGCGTTGCGGGCATGTATCTTCTCTGCGTGACGGAGGATTTCCGCCTCACGAGGGGCGACGCCCTGGTGGCGGTTTGCGCGGTCCTCTTCACCGGGCACATCCTCTGCTGCGACCATTTCTCCCGCCAGGCCGATCCCGTCCGGCTTTCGGCGGTGCAGTTTCTCACGGTGGCGCTGATCTCCGGCGTGATCGCCCTGATCGTTGAGGAGCCGAGCTGGGATAAGATCCGCTCTGCGGCGGTCCCGATCCTCTACTGCGGCGTCATCTCCGGCGGTGTGGGCTACACCCTGCAGATGGTGGCCCAGCGCATCACGGAGCCCACGGTGGCATCCCTGCTCATGAGCTTCGAGGCTGTCTTTGCCGCCCTCTCCGGCGCTCTGCTCCTGCATGAGCGCATGAGCGCCCGGGAGCTGATCGGCTGCATCATCATGTTCGCCGCCATCATCCTGGTCCAGCTCCCCGAGCCGGGGAAGAAAAAAGCCTCCTGATGTGAAAAAACCGCAGGGGCTGATGCCGTGTCCCGCGCAATCTTCCCGCAAGCGCCGGAATAGGACATAATCTCCCGGGAATAGAATGTGCCCGGAGGGGGGATTCCATGATGAGCTATTTTTCCGAGCTGCGCTACAAGGAGATCATCGACATCCACACGGGGTATCGCCTGGGCTATGCCTGCGACCTGGAGCTGGATGACCGGGAGGGCTGCATCGCCTCTCTGGTTGCTCCGGGCAGGCCGCGCCTGTTCGGCCTGCTGGGGCGGGAGGAGGACTATATCCTGCCCTGGAAGAACATCGTGCGCGTGGGCAGCGACATCATCCTTGTGGAGATCAAGGGCGACTTCATGCGCCGCAAGCGGCAGAACCGTTGGTTCTGAGCCCTTGGCAAACGCAGGGAAATAAGGTATAATACACATTCGGAAAACGATCCCGGAAGGGAGGACGGAACATGAGAAGAATGATCGCGGCGCTGCTGGCCCTGTGCCTGCTGTGCCCGCTGCTCACAGCCTGCGGAAAGACGGAGCCGCTGGAGCCCTGGCAGATGCCCGCGGTGGACACCAAGCCCACCCCCGTGCCGACGCAGGCCCCGGCCTTCGGCGGCGGCAGCCCCGAGCGCTATGTCTGGAACGAGGCGGCTCTGCTTCTGATGAACAACCCCGGCGCCGCGCCGGACAGCCTGCGGGAGACGTATTCCCACAAGCAGTGCGCGGCTCTCTTTCCTTATAATTTCCTGCCCTCTGCCGTTTTCGGGGAGAGCTATGCCGGCTATGAAAAGCTCAGCCTCAAAAAGACCCAGCATGACGTGCTGCTGGACGCGGACGGGCAGCTTGCCGAGCATGCGTACATTGAGTTTCAGTATCTGCCCAGGAGCGGGAAGGAGGACGAGGGGCTTTTCGTCATGGCGGAGCTCTGCTCGCTGGAAAGCGCCCAGGAGATCTACAACGGCCTCTATCCCCATCTCATGATGCCCCAGGGAGTGCGCCTGCAGACCTCTACCTATTATCTCAAGGACTTTGTGCTGGCAAAGGTGGAGGAGCAGCGCGTGGCGCAGATTCTCAAGCTCACGCCCAGCTCCTACTTTGCCGATTCCCGCCGGCGCATGGCGGAGGACGCAGACTTCGTGCCTCAGCGGCAGATCCTGCTGACGGTGACCTGCGGCCTCAACATGAGCGACGAGGAGTTCATCGCCGCGGCCTCCTATCTGCTGCGCTACAGCGACGGCAGCGAGATCGTCACCCCGGAGCCGAGCCGTCTGCCTACCTTCGGGGAAAAGGGAGCGGCGTAGCGTCGAATGAGAGAATGCGAAATGCATGCTCTCATTCGAAAAAGGATGCGCCCTGCTGAAACAACTTTTTCAACGGAGAAACTATGGAACCTAACGAAACGAAAAAAGAACGCGCTGTGCTGGCGGGGCTTGCCGCGGCCAGCATGGACGTGCATGAGCGCTCCAGCGACGTGACCATGGAGGAGCTTGCCGCCCTCGTGGAGACCGCAGGGGGGGAGGCGGTCGCCTCCATGATCCAGGCCCGGCCTACGCCCGAGCCGCGCAGCTTTCTCGGCGACGGCAAGGTGAAGGAGCTCAAGGAGCTGATCGAGGCAAACGAGTGCGACCTCGCCGTTTTTGATAACGAGCTCTCGCCCTCCCAGATGCGGGTTTTGTCGGAAGAGCTGGGCGTGAAGGTGCTCGATCGCTCCGGTCTCATTCTGGATATTTTTGCCCAGCGGGCCAGGACGCGCGAGGGACAGCTGCAGGTGGAGCTTGCGCAGTACAAGTATCTGCTGCCCCGCCTGACCGGCATGTGGACCCATCTGGTGCGGCAGACGGCCTCGGGCGGCTCGTCCCCCATCGGCACCCGCGGCCCGGGCGAGACCCAGCTTGAGACAGACCGCCGCCACATCCGCCGCAAGATCCAGAAGCTGGAGGAGGAGCTGGCGGAGGTGCGCAAGGTGCGCGGCACCCAGCGGAGGCGGCGCGAGAAAAACGCCATGCCCGTCGTGGCCCTGGTGGGCTACACCAACGCCGGCAAGTCCACGCTCTTAAACTGCCTCACGGGCTCCGACATCCCGGCAAACGACAGGCTCTTTGACACCCTGGACACCACCACCCGCCGCCTGAAGGTGGACGAGACGCAGGAGATCCTTTTGTCCGACACTGTGGGCTTTATCCGCAAGCTCCCGACCCACCTGATCGAGGCCTTCAAGGCGACGCTTGAGGAGCTGCAGTATGCGGACGTGCTGCTGCACGTGATCGACATCTCCAATCCCGAGTGGCCGGAGCAGGCCCGCGTGGTGGACGAGCTGATCCGCCAGCTCGGCGCCGAGGCCACGCCCTGCATCCGCGTGTACAACAAGTGCGACGCCTATTTCGGCATCCTGCCCCACGGGGAGGATACGGTCTGTATCTCCGCCAAAAGCGGGGAGGGCGCGCAGGAGCTGATGCAGCTGCTCTCTGCCCGCCTTGACCGCGGCAAACACCATGTGACGATCCGCCTGCCCTACGCCGCCGCAGGCCTTCTCGACAGCCTCAACCGCGAGGCGGCGGTACTGAAAAGCGAGTACACCGAGGACGGCGTGGAGCTGGAGGCCATCGTCCCGCCGGAGCTTTTCGGCAGGGTCAAGGCCTATATCCCGGGCTATGTGGAGCCCAAAGAGGAATGGGAGACATGAGCGAGTATTATATCCCCACCGGCCCCGGCGAGGCGGAGTTCACCGAAAAGCGCTCCCGCTTTCTCGGCCATGTGCGCATGGTGGAGAGCGAGGATGAGGCCCGCGCCTTCATCGCCGATATGAAAAAGAAATACTACGACGCCCGGCACAACTGCTGGTGCTACAGCATCAAGGACGGCCCCGAGCGCTACAGCGACGACGGCGAGCCCCAGGGCAGCGCCGGCATCCCCATGCTGGAGGTGCTGCGCCGCCAGAGCGTCACGAACGCCGTGTGCGTGGTGACGCGCTATTTCGGCGGCGTGCTGCTGGGTACCGGCGGGCTTCTGCGCGCCTATACCAAAAGCACCGTCGACGCGCTTCAGGCCGCCGGCATCTCCGCCGTGCGCCGCTGGGTGGAGACGGAGCTTCCCTGCTCCTACGCCCAGATGGAAAAGCTCAAGCTGGAGGCGGCCTCCGCCGGCGGCATCGTCGAGGATGTGGAGTACGGCGCGGGCGTTACCCTCAAGGTGCTGGTGCCGGAGGAGCAGAGCGAGGCTTTCGCCGCGCGCATCTTCGACCAGACCGCTGGCGGCGTTCAGGTGCGCGTCACGGGCGAGAGCTTCCGCGCCGTCCCGCTGCGGTGACGAAACCGAATAGCATTCCGGCAAGTTCGCATTGACAATGAAATGACGGCGATGATACAATACGCATGAGGCGAGGTGAGATGCAATGTTGGATTCCAATGATATTCAGATCATAAGCAAGTTGCTGGAACAAAGCAGAAACGAAATGCATGCTGAGCTGGAGCAAAGCAGAAGCGAAATGCGTGCTGAGCTGGAGCAAAGCAGAAACGAAATGCATGCTGAGCTGGAGCAAAGCAGAAACGAAATGCATGCTGAGATGACCGCATTGCTGGAGAAGAACAGAATCGAAACGCACGCTGAGATGACCGCATTGCTGGAGAAAAACAGAATCGAAACGCGCGACGAAATGAAGAAGTACAGAGAAGAGATGCGCGCTGAGATGACCGAATTGCTCAGGCAAAACCGGGAAGAAACGCGCAATGACATGATGGCGATTATTGAATCGGAGGTCAATCCGAAGCTTCAAATCCTGGCAGAAGGGCACGAAGTTTTGCTTGAAAAGATCAACCGCCTGGAAAAGCAGGATGAATTGACGGGCAGAGTTGTCGTTCTGGAAGAGGCCGTTAAAAAGCATAATAAAGAATTGAATGCCTTAAAGCAGGCGCAATAAAGAAAGTACAAATGCATCGCTGTTTTTCGGCGGTGCATTTTCCGAAAAATTTTTTTAAAAAAAATAAAGGGAAATAAGAATTGACGTCGTATAAGAGTAAGGGAAGGAAAAATCCCTTGCTCTTATGTCTTTCAAAAGGCGGTGAAGCGCATGACCTGTCCGAGAGAGGAGAGAGAACAGCTCGAGAGCCTGATCGTCGGCCCCTATGGGGTGCGGGCGGCGGATACACGCGGGCGGCTGCAGCCGGAGGAGGAGTGCGGGATCCGCACCTGCTTCCAGCGGGATGTGGACCGGATCACCCACGCCAAATCCTTCCGCCGCCTCAAGCACAAGACCCAGGTTTTCCTGCGGCCCGAGGGGGATCATTACCGCACGCGCCTGACCCATACGCTGGAGGTCACGCGCCTGGCCCGCACCGTGGCCCGCGCCCTGGGCCTCAATGAGGATCTGGCGGAGGCCATCGGCCTTGGGCACGATCTGGGCCACACGCCCTTCGGCCATGCCGGGGAGCGGGCGCTGAACGTCATTTACCCCGGCGGCTTCAAGCACTACGAGCAGAGCCTGCGCGTGGTGGATGTGCTGGAACGGGACGGGCAGGGCCTGAACCTCTGCTATGAAACCCGCATGGGCATCCTGAACCACACCTACGGCAAGCCAGACGATACCTGCGAGGCCACCTGTGTGCGCCTGTGCGACCGCATTGCTTACATAAACCACGACCTGGACGACGCTATCCGCGCGGGCGTCATCCGCAGCTACGCCGTGCCTGAGCGCATCCGCCGCGACTGCGGGGAACGAAACAGCGAGCGCATCAACGCCCTCGTCACAGATCTAATCCGCAACAGTACGGACGGTACGCTCCAGATGTCGCCCCGGATGCAGGAGACCTTTGACTTTTTCCATCGCTATATGTTTGCCGACGTCTACACCAACCCCGTCGCCAAGGGGGAGGAGGACAAGGTGCAGGGCGTGATGGAAAAGCTCTATGAGTATTATGTAAACCACCCCGAGAAAATGCCCCGGGAGCTGCAGCTCATTGCCGAGCGAGAGGGCAAGGGCCGCGCCGCGGTGGACTATATCTCCGGCATGACCGACGGCTACGCCATGGAGAAGTTCGGGGAGATCTTTATCCCGTTCGCGTGGAGCGTGAAATGAATTACAATGAAATGCAAGTCATTTCATCGAGTTTACAGCCTGCTGCGCGCACTCGCGGGGGACGCTCGCACGCCTGCAGGCGGAGAAGAGTTTTTCGCGAGATACACGCCCCCGCGAAAAACGGATTTGAATGATTTTTCGCATACGCGAAAAACGCTGCGAGGCTTTGAGGGGGTGACGCCATGGCGATCCCGGAAAAGTTCATACAGGATCTGGTGGACCGCTCGGACATTGTGGATGTGGTGTCGGGCTATGTGCGGCTCAGTAAGCGCAGCGGGGCCAACATGTTCGGCCTCTGCCCCTTCCACAGCGAGAAAACCCCGTCCTTCTCCGTCTCGCCGGACAAGCAGATCTATCACTGCTTCGGCTGCGGCAAGGGCGGCGGGGTCATCAGCTTCATCATGGAGATCGAAAACCTCTCCTATCCCGAGGCCATTGCTTTTCTCGCCAGGCGCGCGGGGATGCAGATGCCGGAGGAGACCGACAGCGCCGAGGGGCGAAAGCGAGCACGGATGCTGAGCCTCAACAAGGAGGCGGCCCGCTGGTTTTATTCTCAGCTCTCCGCACCGGCGGGGCGGGCGGCGGTGGCCTACATACAGCGGCGCGGCATCTCGCCCGCCATGGTGAAAAACTTCGGCCTCGGCGCCGCGCCCGACACCTGGGAGAGCATGCGGGACGCGATGCGCGAAAAGGGCTTTACGGATAACGAGCTCTTTGACGCCGGCCTTGTCAAGCGGGGTAAAAACGGCGGCTTCTACGACGCATTCCGAAACCGTCTCATGTTTCCGGTCATCGACGTGCGCGGAAACGTCATCGGCTTTTCCGGGCGCATCCTCGGCGACGGGGAGCCGAAATACCTCAACAGCCCCGAGACCCTGACCTTCAACAAAAGCCGGAACCTTTTTGCCATGAATCTGGCTAAAAAATCAAAATGCGGATATATCATTTTATCAGAGGGCAATATAGACGTGGTGAGCCTGCATCAGGCGGGCTTTGATTCGGCGGTGGCGTCGCTCGGTACCTCGCTCACGCCGGAGCAGGCGCGGCTCATCTCCCGCTACACCAATGAGGTCATCATCGCCTACGACAGCGACGGCGCCGGGCTCAAGGCCTCCCAGCGGGCCATCGGCATCCTTGAGAAGCTGGACATCAAGGTGCGCGTGCTGCGCATGGAGGGCGCGAAGGATCCGGACGAGTTTATCAAGACCAAGGGGCCGGAGGCCTTCCGGAAGCTCCTGGAGGGGTCGGAGAATCAGATGGACTACCGCCTGCGGGCGATCCGCGAAAAGTACGACCTGAACGTCACCGAGCAGAAATCCGACTACCTGCGCGAGGCGGTGGAGCTGCTCTCCCGCCTGCCGGACGAGGTGCGGCGGCAGGTCTACGCGATGGATCTCGCCCGGGAGCTGGGTCTTCCGCCGGACGTGATCGTAAACGACGTGGAGCGGCGGCGAAAGCGCGTGGTCAACAGCGCCTACCGCGAGGTGCAGAAGCAGCAGGCACGGCCGGAAAAGCTCATGCAGCCCGCAGCCCGGGAGCTTCACTATGACGATCCGGCTTCGGCCGCGGCGGAGGAGGGGCTGATCCGCCTGCTCTATCTTGAGCCCGCGCTCATCGGCACGCCGGGCCTGCCCCCGCCGGAGGATTTTTCCGCCCCGGGCCTCGGGCGCATCTACGGCGTGCTGCGCAAGCGGATCGAAGCGGGGCAGCACATCAGCACCGATCATCTGGCCGGGGAGCTCAGCGGAGACGAGCTGGGCCTTCTGGTCTCCATCCTGCAGAAACCGGAGCTGCTCAGCCGCAGCCGGCAGAGCATCTCCGATTACATAAGCAAAATAGAAGAACGCAAGCAGCTCAGAGACGGCGGCACCGACCTGATGGCGCTGCGCGAGCAGCTCAAAAAGAAAAAAGGATATGAGGGATAAGAAATGGCAGAAGACAATATCTACACCGAACAGGAACTGAGCAAGATGGCGGACGAGCTGCTCAACGCAGCGGGGGAGACGGAGCTCATCCCCGAACCGCCCAAGCCCAAGAAGAGCAGCCGCAAAAAGACGACGGATCCCCAGGAGGCCGCGAAGAGCCCGGAGGAGCGCCTCAACGAGCTCTTTGAAAAGGGCAAGAAGGCCGGCAAGCTCACCACCAAGGAGCTGGAGCTGCTGGAGGAGCTGAATCTGGACGGCGAGGCCGTGGATAAATTCTACGAAACGCTGGAAAAGGCGGGCATCGACATCGACGTGGGCGCCGACGACCTGCTCCCGCCGCTGGACGACGCCATGCCCGAGGCGGAGGATCTGGCCAACATCGAGGAGGTCACAAGCTCGGATCTGGCCGACACCGACGCCCTCATGGACAGCTTCTCCACCGACGACCCCGTGCGCATGTACCTCAAGGAGATCGGCAAGGTGCCCCTGCTCACGCCCGAGGAGGAGGTCGAGCTTGCCAAGCAGATGTCCCTCGGCGACGAGAA
>CADARY010000021.1 GCA_902790375.1 Oscillospiraceae bacterium | reverse complement strand
TAAGGCGATAAAGAAAAACGGCAGCAGGAAATGCCGCGCGTTCACGCCTTTTCGTTTTCGTGATGATCCGCAAACAGCGCCGAAAAACAAAAGGCACCGGTCAGATCCCAAAGGGACTCGACCGGTGCTTTTGTGTATCAGGACAAGGGCCGGCAATGCTCTTCATCGCCCGGGCCGCTGTCCTATCTGTTCAGTCTTCCCATTTCCAGTTGGAAACCTCCGGCAGATCCTGCCCGTACTGGTGGATATACTGCTTGTGCTCCACAAGCTTATCGCTCATCTTCTGATACAGATACGCGCCGCGATTGCCGAGCTGGGGCAGGTACTTGATCGCCTCCTGTACCAGATGGAAGCGATCCACATCGTTCTGCACACGCACGTCAAAGGGCGTGGTGATGGTGCCCTCTTCCTTGTAGCCGCGAACGTGCATGAGACGGTTGTTGTGGCGGCGATAGGTCAGCTCGTGCACCAGAGAGGCGTAACCGTGGAAATTGAAGATAACAGGCTTGTCCTGGGTAAACAGAATGTCGTATTCCGCATCCGTCAGACCGTGGGGATGCTCCGTGGCGGGCTGGAGCTTAAACAGGTCGACCACGTTGATGAAGCGGATCTTCACCTCCGGCAGCTCCTTGTTGAGGATGGAGACTGCGGCCAGCGCTTCGAGCGTCGGGGTCTCGCCGGCGCAGGCAAAGACGATGTCCGGCTCCTGTCCCTGGTCGCTGCTGGCCCACTCCCAGATGCCGATGCCCTGGGTGCAGTGCTTGATCGCCTCGGGCATGCTCAGCCACTGGGGGCGGGGATGCTTGCTTGCGACGATGACGTTGACATAGTTGCGGCTGCGGATGCAGTGGTCAAAGCAGCTGAGCAGGCAGTTGGCATCCGGCGGCAGATACAGGCGGACGACGTCGGCCTTCTTGTTGGCGATATGGTCCATGAAGCCGGGATCCTGGTGGGTGAAGCCGTTGTGATCCTGCTGCCAGACCGTGGAGCACATGATCAGGTTCAAAGAGGCGATCTCCTCGCGCCAGGGCAGCTGGTTGCAGACCTTGAGCCACTTGGCGTGCTGCGCGGCCATGGAGTCGATGATGCGGGCGAAGGCCTCATAGGTGGCAAAAAAGCCATGGCGACCGGTGAGCAGATAGCCCTCGAGCCAGCCCTCGCACATATGCTCGGAGAGCATCGAGTCCATGATGCGGCCGTCCGCCGCCAGATGATCGTCGGTATCAAAGCGCTCCGCGTTCCAGGTGCGGTTTTCCACCTCGAAGACCGCGTTGAGACGGTTGGAATTTGTCTCGTCCGGGCCGAATACACGGAAGTTGCGGCTTTCAGCGTTGAGAGAAAGAATATCCCGCACGAATTTGCCGAGCTCGGTCATGTCCTGACCTTCCCGTTCGCCGTGCTCCGATACCTCGAAAGCGTAATTGCGGAAGTCCGGCATGCGCAGATCGCGCAGCAGCAGACCGCCGTTGCCATGCGGGTTGGCGCCGATGCGGGCATTCCCCTCGGGCGCGAGGGAGGCGATCTCGGGCAGAAGATGTCCGTCCTTGTCAAAGAGCTCTTCCGGGCGATAGCTGCGCAGCCACTGCTCCAGCAGGGCCAGATGCTCCTCGCCCTTCTCCATGGAGATCGGCACCTGGTGGGCCAGGAAGTTATTTTCGATCCGCTTGCCGTCGACCGTCTTCGGGCCGGTCCAGCCCTTCGGGGTGCGCAGCACGATCATCGGCCAGCGGGGACGGCTGCTGTCCCTGGTCTCACGGGCGTGCTTCTGGATGGCGCGGATGCTCTCGATGACCTTGTCCATGGTTTCGGCCATCAGCCGGTGCATGGGCATGGGATCGTCGCCCTCCACGAAATAGGGCTCCCAGCCGCAGCCGTGGAAGAAGTCCGTGATCTCCTCGTGGGACATGCGGGCAAAGAGGGTGGGGTTGGCAATTTTATAGCCATTGAGGTGCAGGATGGGCAGAACCGCGCCATCCGTGACAGGGTTGAGGAACTTGTTGCATTGCCAGGAGGTGGCAAGCGGGCCGGTTTCGGCTTCGCCGTCGCCGACGGTGACCGCCGCGATCAGACCGGGATTGTCAAACACCGCGCCGAAGGCATGGGCAATGCCGTAGCCCAGTTCACCGCCTTCATTGATCGAGCCCGGCGTCTCGGGCGCGCAATGGCTGGGTACGCCGCCGGGGAAGGAGAACTGCTTGAACAGCTTCTGCATACCCGCTTCATCCTGCGAGATATTGGGATAGACCTCGCTGTAGGTGCCGTCCATATAATCGTTTGCGATATAAAAGTTGCCGCCGTGTCCGGGGCCGGAGAGCAGGATCAGATCCAGATCGTAGCGCTTGATGACGCGGTTGAGATGGACAAATACGAAGTTCTGTCCGGGAACCGTGCCCCAGTGACCGACAATCTTTTTCTTGATCATGTCCAAAGTCAGAGGCTTTTTGAGAAGGGGGTTTTCCAGCAGGTAGAGCTGTCCTGCCGAGAGATAGTTTGCCGCGCGGAACCAGGCGTCCATTCTGCCGAGCAGCTCGTCGGTGATGGGCCCCTTTTCCGGATACGTGGACCTTGCTTGTCGTTCCATAGTGTGTTCTCCTTTTTGGCCGTATTCTTGCTGGACTAAAGCGTATTATACGGGCGCCGCGGCGATCCGTCAAGACACGGATGCGGGGCGGAGCCATCTTTGCCGGACGAGAGCCGCGCGTAAAGCGGGCATCGTGATCGCCGAAGCCCGGAGCCCGGGAGAAGGAAGCTCTCAAGCGACGCGCAAAGGCCCCGGAGCGTCAGTTTTTGGAGATTCATCCTTGACAGTCTATTGCTAAAAATTTATAATACAATTGAGTCCGTAGACAATCTTTTGAGCAAAGAAAAGCTTTACAGTCAGAGAGATAAAAACCATAACTGGAGGAGCAACTGATGACAAAAGACCAAAAAATCGCGAAGCTCGGCCGTGAAATCACAGACTACATGGCCACCAAGCTCGGGGCCAAGGCCATCACACCGAAATCCCCCGAGTATCTCGGCATCAATTCCGCCCTGAAGTTCACCGCAGTCAAGTATGACCAGAAAATGGCGGACGATATCCTGGACATCGCCCTGACCATGAAGCGCCGCGTCCCCATGACCTTTGAGCAGATCGCAAAGAAGAACCCGCAGTTTGACAGGGCATATCTGGAAAAGGCCCTCCAGGCCATCAGCGAGAGCGGCCTCGTGGAGTATCACTGGGAAAACCTGGACGGCAAGAACCCCAATCATGAGAAGCGCTGGGTTCTCGACATGTTTGTACCCGGCAGCGCCGAGATCATGGTGATCCAGCCCGAGCAGGCGGACATGTTCCCGGAGACCGCCCACTTCTTCGAGCGCATGGCGTATCTGCCCCTCGCGGGCGTTACGGAGCTGGTGCCTCCCGGCGGCGCGGGCATCGGCATGCACGTCATCCCCGTGGAAAAGGCCATCCCTGCCCACTCCCAGTCCCTGCCCATCGAGCATCTGTCCCACTGGCTGAAGAAGTACGAGGGCCATATCGGCGTTTCCGTGTGCTCCTGCCGCAAGCAGATGCGCATTCTGGAGGAGGGCTCCGGCGATATCGAGGCCGACTGGTGCATCGGCGTCGGCGACTTCTCCGACTACTGCAGAGAAACCAATCACGGCCGCGACATCACCTATGAAGAGGCGATGGAGATCCTCCAGAAGGCTGAGGATCGCGGCTACGTCCACCAGATCACCAACATCGACGGCGAAAACAAGATCTTCGGCATCTGCAACTGCGCCGTCGGCGTGTGCAACGCGCTGCGCACCTCTCAGCTTTTCAATACCCCCAACCTCTCCGCCTCCGCCTATACCGCCGAGAGCGACCCCGAAAAGTGCGTGGCCTGCGGCAAGTGCGTGGAGACATGTCCCGCAGGCGCCGTGCGCCTTGGACAGAAGCTCTGCACCAAGGACGGCCCCATCCAGTACCCGCGCCATGAGCTGCCTGACGACACCGCCTGGGGCGAGGACCACTGGAACAAGAACTACCGCAACGAGAACGGCTCCATCCAGACCTGGCCGACGGGCACCGCGCCCTGCAAGGTAGCCTGCCCGGCGCACATTGCGATCCAGGGCTACATCAAGATGGCGGCCGACGGGCGCTATGCAGACGCCCTCAAGCTCATCAAGAAGGATAACCCCTTCCCGGCTGTCTGCGGCAGCATCTGCCGCAAGTACTGCGAGGATGCCTGCACCCGCGGCACCGTCGACGAGCCGCTGGCCATCGACGAGATCAAGAAGTTCATCGCCGAGCAGGATATGAAGGCCGAGCACCGCTACATCCCGCCCATGAATTCCTGCACCCGCGCGAAGTTTGACCAGAAGGTCGCCATCATCGGCTCCGGCCCCGCCGGCATGTCCTGCGCCTACTTCCTCGCCATTGAGGGCTACAGCCCCGTGGTCTTCGAGAAGGAAGCGGCCCCCGGCGGCATGCTCACCAACGGCATCCCCAGCTTCCGCGTGGACAAGGCGGTCGTCAATTCCGAGATCGACGTGCTGCGCGAGATGGGCGTGGAGTTCCGCTGCGGCGTTGAGGTCGGCAAGGATATCACGATTCAGCAGCTGCGCGAGGAGGGCTTCAAGGCCTTCTACGTCGCTGTCGGCCTGCAGAAGGCTTCGAAGCTGAACATCCCCGGCGAAGAGCTCGTCGGCGTCACCGGCGGGCTTGACTTCCTGCGCAAGGTCAACAGCGGCAGCCTCACGGCGCTCGAGGGCGACGTGGTGGTCATCGGCGGCGGCAACGCGGCCATCGACGTGGCCCGCGCGGCGCTGCGCCTCACCTCCGGCAAGGTGGATATCTACTGCCTGGAGAAGGACGAGGAAATGCCCACCGTTCCTGACGAGAAGGAAGCGGGCATCGCCGACGGCGTCGGCATCAACAATTCCTGGGCGCCCAAGGCCATCCTCGGCGAGGACGGCAAGGTGACCGGGATCGAGCTGATGCGCTGCGTCTCCGTGCGCGACGCGAACGGCCGCTTTGCCCCGGTATATGACGAGACTGAGACGAAGGTCGTCAAGTGCGGCACTGTCCTGGTCGCAATCGGGCAGCGCTCCGATTACGGCGCTGTTCTGGCCGGCACCAAAGCCGAGACGCCTGACGGCAGGATCATCGAGCACGACAAGGTGACCTTCCAGACCGCGGAGCCCGATATTTTTGTCGGCGGCGACTGCGCCACCGGCCCCATGTACACCATTGACGCCATTGCCACCGGCCGCGAGGGCGCCGTCTCCATCCACCGCTATGTCAATGTCGGTCAGACCCTGACCATCCACCGCAATCTGCGCGAGTTCAAGGAGCTCGACAAGGAGAGCGTCGTGCTGCCCGCCGAGAAGATCCGCAAGCCCGCGCGCAGCGCCGTCGTCATCGACAAGGCAAAGGTACGCACCATGAAGGACGACCGCGTGACCTTCACGGAAGAGCAGATCAAGTCCGAGGCTTCCCGCTGCCTGAGCTGCGGCCGCAGCGTCGTCGATCCCAACAAGTGCATCGGCTGCGGCATCTGCACCACCAAGTGCGAGTTTGACGCGATCCACCTCAAGCGCGACCGGCCGCAGAACAGCAAGATGGTTCCCGCGGAGGACAAATTCAAGATGATCGCCCCCTATGCCGCCATGCGCGAGGTCAAGATCATCAAGAAAAAGCTGAGCGGAAAGTAATATGCACGAGCTTGGCATCGTTACTTATGTCATTGACCAGCTGGAAGAGATCATGAAGAAGAACGATCTCACGGAGTTGGAATCGGTCACCCTGGAGTTTGGCGAGGTCTCCGGCATTGAGCCGGAGTACCTGGCCGACTGCTGGAAGTGGTACGCGAAAAAAACGCCCATGATCGAGCATACCCGTTTTCTCTATGAGATCATTCCTGCCGTTACCTGGTGCAATGCCTGTAAAAAAACATATTCGACGATGAAATACGGAAAAACCTGTCCTTACTGCGGCAGCGGGGAAACCTGGCTGCAGCAGGGCAATGAAATGAACATCAAACAGATCGTGGCCGGATAGCCGCGTTCTACGGGAAGGGTAGACATATCATGAAAGATCTCAAATATTTGGCCTGGTTTGAGAATCTCCTGCAGGAGGCGAACAACGAGCTCGTTGCCGCGGCCAGAGAGCAGGGGAAAAAATGCGTCTCCTATATCTGTGAAAACTCGCCCGAGCCCCTCCTGAATCTCGACGGCTGCTTCTCGGTGCGCCTGCGCGCACCGCGTACAGGCTCCATGGAGATGGCGACCTATTACATGACCAGCTTCCTCTGCGAATACAGCCGCGCCCTGCTGGAGCGCGCCATTGAGGGCGGATACAATTTTTCAGACTGCCTCATCGCGCCGGACGGCTGCAGCATGATCAACCGCTGCGCGGAAAACATGGAGCTGCTGCACACCATGGAGAAGGGGAAGGAGCGCTTCTTCTACGAGCACATGGAGATCCCCATGAAGGCGGACGACAACGGCCTGAACCTCTATGTGCTCCAGTGCAAAAACCATATTCTCACCCCGCTGAAGGAAAACTTCGGCATTGATATCTCCGATGCCGCTATCCGCAGGGCAGTGGCGGAGCACAACCGTGTCTGCGAGCTGATCCGCGCCATCGGCGAATTCAGAAAGGGCGAAAGACCCACCATCACCGGCTACGAGTACAGCGTGATCACCATGGCCACCTATGCCGCGCCCAAGGCCATGCTGATCGACAAGCTCGAGCAGACGCTGGAGGAGCTCAAAACGCGCGAGCCGGACGCAAGGATTCCCTACCGCGTGCGCGTGGCCCTGGTCGGCTCGGAAATTGACGATCCTGATTTCATCAAGCTCGTGGAGGATACGGGCGCCTTTGTCTGCGTGGACCGCTATTGCTACGGCTCCTTCCCCGGCAGAGACCCCATCCTTCTCACGGAAGAGGAGGACGCGCTGACCCAGGTCTGCCGCCAGTACATGTACCGCGGCCAGTGCCCGCGCTATATGAACACGGCAAAGCTCCTGGAGCGGCGCAGCTACGTGGACGAGCTTGCCAGGGAATATGCCGCTGACGGTATCCTGTATGAGCAGGTCAAGTTCTGTGACCCGTGGGCTTATGACAGAATGCTCGGCTCCCACATCATGCGCAACGAGTACGGCTATCCCGTGCTCTCCATCGACAGACCGTATACGGTCTCCGGCGTCGGCCAGCTGCGTACCCGCATCCAGGCATTCATTGAGAGCGTGGAAATCAAGAAGATTCACGGAGGTTCACAATGAAAGACGTAAACAGAATCGGAACGCAGAATCTCGGCAGCCTCTATACAAACGGCCGGGTGAGAAGCCGCCGTGAGTGGCGCGGCATCGTGGACACGGCCTATGACTTCTCCCGCTGGCTGCACAACTGGATCACCATGTTCCGCGTCGTACTGGTAAAGCCCCGGAATATCAAGGCCATGTTCCGTTACCGCTGGATGGCAAGCTATCTGGCGGTGCCGATGATGATCGACCGCCACACCCAGGGCCTGCGCAACGAGCATCTGCGTATCTGCCACGAAGAGCAGGATCTCATCGTGGAGGACGTGGCAAAGCTTCTGGATAAGCTCTTCCGCGGCGACCGCCGGATCGGCAACGACAGGGAGTTCTCCAGCAAGGTCGTTCTCGTGGACGAAAACGAGATGCAGTCTGTTATGATGGGCTTTCCGACCGTCGTCCCGCTCAGCCGCGAGATCGCCTCCACCTATATCCCCGTGCTGCTCAACCAGCGCGCCGCCCTGCACTATATCGACGTAGCGCAGGAATACGGCCTGGCGGGCGACGTCTGCCCGATGCCCGAGGCGGAGGCCGGCGTGTCCATCGACGATGACGCGCCTGTTCTCGGCTGCTGCGCCGTGCAGTGCAACACCACCTGCGACGGCTCCCTGATGGGCAACAGCGTCATTTCCAAGCGCCTGGAGCTGGAGGATGGGATCCCGGTGTTCCAGCTTGCCACGCCTCTGCGCCACAGGGAGGACGACGTGCAGGAGTACGCGGCGCAGGAGATCCGCAACGCCATCGCCTTTATCGAGGAGCATACCGGCGAAAAGTGGGACTGGACGCACTACTTTGAGTGTGCCAAGCGCGTGAACTATGCGACGAAGTGCCGCCTGGAATGGCTCGAGATGAACCGCACGGACTATCCGCAGGTCTTCGGCTCAAACCTCGCTCTCTATACCGAGACAAACTATATGGCCATCAGCGGCCGCCTGAAGGTCTTTGAGGATGCCGACCGCAAAATCACCGCGCTCGCGGAAAAGGCGTTCAAAAAGAAAAGAATGGCCGCCAATGAGTATCGCCACCGCGCCATTATCTGGGGCGTGCAGTCCCATTATTATATGGACTTCCTGGTCTGGCTTCTCAACTGCTGGGGCATCGTGCCGCTGACGGATATGCTCTCCATGGTCAACACCCGCATGATCGCCGAGACCGACACGCCGGAGAACCGCGAGCAGGCGATCTATGATATCGCGTGGCTGACGGAGAATATGATCATGCGCAACCGCACCCATGGCGGCTACAAGGTGCTGCTGGATGAGCTGTGGGAGTTCGTGGAGGAATTCAACGCCGATATGGTCATCCTCTGGGAGCATATGAGCTGCAAGGCCCTCGACGGCATGCACGGCATGTTTGAGGAGAAGGCCCGCGAGAAGGGGATTCATCTTGTCTGGGTCTCCCATGACCTGTTCGATCCCCGGGTGATCTCCCGTCAGGGCGTCCGCGACCAGATCAACAGCTACATGCGCACGGTCATGAACGAGGAGCCCGTCGATCCCTCGCTTGAAATTCTCAACGATGTGGAATCCTGGTAAGGAGGTCCGGAAACGATGTCACTGATAAAAAAACTGCTGTCCTTTTTGCTGAAGCTCGTCCTCGCTGCCGTTGTCGGCACGGCGCTTCTGTTCGTCGTCTATTTCTTTAACCTCGATATGAAGCTCACCGCCGCAATGGAGCCGCTGCTGACGTGGTTCTATGCCAACAAGGTGAAGCGAGATCAGCATCTCTGAGCAAAAAAATGCGGGGACTGTCTCATCATGAGGCAATACATAAAGGCCACTATTGCCGACAGGCCACCGATCATGAGACCGGTGGCCTGTTGGCAATGCTGCTTTCTGCCCGCGTCGACCCCTGCGATTTGGCTATAGCTATACCTTTTGAGAAAAGCTCGTGCGTTTGCCGAGAGCGGCCGGGATAATGCTGATCTTTACGCGCCTTCAGACAGAAGAAGCTTTGAAAATGCGAAAGCGCATCATGCACCAGGGATAAAGGAACGAGACATAGAACATCTGAACGAAGCAGGAGCTCATCGTTCCAAACGGGCCGGATATCCAGGCTTTGATCTGCGGAACGAGGATCAGGGCGACCGCGTAATAGCTCAGCAGACCAATGCTGATACGCGTCAGCTTTTGCGGGAGGGGAATGTCTGTTGTAAAGCGAACATATCGCCGCTCCAAAAACCATCCGATCAGAAACGCAGCGCACCAGCCTACGCCCTTAAAGGTATCATTTGCCATTTTTGCCCCGTCAACGAGCAGCCTTCCGGAGGCGTCATAGTCGGCGGGATACTGCTTGACAGCGGCATAAACAGCCACAGCTGCGGCGAGCGCAATGCCAACGGCAACGACAAGCCAATCCTTACCGGGATTCAGGCTGATCCATCGCATCATCCTCCATATCAGCCACATCACGATCATCCCGGCCGCAGCCCCCACGAGTATGTCCTGCGGGGTGTGGACGCCAAGGAAGATCCGGCTGAACGCAACCAGCGCCACAGCAATGGCCATGGTGACGCGCAGCGCGGTCGGCATATCCTTTCGCACCGTTATTCCGCCGTAAACCGTGGCGGCATTCATCGTATGCCCGCTGGGGAAGGAATACCCGGTGGCAGTTGTCATGGCGTTTCCATACGGCAGTATGCGCGCATCCCGAATCCAGGGACGATACGCGCAGACAGTCACCTTCAGCACGCCGTTTACCAGACGGTTGCCGCTCCAGCCCATCAGAAGATATTCTCCGAGCTGCTTATTCACGCCCCAGTACACAATAGCCATGATGATAAGCACTGTGTTCAATTCGCCGAAAAACGTCATCTTCTGGAGAAACTCTGTCAGAATGCCGCCGGAGCCCTCACGAAATCGCTGTAATGCCAATAGAATGTCAATATCCATTTTTTTCTCCATTCCTGTCTGCTCAAAATGGGTTCAACAATTTGCAGCCATACTGATATAATCTATCAAGCTACAAATAAAGTCAAGAAAAAATTGGAGATAATCGTGCGATCCTCTCTGCGCATGTCTGCGCACAGTCGCGCGGAAACAGGATCAGAATGATTCCAGCAGGATTGAAAATATAAGTCTTGCCATGACATGAAAACAAGTGTATGATAGTTCTGTTGGAACAGAGAGGCCCCTGACAGGATGATCAGGACAATCGGATATACCGCAGTACCCGCGGCAGACAAAAGCAATACAAGACAATGAATGACAGTTGAGGGTGGAGATATGTATATCTTTCCGGAAGAGATGCGAAAAAGCTACGAGAGCAGCCCGCTTTCCTTCGTTTACTATCAGGAGATCGAAGGGAAGATCGTACCGCTGCTGGCCTCGGAAGGCTTCTGCAGGAATGCAGGCATAGAGCGCGATAATCTGCTCACATGGCTCTCAGAGGGGATGTTTGAGCGCATGCACCCGGACGATGTGGGCGTCATGGTAAAAATCAGCCAGGATTTTATACATCGGGCGGGCCCCTATGATGTCATCTTCCGCTGCCGGATCGGAAGCGATTATCAATACATCCATGGCTTTGGACAATGGCAGTCCATGCCCGATGGCACTGAACTGCCGGTCATCAACTATCTGAATGTGACGAAGACAAAGGAAGAGATGGTGACCGTTACAGAAACCTATGATCTCTTCCGAAAGGATCTGTTTTACACGGATCCGCTGACCGGCCTGCCGAATCTCAATTATCTGCATGAGTTCGGAGACGAGCGTGTGCGTGTGCTTCGCGTCCTGAAAAAAGCGCCTGTCGTGATTTTTACGGACGTGTACTCTATGCAGTCCTACAACAACCAGTACGGCGTGCAGGAAGGGGACGAGCTGCTGCGCCTTGTCGCAGCTTCCCTGAAGGGGGAATTTCCGGAGGCGCTGTTGATCCGCGGGGCAAACGACCATTTCATCCTGGTGACCGAATTGGAGAGCCGGGAGAAGCTGACCTTGGGACTGGAGCAGGCCAACCAGCGGATAAAAAAAGAAGCGAAAGGCATTACTTCCGGCATCCGGGCAGGCATATGCGCAGTCCGCGAGGGGCAGAACGCCACCGAGGCGCTGGATCACGCAAGGCACGCGCTGCGGCGCATCAACAATGATATGACGCGGACCTGGGCGTTCTTCTCTCAGGAGGCGGACGACCGGTATTGGAAAGAGCGCTATATTATCGAGAACTTTGAAAGAGCGCTGCAGAACCAGTGGATCAAGGTCTACTATCAGGGGATCACGCGCGTGCGCACACAGAAGATCGCAGCCTTTGAGGCGCTGGCGCGCTGGGTGGACCCTGTGCGCGGGATCATCTCGCCGGCAGAGTTTATTCCGACGCTCCAGCGGTATCATCAGCTTTACAAGCTGGATCTGTATATGCTGGAGCAGGTGTGCCGGGAAATCCCGAAGCGGTATGAAAACGGCCTGCCGCTTATCCCGATCTCGGTAAACTTTTCCAGGCAGGATTTCGACCATACGGATATCGTGGCCAGGATGAATGAGCTGTATGAGAAATATGAGCTTGACAAATATTTGAGCAGAGATTCTCTCATCGTGGAGATCACGGAGCAGGATATGGCGACCGGCGCCGAACGATTCCGTGAACAGATCCGGCGGATTCAGGATAACGGCTACGGTCTGTGGTTGGACGACTTCGGAAGCGGGTATTCCTCCATCAACATGTTCAGCCAGTTTCATTTTGACCTGATCAAATACGATATGGAGCTGCTGCGCCACCTGGATGACAATAACGGTGTAAACCGCATTATCCTGAAGGAACTGGTCTGCTTTGCCAAACAGCTGAAGCTGCATACGCTGGTCGAGGGACTTGAGGATGACGATCAGCTCCGCTTCATCCAGAATATCGACTGTGAGCTTGTGCAGGGCTATTATTACTGCCGGCCGGAGCCGCTGGATGATATCCTGTTTCGCATGAACGGAGGCCAGGAGATAAAGCCCTGTGAAACCAGGGAAGAGAGAGAAGCGTTTCGTATTTAGCCGCGGATGCACAGTATTGCCTGGGCCGGCAACAAATAAGGGGCTGCCTCAAAAGGAGGCAAATGAAAATCGTAGGGGTCATCGACCTCTACGATTTTGCACGTATATACGTTTTGAGACTGCGCCTTGAAAACGCTTGGGGCAGCGCCCGGTCAGGACAGGCCGGGGATGCCCGACTCATGCATGACAGGCTGCTCAGAGCTTGCGGACGGGTCGGGAAGCACGATCCCCGTCGCCGGGCCTGGGCCGGGACCCGGGCCGGGATCAGAAACCGCGGGCTCGGAGGAAGCGTCCGCAATGCCGGGCTCATGGATATGACTCACAACCACGGCGGGCTCCACATATTCGCCGGGTCTGACAGGCGGCGCGACAGAGCTGCCGTCCCAATCGGTGTAAGCTCTGGAAACATCAGGAGGAGGCGGATTGGGAGAATCGCAGCCCGGGTAATCCCAATACCAGGGGTAATCCCAGTAGCAGGGATCATACCAATAGCAGGGGTCATAGCAGTAATAGCTGTTGTACCAGTCCCAAACGGACCAGTTGCATTTCTGCTGGGCGGGCTGATAGGTCCAGATCCTGGCAATTTCCGAATAGACAGGGCCGCCGTCACCATTGAAGCAGGCCTGCACCTGGCAGCCGTTCATCCAGGAGGGGATGCCGCTGAGAGACAGGGTGTCGGAGCTGGAGCCGGAGACAGAGAGTCCCGCGACCCTGCGGGGAGCTTCAGCCGCCGTGGTAATGAGGCTTGCGTCAGCGTTTGCGATATACCAGGTGACCGACGTGGCGTTGTCCGCATGGGCAATAAACACGCAGGAGCCGCCATACGGCACGGACTCGCTTGTAGGGCTCTTGGTGACGCGCACCTTGCCCGGCTGCGTGACAGCGCCGGAGCTCGTGTTGAAGGGGCCCATAGCCGCAACAGCAGTGGCAGGGGAGGGGGCCTTCGCCGCCGTGCCGCCTGCCGCCGCCGTGTCCGCGGCCGGAGACGCCTCAGGCTTCGCCGCGGCCGCAGCCGCCGCCGTTTCAGACGATGCCTGCGCTGCGGCATCGGCATGGATCACTTTCTCACCGCAGTACTGGCAGACCTTGCTGTCTGCGGGGATCTGCTTGCCGCACATACGGCAGTACAGAACCTCGTCAGCAAAGGCCTGGATACCGAGAGAGAAAAGAAAAACAAGCGCAAGGCACAGACAACATACACGCTTCATAATCCATTCCCACCTTTCAAAACAGGAAAGCGCGATTCGCACATTTTGGTGTACATAACAAAAGCACATACAACCTATAGTATCATTATATGCGAATTCAACGCAGAATGCAAGTGACAATCCGGAGAATACACGGGATTATATTGAAAACGAAATCAAAAGCATCGTTTACAACAAGGCAGAATGCTTACAAGACGTAGAGACGATCCTCCTCAGGCGCTTTGCCGGACGGCAGCGTCTGCTCCCGGGCATAGTCCCGCGGGTTCATGCCCACGCTTGTCCGGAAGACACGGGCAAAATAATTGGCGTTTGCAAATCCGCAGGCATCCGAGATGAACTGGATCGAATGCTTTCCCTGCCGGAGCAGAAGCTTCGCGTTTTCAATGCGCACCTGCGTCAGGTATTTTCCCGGGGTGAAGCCGGTATACTTGCAGAAACAGCGGGTCAGATATTCCTGACTCACCTCGAGCCGGTCGGCAAGCTCGGCGATTCCCTCCAGGAAGGCATAATCCTGCCGCATGATCCCGAGGGCAGCTTCCACAACAGGCGGCAGCGCACGCTTGCCGACCGGCCCGGCGGTGCCGGATCCGTAGAGACTCATGAGCAGGCCGTAGGCATACTCCGAGGCCTGCCTGGCCGGGATCGCCTTTCCGTGCCGCGCGGACAAAAGCCGCAGCATACGCGCCGCGGGCTCGCCGCCGCGCTCAAAAAACAGCCCGCCCTGCTCTCTGCTGGAACGAAAAACATGGTCGGCGTTGAGACCGCACAGGGAAATCAGACACAGGCCGCAATCCTCTGCGGGCAGAATCGTCAGCTCTTCATCCCCCTCAAAGACGGCGGCCTGCCCCACGCTGAGGGGAAGGCTGTGTTCACCGGCGGCGATTTGCAGCTTGCCGGACAGGGGCGCAAGGATACGCCAGAGGCCCTGCGCATCAGGCAGCTCCAGCACCTCGCCGAAGTGCAGAGACCTGACGCAGGCTTCGGGAACACCCAAAAGCTCCGAGAGAAAAACTCCCGGAGCTTCCAGATGGATCATTTGGACAGATGAATCGTCCGGCGTGCGCATCAGTGGCAGATGGCAAGCTCGGTATCCTTGTCGAAGAAGTGAACCTTTGCCATGTCGACGGGAACCTTGACAACGTCCTCCTTCGGCGCTTCAACGGCGGAGGACATGCGGACGATGACCTTCTGGTCGCCGACATAGACGTAGAGGTTGGTCTCAGCGCCCAGCAGCTCGCAGAAATCGACCTTGGCGGTGATGCCGTTGCCGGCGTTGAGCTGGTCGAAGGTGAGGAAGTTCTCGGGACGCACGCCGAAGATGACGGTCTTGCCCACATAGGGCTTGAGAGCTTCGTGCTTGGAGGCGGGGATCTCGAGCTTGTCGTTGTTGAGGATCGCAAAGAGCTTTCCGCCCTCGGCAGCGATCTTGACATCCAGGAAGTTCATCTGGGGAGAGCCGATGAAGCCCGCGACAAACAGATTGCAGGGCGTGTCATACAGCACCTTCGGGGTATCAAACTGCTGGATCAGGCCGTCCTTCATCACGACGATGCGGTCGCCCATGGTCATGGCCTCAGTCTGGTCGTGCGTAACATAGACAAAGGTGGTATCCAGACGGCGGTGCAGACGCGCGATCTCGCTGCGCATGGAGGTACGCAGCTTGGCGTCGAGGTTGCTGAGCGGTTCGTCAAGCAGGAAGACGGCAGGATTGCGCACCATGGCGCGGCCCAGGGCGACACGCTGACGCTGACCGCCGGACAGAGCCTTGGGCTTGCGCTCAAGCAGATGCTCCAGGTCAAGAATCTTGGCGGCCTCGTGGACGCGCTTGTCGATCTCATCCTTCGGGACCTTGCGCAGCGTCAGGCCGAAAGCGATGTTTTTGTAAACGCTCATGTGGGGGTAGAGCGCATAGTTCTGGAAAACCATGGCAATGTCGCGGTCTTTGGGCGGAACCTGGTTGACCAGCTTGTCGCCGATGTACAGCTCGCCGCTGGAGATGGACTCCAGACCCGCGATCATACGAAGCGTGGTGGACTTGCCGCAGCCGGAGGGGCCGACCAGAATGATAAATTCCTTATCCTTGATCTCAAGGTTCAGGTTGGGGACGACAGGCCTGTCCGCGCCGTCATAAATCTTGGTTACGTTTCTGAAGCTGATGGAAGCCATACTGTATCCTCCTGTCAATAATATTTTGATTCGCACTGCTGCGTTCCTATGTCTATAAGATAGCATTTCTCCTCTGTGAAAGCAAGTCTATTTTCTTGACAAAAGGATAAAAAATTGATCTTCCAATCTTTGCTTGCTCTTAGGACGTCACTATGATATAATCTGACGCAAATCAAAAAGCGGAAAGGAATAATTTATGGCTGACACGACATATCAGCAGGCGCACAAGCTCGGCCTGAAGGAAATGAAAGTGCGCATGGCAAAGCATGAGGATCCCTATCTCCCGTCCCTGGAGGAGACGCTTTCCCATATGAGCAGCCTGAGTGAGGAGGATCTTGGGAGTGTCCGCATCGATATAGATCAGATCGTCGGAACCCGCAGCACCGCCCGGCGGGAGGCATTTTCTCCGTCCTTCTATCCGTTACTCGAAGACAACAGTGAGTTTGCAGCCAAATGGTCGGCCTTAGCCAAGTCCCACCTGAAGGAAGGAATCCGGGACGCCATTGTGGCTGTGGAGTATCTCAATCGTTTTTACGTGGTTGAGGGGCATAAGCGCGTGTCAGTGCTTCGTTATTTCGGCGCGACCACCGTGCACGCCGAGGTCAAGCGCCTCCTGCCGCCCCGCAGCGACGAGACCGAAATTGCGGTCTATTACGAATTTCTGGACTTTTATAAAACCACACATATCAATTATATCCGCTTCAGCCGCCTCGGGGCGTATCCGTCCATGCTCAAGCTCCTGTGCGGGGATGAGCCGACGGCCTGGGATGAGGACAGACGGCGCGGCTTTTACGCGGATGTCGTGCGCTTTCGCAAGGTTTACGCGGGCTCTGCCCTCAGCGGCAGCCTCACTCAGGACGAGGCGCTGATGCGTTATATGGAGATCTTTGGCGCGGAGAGCCTTTCAAGCCGGTCACCGGCTGAGCTGAAGGCGGACCTCGCGGTCATTGCGCCCGAGCTCAAGAGCGTGGAAAACGAGAGCGAGCCCGTCCTGGTGACGGACCCTGCCGAAGCGCAGCCGCGCAGCATCATCAGCCGTATCGTGCACCCGAGCGTCAAAATGCTCAAGGCGGCATTTCTGCATGACAAGGACCCGGAGAACTCCTACTGGACCTATGCCCATGAACAGGGGAGACTGGCGGCCCAGCAGGCTCTGGGCGAGCGCGTTGAGACGCAGAGCGTTTTCAATATGCTGGAGCAGGATTTTGACACAGTCATCAAGGAGCTTGCGGAAAAGGGCGTGGATATGGTTTTCAGCACCACGCCGAGGCTTTTGAAAAATACGCTGAGCGCGGCGGCGGCCCTTCCGAACGTGCGGTTTCTCAACTGCTCGCTCAATGTAAGCCATCCCATCCTTCGCTGCTACTACCCCAGAATGTATGAGGCTAAATTTTTGACCGGCGTGATCGCCGGCGCGCTCAGCGAAAAGCGCAACATCGGCTATATCTGCGATTATCCGATATACAGCATGCCCGCATCCATCAATGCCTTCGCGCTGGGGGTGCGGATGGTGAATCCGCGTGCCCGCGTGCTGCTGGAATGGTCCACGGTACAGGGGGCGGATATCGACCGGTTTTTTGACGAATACGGTGTTACGGCCGTCTCCGGCCAGGATCGTCTGATCCGGGACGAGCGCCGCGATAAGACGGGCGTCTTTCTCTGGCAGGGCAAGCGGCAGGTCAATGTGGCAAGCTCGTTCTGGGACTGGGGCACGTTTTATCGAAAAATCCTCGAATCTGTGCTGGACGGCTCCTGGGATGAGTTCAAAAGCACGAGCGACGCGGGTCAGACCATCAACTACTGGTGGGGGCTTTCCTCCGGCGTGGTGGATGTGCACCTGAGCGACAGGGTCCCGGCAGAGACTGCCCGTCTTGTCAGGCTGCTGCGCGAGAGCATCATGAACGGCAGCTTCCGGCCCTTTGACGGCCCAATCCATGACCAGAGGGGGGAGCTGCGCATTGCGGAAGGGGAGATCCTGAGCCCCCATCAGATCCTGGTGATGGACTGGCTGGTGGAAAACGTAGAGGGCGAAATCCCCAAGATCGAACAGCTTACGCCGCCGGCGCAGGAGCTTGTGAAGATTCAGGGTGTGCTGAAGGACGATGGAGATAAGGCGCAGTAAGAAAAGACATAATAAAAAAGGAATGGCAGGCGCTCGGATCGCCTGCCATTTTCAGAAGGACCAGGGGAGATAGGCGGCAAGGATTGCAAAAACCACCGCCGGGAGCATGTTGGCCACGCGGATCATTTTCCCCCAGACGAGATTGACTCCCACGCAAAAGATCAGGATGGAACCGATGAGGGACAGATAGGCGATGGCCAGATCCGTCATGATCGGGGAGACCAGGCGTGCCAGGAGGGTAATACTCCCCTCAAAGGCAAAAACCGGAATGGCCGAAAAAGCGCATCCCTTCCCGAGGGAGGAGGTCATGACCGCAATGATAAGCAAGTCCAGCACGGCCTTGACGGCGAGCGTGGAATAATCCCCCAGGATCCCGTCCTGTATGGCGCCGACAATCGCCATCGCGCCGATACACACCGTCAGCGAGGCTGTGACAAAAGCATTTACGAATTGCATGTCTCCGGCGTTTCCCGTTTTCTGCCTGAGCCATTCTCCGAATCGCTCGAAGCCCTTTTCGATCCCGATCAGCTCGCCGATCACGGTCCCGATCGCAAGACAGAGCACCACGAGCATGGCCTTGCCGCTCACGAGCGCTGCGCCGTCAATCGCCAGCATGCCCTGCATGGCGCCTGCAATGGCGATAAAAAGCACACTGACGCCGCAGGACTTGTTCAAAGCATCCTGCTGCTCCTGCCGAAAAAGCTTTCCGGTAAAATGACCGACGACACCGCCGGCAACGATGGCTGCGCAGTTGATGATGGTTCCTGTCCCGATCATATCCTGCCTCCTGTATCGTTTATTGCCGGCAGATTATATCACATGCCGGTTTATTCCACAAGGGCAACAAAGGAACAACCACCCAAGGATAAACGGGTGGTTGTTCCTTCGCCATATGGGACGCTCTGCCTTATTTTTTCAAAAACGCAATGATTTCGTCAAAGGATTTGCCGCTCTTTTTGACAGCCTTCAGGATCGCGGTCTCCTCCTTGGTCAGGCTTTTTTTCGGCTTCTTTGCTTCCGCTTCCGGGGCGCTTTCATTGGCCGCCTTTTTCCTTGCTGCGGCTGCCGGATTCTTCAACGGCTGAACATAATTGAAGGTGAACGCCGATACCGAGAAAGGCGGCACGTCAAATTCAATGGAGTAATCCTTCCCGTCCCAGGGGATGGGGTCAGCCTTGACGACCTGCACGGGATAGGCTCCGCTGCCGCCGAAGACAGCGTCATCGCTGTTGAGCACCTGGTGATAGGTGCCCCTGCAGAGAGCGCCGATGCGGTGCTTCGGATAAGGCACGGGAGAGAAGTTGAAATGGAAGAGAAGGCACTGCTTTTTATCCGTGCTCATGCGGCAGAAGCTGAGCATATTGTGAGAAGCGTCCGCGCCGTTGATCCACTCAAAACCGCGTTCTTCACAGTCATTTTCAAAAAGAGACGGGTAATTGCGGTACATGGCCAGCAGCGCCCGCACATAGTTGTTCAGCGCCCGGTGCGCCGGCTCCTGATCCAGCAGATACCAGTCGAGACTGCGCTCCTCGCTCCACTCCCGAAGCTGGGCAAAGTCCTGCCCCATGAAGAGAAGCTTCTTTCCCGGGTGAGCCATCATCAGGCCATAGGCCAGACGGAGATTGCCGAATTTGTCCTCCATGCTGCCGGGCATCTTGTTGATCATGGAGCCCTTCATGTGCACCACTTCATCGTGGGAGAAGGGGAGGACATAGTTTTCACTGAAGGCATAGGTGAAGCTGAAGGTCACGTTGTTATGCACGAACTGACGCATGAACGGATCGGCCTTCAGGTATTCCAGAACGTCATGCATCCAGCCCATATTCCACTTGAAGGTGAAGCCGAGTCCGCCGTCCTCCGGCGCTCTGGACACCATCGGGAAGGCGGTTGATTCCTCGGCAATGACCATGGCCCCCGGTACGCGCTGCCTGATGATGGAGTTGAGGTGCTTGAGAAACTCAATGGCGTCATAGTTGATGTTGCCGCCGTCTGCGTTGGGGATCCACTGGCCGTCCTTCTTCCCGTAATCCAGATACAGCATGGAGGCCACGGCGTCCACACGCAGGCCGTCCACATGGTATTTCTCCAGCCAGAACAGCGCGTTTGCAATCAGGAAATTTTTGACCTGCGGACGCTGGTAGTTAAAGATATAGGTGCCCCAGTCGGGATGCTCGCCAAGTCTGGGATCTGCGTGCTCATACTCCGCGTAGCCGTCAAAGCGGGCCAGACCGTAGGCGTCCCGCGGGAAATGCGCCGGCACCCAGTCCAGGATCACGCCGATGCCTTCCTTATGAAGGTAGTCCACCATGTACATGAAATCCTCCGCCTCGCCGTAGCGCGCGGTCGGGGCATAGTAGCTCGTGACCTGATAGCCCCAGGAGCCGTCAAAGGGATGCTCCGCAATGCCGATCAGCTCTACATGGGTATAGCCCATGTAATTGACATACTCGGCCAGCTCCGGCGCCAGATCGCGGTATCTGCGGAAGCCGCAGTTTGCCCCGCTCTCGTCCTTCTTCCAGGAGCCGAGATGCACTTCATAGATCGACATCGGCCTTTTTGTGGGCTCCTGCTCCCTGCGTGATGCCATCCATACCTCGTCCTGCCAGCCGTAAGAGGACAGATCCGCCACGATGGAGGCAGTCTCCGGGCGAAGCTGACTCTGGTTCGCGTAGGGGTCGGCCTTGAACAGAATATCGCCTTTTTGGGTCTCCACGGCAAACTTGTAAAGAGCGTGCGCTCCGAGGCCCGGAATAAACAGATCATAGATCCCGGATTCCTCGAGCAGATTCATCCGGTGCTGGCCGGGGTTCCAGCCGTTAAAATCTCCGACAACGCTGACAGAGCGCGCATTCGGGGCCCATACGGCGAAATAGACGCCGTTCTGACCGTCTTCCTCAGCCGGGTGAGCGCCGAGCTTTTCATAGATCGTGTAATGCGTCCCTTTGCCGAACAGGTAGATATCCAAATCTGAGATACGGTGCTGCAGCATGTGATTCTCCTCCCATTTTATAGTGTATCCGAAAACATATTTGCAGACAGAATATGACCCGGGGAATAAAACCGCTTGGCTGCTTTGATTATACACGACAGCGCTGTGTCCTGCAAGAAAAAAAGCACCCCGTTCATCAGAAAAGCTCTGACAAACGGGGTAAAGCTGCAATCTGCGCGCCTGACAGCTTATGTTTTCCCGGCAGATCTGTTTCTGCGCTGGCTGTGACCGCGGCTGTGCCGCCTGGACTGGGTGGCCTTGCTCTTATAAAAGCCGACCATATCCTCGTCCGCTTCATAGACAAGGCGGTTGGCGAGCCAGCTGCCGTTGTCCTTATTCTTGCGGAACTTGGCCCTCACGAGGAAATTCCCGTGATCGGCGCAGGAATACAGATTCATATAACGCTGATCGCCCTGGTTGATCCACTTGAGCGGGGTGGTCTCCTGACCGCAGACAGGGCAGGGCAGCATGCGCAGGCGCTCATCCGAAAAAGCATCCGCCTTGCTGGAAAAGCCGTCGAAGCATTCGTGACTCAGCGTATCAGGCCCCTCGTTCTCCGTGGGCGGCTTATAGTTGGGCATGCGCGCGGCAAGGATCCGGGTGGCGTCATCATACATGCTCAAGCCCTCGCGCATATCCAGCTTGGATGCCACAAGCGCGGTGTTGTAGGCGTCGCCCAGCGCGTCGTGCGCGATCCGGGTCTGCTCGATCTCAAAATGCTCCATAGCGCTGGCGAGGGATTTCTGGTTTTTGTCGCCGCCGGTCTGCAGATTATAGATCAGCTGCAGGTTGATCCACTCACGGATCCAGTCCCAATCAAGGTCATGAATGATGATATTCTGCTCCATGATGCGCTGGTCGTCGCAGCCCCAGGTAATAAAAGTCACATCGTCCCCGCACCAGGCGCGAAAGCGCTCCATTGCCTCCGGGAAGGAAAGACCGTGGGACAATCTCTCCTTATCAAAGCCGGTGATTTTCTTTACCTTATAATGCATGCGCCGGAAATAGACAGGCTTTACATCCACGGTAAACTCTTCGCCCGGCCTCATATCATCCGTGAGCTTGACCGCACCGATCTCAATAATCTCACCGCCCAGATGGATGGGCAGCTTGTTAAAAACGGAGGATTTGGAACTCATCGCCTGATTCCATTCCAGATCCACCACAACATAGTTCATAGCACTTGTCCTTTGTTAAAAATAATAAGCTAAGGTATTATAACATATCTTTTGCCGCAGTGCACTACTTTTTTACAGAAAATCTTTTGCCACCCGCAGGGAGCTGTGTTATACTATAAAAACCAAAGCTTTCATATGCTTACAGCGGCACAAAATCCATGCCGCGCGCATGTCAGGCATATGGCCTGCGCCTCGAAAGCTCAGTAAAAAGCAAGGGAGTGGATGCCTTTGAAGACCATGACACTTTCCGCCGCAGCCGCCGCGTGCGGCGGGAAGCTGCATAACTGCCCGGACCCGCAGCAAACGATCGGCAGGGCGGTAATCGACAGCCGGGCCGTACAGCCGGGGGATCTTTTCGTCGCCTACCGGGGAGAGAAGACGGACGGACACCGCTATATCCAGACAGCGCTGGAGAAGGGCGCCGTCTGCGCCCTGGCAGAATACCTGCCCGAGGGAACGGCGGGACCGGTGCTTCTCGTAAAGGATGTACAGAACGCGCTGGAGAGAATCTGCAGCGCCTATCGTGAAACGCTCCGGATCCCGGTGATCGGCATTACCGGCAGCGTCGGCAAGACCACGGCCAAGGAGATGATCGCCTCCGTTTTATCACAGCGCTTTCGCGTATTGAAGACAGAGGGAAACCTTAATAACCAGATCGGCGTGCCGATGACGGTTTCCCGGATCGAGAAGGAGCATGAAGTCGCCGTCGTGGAAATGGGGATCTCAGACTTTGGCGAGATGACGGCCCTTGCTCAGATCGCAAAGCCCACTGTGGCGGTTTTCACGGTGATCGGGCATGCGCACCTGGAATTTCTGCACGATCTGGAGGGAGTGTTCCGGGCAAAGACAGAAATGCTCCGCTTTCTGCCGGCGGATGGAACCGTGATCTGCAACGGAGACGATGCGCTGCTCAAAACGATCCGATGCTCCCAGCGTCTGCTTCGCTTTGGAACAGGGGAGGACTGCGAGGTCCGCGCGGATGAGATCGAGCTGCTGCCGGGCGGCCTCACCCGCTGCCGCATCGTGTGCGGGGATCGCGTGGTCCGCGCGGAGATCCCGGCCTTCGGCAATCAGATGATCTATGCCGCGCTGGAGGGGGCGGCGGTCGGGTTCGCCCTGGGTCTCACGGAGGAGGAGATACACAACGGCATCGCGGCTTTTTCCAATGTGGGACGCCGGAGCGCGGTAACGGTCACCGATTCCGTCATGCTCATCGACGACAGCTATAACGCAAACCCCGATTCCATGCGCTGCGCAGTGGATTCCCTTGTCCAGCTTCCCGGCAGGCATGTGTGCCTTCTGTCGGATATGCTGGAGATGGGGCCGGAATCTGCGCGGATGCACAGGGCTCTGGGCGCTTACGCGGTTGAAAAGGGCGCTGCGGTCGTCGCGGCCTACGGCCCCTTCGGCAGGGAGATCGCTGCCGGCGCCGGTGAGGCCGGGTATTACTTTGAAGATCGGGAGCATATGATTGCCGCTCTGCCGACGCTTTTGAAAAAGGGGGATACCGTACTCGTGAAATCCTCCAAGGGGATGCAGATCGGCCCTGTGGCCGATGCCGTGAAAGAGCTTGAGCTGACATGAGCACAGCTGCGGAGGACAGGCGCCCGATCGTGCTGTTGGATCTGGACAACACGATCCTGGATTTTAACAGGGCGGAGCACCGGGCATTGAGGAGGGCTCTCACGGTACAGGGGCTGCCATTCGATGATGAGATCGCGGCCCTTTACCATCGGATCAACATGCGCCACTGGGAAATGCTGGAGGACGGGCTCCTGACACGGGCCGAGGTGCTGGTGCGGCGCTATGAGGCGCTCTTTCGGGAGCTTGGAGTGCGGGCCGATGCGGAGCGGACGCAGGGGCTTTATGAGTCATACCTTGCCGAGGGGCACTGGTTTATGCCCGGGGCGGAGGAAATGCTGCGCTCCCTGTCAGGCAGCTGTCGGCTTTTCATCTGCTCCAACGGGGTACAGCGCGTGCAGGACGGGCGAATCGGGAGCGCGGGTATCGCCGGGTATTTTGAGAAGATTTTTATCTCCGAGCACATGGGCGCAAACAAGCCGGAACGGCGCTTCTTTGAATTATGCTTCCGGGAGATCCCGGGCTTTGATCGCTCACGCGCGATCATCCTTGGCGACAGCCTGACTTCTGACATTCGCGGCGGCATCAATGCCGGGATACTGACCTGCTGGTACAATCCGAAAGGGAAGGAGAACGAAGGGCCGATCAAGGCCGACTATGTGATCCGTGATCTCGGCGAGTTTGAAGGTCTGCTGCGGCGCATTTTTGGCTGAGCTATATATCATCCTGACCGGGCAGCGGTTTCCCATTGGGAGCCGCTGCTTTTCACGTTTCGCCCAAAAGCGCATAGTATAGGGCGAGCAAACGCTCAAGGAGGAATACAAGTGAGCTGCAACAAACCCGATCAATCCTTTCGCAGCGGGAGCCTGCCCGGCGCCTTCGCGCCCCTCGCCATGGCCTATGTGCCCATGCAGGTCTCAGCCGCGCCGAACTATGACGCGCCGGAGGCGCTGGCGCGGGGAACGCTCTTTCCCGGGCTGGATCTCCCTTTTATGAATATTGTCAACGAAAAGGCGCCGGATGTTCCGACTGCAGAGCTGATGGCGATCGACTTTGTGGTCGATGAGCTGGAGCTGTATCTGGATACCCACAGCGAAGATCAGGAGGCCTTCGACCTGTACCAGAGCTTTCTCGCCCTGCGCATGGAGGCGCGGGAGCGTTACACCGGGCGCTTTGGCCCCATAACGCAATGCGACCAGCTCGGCAGCGAGAGCTACGCCTGGCTCAAGGACCCGTGGCCGTGGGAGTTTCTGAACAGGAGGGAGCGCTGAAGATGTTTGTCTATGAAAAGAAACTGCAATACCCGGTCAGAATCCGCAACACCAACCCCGCCCTGGCGAAGTTCATCATCAGTCAGTACGGAGGCCCGGACGGAGAGCTCGGGGCGTCTCTGCGGTATCTGAGCCAGCGCTACGCCATGCCGTACCCGGAGCTCAAGGGGCTGCTGACGGATATCGGTACGGAAGAGCTGGGGCATTTGGAGATGATCGGCGCTATCGTACACCAGCTGACCCGCGACCTGTCTGTAGATGAGATCAAAAAGGCCGGCTTCGACGCCTATTTTGTCGACCATACGGCGGGCGTCTACCCCACAGCGGCCTCCGGCTTCCCCTGGAGCGCGGCCTCCATGGCGGTCAAGGGTGATGTGATCGCCGACCTGAGCGAGGATCTGGCTGCCGAGCAGAAGGCCCGTGTGACTTACGACAACATCCTGCGCCTGTCGGATGATCCCGATGTCAACAATGTCATTCGCTATCTGCGGGAGAGGGAAGTGGTTCACTACCAGCGCTTTGGCGAAGCCTTGCGCCTGGCCGCGGAAAAAATGAATGAGAGAAATGTCTACGCCGTGAACCCGGCCTTTGACAATTGAAGTGAATAAGGTAACGCTGAAGGCCTGCGCTTCAAGCGGCCGTTAAAAACCGGAGCTATACGACCGTGTAGCCTTCGGAAGCTAAAGCCTTCAACGCCCTGTCATAGTTTTCTTCTTTTACAAGAATATAATCCGTGTTGTATGTCGATACCGCGAAGATACCGATTTTATTCTCCGCAAGGATGCCGGACAGCTTCGACAGAATGCCGATCAAGGAAAAGTCGAGAACGCCCTGAATGCGAAAGCCTCTCCATCCATCGTCACGCTCAAGTGTGTTCTGCGGCGTATCCTCCGTTTTGCAGACCAGAGACAATTCTTCATCCGTCTTTCCGAGAAAAAATAAATCGGCATCCATGTTGATGCTCGAAATATCTGCCACCTTACAGACCGTCAGCTTGTGCTCGATTTTCTTCAATTCCATCTGCAATGCGTCCTCCGTAGATCATGTTTTGGCAATATGAGTATATCACATGATCTGCTTTTCCACAACGTCACGCCGCCGCTCACAAAATATGCATGCCTGCGGACGGGATGAGCGCAGCGGCGCTAATATCACAAAGATTACGGTCTTTGAGGATCACTTCACCATCGACTTCAAGTCCGGAGTCACAATTGATATCAACGCATAAACCAAGGCTCCCCACCGCCGACGCATTTGCCGGTAGTGAGGAGCCGTGATCTGGCTATGAAACTGGAATTTAGCGATTAGAGCTTCATGAAAGAGTTGATTTCTTGTTCCAAGAGACGAAATACGTTTGCAACCAGATAGCCATCAGCGATTGCATGATTTAGACGAACGGTCACAGGCATGACAAGCCTACCG
>CADARY010000020.1 GCA_902790375.1 Oscillospiraceae bacterium | reverse complement strand
GAGCTTCGCGCGAAGCTCGGCGACGCCAAAAAAAGCATCGACAACTTTGAGGCGGAGAGCGCTTTGGAAATCCTCAAGCCCCTGGCGGCGCACAGCTTTCCCGACGCCGCCGTCGGAGATGCGCTGCAAAAAATCATAGACGCCCTGGAGGGCTTCGACAGCTTCACCGCTGAGGAAGCCTTGGACGCCATCATGGAGAGGTTAGAAAAATGAACGAATGGATTCTTGTAATTGACGATGATGCCAACAACCTGAAGGCCGCGAGCCATATCCTGGTGAAAAGCGGCATGCGCGCAAGCTGTGTCCGCTCCGGAGAGGATGCGCTCCGCTTCCTGGAGGGGGGCAGACGGCCGGATCTCATCCTGCTGGATATCCACATGCCGGAGATGGACGGCTTTGAGACCCTGCGCCGCATCCGCCTGGACGAGCAGACCGCGGCGATCCCGGCTGTGTTCCTGACGGCGGACGAGGACAGCGAATCCGAGACGCGCGGTCTGGAGGCCGGGGCCATGGACTTCATCAAAAAGCCCTTTGTCCCGGAGGTGCTGCTGACCCGCGTGCGCCACATCATTGAGCTGACGCGCCTGCAGAACGATCTTGAGAGTCAGGTCCGGGAGAAGACCGCGGAGGTTGTCGCCCAGCAGGAAAAGCTCCGGCGGCTGAACGTGCAGATCGTCATGACGCTCTCCGGCGCGGTGGACGCCAAGGACAAGTACACAAACGGCCACGCCCGGCGCGTCGCGGATTATTCCCGCGAGATCGCGCGCCGCTGCGGCTTTGACGCGGAAGCGGCCCGAAAGATCTATCTCATCGGTCTGCTGCATGACGTGGGGAAAATCGGCATCCCCGACACCATCATCAACAAGCCCACCCAGCTGACCGACGAGGAATACGAGATCACCAAGCAGCACCCGGAGCTGGGCTGGCATATCCTGCAGAACATCCCGGAGTTCCCCGAGCTCGCCATCGGCGCACACTGGCACCATGAGCGCTACGACGGGAAGGGCTATCCGGACGGGATCTCCGGCAGCGATATCCCGGTCGAGGCCCGCATCATCGCCGTGGCGGACTCCTACGACGCCATGACCTCCCGGCGCAGCTATCGTGACGTGCTGCCCCAGAAGGTCGCCCGGGACGAGATCGAAAAGGGCGTCGGCACCCAGTTCGACCCCGTGTTCGCCAAGGCCATGCTGGATATGATCGACGAGGATACGGAATACAAGCTGCGGCAGAAGTGAAGCAAAAAGAAAACCGGAGGGCCTGCAAAAGCCCTCCGGTCTTTTTCTTTTTACCAGCCGCCGGTCGCGCCGCCGCTGCGGTCGCGCGCTTCGATATCCTCGTTCGGTATGCCCTCTCCGGGAGAGATGATGGAGATGCGGCCGCCGGCAACAAATTCAAGTTCAAGATCCATAAGCATTTTCATTTTGAAACTCCCCTTTCTTCTGTATATCATCAGGTGTTTTTTCTTTTGTTCTGTCCCTCAAGGACAGCCTGAGAATAACACACCGACTGTCACAGAAGACGCACGCACGTTCGGTCTGCGCGCGGCACGGGGCTTGCCTGCTCTCCCGCCCGGGCGCGGACGTCACATGAGCTGGTATTTCACGAGCTTTGCAAATTCGCCGTCCTTGGCAAGCAGCTCGTCATAGCTCCCCTCCTCGATGATGCGGCCCCTGTCGAGCATCAGGATGCGGTCGCAGTCCCGGATCGTGCTCAGGCGATGGGCAATGACGATGCGCGTGCAGTGCAGCTTTTCCAGGGCGTCTGTCACCTTCTTCTGCGTCACATTGTCCAGCGCCGAGGTCGCCTCGTCCAGGATGAGGATGGAGGGCTTCTGCGCAATGACGCGGGCAATGAGCAGGCGCTGCTTCTGCCCGCCGGATATTGTTACAGCGTCATCCGAGAGGATCGTCTGCATTCCGAGCGGCATAGCCCGTATATCGTCGGCCAGGCCCGCGGCCTCTGCCGCCGCCCACGCCTCTTCCTCTGTCAGATCGGGCCGCGAGATAGCAATGTTCGTAAACACGTTTCCGGAGAAGATCCTGCCCTGCTGCAGCACGGCCCCGATCTGCCGCCGGACGGCCGCGCTGTCCAGGTGGAGCAGGTTTTCGCCGTCATAGTAGACCGCGCCGGTCTGCGGCTGCTCAAAGCCCAGCAGCAGGCGCACAAGGGTGGATTTGCCGGAGCCGGAGCTGCCCACGATGGCCAGATACTCCCCGGGCTTCACCTGCATGCTCAGGTGATCCAGCACCAGGGGCGCGGTTTCACCATAGCGGAAGGACACCTCCTTGAGGGCGATGGCCCCGCTGAGCTTTCCCGGGTCCCGCCCGGCAGACGAGATCTCGGGAACCTCCTCCAGGATCGGTTTCAGCAGCAGCAGGATCGGGCGAATGGCCGCGATCTGGGAACCCAGGCCGCTCAGTTGGCCGATGGCCGTGTTGCTCATGCTGTAGGCCGCGAAGAAATAGATGAAGAGATCATCGCTCAGGCCGATCCGGAGGGCCATCCAGAAAAGCAGCGCCATCCCGAAAAGGCCCGCGGCGGGACCGAGGGCGTTTTGCAGCTTCACGAAAAGAGGCGGGCGAAACTCCGCGTCCGCCTGGCGGTGGTAGGCCTCCATAAAGCGGGCCAGCACCCGCGACTCAGCGTTCGCGTTCTTCACCTCGGCGATGCCCCACAGGGTGTCGAGCGCCCGCTCGTTCGTCTCCATCTGCCCGCGCAGGCGGTCCATGGCGTTGCGGACCTGGCCCAGTACGCCGAGCAGCTGCAGCACAAGCTGGATGCCCAGCACCAGCAGGGCCGGGCCGATCATCCGGGGAGCGGCGGTTTTCAGCTCAAGCACGTATACCAGGGACAAAAGCGCTGCCAGGCCTGTGGAGAAAAAGAGGGAGCAGAGCACCGTGCATAAGGGCTCCACCAGATTCAGGCTGCCGTAGATGTCGGCCGTCTTGTTTTTGCGGAAAAACTCAACCGGCAGATCCAGCACGCGCGCGAAAAGCGAGCTCTGCAGAAACAGGCTCATCTTCTGGCTGACGCGTGCAACCGCTCGCGCCTGCACGACCGAGAAGAGATACTTGGAAACGGCGCAGCCCAGGAGAAAGACCATCAGCGAGTAGATGAGCTCGGCGTTGCCGGAGGGGATGACCAGCGTCATCATCCACTTGCTTGCGATCGGATAGTAAATGCCGAGCAGGATCACCGCCACGGCGCACAGCAGGATCAAAAAGCACTCGCCGCCGGTGACGCAGCTCATCATAAAACCGAGCAGCTCCCTGAGGCTCAGCCTGGTCTGGGGCGGAGAGCGATAATAGAGCACAGCCTCGCGCTCGATCAGCGCGCTGTTTTTCTTGTCAACACGGATAAGCTCCCCGCTCGAGGGGTCGTTGTAGGAATAGTGCCCGTAGTTTCCGGGCAGCAGCGTCGTGGTAACGCCGCTTGTGAGCCTGCACAGATACGGCCCGAAGGCATTTTTCTCCCAGCCCGGGGAGAGCAGGCACACGCGGGACATGATGCCGTTTTTGCGCAGCAGATCTTCCACATAGGCTTCGTTTCCGATACGATCCGGATGAAACTCCGGTGTTGAAATGCCGTAAAAGGTGCAGATCTCCCGCAGCGCGAACGCGCGGTCAAGGGAACGGTCGCTGCTTTTCTGCCGATCCTCGGACGCGCCGTTGGCGGTGACGCCGAAAAGCTTGTCCTCCGCGTTCTCCAGCCGTTCGGCGTCGGCCATCTGACGCTGCAGGATTCGCTCCTTCCAGTTGTCGCTCATGCTTGCCCCCTCACTGCGATGAGACCAGGGTGTAATAGCTCCCCTGCCGTCTCATCAGCTCGTCGTGTGTGCCCTGCTCGACAATTTTCCCGCCTGACAGCACGATGATCCTGTCGCAGTCGCGCACGGTGGAAAGTCTGTGCGCCACGATGATCGTGGTGATGCCGCGCGCCTTGATGTTCTCCATGATTCTATGCTCGGTCACGGCGTCCAGCGCCGAGGTCGCCTCGTCCAGGATCAGCACCTTCGGATTTCGGACCAGGGCGCGCGCGATCGTGATGCGCTGGCGCTGACCGCCGGAGAAGTTCTTTCCGCCGGAGCGGACCAGATAGTCGTAGCCGCCCGGATGCATCAGGATATCCTCTTCGATGCAGGCCTCCCGGGCAGCCCGGGAGATCTCCGGACCGGGGATCCTGCTGTCCCAGAGGCAGATGTTGTTGCGCGCGGTCGCCTCAAAGAGCGTGCTTTCCTGGCTCACGACCGCCACACTGTCAGCAAAGAGGGATTTCGGCAGCTTGAAGCGGTCCACCCCGTCATACAGCACCTCCCCCGACCAGGGGAGCACCGCGCCGGTCATGAGCTTTGCGACGGTGGATTTGCCCGAGCCGGACGCCCCCACGAAGGCCACGCGCTGGCCCGGCTCGATTTTGAAGGAGAAATCATCCAGCAGCGGCGGGCCCAGATGCGTATAGCCGAAGGTGACGTGCCGAAACTCGACGCCTCCCTGCAGGGGGGCAAGCGTTGTGTCCGCTTCCATGGCGCTGAGCGGGAAGGCCTTGTCCTCCTCATAGCACCTTACGTCCTCCACCTTCTGGATGGAGCTTGCAAGCTCCCGGGTGTTCCGGCTGACCTGCGCCAGCTCCTGGGCCGGGGCCGTCAGCTTCTGGATCAGGGTCTGCAGCACGAGGATGAGGCCCACGGTGGTCCTGCCGTGGATGATGGACCAGGCGGCCACGGCCAGCACCAGGGCGTTTGTCAGATCCAGCAGGAAAACCGAGAGCCCGGTCAGATAGACCGAGACGTCGTTTTCCCTGGTTTTGCCCTCGTTGACCTCCGCCTGCTGGCTGGCCCAGCGGGCAAAATACCCGTTGCCCACGCCCGAGGACTTGATGGTCTCGATCATGTCGATGCCCGAGATCATGGTGGCATCCATGCGCATTTTGCTGTTCATGCGCTGCTGCTGCGACTGAAGCGTAAAGCGGGCCAGAAACCAGGCCGCGAACACGGTGACGCAGAGCGCAAAGCCCCCCAGGAAGGCCGCACGGAGGTTCAGGGCCAGGAGCGCCGCGAAATAGATCACCACCATCACAAGCTGGATCGCCGTCGGCGTGATCCTGCGCACCAGAAGCTCGGCAATGGTGGAATTCATCGTGAGCCGCGAGATCAGATCCCCCGCGGAGCGCTGCTGGTAGAACTCAATGGGAAGCCTCAGCAGGTGCGCGAAGAACGCCGTGTTCGTCCGGATCGACATGTCGCCCTGTATCCGATAAATATACATTTCGCGCAAAAGATCCGCGACAAGCTCCACTGCGCCCAGAAGCAGCAGCATGAGGAAAAACTGTCTCTGCCAGGCCTGCCGCCCCTCCAGGATCATATCGGTAAAGATCCTCTGGAATACGGGCACCATCAGCCCCGCGAGCGATACCGCGAGGGTATCCAGCGCCAGGAACAGCAGGCCCGAGCGGTACTGCCGCGCCCTCTCGCGCAGATATCCGAGCACCGTGGGCGCTTTCCCGTCCCGGACAAAGTTCTCTCCGGGGGTAAACTCCAGCACGATGCCGGTAAAGCTGCTGTTAAATTCCTCCATGCTCACGGTGATCTCACCGCGCCCCGGATCATTGAGATAGGCCTTGTTCCTGCCGAAGCCACGCAGCACCACAAAATGCGCCATGTTCCAGTGGATGATGCAGGGGATGTGCGCCTTCTCCATCACGCTCTCCACCGACCAGCGATAGCCCTGGGCGATCATGCCATAGTTCTCCGCCGCGGTGACAATGTTGGACGCGCGCGACCCGTCCCGGGATACGCCGCAGTCCCGGCGCACCTGCTCGAGCGGAACGTATTTCCCGTGATACGCGAGGATCATGGCCAGCGAGGCCGCCCCGCATTCGACGAACTCCATCTGCATGATCATCGGTACTTTTACATGTGAATATTTCATCGTTCCCGTCCTCGCCGCTCAGGGATTGAGCATCAGGAATATGGGCCGCACATGGTCGACCGTAATGACCGCGTCCACCAGATCTTCCTTCTGCAGGGGCGAATTCACCTTGACGGTGACATAGTAGTTGTAATCCGCTTTGGCAACCTCGTTAAAGACCCAGTCGCTCTCGATGATATTCGACATTTCCTCCTGGGAATGGGGCTTGTCCGAGACGCCGACCACCTTGCCCCGAAGAATGCCGCCGTTGGGCTGGGTAACACGCACGTCATCCCCCTGATCTGTCTCATATGTCTGCATCTGCTGGGGCGTCAGGAAGAGGATACACTCGTTCCCCGTGTTCGGGGCAAAGCCCTTGCAGGCCACCGTGACAGGCAGCTTGCCGGCAAAGGCCCAGATCAGAAAGGACAGCACCAGGATCAGTACCGCCACCAGCGTCATCCACGGCATGAGGCGCGTTGCGCTTACATAGGGGCCGGTTTTGGTCTGCTGGCTCAACTGGTCCATACTCTCCTTGCGAAACAGGTTTTCACTATTTGCCATCGTAAGCCTCTCCTCTTATCAGGCCGAGGCGGGAAGCGCCAGGGATATGCAGCGCCCGCCCAGCTTTGCCAGAACATTCAGCGCGGTGAGCTTTTCCACCGAGGCAAGGATCTCCTCGCCGCTCGCTTCCCCGCCCAAGGCGCTGAGAAGCTGCTTTTCCGTCTTCACCTCGTCGCAGGCGAGGTATACCGCCCTGTCCACCCCGGTCAGGAGGATGAAGGGCTGCACCATGCAGGGCCGCGAGTCCAGCAGCAGAAGCCCGCTTTCGGTCTCGGCCATCACAAGGCCGCGCTTTTCCCCGGACGCCGCGTTCCTTTTCCATTCATACACCGCCGTGTAGAGCCGGTTATACCAGGGCTGCATATGCTCCAGCGACGCCTGAAAAGTGCCGCCCGTCAGGCGGTAGTACATGCACATGCTCTCGACCCGGTCGTCGTTGTCGCCGTAGATGCAGCGGTATATCTCATACGGTTCGAGCTCCAGGCCGTACTGCGCCGGGTTTTCGAGGTAACGCGAATAGCGCTGGAACATGATCGGGAAGGTGCCCGTCGGCGGATGGAAGTGCACGAGCTTCGGGATGAGCTCGATCATCTCCTCGTAGTCCTCCTCCCGCTCGCCCGGCATGGCTATCAGCAGGTTCCAGGAAAGCCCCAGATTGTGCTTGCGGCAGTATTTCAGAAAGGCCACGTGGGAAGCGGCGTTGTTGCCCTTGTTCATCAGCTCCAGCAGGTGGTCGTTCAGGCTCTCGATGCCGGGCTGCACGATGCAGAAGCCCGCCTTCACAAGCCGCTCGATGTCCCGCTCCTTCAGGTTCGTCTTGACCTCGCCGACGAGCTGCAGCTTCTCTCCGCTCTCAGCGAGCATGGGCAGGAGCTTTTCCATCGCGTCAAAGCTCAGGATATTGTCCGTGAGCTGGATGAGCTGGTTATCGTATTTGCGGCTGAGCGCCAGGATCTCCTCATACAGGCGCCCGGCGCTCTTGTAGCGGTAGACGTTTTTGCGCCCGTTCAGGCCGCAGAAGCTGCACGGGTGCTTCTGCCCCCACCAGCAGCCGCGCGAGCCCTCCAGGTACAGGGCGTAGTTTGCGCCCGACAAATAGAGCAGCTGCTTGTTTTCCTCGACAAACTCCGAGCCGAACATGGGCGGGCCGTACTCCCCCGCCTGCTCGCGCTCCCAGGCGTCGATAAAGTCGGAATAATCGGGATAGCAGACCCGGTTCATATCCTGCGTCATGCGGTGCGGGATCGGGTCGGGGATCTCCTCCCCGTGCCGGATCACGCCGTAGGGCATGGGGCCGGGCACGGCGCCCATGGCGATGCGGCAGACCTCGGCAAACACCTCGTCCCCCTCGCCGAAGAAGACGTAGTCCACGCTCGGATAATGGCGCAGCACCGCCGCTCCCGCCTCGCCGGACACGTTGGTGCCGCCGAGGATCGTGGCGATCTCCGGCGCAAGCTCCTTGACGCGCCGGATGACGGCGAGCGCGCCGTTATTCTGCGAAAAGATGGTGCTGACCGCGAGCACGCCGGGCCGGGCCCGCACGATCTCCTGCGCAAGCTCCTCCACACACTGCCGGGCCTTTTCCCTGGCATCGGCGATCAGCGCAAGCAGCTCCTCCACGGGATAGACCGGGTACTCCCGGCACACAAGCCGGGCAAAGGTCTCATCGTCGTATGTGTTTTCCGCGTCGGTCATGTGGGCGAAGAGGTACTCCTGCAGGCCTCCCGTATAGGGGATGGCGTCGATCTTCCTCGCGGTCTCAATGCCGAGCAGATGGGACAGGCGAAACATCGGGTAGAGGACGCGCGAGCGCATCCCCGCCTCGTTCAGGCACTGCCGGAAGATCGACAGCGCGATCGACGGGCGCGGCGGAAAATCGTATGGCGGGGACAGCAGGACGACGTCAAGCCGCTCTTCTTCGCTGGGGTTCTTGTGCAGTTCGGAACTCATAGGACACTCTCCTCCCGGATATGAGGCAATACCGCAGTCGAATTATGCGGCTTTGCCCTAAAGCAAAACCGGCAGCCGAAACCCGGCTGCCGGCAGTTGCGGGCAGGCTGCTTCCTGCCCGGTGGACGAACAATCAGCAGGTAGCGAGGGAAGAAACGGAAATGGTAACGCCCGCAGCAGGAACGATGGTGGCGACAGTGGGGGTGGTGCCGCCGGCGACCTCGTCGAGCTGGCTCTTGTCGAGCTTGCCCTCGGCAGCGTTGGCGTTGACGAAGGCCTTGAGCTCATCGACGGTGGCCTCGATGCCCAGCTCCTTCAGAACGCTCTCCAGGGGCTTGCCGCTCTTGGCAGCCTCGGCAACCTTTGCCTGCAGTTCGCTGTTGTTCGCAGCTTTTTCATAGAATTCTTTCAGTGTCATTGTATATGATCTCCTTTCCTCGGCCTGAGCCGAAATCAACTGTTTATCCGCCCTGAAAAAGCAGGGCTTGCTTCCTTCAATTACCGACTCCGATTATAGCATTGCGTTTTTCCTCTGTCAATAATTACTTACTTTATGTTAAATAATCTTAATAAAAACGCAAAAACGAACTGAAAATCTTGCGGTGAGCGTGTAAAAATGCTATAGTGCCGTTGTGAATAAAAACTTACTCTGAAAAAACACGGAGGGATGCGATATGAAAATACTGGCGCTTGTATTCGCCTCGCGCCGGGAGGGCAAGTCTGTGACCCTGCAGGTGACGGAGGAGCTCTGCGGCCTGCTCCACGCGCGAAGCGCTGGGGCGGAGCTTGAGATCGTCACCATGAGCGAGCTGCCCGTGCTGTCCTGCGTCGGCTGCAAAACCTGCTTTCGGGAGGGCTTCTGCCCCCAGGACGGGGCGGACGGCATGGCCGTGCTCCGGCAGAAGCTCCGGGACTGCGACGCCTTGATCGCCGCGACGCCCGTATACATGTACTCGGTCAGCGGCTGGTGCAAGAATTTTCTGGACCGCTGCGCCCGCTGGTGCCATGTGTTCGAGCTGCTCGGAAAGCCCTGCGTGGCGCTCAGCGTGACCGGCCAGACCGGCGCGGCGCGCGCCTGCGACTATCTCTCCGAGTGTCTGGAGACCATGGGCTGCTGCGTCGCGGCGCGGCTTCCCATGCAGCGGCAGGGCGAGGGTCTTCTGGTCGGGAGCGAGGAAGCGCAGGCTGCCTTGTCGGAGGCCGCCGGGAAGCTCCTGGACGCGGTCAGGCAGCCCGAAAACTATCTCTCCGAGCTTGCCGAGGCCCAATTTCAGGCCATGCTGAAAAGCTTCCGCGGTATTGAAACCTTCCGCACCCTCATGGGCCGGCGCTGCCCCGATGAGGTGGACACCTTCCGGCAGCGCGGCCTGATGAACTGCGCCTCCCTGCGCGAGGCGCTGCTGAAGAAAGGAGGGTCGGCCACATGAGCAGGACCCCTGAGAACACGGAAAACAGGCAGGCCTCCACAGAGGAGACGGCGGATCTCTTCGCGTTTCTCCGCCCCATGGCGGAGGCGGAGATCGACGCGATCTCCCGCCTGCCGGAGCTTCCGCTGCGTGAATCCGCCGCCCTCGGGCGTGAGCTCCTGCTCGGGCGCCTCAGGGCGCTTGCCGAGCCCACGGTTCAGGCCGCGCTGGAGGAGGCCCTTTGCCGCATCAACCCCGCCGTCCAGCTCTCGCCGCACTTTGCCTCGGACAGTGACCGCGCCGAGGCGCGGGCTGAGACGCTTCAACGCCTCTCCGCGCCCGGCGGCAGTCCCTTTGAACGCTATCCCCTTCTCCGGCAGGACGCCGAGCGCGTCTCAGCAAACTTCCGCGCGTTCTTTACGACCTTCCTGCGCCGGGTGAGCGCACACGCCGGGCAGATCGAGCAGGAGCTTCTGGCGGGCCGCTCCATGGGCAGGCTTCTCTCCCTCGGCGCCTCCGGGGCCGACATGCATCTGTACGGCCAGTGCGCCATGCGCGTTGTGTGCGAGGGCGGCGTATTTTACTACAAGCCCCGCGACAGCCGGCTCGATCTGCTCTATCGGCAGATCGTGGCCCGCTTCTGCCCCGACGAGACCCTGGCGCCCCGTGTCGTGTGTGCCGACGGCTTCGGCTTTCTCGAATGCATGCAGACCTTGCCCGTAGAGAGTACGGCGGAGCTTGCGCAGTATTACCGGAACTTCGGCGCGCTCACGGCGCTCTTCCGCTTCCTCGGCAGCTCCGACATGCACTTTGAGAACATCCTTGCCTGCGGCGTCTACCCGACCGCCATCGACATGGAAACCCTCTTCACCCCTGCCTCGGACCCCTACCAGGGCTGCGAGATCCACTCGCCCGACGAGATGAACCCGGTATGGCGGGACATGATGTTCTCCGCGCAGAACACCCTGGTGCTCCCCATGATGCTCCAGGGCAAGGCGCAGATCAGCCCTCTGCTGCGCGGCGGGACGGAGACGGCAAACTGCCTCCCGGTTCTCGACGGCAGGCAGATCCCCGTTTACGGCTATGAGGAGGACTTTCTCCGGGGCTTTGAGAGCCAGTATGACCGCCTGCTTTTGCGGCGGGACGAGCTTGCGCAGCTCGTGCGCGAGGCGGAGGAGATGAGCGCCCGCTTTGTCCTCAGGGCCTCGGCCTATTACGCTCTGACGCTCCGGGAGCTGCACGCCCCCGCGGGCTGCGCGTCCCCGGAGGCGCGGGAGAAGATCCTCAGCGATCTCAAGCGGCACTTTGAAAAAGCGCCGGAGTATATGCCGGTGGTGGAGTGGGAGCGCGCCTGCCTCCTGGAGGGCGATATCCCCTATTTCTCCTTCCGCGCAGGCAGCGGCAATCTCTATGGGGACCCGCGCGGCGAAGTGCTGCTCGAGGGGTATTTCCGCATCCCGGCGACCGAGCTGTGCCTGATGACGCTGGAGCGCTCCGGCCCGGAGGAAAAGCGCTTTGAGCTGGATTACCTGCGGCGGCGTCTTGAGCAGGGGCCGGATACTGCGGCGCCAGCGCCGGCTGTTCAGCCCGAACCGGAGCCGGAGCCCCTCACCGCCCGGGAGGCCCGCGCCGAGGCGGGCCGCATTCTCGATGCCCTGGAGCAGATGGCCCTGACGCTCACCGACGGCAGCCGCATCCTGCTGAGTGCGGACCGGCATCTTGTCCCGACCTATCACCCGAATTTTGAACGGGGTCTGCCCGGTATGAGCGTCCTTTTCGACCGCGTCCGGAGGACCGACGCCCTCGGCCGGGAAGCCTGGGCCCTGGGCTGGCTCAGGGATACGCGGGACGACCTTCTGCGCGCAAGACGGACCTATCGTCAGATGAGCGCGGCCTTCCGCGCTGTTCTGCATCCGGGCCTGCGCAAGGGCGTGGGCGGTCTGCTGCTCTCCCCCTGCATGGACGCTGAGGGGATCGAAGACGTCATATCGAGCCTGACGCTCTCCGCCCGTTCGTTTGAAGAGGAGAACGCAGGCCTCTACGCCGGGATCGGCGGACTGCTGTTCGGCTGTCTCGCGGCGGCGGAGCGGCTCGGACCGACGGGCGCGCCGAAGCCGCTCCTGCAGCTTATCGAGCGTCTGACGCCCCTTGCGGCGGAGCACGTCAACGAGCCCGGCCCGGTCTCCGGACTCGGCAAGGGTATGGCGGGCACCGGCCTCGCCCTGGTGCGGAGCTTCCGCCTCACCGGCAACGCCGCCTGCCTGGACGCCGCGGAAAAGGCATTTCTCTATGAGAGCGCGCAGCACCGCACACTGCTGGACGGCTGGCCGGATTATGAAAAGTCCTCCCTGCCCGTCATCCGCGGCGAGGGGCTGGAGGCCGGCGCGCCGGGGATCGCCCTGGCTGCGGTTCTGTGCGAGGACGCCGTGCCCGCTGCCGAAGCGCTTGCAGACAAGGCCCTTGCCGGGACGCTCTCGCTTCCGTTTCTCGAGACGGACGATCTGGCCTGCGGCAACGCGGGCGTTGCCCTGGCGCTGACCGAGACCGCGCTCCGCCGCAGGGACCCGTCCCTCCTGCGCGCCTCGGGTGTGCGCCTTGCCGAGGCTTCCGTCCGTGCAAGGCGGGACGGCGGTTATCGCTCTCTCCCACGGCGTCTGCGCAACGTCCCCGATCCTTCCTTCTGGCGCGGCCTCTCCGGCGTCGCTTATGCCCTGCTGGTCTATGCAGACGCGCTGGACGCCTTTCAGTAAACGCTGCCGTCTGCCGCGACGATGGTGAGGATGCCGAGGTGCAGGATGTACTCGTTCTCCGCCTCGTCGAAGAAGCACTGATACAGATGCGAGGGCTCCCGGTCCATGCGGCGGACCAGGCTGCCGACGATCTGAAAGCCGATTGTCTCCGCCTGTGTTCTGATGTTCATTTTGATCTCTCCCCCATTTTTGATTTCCCTGTTTTTCCTTCCCGTTAAGGCCGGTCCCGATTCTCCTTCAGGCCGCTTCCTCCTCCATCGCCTCAAAGTAGTCGCTCTCGCTCGCGAAGAGCAGATACCTCCCGTCCACCAGGCCGTAATAGCCCGAGCTCACATAATAACCGCGCATGCTACTCGCCTCCCTGTTGTTTGCTCCGATGTGCTCAGCGCTCTTTTTTCTTTCTGTCTGTATCTTAGCAGAAGATCTGTACAAAAAACTTCTCTCAATCGTTGCGGCGGGGATTTTTTTCTGCTATACTGCACAGGAGAAGAAGAAAGGGAGGCGACAGGATGGCGGCGGGAGAAAATCAAAAGCTCAAGATGCTGTATCTGGTGAAGATTCTCTCCGAGCAGACCGACGAGGAGCACGGCATTTCCGCCCGGGAGCTCATGGCGCGGCTCGAGGAGCTCGGCGTCAATGTGGAGCGCAAAACGCTCTATGCCGATCTGGAGGATCTGGAGCGCTACGGGATGGAGATCCTGCGGGAGAAGGCCGGGCGCAACACGCTGTACCGCCTCGCGGGCCGGAGCTTTGAGCTGCCGGAGCTCAAGCTTCTGGTGGACTCGGTGCAGGCCTCCAAATTCATTACCGAGCGCAAATCCCGCGAACTGATCGGCAAGCTGGAGGGTCTGGCCAGCGTCCACGAGGCAAAGCATCTGCACCGGCAGGTGCTGATCTCCGGGCGCATCAAGGCCATGAACGAGAGCATCTACTATAACGTGGACATGCTGCACGAGGCCATCAACCTCGACCGGCAGATCCGCTTCCGCTATACCCGCTGGAATGTGCACAAGCAGATGGAATACCGCCGGGACGGGGCCTGGTACCAGGTGAGTCCCTGGTGTCTGATCTGGGACGATGAGAACTACTACCTCGCGGCCTACGACGCGGCGGAGGAGCGTATCAAGCATTACCGGGTAGACAAGATCGTGCAGCTCTCGATCACGGAGGAAAAGCGCCTCGGGCGGGAGGTCTTCGGCGCCTTTGACCCGGCTCGCTACAGCCGCAGCCAGTTCGGCATGTTCGGCGGCGAGCCCATGCGCGTCACGCTGCAGGGGCGGCAGGAGCTTGTGGGGACTCTGCTGGACCGTTTCGGGCGGGACATCACCCTTATCCCGGAGGAAAACGAGCGCTTCACCGCCCATATCGACGTGCGCGTGAGCCGCCACTTTCTCGCCTGGATCATCGCCCTGGGAGACGGGATCTCGATCACAGGGCCCCCGGAGCTTGTGGAGCAGATGCGCCAGGAGGCCGCAAGGCTGAGCGCGCAGTACCGGCAGTAGCGCTCCCCCGCTGCCGCTGCGCGTATGGCGACAGGCCCTGCTGCATGCAAAAAGGCCCGCATTCCGAAGAATGCGGACCTTTTGCTGTATCTGTATTGCTGTTTTCCGGCTGCCGGGATTACGCCGCGCTGTTCACAGCGACGATGCGGCCCTGGCCGTAGGGGTTCTCATAGCCTGCGCCCACATGACCGCCGAGGGTGCCGGTGATGTAGTCGAGGAGGACCTGGTTGTCGAGCTTGACGGCATTCTGCAGGACGGGCGCGCCGTCATACATGGTGTAGCCGTCGCCGTGGTTGATGAGCTGGTAGTCGACGGAGGCCAGAGTGTAGGTCTTGGCGGGATCAAGGGCCTCGCCGCCGACCATGACGTTGCGCACGCGGCGCTCCATGCTCTCGTCCACATGGTCGAAGAAGCCGTTTTCATCCTGCACACAGGGGCTGTCGATGCCGGTGTCCACTTCAAAGGTCATGCCGGACACCTGGTCGAAGCCGCCGAACTCGCCTGGCAGGGCGTGCACGGACCACTCCAGCGCATCCAGCACCTGCTGGCCGCTGACCTCGATGACGGTCATGCTGTTGCCGAAGGGATGGACCTTCAGAATGTCGTTGCGGGTAATGTCGCCCTTGGCGATGGGAACGCGGATGCCGCCGCCGTTGACAAAGGCGATGTCGGCGCCGGACTGATCGCGGTAGGCGTCGGCGCAGAGGTCGCCGAGGTTGGTCTCGCTTCTGCGGATGATGCGGATGGGTTTGCCTTCATCGGTCTTAGCCTCGGGATCATAGAAGAAGAGTTCAACATCCGCCACAGCCACGACCTCGGCAAGCTTCGCGTTGAGCTCGGCCGCGCCGTTGTAAACGGCCTCTGCGGCCTCGTTCTCAATTTCAAGCAGCTCCGGCAGAGAGCTGGTGCTGCCCCAGGAATAGAGCTCGGAGGAGATTGCGCCGTCCCGGGTGATGTGCAGCACGCCGATCTTGCTGAGCTTGGTGCCGCAGGCGGTGCGGACGACATCCTTACCGTCCTTGTCCTTCATGACGACCTGTTCGGTGTCATGGCTGTGGCCGTCAAGCATGACGTCGATGCCGCTGACATGGGAGATCACGTCGCTGTACATCCAGGGGGAGACTTCCAGCTCGTCGCCGAGGTGGCCAATGACGATGACGTAATCGGCCCCGGCAGCGCGTGTCTCATCAACCGCCTTCTGCACGGCGTTGTACAGGCCCTCGCCGGTCTTATCCTGGAAGAAGCCGTAGACATAGTTGCCGTTGTCGTCCATGAAGTAGGTCGGGGTGGAGGAGCGCAGCGTGTCGGGCGTGGTGACGCCGACAAAGCCGATCTTCATGCCGCCGACTTCCTTGATGAGCCAGGGCTGGAAAAGAAGCTCCCCGTCCTTGTTGAAGTTGCAGCTGATGTAGGGGAAGTCCGCCCGCTTGCTCAGCTCCAGGAAGCGGTCCACGCCGTAGTCGAACTCGTGGTTGCCGGGGATGGCCACGTCGTAGCCAACGGTGTTCATGATGTCGATGATGGCCTCGCCCTTGGTCATGGTGCCGATGGGCTCGCCCTGGATGGCGTCGCCGTCGTCGACCAGGAGCACATTGTATTTCTTCTCAAGATTCTTCTTCACGGCATACAGGCCCGCATAGCCCCAGCCCTGATCAATGCCGCAGTGGACGTCGCTGGTGTAAAGGATGACCAGATCCTTGTCGTTCTCTTCCGCGTAAGCCGGCACGACGGCCAGGCTCAGCATCATCACGACAAGAAGTACAAGTGCGAGCGCGCGTTTTTTCATTGGCATAGCCTCTCTTTCAAAATTTTTTTGCGCTGTAAGCATGTTAATTGTATACCATTTCCAAAGCTATTGCAAGCCATACCTTCAGGATTTATTTCCAGGCGCCGTCATTTTCTCTGCTGAAACGCCGCTTCAATATTCTGACTTGCCCTGCGGCGGAATATGCGCTATAATGACAGACAGGAACCCACAATACATACAAGGAGGATCACACATGATTAGCTGGATCAAAGGACTGCTTGCCGCATGGGAGGCACAAAGGCAGGAGGAGCTGCGCATGCAGAAGATCAAACGCGTCTGCACGATCGTCATCTGCGCTGTTGTCCTGATCGTCGGCGCCGCAGTCGTCGGCAAGGTCAAGTCTCTCTTCGCCGGAGCGGAGGAAGAAGAGCGCCCCTTCTGGCACTTCTGGTAAAGCCGTATCATTGATCAGGCCCGGACCGCATTTGGTCCGGGCCTGTTTTCTCCCTTATCCGAAGTAATCCTCCGTCGGCTTTTTGCGAAGCGCCGCGTCTAAAAGCACATCCTCCTGCGCCACCGGGACAATGCCGTTTTGCCGCAGGATCTCCCGGGCCCTGTCCTCGTCCTCCTCAAGGACGCTGACCCAATAGATGTCCCGGTCGATTTTGCCCCTGGCGCCGAAGTCGCGGGGGTCAAGCTTTGCCCCGCAGCCGCCGCCCATGACGGTCTCCTGCAGATAGTGGCCGGAGCGGACGCCGGGAAGACCGGCAGCCTTGAGGGCCTGCCTGATCTGGAGCCAGGTTTCCCGATCGCGCTTTTTGAAAAGTTCCACACGCTTTTTGAAATGAAAAATAGACATGGACCACGCCTCCTGTCTGTTGTCTGCCGCCAATATAGCACGCCCAGCCGCCGCGGTCAAGGGAGAAGACAAAACGACGCAGCCCGAAGGCCGCGCCGTTTGACAGAGGGGGGGAAACTTATCTGATGCGGATGACCCAGCCCTCGCGGATGACGTCGATATTCTTGATCAGCTCGCGGTTGAGGGCCTGGATATTGTATACGGTGGTGCCGTATTTGAGAGCGATCTCAGAGAGGGTATCGCCGCGGACTACGCGGTAATAGGTTGCTCCGCCTTCGGTCCAGACAGGGCCGTTTGCGCCGCCGCCGGCAACGCCGGCCACTTCATCATCATGCACTCTATTCATTTCAGCCATTTTCATAATCTCCTTTCATCGTTCCCTTTATCAGGTTGGCTGTATTATAACACGGGTCTCCCCTTCTGTCCATGCGTCTGCGGCCGGTTTAAGACTTCTTCAGAAAACGGGAAGAGACATTTGACATGCTCTCCGAAAGAGATTATGATAGGAGGCGTCTCAGACAATTCAGATAAACAGGAGGCAGCTTATGCTGGATATCAGACTGGAAATCGGACGCATTAACTATCAAAGATGCATCGAGGCGATGCTTCCGCCGCTGGTGGAGCACTGCGCGGCAAAGAAGGACCCGGGAGAGCTTGACGTTTTCCTGGCCGGACTCGGGAAAGACGCCGTGCCCGCCGCCTGCGCCCTGCTTGAACGGATGAGCGTTGACGAAAAGGACAAGATGGTCATCTGGCTCATCATGTCCCACGAGGAGCGCCTGCGCAACGCCTCCAACCGCCACCTCGCGGCCTTCCTCGGCGGGGAGCTGGTGCGCATCGGCCGCCTCATCGCGCTGGATCAGCCGGGCAGCCGCATGACGCTGCTTGCCTCTCAGGTTGAGATCGACTATGCCGGGCTTCTGGACTGCCCCCTCGTGACGGAGGGCGTGGAGAACATCAGCGGCGACAACGGCATTCTCAAGGGCGCAGCCAGGATGATGCTGTCCATGGGCAGGCTCATGTCCCCCGCTGCCCTTGAAAAGCAGGGTCTCAATCTGCTGGGGACCCAGCGCATCAAGGAAAAGCTGATGCACGCCATCACGGAGGGCCTGCAGCAGGCGGGCCTGGATATCGAGCTTGCGGATATGACCGCTGAGCAAAGCGCCGGGGGCCAGATGAGCCAGGCGACGGACGGCACCGTGATCCCTGCGGACTACGAAAAGAAGCTGATGGCAGACATGACCGCCGAGGTGCAGAAGCTTCGCGGCGCGGCCCGGGCATAATTTTCGCCGGGCATATGGGAGGCGAACAGATGGACTACCGGATCGAGCGCGACTCCATGGGAGAGGTCAGGGTCCCCGCCGACAGGTACTGGGGCGCCCAGACCCAGCGCAGCCTTGAGAATTTCCCCATCGGCGCCGGGATCGAGAATATGCCGCGGGAGATCATTCACGCCTTCGGCATCCTCAAGCAGGCTGCGGCGCGGGCAAACCGTACCCTCCAGCCCGCGCGGATGACGGCGGAAAAGTGCGCCGTTCTGGAGAGGGCTGCCGCCGAGGTCGCCTCCGGGGCCCTGAACGCCCATTTCCCGCTCGTGGTGTGGCAGACCGGCTCCGGCACCCAGTCCAACATGAACGCAAACGAGGTCATTGCACGGCGCGCAAACGAGCTTGCCGGAGAGCGCCTGTGCCACCCCAACGACGATGTGAACATGAGCCAGAGCTCCAACGACACCTTCCCCACAGCGCTGCACATTGCGGCGGTGCTGAATGTGGAGGACCGCCTCCTGCCCGCGGTGGAGGAGCTGATCGGCGTTTTTAAAAAGCTCGAGCGCATGCACAAAGGAGTGGTCAAGAGCGGGCGCACCCACCTGCAGGACGCGGTGCCCATCGCCTTCTCCCAGGAGATCAGCGGCTGGCGCGCCTCCCTGGAGCGCGACTGCGAGCTGCTGCGCCTCTCCCTCGGGCCCCTGTATGAGCTGGCCCTCGGCGGCACGGCGGTGGGCACCGGCCTCAACGCCCCGGCGGGCTTCGACACGCTTGCCGCCTCGGAGATCGCCGCCCTCACGGGCAAGCCCTTCGTCACGGCGACGAACAAGTTTCACGCCCTCAGCTCCCGGGACGAGCTGGTCTTTGCCCACGGGGCGGTGAAGGCGCTGGCCGCGGACATGATGAAAATCGCAAACGACGTGCGCTGGCTCGCCTCCGGCCCCCGCTGCGGGCTGGGCGAGATCACGATCCCGGCAAACGAGCCCGGCAGCTCCATCATGCCCGGCAAGGTCAATCCCACCCAGTGCGAGCAGGTCACCATGGTGGCCGTGCAGGTGATGGGCAACGACGCCGCCATCGGCATCGCCGCCTCGCAGGGGAATTTTGAGCTGAATGTCTTTCTGCCGCTCGTCGCCTATAACTTTCTGCAATCGACGCGGCTGCTCTCGGAGTCCATCCGCTCCTTCACCGCAAACTGCGCCGTCGGCATCCGTGCCGACCGGGAGAAGATGCGGCGGAACCTGTACGATTCGCTGATGCTCGTCACGGCGCTGAACCCCGCGATCGGCTATGAGAAGGCGGCGAAGACCGCGCAGCTTGCCTTCGCGGAGAACATTTCCCTGCGCGAGGCCTGCGTCCGTCTGGGCTTTCTGACGGCGGAGCGCTTCGACGAGCTCTTCCATCCGGAAGAGATGATCTGACACGCAGACAATTGCACGCAGCGGAGACCGTATCCATGGTCTCCGCTGCGTGCTTTTCAAAACTGTACGGCGCTCAGGAGCTTTTTCGTGTATTCCTCCCGCGGGTGGTCGTAGACCTCGTCCACGCTCCCCTGCTCAATGATGCGGCCCTTTTCCATGACCATGACCCTGTCGCAGAGCGAGTAGACCACATTGAGGTCGTGGCTGATGAAGAGATAGCTCAGATTCAGATCGTGGTGCAGATCCCACAGCAGATCCAGGATCTGGGCCTGGATGGTCACATCGAGGGCGGAAACCGGCTCGTCGGCGATGATAAAGCGGGGGCGGCGGATCAGGGCCGCGGCGATGGAGACACGCTGGCGCTGTCCGCCGGAGAGCTGGCCGGGCCGCCGTTCGGCCTGGCTGCGCTCAAGCCCCACGCGCTCGAGCATGTCGAGCACCCGGCGCTTTCTCTCGGCGGCGTCGTATTTGCCGTAGACCCGCAGCGGCTCCTCCAGAATCCAGCCGACGGTCTTGGCGGGGTTAAGGCTGCCGAAGGGGTCCTGAAACACCATCTGGGGCCGGGGCGTGAAGTGGCGGACCTCGCCCGTGATCTGCGCCCTGTCCAGCATGCCGAGGATCGCCTTGGACAGCGTGGACTTGCCGCAGCCGGATTCGCCCACCAGGCCCAGGATCTCCCCGCGCCTGACATGGAAGCTCACATCCGTGAGCGCCTGAAAGCTCGACTTCTTCCCGAAGAGGCCCCGATCCTCATAGACGACGGAGAGCTTTTCGACCTCCAGCACATTTTCAATCTGATCCATGGCGTCTCCTCGTTGGGATCGCGGCGATGAGCCGTTTGGTGTATTCGTCCTGCGGGTGATGGAAGATATCCTCGGTGAGGCCCCGCTCGACGATCTTTCCCTTGTACATGACGGCCACATCCTCGCAGAGGCGGCGCACCACGTTCATGTCGTGGCTGATGAGCAGGATGCCCACGCCGTACTCCTCGCTGAGGGAGCGCAGCAGCTCCAGGATCTGCTTCTGCACCGTCACGTCCAGCGCCGTGGTGGGCTCGTCACACACCAGCAGTTTCGGGCGGATGATCATGGCGGAGGCGATGATGACGCGCTGCCGCTGTCCGCCGGAGAGCTGGTGGGGGTATTTGCGGTAGGTCGCCTCGGGGTCCGGCAGGCTCACCTGCTCCATGACCTCCAGGGCCAGGGCGCGGCGCTCGGCGGGCGTCTTGTCCGTGTGGAGCTTCAGGGATTCCTCGATCTGCTCGCCGATGCGCATGAGGGGATTGAGGCTTCGCATGGGCTCCTGGAACACCACGCCGATGTCCCGGCCGTGGATGCCTCTCAGCTCTTTTCGCGTACAGGTGACGAGATCCCGCCCCTGAAAGAGGACCTGCCCGGTCATGATGACGTTGCTGCGCTCGATGAGTCCCGTGAGGGCCATGGCCGTCACGGTCTTGCCGGAGCCGGATTCCCCGACCAGGCCCAGGCGCTCGCCCGGGGCGATGGAGAGGTCGATGCCGCGCACGGCCTCCTTGCCGGTGGATTTGAAGGTGACATGCAGATCGCGTATCTCAAGCATGGCTCTCACCTCCAAGCCCCTCGCTGAGTAAACCGAAGCCCAGCACCAGCAGCACGATGGCGCCGCCGACAGACAGGGCGTACCAGGGTGCGCGCAGCAGGTAGGACTGCGCCTCGCTCAGCATACGGCCGAGGCTGGGATCGGGCGGCTGCACACCGAGGCCCAGATAGCTCATGGAGGCCTCGGCCAGGACGGCGTTGTTGAAGCCGATGGCCACGGCGCTTAAAAGCACCGGCAGGATATTCGGCATGATGTGCACAAAGAGGATGCGCATGTCCTTCACGCCCATCAGCCTTGCGTTCTGTACATAGTCCAGGGTTCTCTGCTTCGCCACCTCCATGCGCACGATGCGCGCGAATGAGGGGATGAAGATGATGCCGAGGGCCAGGATGATATTATATTTGCCGCTGTGGAAAACAGCGATCAGCACCAGCGCCAGCAGCAGGCTCGGAAAGGCGGTGATGCTGTCGTTGAGGCGCATGAGCACTTCGTCCACCCAGCCGCCGTAGTAGCCTGTGAGGCCCCCGATCAGAAGCCCGAACAGAAGGCCGAGGCCCACCGAGCACAGGGCGATCAGGAAGGTGGCGCCGCTGCCCTGAACGACACGGGAGAAAATGTCCCGCCCGAAGTTGTCGGTGCCGAAGAGGTGGCGCAGACTGGGCGAGGCCATCTTCTCGGCTGCGTGCATGGCGTTGGGGTCATAGGGGGTCCAGAGCAGGCCGAGCAGGATCACGAGCAGCATGAAGCCCGTGATGCCCGCGCCGATGCGGAAGCTTTTGTCTTTCGTATTGATCATGTCTCCCCCTCAGCTCAGACGCACACGCGGGTCGATGGCCTGCGTCAGAATGTCCGCCAGATAGTTCATCACTACGACCACCGAGGCGATCATCACCACGATGCTGAGCGCCACAGGGTAGTCCCGGTTGGAAATGCTGGCCACCAGAAGCCGCCCGAGGCCCGGGACCACGAAGACCTGCTCGACAATGATGGAGCTTGCCACAATATCCGCCAGGGACATGGCAAGATAGGTCACCACCGGCAAAAGGGCGTTTCGCACCACATGGTTCCGGATCACAAGCCAGCGGGAGTTGCCGTGGCTGTAGGCCGTGAGGACATAGTCCTGCTTCATCTCCCCGAGGATGGAGGCGCGCAGGAGCCGGGCTGTCTTGGCGATCTTCGGAAGGGAGATCGCCAGGGCCGGAAACAGCAGATACCGCAGGCAGCCGGAGACGCTCTCCCGAAACGGGATGAAGCGCCCCGGCGTGAAGAGCTTCAAAACCAGGCCGAACAGATAGGTCAGCAGGATGCCGAGAAAGAAGGTGGGGATCGCCATGATCACCTGGTTGAGGGGATTGCAGATCCGGCCGAAGGCCTTGTTCTGATACCGCACCAGGGCGATGCCGAGGGGGACGCTGACCGACACGACCAGCACCCAGCTCATCAGAGAGAGCACGGCTGTCACGGCGATCTTGCCGCGCAGCACCTCCCGCACGGGCATGGCATAGCTGTAGCTTGTGCCCATATCCCCCCGCAGGAAGGCGCAGAGCCAGTCAAAAAAGCGCAGGAACACATTGCGGTCAAGCCCCAGGGACTGACGCAGAGCCTCTGCCCGTTCGGGCGTATAGTCGCTGCCGAGCAGCATGGTGGTGGGGTCGCCGGGGATGATCTCAAAGGCCAGAAAGGCAAACAGCGACACCAGCAGCAGGGTTGCCAGCAGCACCCCGGTTTTTTTCAGGACATAGTGCATGAGAGAATCCGTCCGGTTTCTATAGTATTACGCAGTGCGCTCCAGCGTGGAGAGATCCATGATGTACAGCGCGGGATAGAAGCGGTAGCCGCTCACGTTCTTCTGCATGACGGCGAAGGACGCGGCGTCCTGGAGGTAGACGTTTGCGGCCTGCTCGGTCAGGATGGTCTCGCAGCGTTTGAAAAGCTCCGTCTGCTCCTGCTCATCCACCGTTGCGAGGGCCTTGCGGTAGGTCTCGTCATACTCGTCGTTTTTGAAGTTGATGAAGTTCTTGCCGCTGTCGCTCACGAAGCGGGCAAGACAGCCGGAGGCGGCGAGGCTGTGGGTGTCCATGCCGACGACGGTGGACTCGAACCTGCGGCCCTTGTAGGTCTCGTCATACCAGGTCGCCCACTCGACGAGCTTGATCTCGGCGTTGACGCCGACGGCGCGAAGCTGCTCAACGATGACCTGGGCGGCGTCCACATGGGCGGGCATGTTGGAGGGCACCGTGATGGAGAAGCTGAGGTTTTCGCAGCCGGCTTCCTTCAGCAGGGCTTTGGCCTTCTCGGCATCGGGTCTGTAGACATCCAGCAGCTCCGGCACCACGTACTTGCCCATGGAGGGGATCATGCTGCTGCCGAGGGGGATGCCGTGCCCGTCGTTGGCAAGGTCGATGACGCCCTGCCGGTCGATGGCATAGCACAGGGCCTGCCGTACCCGGAGGTCGCGGAAGGGCTCAAAATCGTTGTTGAGATAGAGGGCCTGGATGATGTTGCTGCCGCCCTCGAGGATCGTGAGATCGGAAAGGTCGGCGATCTGGCTTGCCGAGAGGTGGTTCGTCATGTCGATCGCGCCGGAGCGCAGGCTCATGACCATGGTCTGCCCGTCGGGGATGACCTTCAGGGTGATCCTGTCCGCCTTCGCGCCCTCGCCCCAGTAATCGGCAAACCGCTCAAGCACGATGCTGTCCTGCGGTGTGCGGGAGGCAAAGCGGAAGGGGCCGGTGCCCACGACCTCGGCGTTGGGGTCGATGCCCTCGGGGATGATGGCGGCGTGCATGTAGGCGTTGAATTCCGCGTCGGAGGCCTTGAGCCTGACGACGACGGTCCTGTCGTCCTTTGCCTCGACGGAGGCGATGCCGCCGAGCTCACTGACAAGCGGCTCGCCGGTTTCCAGTCCCGCAGCTCTGGTGAGAGAATAGACAACATCCCCGACCGTCACCGTTTTCCCGTTGTGGAAGCGGACGCCTTCACGCAGGGTGTAGGTGTAGGTGTCTGCTGTCTCGTTCACGGTATACTCTTCGGCAATGGCGGGGATGAGGTTTCCGTCCGTGTCGGGCTTTACAAGCCCTTCAAAGATGTTGAAAAGGACCTCTCTGGTTCCTGCCGACGACGAAGATACGTGTGGGTCAAGACTCGTGTCCAGATCTGCGGCGATGCCCACGGTGAGTTCCTGACCGGGGGCCTGTTCGCCGGCGGAGCCGGTGGGATTGTCCGTGGCCTGCACCGTCTGGGACTTGCCGCCTCCGCATGCGCAGAGTGCCGCAGTCATCAGCACAGCCAGAACGAGCGCGAGTAACCTTTTTTTCATAGCGTTTTTCTCCTTTGGCTCCAATATGAAATTGTTTGGGCGACGCCGCATCATGCAGCAAGAGCAGCTTCCGGGAAAAGGCGGGCTCTGATGAAGGGAGTCTTTCACAGGAATCCTTTGTGCATTTCAAGAAAAAGGCTCAAAATCAGATCGCGGTTTTCCGGAAGATGCCGCAGTCGTATTGCGCGGCGCTGCCATTGGGCAGGTGCAAGCATAGCATAGACCGGACTGAAAATCAACGGTAGTTTGGAAATATTAAGAAGCGGCGCTCAAATATTCCTTGAGCATTTGGCGTTGACGCTGTATAATGATACTGCTCTTCAATGGCGCAATGCGCCATTGCCTGTGAGCCGGCATGCTCGCAGGCGACAAAACGATTTCTGTATGAGATTGAAAAAACGTAAGGGAGTAGCACACCATGTTTGGAAGAAGACCGGACGGGCGCAGGATCGACGGCATTGATCCCGTCATGAAGATCACGCCCTACGTCATGCCCATGCGCTGCGACGCGCAGGTGTTCCTGAAGCACCGGGCAGATCTGGAGATCATGTCCAGATACATCCGCCGCCAGAAGAAAGAGAAAAACGAGCAGATCTCCTACATGCAGATCGTCGTGGCGGCCTATGTGCGCGCCATCGCCCGCAACCCTGAGGTCAACCGCTTCATCATGAACAAGCAGCTTTTTGCCCGCAACAACTGCTCCGCCGCCTTCACCATCCTCAAGGACCCCGCCGACGCGGACAAGGGCGAGGCCGTGGTCAAGATCAAGTTCGACCTCACGGATACGATCTATGACGTGCGCGACCGCATGAGCGCCGCCGTCGCCGCCAACCGCATCGACCAGCCCGCGGGCTTCGTGGATAAGCTGCTGCGCTTTCTCTTCGCGGTGCCGGGCCTTGCGACGGTGGTGGTGGGCCTGGTGCGCTTCCTGGACCGCTACGGCCTGGCCCCGGGTGTGCTGATGGAGGAGCTGCCCTTTTACGTCGGCATGTACATCACCAACACCGCCTCCATCGGCCTGCATGATGTGAACCACCACCTCTATAACTGGGGCAACGTGGGTCTCTTCTTCGGCATGGGCACCCCGGAAACGGTGGCCGTGGCGGAGGACGGCGAGACGCGCATGAAGCGCTATCTGCCCATCGGCATCACCGCCGACGAGCGCGTATGCTCCGGCGCGCACTACGGCCGCTTCTTCAACGACATGCGCCGCTATCTCGACCATCCCGAGCTGCTGGAGACTCCGCCTGAGAAGATCCGCTTCGACAAAGAGTGTGAGTATCACGAGGACAAGCCCCGCAAGGCCTGAGAGCATTTGAAAAAGAGATGAACGACATCTTTTTCCTAAAAGGGAATATCTGTCACACCCCCTTAAAGGACAGCCTGGACGTGCACGAGGGGGCGTATCTGCTGTGCGAGAACGGGCGCTGCGGCGGCATCTTCGACGCGCCGCCCCCCGCCCTGCGTTCTGTCCCGGTTCTGGATTACGGCGACTGTCTGATCCTGCCGGGCATGGTGGACCTGCACATCCACGCCTCGCAGTTTGCCTACCGCGGCACCGGCATGGACGAGCAGCTTCTGGAATGGCTGTATAAATACACCTTTCCCGAGGAAGCCCGCTATGCCGATCTCGAATACGCCGAACGCGCCTACCGCATCTTTGCCGACGCCATGGACAAAAGCGCCACCACCCGCGCCTCCATCTTCGCCACCATCCACCGGGAAGCGACGCTCTGCCTCATGGAATACATGGAGGGCACCGGCATCATAAGCTACGTGGGCAAGGTGAACATGGACCGGAACGCGTCCCCTGCTCTCACCGAGAAGGACGCGCACACCTCCGCCTTTGACACCTTCGGCTTCGTAAACGCAGCTTGCAGGCGCGGCTACCGGCGGACCATGCCTATCCTGACGCCCCGCTTCATCCCGACCTGCAGCGACGAGCTCCTCAATGAGCTCTCCGAGGTCCGGCGGACATACGACCTGCCGGTGCAGTCCCACCTGTCCGAAAACCCGGAGGAGGTCATGCTCATCAAGCTCCTGATGCCGCAGGCGGCCTTCTACGGCGACGGCTATGACCGCTTCGGTCTCTTCGGCGGGGATGCCCGGACCATCATGGCCCACTGCGTCTACTCCTCCTCGGAGGAGATCGAGCGCATCGGGGAGCGCGGCGTCTGGATTGCCCACTGTCCCGCGTCCAACACGAACCTGGCCTCCGGCATTGCGCCCATCCGCAAGTATGTCGACGACGGCCTGCGCGTGGGCCTCGGCAGCGACGTGGCGGGCGGGCAGACGGAATCCATGTTCCGCGCCATAACGGACGCCATTCAGGTCTCCAAGCTCTACTGGCGCTGCTACGACCACAGCGCCCGGCCGCTGAGCTTTTCGGAGGGCTTTTATCTCGCCACCAAAGGCGGCGGCTCCTTTTTCGGGCAGGTCGGCAGCTTTGAAGAGGGCTTTGAGTTTGACGCCGTGGTGCTGGACGATTCCCTGGCGCCGCACCCCCAGCCGCTCACCCTTCAGGATCGCGTGGAGCGGGCGGTGTACCTGGGCCTCGACCGCGGCGGCATCCGGGAGAAATTCATCCGCGGCATGAAGCGCGGGCTTGAAAGTCCGCCGCTTGCATAAAAATTCCCACGCCGGGCAGGTGCGTCGGCGTGGGAATGCTGTTTCTGTATGCTTTTGCTTATACGTTCTCAGTCCAGGAGGCGGCCCTTTTCGCCGCTCTGCCGGCGCTTGACCTTGCGGGAGGTGGTCTTCTCAAACTCCCGGTCTCTCAGGCGCAGGCGCACGATGCGCCGGGCGGAGGGCACCGAGCGGTTGATCTCGTCCACCTTCTTGCGGAAGAGCGCCTCGGCCTTCGCCGCGTACTCCGGGAAGGGATAGACCTCGGCGGTGATCTGCTCGTCCTCCGAGTAGACCATGATCTCCGAAAGCCAGTCACAGCCCGCGAAGCGGTTCTCCAGCTCCTCGGGGGAGACGTTTTCGCCGTTGGAGAGGATGATGAGGTTTTTTCGGCGTCCGGTGATGTAGAGGCGCCCGTCCTTCACATAGCCGAGGTCGCCGGTCTTGAGCCAGCCGTCCTCCGTGAACATGTCCCGGGTGGCCTCGTCGTTGTGGTAGTAGCCCAGCATGACCGAGGGGCTTTTGACCATGATCTCGCCGTCCTCGATCTTCACCTCGCAGTTTTTCACCACGCGGCCCACGTCCGTCCCGGTGGATGGATCGGCCTCGCTGGAGGAGGTGATGCGCGGGGCGCACTCCGTCATGCCGTAGCCCTGCAGAAGCGGGATGCCCATTTTCTCATAGGCGCGCGTGAGCTCCGGCGCAAGGTAGGCCCCGCCGCAGAAGATGACGCGCAGATCCCGCCCGAACACCGCGCGGCCCGCCATGCGCAGCGGCAGCAGCGGGTTCTTTTTCTTTTCCGCCATAATGCGCCGGTAAATCGTATCCGCAATGAGCGGCACGAGCAGGAGCATCGTGGGCTTAAAGAGCTTGATGTTCTGCACAAGGCGCATGGGCGAATCGTTCAGGCACAGCGTCGCCCCGTAGCGCAGGGAGAGCAGCACGTCGCAGGTGAGGCAGTAGGCGTGGTGGATCGGCAGGACGGAGAGCAGCACGTCCGCGTCGCTGCCCTCACGGTCGCAGCAGGTAGCGTTGTCGATGAGATTGCGGTGGGAGAGCATGACGCCCTTGCTCTTGCCCGTGGTGCCGGAGGTGTAGAGGATGCAGGCGCACTGATCCGGCTCGACCGGACGAAGCGCCGCAGGGCTCTCCTGCGCCAGAAGCTCCGGCAGGGAGAAGCGCCCCTCCCCCGGCGTAAAGCAGACGCAGGCTTTGATCTGCGGGCAGCTCTCGCGGATGCCGTCGGCCAGCGCCTGAAAGCGCGCGTCGTAGAACAGCACCGTCACGTCGGCCCGGTTCAGGTTGTCCGCGATCTCCTCCGCGCTCAGCTGCGGGTCGATGGGCACAGCCACATTCCCGTCGATGACCGTGCCGAAGAGGCAGGTGAGGTAGGCGATGGAGGACGAGCCCACAAGCCCCGCGTGGACCGGGCCGTCCCCCTCGCGGCGGAGGTAAGAGGACACCCTGCGGCAGTCCTCCAGCATCTCGCCGAAGCGCTTCTCGGCGATGTCCTTGCCCGCCTTCTCGCGCAGCCAGACCTTATTGGGCCGTTCCCCGGCCGGCCGCGTCCTCAGGCCTGCTTGCTCTTGATATAGGCCATGATGTCGCCCACGGTATGGATGTCGGTCAGCTCGTTCTCATCCACCGTGATGCCGAACTCCTCCTCAAAATCGCCCATCATGCTCATGACGGCAAAGGAGGTCAGGGCCAGATCCTCACTAAGCCTTGAATCCTCATGAATGTCCTCCGGGTTCAGTTCCACGTAGCGGGTCATGATCTCTCTGATTTTATCCAGCATGCTTGGTTCCTCCTTTTTTTACATCCAATCGAGGATTTCCCCGATGGTCCGGTTCGGATCTTCGATGCCGCGGAAAATGGCGCGGCAGAGGTAGTAGTAGAGCTTTTCGATCTCGTCGAGGGAGACGGAGTTTTTCTCGTATTCAAAATGGAAGCTGAAGCCGTTGTCGGTGGGCCGGTGCATGACGGTGACATAGATGAGCTGCATGGCGACGCCGTTGGAGTACCACATGCTCTTGAAGTTCATGTCGGGGAGCTGGCGGCCCTTCAGCGACGCGGCGGACACCGGCTGATAGGTCAGGGTCGTGCATTCGTAGCCCGTCCCCTGCGGGCAGCCGTAGTGGGCCGCAGTCTCGCCCATGTAGCGGATGGGGTCGTAATTTGCGTGGCGCAGGAGGGCGTTCTCCTTGGCCTGGACGATCTTGAGTGCGTCAAGGAAGCTGGTCTCCGGTTCGATGATCGTGCGCAGGGGCCAGAAGTGGATGCGCGTGCCGCCGGACTGGCTCTCCAGCAGGGTGCCGCGGCGGGCCACGGCGTTCTTGACGCTCACGTCCTTCTCCCCGCCCGAGAACTTGGAAAAGCAGGTGCGCAGCCCCAGCAGCAGGATGGACGCGACCGGGATGCGGTATTCCCTGCTGAAGGAGATCAGGGCCTTCGACGGGTCGTCCTCCAGGTCATAGACCTTGATGTCGGCCTCGATGTCCCCGGTGCCGTAGCAGGCGCGGAGATTGGGGTTGCCTGTCTGCTCGCGCAGCTCCAGCAGGCGGTTGCGGGGGCTGAAGGGGGTGTAGATGGGCTCCGGCGCCTCCAGCTGCTCGAGCCAGAACTTCCGGTCCCGCTCCAGGGCGGGGCTGTTGTCCTCGTACTGGAGGTCCAGCTTGAGCTGGGCCAGGTAGCTCTTCGGGGGCTTCGGCGGCTCGATGTTCTCAAACTTCTTATAGCAGTAGAGATTGAGCACATAGCTGTAAAAGCTCATGATGGCGGTGGAGTCCATGGTCATGTGGTGGACCTTCATATAAAGGCCGTTGAAGTTTCCCGGCAGGCGGATCATGACGATCTCGCTCATAGGGCTGCCGTCCATGTGCAGGGGGATGCGGCTCCAGCGCTTCATTTCCTCATGGGCGTCCTCCTCCCGCCAGTGTGAGAAGTCCACAAGCTTGATCTCCCGGTCCTCGGTGGGCACCAGGTACTGGACAAGATTGCCGTCCTCGTCCTTCGTGAAGCGCAGGCGCATGGATTCAAATTTCTCATACCCGTCGCGGATGCACTCGCGCAGGGTGTCAAAGTCCACGTCGGCAAACTCGATGTAAAAGCCGGTGGCAATGTTCAGCAGTTCCTCTCTCCGGCAGGCGGATACGGTGTAGAAGTGGATGCGCTGGGCTGCGGTCAGCGGGTAGGTCTGTACAACCGCGCCGTTAATACTGAGCTCTTTCATTCTTCGTCCTTTCTTTTTCTGATCCTGATCCGTTTGCTTTCTCTTCTGAATCCGTGTGTTACTCTCCCAGCGCGTCGGCCAGGAACGCCTTTTCGGTCTGTTCATAGAGGGGCTGGTTCTCAAACACGCTCGAGCCGTGGCCGGCATTGTCCACCAGGAGGATCTGCTTTTTGCACGGGCAGGCCTCATAGTTCTTTTGGCTCATCCAGGTGGGGACGAATTTGTCCTCCCGCCCGTGGATGAACAGGACCGGCACGCGGTTATAGCGCAGCGCGTCCAGGGTGGAATACTCGTCGAAGCGGTAGCCCGCCGCCCGCTTTGCCCGCACGTTCGTGAGCTTGATGATGGGTTCGGGCGGCAGATGGTAGTCCTTGCGGATCACGCTTGCGAAAATGTCCGCCGGCGAGGTGTAGGCGCAGTCGGCAATCACGGCGGACACGGCCTCCTGGATCTCCGGCAGGCCCAGCGCCATCAGCACCGTCGCCCCGCCCATGGAGGTGCCGTGCAGCACGATCTTCACGTCCTTGCCGAAGCGCGTCCGGGCCCAGCGCACCCACTCCAGCGTGTCATAGCGGTCGAGAATGCCGAAGCCGACATACTGTCCCTCGCTCTCCCCGTGGGCGCGCAGGTCCAGCAGCAGCACCTCATAGCCCAGCTCGTGGAAGAATTTGGCGTGCGTGGCGTTATCGACGGCGTGGCTCGTATAGCCGTGGTGGAGGATCACAAGTCTGTCGGAGGGCTTTTCGGCCGCGAGGTAAAGGCCGTGCAGATGCAGCCCGTCACGGGACAGGAGGAACAGATGTTCGAAGCGCTGCCGCTCCATCCACTCCCCCACCGGGGCCATCCGGACGGTGTACTCCTCCATCCTGGCCCGGTCGGCAAACTCGTCAATGATCGCCGGGTCGGTCCCCTTGGGGCGCGGCAGCGTCTTGTTGAAGAGGATCAGGGAAGCGACCCCCGCCGTAATCCCGGAGCCGACCCCGGCCGCACCCAGGGTGCCGCCGGTCAAAAGCAGGTTCTTCAGGTTTTTATTCATTTGATCATCCTTTCCAGCGCCGACGCCGAAATGCGGCCCGGCTCTTCCATGGGTTTGTTCACGACTGCGCAGAGCGCATCGGTATATTCATAATATGCATTATAACCCGCCGCGGATTTCTTGACAAGAGCAGTGGGCAAAAAAGTCAAGCCTTCCGGCGCTTTTTTGAAAACAGGGCGGTGGGAAGCCCACTGCCCTGTCTGCCGTATCTTATTGCTGCGTCTTGATCCCGCTCTGCAGAAGCTCCGCGAACTGCACCGCCCTGCCGAGATCGCCCTCCACGCGCAGCTTGCCCTCGTCATAGGCCTTGGCCGTGTCGAGCTTGCCGCGGGTGAGCTTGGAAAAATCAGCGTCGCTGATGGTGACGGCGCACTGCCGGTCGTAGTACTCATAGGGCTCCACAGAAATGCGGCCGTCCTTGACCTCGACGTAAAACACGCCGTTTTCTTCCCCCTCGATGTTGATCTGCACGGCCAGGAAATCCACCTGGGAGATGTCTGCTTCCGCGGCCAGGGTTCTGGCGCGCTTGAGGATGCTTGCAAATTTCATTCCGTTTCCTCCAACTTGATTAATACTGACCAAACGATATTATAGGAGATGTTCTCCCCTTTCGCAAGTCCCAATTTCACCCCCGCTCCATACTCCCGTCCGAACTTTCACTTGAAATGCCTCTCCCATCTTGGTATAATGCGAAAGTATTCTTACTCTTGCGCATAATTACACCTGTTTTGAAGGAGAGATGTTCAAATGGCATGGTATGATGAGGCGGTATTTTACCACGTTTATCCGCTGGGTCTCACCGGAGCCCCCAGGCAGAACGATTACGGCGAGCCGGTGCATCGGCTCAATACCCTGCTGCCCTGGATCGGGGAGCTGAAGAAGGCGGGCTTCACGGCCCTCTATATCGGCCCGCTCTTCCAATCCGTGGGGCATGGCTACGAGACCACCGACTACCGGCTTCTGGACAGCCGCCTCGGCACGAACGAGGATTTGAAGAACTTTGTCGCAGCCTGCCACGCGGAGGGCATCCGGGTCATATTTGACGGCGTCTTCAACCACACCGGGCGTGATTTCTTTGCTTTCAAGGACCTGCAGGCCCACCGGGAGGCCTCCGCCTATCGGGACTGGTACTGCAACGTGAACTTCTGGGGCAACAACGAGTATAACGACGGCTTCTCCTACGACAACTGGGGCGGCTACAACCTGCTGGTAAAGCTCAACCAGAGAAACCCCGCCGTCCGGGATTATATCTGTGACGTGATCCGCTTCTGGGTCAGTGAGTTCGACGTGGACGGCATCCGTCTCGACGCCGCCGACGTGCTGGATTTTGAGTTCATGAAGGCCCTGCGCCGCACTGCCGACGAGGTCAAGCCGGACTTCTGGCTCATGGGCGAGGTGATCCACGGGGACTACTCCCGCTGGGCAAACGAGAACACCCTGCACTCCGTCACCAACTACGCGCTGCACAAGGCCCTGTACAGTGGGCACAACGACCACAATTACTTTGAGATCGCCCACACCGTTCAGCGCACCAACGGGATGATCCCTCCCCACATCAAGCTCTATAACTTTGTGGACAACCATGATGTGGAGCGCATCCACACCAAGCTCATGAACAAGGCCCATTACATCCCCGTCCACATCCTGCTCTATACCCTGCCGGGCATCCCGTCGGTTTACTACGGCAGCGAGTTCGGCATCGACGGGCGCAAGGAGCGCGGCTCGGACGATTCGCTGCGCCCGAGCATTGAGCTCGACGAGCATCTTGACGATTACCTGAACAACCCCTACACCCTGCTCATCATCGCCCTCGGCCGCATCCACCGGGAGTGGAAGCAGGATCTGGTCTGGGGTGACTTCCGTCAGCTCTGCCTGACGAACCAGCAGTATGCCTACCAGCGCGGCAGGCTCATCGTCGCCGTGAACAACAGCGACGGCGAAGGCTGGATCAACGTGGAGGCGCAGGCCCCCGCCTATGTGGGCCTTCTCAGCGGCAGGCGCATCGAGAGCAGCGGCGGACGGCTGAGCTTCAGCCTTGCCGGCTGCAGCGGCGACATTCTTGCCCCCGACGACGGACAGGCAAAGCCTGTTGAGGCAGCCCCCGCGAAGCCTGTTGAGGAGGCCCCCGCGAAGCCTGTTGAGGAGGCCCCCGCGAAGGCGGAGAAGAAGTCCGTGAAAAAGCCCGCGGTCAAGGCGGAGGCCCCCAAGGCTCCGGTCAAGGCCCCCGCGGAGAAGGCCGCCGCCCGCCCCGAGGATGTGGAGATCCCCGACATTCCCTATGATCTCATGACGGTCGAGCAGCTGCAGACTGTGATCCTTGAAAAGATGGCGAAGAACGGCCCCGTCACCGAACGCATGCGCCAGGACGTGATCGAGAACATCTGGCACAACTCCCTGGTCAACTGGGCCAACAGCTTCCGCTGAATAGTCCGCGCAAGCCATACAGCCGAACATAGAAAGGAGATCCCAATGAAAAAGCTGATCGCACTGTGCCTGGTTCTTTTCCTGCTGCTGGGCCTGTGCTCCTGCATCAAGGCCTCCGCCGAGGAGACTGCGGAGACCGAGGAAATTTTTGCCGACTGGAACGACGGCGCGCCCGCCCTCGGGGCGCTGATCGAGTACGTGGAGGCGGTGACGGATCAGTCCTCGCCCGACTACATCCCGCCCGCCGACCGTATCGCCGTATTCGATATGGACAGCACCCTCTGTGCCGAGCTCTGCCCGGGCTATCTGGAGTACTACCTGCTCGCCTGGCGCATCCTGAAGGATCCCAACTACACCCCGGACGCGGAGATGCTGGAGTTTGGACGCATGCTGCGGGATCACACGCTCGACAAGTCCTTCCCCGACAACATGGACATGCTGCACGCCGTGCACGCGGCAAAGGCCTATGCCGGCATGACGCTCAAGGAGTTTGCCGACTTTGTGACCGGCTGCCTCATCCGCAATGTGGACGGCTTTGAGGGTATGACCTACGCCACCTCCTTTTTCACCCCCATGATCGAGGTCGTGGAGTACCTGCAGGACCACGATTTCAAGGTTTTCATCTGCTCCGGCAGCGACCGTTTCGTGTGCCGCACCTTCATTGAGGGTATGCTGGACATTCCCTACGAAAATATCATCGGCATGGATGTCGGGGTCGAGGCGACCGGCCAGCAGGGTGAAGACGGTCTGAACTATGTCTTCAAGGCCGGGGACGACATCATCCGCACCGACAAGCTGCTCATCAAGAACCTGAAAATGAACAAGGTCGAGCAGATCGTTCAGGAGATCGGCCGCAAGCCGGTGCTCTCCTTCGGCAACTCCAGCGGAGACGTGAGCATGCACATGTACACCATCAGCAACAACCCCTATCGCAGCGCCGCCTTCATGCTGGTGGCAGACGATGATGTGCGCGACTACGGCGATCCCGTGAAGGGCGAGAGCCTGAAAGCCCAGTGGGCCGACGCCGGCTTCCAGGTGATCTCCATGCGCGACGACTTCCGTACCATCTACGGCGATAAGGTGGTCAAGACCGGGACCTTCAACTGGCTGAACGATATGGCAGACACCCGGGACGCCGCCCCGGCCGAGACCGCGGCAGAGCCTGAAGCCGTGGCCGGCTACCAGTACGTCATGTATCTCGGCACCAATCACAAGGACACCAACAAGCCTGTGTTTACCCAGGCAGAGGCCCAGGAGAAGGCCAAGGAGATCCTGGTGCGCCACTTCGGCGGCTACACCATTCAGGAGGCAAGCGGCGGCTGGATGGGCGATGGTACGCTCTACCAGGAATATACGCTTGTGATCTATCTCGCCGACACGACGCCGGAGGCCGTGCACGCCGCAGCCGACGAGCTGATCGAGACCTTCCAGCAGAGCTCGGTTCTGATCCATACCATTCCCGTGCAGGCTGAGTTTTACAGCGGCAGCGCCGCATAAGAAGCAGCAGCCGGGGCAGTGAAGAGCTTTCTTCACTGCCCCGGCTTTTTTTGTGCGATCAGGTAAGGCTTATTTTGTTTTCCGCTTCGGTTTCCTTGCGGCTCATGTTCAGGATGTTGCCGACCCGGCTGTTGCTGAGGATCATGACGTTTCCGTTTTCATCGGTGATCTCCGTGGTTCGGATCCCCATGTCCGTGACATAGCCTGTGATGCCCCCGGCAGACACATGGTCGCCCACATGGATGGAGCCCTCAAGCATCATGAAGAAGCCCGCAAGCAGGTCAGACGCCATGCTCTGCGCGCCCATGCCGACAGCGATGGTGACGATACCGGCAGAGGCCAACAGCGCCGTGGTGTTGACGCCGAACATATCGAGCAGGCAGAAGATAAGGAAGGCGCCCGCAAGGTAGGCGATGAGACTGTCGATAAGCCTCGTGATCGTCTTTCCCCGGAGACTGAGACGCTTTTCCGCAACGCGCAGGATGTACCGGATCAAGAAGACGAGGCAGAACGTGACAGCCGTGACAAACAGGGCCGCCCAGAGGGAAAACAGATGCAGGCCCTTGGACCACTGCCCGCTGAAGACATAGGCAAAGGACGGCCACCAGCCCCTGGAGGAGGCAAACAGCGCGAAGGTCGCAAAGATCGTCAGGAAAATGACATAACCGTCGTAGAAGATCTTGATGGGGCTTCCCTGGCCCAGAGATGCCGGGAGCTTGTTCTTCGCCTCCAGCATCGCCTTCGCGCTCAGTTCGCTCGCCACCGGATAATACGCCAGCACCAGGATCAGCACGACGAGCAGGGCCATCAGGGCGGAGATGCCCTGCGCATGCGCATCCCATCCCTCAGGCACCATATACAGGAGGGTCTTCCCGTCCATCGTTCTGGCAGATATATAAACATCCTTCCCCTTATATGTGGCGAAGCCTTCATAGCTGGTGCCGGGCTCATAATCTTCCACATAATCTTCCACCTTCTGCCCGATCATGTCGGGGTCGGAGTGGGCGATGAAGCAGCCGTCCTCGTTGTTGATCGCAGCCGCGACATGGCCCGGCTGCACGGCGAAGCTGTTGACCGTGTTCTCAAGGCTCATCCGCTTGAGCTCCGCGTTCAGCTCATCCGTGCTGTATACAGCCAGGAGGAAGCCGTCCGGATTTCCCTGCTTGTCCGGCATCAGGATCGCCGTGCCAAGCTGTACGCGGCCCGTATAGGGATCCGCCGCGGGGCCGACGACCGCATAGGGATAGCCAAGCAGTACCGCCCGGTATTCCTCGCTGAGGTTCGCGCCGACGGAGAAGCCTGTGTAGCTGTTGCTGGAGACTCGCTCCCGTCCGCTGCGGTCAAAGCACATGAGATAGTCGGTCCCGGCGATGCTGTTCATCTCCTGCAGGCCTTCGCGTGTCATACTCTCCGGATGATCTGCCAGATAATCGGCAATCACCTGCGTCCGTGTCCGGTAGAGCTCAGCAAAGGTGCTGCGGACCGTCCCCTTCTGTTCCTCCTGCCAGTTGATTTCATACTGGATGCTGTCCAGCTTGCTCATGGCCGTATAGGACGAGTTTGTCCGGCTCTCCAGCATGAGAAGCATGCCCGCAAAGAGGACGGTGAACACAAGCATCACCAGCAGTCCCGGCGTCGTTGCCCGACGCACCAGACTCCGAAACTCCTTGCCCTCTCCCAGGGCTTTTTCCCGGGACAGCCTGCGCATCACGTAGATCTGGAGCAGCACCATCCCCAAGCCGATGACGACCGAAATCGTAATGGCGCAGTGAATTCCGGTTCCGATCACCTTTCTCACCGGTACCGCGATCAGGATATCCGTATTCTGTTCCGGATAGTTCAGCATCGCAGCAAGATGCATCTCTCCGAGCAGCTTGACTATCCTGGAGGGACTTTTGCTGTTCCTTGTCCGGAAGCTGCCGCTGTCCTGGAAAAGCTTCATGGCCTCTTCCCGAAGCTGCGCGTACTGTTCCGGCGTGAGCTTTTCAGTCGAATACCCCTCCAGCATATCGCCGGATTTGGCAAAGGCGAGCGCTTCACGCCCGTAGAGGAGGCTCTCGAGCACGTTGGGCCAGTTACGGAAGGCGTTGTATATCTCCATCATCATCTCGCCGGAGAACGCAAAGACCAGGCTGTTTCCGCTGTTTTCCGACAGAGGGATCAGCACGAAGCCCTTGCCGTCCTGCTCGACTGTCTCCACCCCGTCGGTCGAGCGGACAGAATAGAGCTCTATATGAGGCACGTGCGGCTCAAGCGTCCGGATGCACGCGCCGAGGGCCTCCTCCGCGCCCGTGCCGGCGGAGGCCAGGATCTGTCGCTGCTCGTCCACCAGGAAAGCCGCTTCCGCGGAAATCATGCTGCGCACCTGCTCCAGCTTCTGCGCCTGCGCAAGCGTGTTCTCCTCCTCATAGAGCTTCAGGCCGAGCTCTGCGCGGTTCTGGATATCATACTCGTACACCCGCCTGCGCATGCTCAGCTTGTTCATGGTGTTTTCAGCAATCCGCGGAATGTCCTCAAGCGCCTGATCCATCGTCTTCAGCTCGATATTCCTGCTGAGCACAAAGGCCGCGGCAAATACAATGATCGTGATGATCAGAAAGACGCCGATCGTAAAGGCTGTAAGCTTTTTCCCGCTCTTTTCCCGCAAGGGGGCTAAAATCTGGTCAAATGAATTCATAATATCCCACCTTCTTTTTATTTCTCGAAATGGATCATCCGCCCCGTCACAGCCTCAGGTCTCTGGCCGCGACATAGCCGAAGGCGCTTTCGGCGCTGTATACAGCGCGCAGGATCGCCTCACACATGAGCTCGGCCGCAAGCGCGCCGATGAGATCCTGATCGGCCTGCACCTGGCCGACCGACACGGCGTAGATGCTGTCCCCGTCCACCGAGGCGCCGACCGGTCGGATCGACCGGGCATAGCCGCTGCGCGCCATGGCGGCAAGCTTGCAGAGCTGCGTCTTGTCAAAGGCGGCGTTGGTCATCACGACGCCGAGCGTGGTGTTGCCGACAAACTTGTTCCCGATCGGGGAGATGCGCTGCTTCATCACGTCGTCTGCGGAGCGAAAGCCGCTTTTGTCCTCTTTCAGGAGACCCGCGACCTTCCGGCCCGTCTTCCAGTCGAAGATGTCCCCGAAGCTGTTGAGCGCGACGACCGCGCCGATCTTGAGCGGCCCGAGCTGCACGGCGCAGCTGCCGATGCCGCTTTTCATGCAGGTATCCATTCCCGCGCATTTGCCGACCGTTGCGCCGCAGCCGGCACCGTAGTTGCCGTCCCGGTAGTTCGGCGCCTCCAGGGCGCGCCTTGCCGCCTCATAGCCCATGGCGGGATCCGGGCGGACAAAGGGATCGCCCACGGTCAGGTCGAAAAGATCCGACTGGACCACAAGCGGCACCCTCGTCACGCCGACGTCAATCCCGATATGCCGCTCTTCCAGAAGGGACATGACGCCGTTTGCCGCGCCCAGGCCGAAGGCGCTGCCGCCGGCGAGCACGATCGCGTGGATGCGCTGCGCCGCGGCGAGCGGGTGCAGCAGCTCGCTCTCTCTGGATGCCGGGCCGCCGCCGCTGACATCAAGCCCGGCGCACATCCCCTGCTCGGCAAGGAAGACCGTGCACCCGGTCCCCCCGACAGGGTCCTCCGTCTGGCCGATCTTTACCCCGATCTCTGTGACCGGGATCTCTCGCATTTCCATTTGCGCGTTCCTCTCTTTGCAAAGCCGCGCCGGCAAAGCCGACGCGGCAGGATTCTTCTTCCAATGCGGAAATTATACGGAACAGAGCCAAACTTGTCAAGTCCGACCGTGCTGCATGTTCACAAATTGCCTATTGCGAGAAAAAATCCAGCAGGCCCTTGATCTCTGTCAGCCTGTCCGCAATCGGCTCGCACTTCAGAGCATCGCTGGATACGAAGAGCGCCTTGGGATATTTCTTCCATTCAATGGCATCAATGCCTTTGATTTCGTTATTGTAAAGCTGCAGCGCATTCCCGCAGACAAACTTTGACAGAAAGCTCTGCAGGATCTCCGACAGTTCCGAGTCCATCACATTGCCGTACATCTGTGAGGCGTCGCCGTTTCCGAAAAAGGTCGCCGCCACATCGACCGTGCCCGAGCCCAGATTTTCGATCAGCGGTTTTGCGTTCCAGTACAGAAGATGGACCATGTTCCCGCCTGCGGAAAGCTTCAGGGCGCTGCGGTACATGTACAGGGCGCTCATCTGCTCAAAGACCTTCGCCTTCGCTTCAAGCTCCGATATGGACGCCGTCTGCGCCTGCACATAGTCTGCGACGGCTTTTGCACGCTCCTCGTCAAGGGAGCGCATGATCGCATCGAAGCTGCCCTCAATAAATGCCTCGTAATTCTGCGCGCCGATCGTCGATCTGTAAATCTGTCTTTCGTTGCTGGGGATACCGATGATAAACTGGATGCCGGAGGCGGCCCCCTTCTGATAGGCGTCGTATACATCGACCGGGATCAGCTTCCCGTCGCAGGTCGGCGCGGCCATGTGCAGCCAGAGCTTCTGCGCCGCTTCCTTCAGTTGGGCGCTTGTGAGCTGCTGAAGCTCCGCCATAGTTGAAGTCGAGGTCTCTCTCATGAGCGCCTGTGCCAGATCCCTCGCGGCATCCGGCGTGGTATAGGCGGTTTCGGGACTGCCAAAGAAGACAAAGGCCCGCCGGAACAGGCCCTTCGCCTCCTCACAGGCGGCAAGCAGGCTGATGGAGGTCGCCCCGGATTCAAAGCCCATCACGGTGATTTTTTCGGGGTCGCCCCCGAAGGCCGAAATGTTTTCCCTGATCCATCGCAGGGCGGCGATCTGGTCAAGCAGGCCGAGGTTCAGCGCATCGGGACAGGCCTCCCCGCCTGGTACGTCGGAGAAGTCGATAAAGCCGAGAATGCCGAGGCGGTAGTTAAAGCTCACAAGCACGATGTCCGGGTGCGCTTCGGAGAAGCTGTCGCCGTACATCAGCGGATCGGCAGAGCCGCCATAGGAAAAATCGCCGTGGTGGAACAACACCAGGACCGGTCTTTTCTTCTTTTTTTCCTCTTCCTTTTCACAGCCGACGCAGATATTGAGCGTCAGACAGTCCTCGCTCTGCCGGTGGTGCTTCAGGATGGAGCCCTCAAATTCCACCTGCACGGCAGAGGCCCCGGGGTATTTTGCCTCGAACACGGCCTCGGACGCGGGGAGCGCCTCGGGCGCTTTCCAGCGGCGTTCCCCGACAGGCGGCATGGCATAGGGGATGCCGGAGAAGAAAAGGCTCTTCTCCGCCTTCACGCCGACAAAGGTGCCGGTTCTTGTTCTGACCGCACACGCGGCATCATATTCGCCCTCAACGGGCTGATTCTCCCGGTTGACCTCTGCAACATCCTCCTGCCTGAGCGCAAAGACAAAGCCCTTGCTTCCGTCACCGTACTGCCCGCGCACCTTACGGACCTTGTACCAGCGTATCAGCATGTTCAGGACAAAGCCCAGGATCGGAAACAGGATGATGCTCCGTTGCTCTTCCATCACATACTTGAAAAGAGAGATGTTCGACCACTTGGAGAGGAGAAGCTGGAAAAGAACGAAGACGAGAAAAATCATGCAAAACGCCGCGATTCGGTTCACCTTGTTTTTCTGAATCGGCTTGCTGAAAACGATTTTGCCGATCAGCTCTTCCAACGCCATGCCGGCCGCCATGCTGATCACCGTGCTCGTCCAGCCCGGCCAGCCCAGAAGCAGCGGGATCTCAGCGCCGAGGCCGTAGCCCAGTGCGGAGATGAAGGCAATCATAAAATCATCAAGCGTAAATATTTTTTTCATCTTTTCCCTCAACAACGGCTTTTGATGCCGGTTCCATCTGCGGCGGTATAGGGCGCAAATCGCCGGGTATACACAGAAGCGGCCTGCCCTCTGATATCGCTTTTCCATAAAACGCCGTATTATTATGAAAAGTATAATCATGGGCCCTGCGCTTGTCAAGCGCGAAAGCCGCAGGGGCAGCCCGGCTGCCGTTCTTTGCCTTTCCCTGTCCGGAACGATCTCCGAAAATATGTACGTTTGTCAATGATGTGAGACCGAGAGATTGAGTTTGAAAGAAAAGCGCGTTAGCTGCTGACGGAGGGAGGGCGTAGCCCGACTGGAGTCAGCAG
>CADARY010000019.1 GCA_902790375.1 Oscillospiraceae bacterium | reverse complement strand
CGGCGAGATGAATCAGGAGGCGTTCTTCGCCGTTTCGGATTTTATCACCAATTCCATCTCCCCGCTGGAGCTGCTGCGCGACATGCAGATGGTGGCAGACTTTGAAGCCGCGCGCGGCATCGGCCTCATCCACACCGTCAGCGGCGTAGGCTTTGCCATGAATCTGGACATCTCCATGGAGACCTGGTTTGCCAGAAGTCTGCAGAACGGTCTGCAGCTTCGCGTCTTCCCCCAGTCCATGGATGTGGGCGTGGCCAAGGCGCGCAGGCTGCCCCGCATCGGCGGCTGCTTTGCCTGTGCGCTGGACGGCTGTTTCGGCTCTCAGGATGCCGCCATGAAGCGGCCCTATGCCTCCGATCCCAATAACCGCGGCATCCTCTACTATACCGACGAGCAGGTCATCGACTTTTGCAAGAAAGCAAATCGGGCAGGGCTGCAGATCGAGATGCACGCCATCGGCGATCGGGCCTTCGATCAAGCCGCCCGCGCGCTCAAGGCCGCGCTGGACGACTTCCCGCGCGAGGATCACCGCCACGGCATCATCCACGCCTGTCTGCCCACGGAGTACGGCATGCAGATCTGCCGGCAGTACCACATCCAGCTCCCCATGCAGATTGCCTTCGACAACTGGCGGCAGGAGCCGCAGGAATACACGCTCCGGCTTCTGGGCGAGGCGCGCAACGCGTGGCTCAACCCGGTCCGCTCCTTTATGGAAAACGGCTGCGTGGTCTCTTTCGGCAGCGACGGGCCCTGCACCTCCCCGGACCCGATCGTCTGGCTCTATAAGGCGGTGAACCACTCCAACCCCAATGAGGCCGTCAGCATCCGGCAGGCCCTGCGCATGGCGACCTATAACGGCTACTGGACGAGCTTTGACGAGCAGGAGCGCGGCTCGCTGGAAGAGGACAAGATCGCGGACATGGTGATCCTCTCCGCCAATCCTTATGAACTCCCGGGTGACCGGCTGCTTGATCTCAAGGTCGAGAAGCTGATCCTCGGCGGCAAAGACTACAAGCCTCAGCACCAGAGCATCCCGCTCGCGGTGATAAAGGGCATGCTCTCCCGGAAAAAGGCGTGATTCTCCGAATACAGGAAACAATTCGGCGTTTGAGGAGGTGCAGCGCATGATTGAGATTTCTTTGCTGAGCGGCGAATTGGTTTTCGCAGCGCTGTGGCTCCTCTGCCGGGGAATCCTTTGGCTGCGACAGAAGAAGATTGTCTGGAAAAGAGAAGCTGTTCTTCTTTTGATGTTTGTCAATCTTGCCGTTCTGATTCGCTTCGTCTTTTACCCGTTTTTCACCGTCAACGGACATGTGCGGCCGCTTATCATCAACCTGAGCAGTATTCAGCCGATTCGGATCAATTTGATCCCGTTTGTGAATATTCTCGATTATGATAGCAAACGTGAAGCCGCAATCAATATCATCGGGAATACCTGCATGTTTATCCCGACGGGCATTATTCTGCCGATTTTGTATCCCCGTCTGAACCGCTTTTGGAAAGTTCTCCTCGCCGGGGCGGGATTGTCGCTCGTCATTGAGATGATTCAATTGTTCTTCCCCGGAAGTGTAAGCGATATCGATGATCTGATCCTCAATACGGCCGGTGTGGCCATTGGATACGGTATTTATAAGCTTGTCAGGCGGAAAGCCTGATTTCGTCTCGATCGCCGGGATTCAGATTTCGCATTCTGGAGGTGCGCCAGCTGGACAAACTGGTCGACGAGCTTGCAAGGGGAAAAGCGATGGAGAAGGTAATGGAACACGGAGCTTTTGATCACCATAGCATTTTCATCAATCAAAAATCAATTAATGATGGACGAATTGTGATTTTCTATATTGACATATGAGAAGGAAGGCCCTTGACAACAAGCGAAAGAAACTGCCCTTGCGTCAAGGGCGGGGGTCGTAAGACAGTTTTATATTGTTTTACAGGGACGGCATGACTTTCGGGTCATGCCGTTTCCTGTTTCATCAGTTCATCCAAAGGAATAAAGCCCACCAGATCGTAGCATATCTGAATGGCTTGTCTGCGTTTTCCGCTGCTTTTGTCCGGCGCGCCTATGTAGATCGCCCGGATCAGTTCATGTGCGGCATACGGGGTAAGCGTTTTCATCAGCCTTTTCAAGTTGGTGAGTTCTTAAGGTCGCATTAAGATATGATTAATAAACGATATTTGTGTCGAGGTTCCTTTTTGCTTGATTATCATGTGTTCTCACCAGGTCAATTTCTCAAACTAAAACATATCAAAAACGCAAAATAAATAGGATCAAAAAAGCGAATCGGCCGTTGACCTAATACAAAGGAAGGGGTATAATCTGATTAGAACTTTTCTCTCGGAGGTATTTTACTATGCCAGAATATTTACCAAGAGTTGTAGACAAAGAACTTGCTTTAAGGCTCGAAGCATTTGGCGCAACATTGATCGTGGGACCGAAATGGTGCGGAAAAACTACAACGGGAGAGCAGCAAGCGAAAAGCATTTTGCGGATGCAGGATCCCGACCGCAGAGAGGGGTATATGGCCACGGCCAATACCAAGCCCTCTTTGCTCCTGCGCGGAGAAAACCCACGTCTGATTGACGAGTGGCAGGTCGCTCCCGTTCTGTGGGATGCCGTGCGTACGGCGGTAGATCAGCGGCAGGAAGAAGGTCTGTTTATTCTCACGGGCTCGACTTCTGTTGACAACAGCAAGATCATGCACTCCGGTACCGGACGAATCTCTCGCATGAAAATGTATCCCATGAGTTTGTTCGAGTCAAAAGAATCCAACGGCGGCATTTCTCTGAAATCTTTGTTCAATGATCCATCATTGGACATTGATGGGATCACATCAAGTCTGACAATTGAAAAACTGATCTTTGCAGCCTGCCGCGGCGGCTGGCCGGGCGCTCTGCGCAGGAAGAGCGACGCTGCCAAGCTGTTGATTGCTCGCGACTATATCAACAACATCTGCGAATCGGATATTTCCACAGTGGACGGGGTTCAGCGGAATCCCGTGTGGACGAACATGATTATGCGATCCTATGCGAGGAACATTTCGACGCTCGCTAAGAAAACGAACATCTTCAAAGATGTTTCTTCCAATGCGGACAGTATGACCTCTGCTACGATGGACAGTTACCTGAACGCCTTGGAAAAGCTCTTCGTGATTGAAGATATCGAGGCCTGGTGTCCGTCAATCCGTTCTGCGACGGTGATCCGCTCCGGCAAGAAGCGTGAGTTTACCGATCCTTCCATTGCTGTGGCTGCCATGGGCCTGACGCCTGAATATCTGCAGACCGATCTCAAGACCTTCGGCTTCATCTTTGAATGCCTCTGCATCCGGGATCTGAAGGTTTATTCACAGGCTCTCGGCGGGAAGCTGTCCTATTATCATGACAGGTATGATCTTGAGGCGGATGCCGTCCTTCATTTAGATGACGGGCGCTATGCGCTGATAGAGTTCAAGCTGGGTAGCAAAGAAATAGAAGTTGGCGCGACCCACCTTCTTCAGCTCAAACAGCTTATCAAGAAGTACAACGAGAAAGAGACACAAGTCCCGCTACGCGAGCCGGATCTGCTCATGGTTATCACCGGCGGAGAAATGGCCTATACAAGAGAAGACGGGGTCAAGATCATTCCAATCGGAACACTGAGAAATTAAGGAGCCCGTGCGCTGAATCAAGGAATATAGGAGCGAACATCATGATTAACAATCTGAAAAAGGGTACGATTGCGCATCAACACTGAAGGATATTCTAGAGAGGAAGCAAATAATTGATAATTATCATTTGACAGGCTACCTTGATCGAGATCAAGCAATAAAAAAGATTGTTGAGCTCCGGCAAACAGACGCGGAAGTTGCAGCTGTGACATCTGCACGCCTTGTTGTCAGTTCCATGCCCTTCTCATCTGTATCTAATCAAGGTATAATTGCGGAGCTGCAGATGCAAATTGATATTCTTTCTGCAAAAAGCATGAAAAACACAGTTGATTGATTACATTCTTTCCAAAAGAATCAATGGTTGTGAATCGTAGTAGTTATGCGATGGTTCCAGCAGAGTAGAAGGGTGAAAAAGATGAGCTTCATTACAAGTGGAATTGTTAAACGATTTTTAGAACAGGATAAGCGAAAGTTTGAAGGTCTGTTTCCAGAATTGGTAAAGAGGCTTATTCTGAGCAATTGTCAGAGTGTTTCCAACATACGGATGCCGGTAAATGACGATGTTTGGGCGCCTGGATTTGACGGAATTGTCGAGAGCCAAGAGCAGACTCCTTATTTTGCAGCCGGGAAGAGTGTTTGGGAGTTTGGCACAAATGCCGATTCGTTAAGCAAGATAAATGAAGACTACCAAAAGCGAACAAACAATCCTCTCGGAATTGACAAATCAACGACGACATTCTACTTGGTCATCCCTAGAATATGGGCCTATGATAATCAAGGAATGTCAATTTCAAAATGGGAATCTGAACACAAAGACGCCTGGCTGGGTGTCCATGTTTATGATGCTTCTGTCTTGTGCGACTGGATTAACTCCGAGCCGACAGTGTGTGCATGGCTTTTTGAGCAATTTGGAGAAGGGAAAAATCTAAGTTTTTCTTCTGTAGCAGGTGCATGGGAGTCTTTTTCAAACCGAACAAATCCACAGCTGACAGCTTCAATGTTTTTGGAGGGACGTCAAGATGAGGTGTCAGAGTTCAAGGACAAACTTGGACAAAAGATGTGCAGAGTTAGAGCGGAGACCTATTTTGACGCATATGGTTTTTGCCTTTCAGCTTTAATGAAGGATCCAGAAACCAGCAATCGGGTCATTGTCGTCAATAATGAGAGCACATACCTGGAACTTATAAGATTTCACAAGAACAAAACTTTTTTGTTGTCATTTCCGTTCTCTGGGCAAGTCTCCGACGAAAACAACACCATAGTATGCTATTCGAAGGAAAACCCTGCATCTTCCGACATGATAGTCTTACCTGCTCTTTGGAAATCTCAGTTTACGAAAGCATTGTGTGAAATGGGCTTACCTAGCGTGCAAGCAAGTGAATGCTATTCATTTACGCATGGCAATCTTTTGTCTTTGATTCGGCGTATTCCTGGCAATACTGCAAATTCACTCCCCGGATGGGTAGATGCTCCAGGGGTCGAGTCGCTTTATCCTATTGTTTTCCTTCGCCAATTCAGCACGGAAAACGATTTAGAGAAGCGTGTTCTGGAAATGATATCAGCCGGTACTTATTCGGATTTAGAGAGCAAATACGAATCGTTCCTGCGGATGGAAGATGCTCCAATCAAGAGAGTTGGCGATTGCTATCTTGTTGTAAACTATGAGGAAGCATGGATGACACTTCAAATTGATACGGCTGATGCAATGTCATCCAGAATGCACGACACACTGATTGCCCTGTTAACTGAATGTCGAGATGTCGATGAGTATTTATCGCAACCGAAGGCATCTATAATTCAACGGCTGATTTTCAATTACATATATTTCAGGGAGACTGGTTCCGATCAAACTGTAATCGACAGTCGGGTCAAGGCTATCCTTGAATATGCAAAGCTTCCTGGCTGCAAAGAGGCTGTATTCAAATCATTATCGCACCTTGCTGAGGCTGCTCCTTTTGAAACAATGAGCTTTATCGAGTCTGAAGCGGAGCAAGGCGTTGTATTTCAAGCATTCAGTGAAGCTGACAGTTGGTCAAGCAGCTATCAGAATGTGCTTTGGGCCTTGGATAAGCTTGTTATGGTCGAAGATACAGCTATCCGCGCCTGCAGAGTATTATATAAGCTTTGTAAAGTGCATAGAGAATACCATACTTCTAATTCTCCAAAAGACAGCCTTTTAAACGCATTATGTCTTTGGGCTAACTATTCCGCCGTTCCAATCGATGCAAAGACACGCTTGGCAGTTCGGTTCATCGAAGACGATTACTCTTTTGGAGTCCCCTTCGCAATTGAGCTTATTGCAAAAACGAGTATTATAACAGGAAACAGGATTGGCGAGAAAGCGCGAGAACATGGGCATGTAACGTATCCGGAGTTGTTTTCAGCGCACAAAGATATTTCGTCTGCAATCCTCAATACTGCGATCAAAGAAAAACGTGCAGACTGGGTTGAAGATGCATTGAAAGTCTATTGGTATATTCCTTGTGAGATCCTGAACTCTTCGGCAGAACTGCTTGCATCTGCTGATTTCAGCCCAGAGCAGAAGATGCCTATTATTTTTCAAATTAATACCCACTTGTATTATATTCAAAAAGGTGGTCATGACGAGCGTAATCAATGGATCGAATCTCTGAATAAATGGCTCGACTACCTGATTGATGATGATCCTGTCAGTAAGGAAGGCTGGCGATTTTATAAAATCTACCATCCGCCATTTCCAGAGCTGCTTTCAGAAGCAGAAGAGAAATTCTTTGAGAGGGAAAAGCGGGCTCTGATGATTCGAGAGCAAGTTTTTAGATCCATGCGAGATGAGTATGGATTAGATGCCGTTGTTAAGCTGGTCGGTTGCATGGAGGACAGCAGAGCGTGGGGGGAGTTTCTGGGGAAGAATTTGCTTGTTGATGAATACTTGTTGGTTGCTTCTCTTTTGTGCTCTAGCAAGAAAATGCAATCACTTGCTGGCTTGGTTAGTACTGTAACGTTACAAAGTGCAAAGGGAATCTTTGATGCATTATCTCTGGAAGATCAGGGATTAGTATTGCCGCTATTATTCAGGGAAGACATTGATGAATTGATAAGTTCCCCAGAACAGGAACGGCTCTACTGGAAGGATAAGCCGCTGTATAAATTCAGTGATCGAGCATATCGTTCTTTAATGAAGTATAATCCGTGCGGGCTTCTTATGCTATTTGATCAGGAAGAAAAGAATCCGGATTCTTTTGATCGTCTGCTTGAAGTTGTCCGTGCTATTGTTGACCAAAAGAATTACTCAGATATTGGCATGCTTACCTATATTGTTAAAAAGTATGACTGCCTATACTATTCGGAGGAATGGGCAGAACTATGCTTGGCAATGTATGATGCGTCTGTTTTTAAGGCCAGTTATGATTACTATCCTGCCTGTATTAGTGTTTATTTCTTTGATCATCCAGACAAAATGGTTGAAAGATACCATGATGATTCCGATAGCTTTTCCGGTTATAGGCTACCACATGAAGCGTATGAAAATCTTAACAGCTTTATTGAGTGGTCCGATTATATATACAATGCCGCAAAAGAAGCGCCATTATTAATATCGAGACTTGGTGCGATTATGAGCAAATCCGGGGTGGGAAAAGATGGCATTTTCCCGCACGAATATGTTAGAACTGCGCTGGAAAGGTATTCTAATGATGATTTAACACGCAGTATAGCTTTCGAATGGTTGAATTCGCGCGGCGCTCGCTTTGTGCAGGATGGATTAAGCGAAATAAAAATGGAGTTGCAGTATCGGGAGTATGCGCAAAAAATGGAACTGGATTTTCCGCAAACTGCAAAAGTTTTATTGATAATCGCGGACGACTACCATTGGGAAGCAAAGCATGACCAGCTGGATTCAGAATTGTTCCCTCAATAAAAGACATGGACTGGTGGGAAACTGTTTTAATCCCGAGCTAATTCGATGTGATGAAAAGAGATTGATTAATCGCTGGAATAACTCATTTAGATATTGTAACTGCACTTGATTGACCGATTCCCACAAATAATAACAAGTCCCAAAGCTCGTCAAAAACGTGCTTTGGGACTTCGCTTTCCTTATGATTCTTTTTTGAATGCTTATTTTACCACCCTGTCAGACAGATGCCCAAATCAGCTTTCTTCAAAACTGTCTTATGAGCACCGCCTTCATCTCGCGGGCTGCTTCTTTTTTCTTTCGGAAGCTATACTCCATCAGTCAGCAGAGGGGCGCAGACGCACGCAGAAAAAACCTTAATAAAATGAGAATTTTTCTTGACAAGTGACCTTTGCCGTGGTATTCTACAATACTTTCTTGTCGAATCCTGTCTCTCCGCCTCGAAGGAAGGCGAGACCAAGGCCAGGGAGACCAATTGAATAACGTTATCCGACAAGCCTGTAAAGACTTGTCGAAGAATACTCCGGTACGAGCCTGAAAAGGCTTACCGATGTATTGTAGCAGCGAAACCGTTACATATCAATACGGTCCGCGGGAGGCCATTTACTCCCGCTGGATTCGTATTGATATGAGAACAACTGAATGACCGGCTGGATGGTTATTACTCACCCCGGCGAAGTATGCCAGGACCTCCCGAAAAGGAGCGAGCGTACCAAGGGGAGTTGGCAACGACCGCGGTGAAAGAGTCCGGGGCGGAACGCCATCCAGATCAAACGGCGCACAAACCATGACAGGCATTGCCTGACTAAACACAGGGCAGGAGTCTGGGCGCTCCTGCCGCGGTCAAAGGAGGATTGATCAAAATCAAGAAAACGGAGCTCAAAGACTTCTATGGCATGATGTACCCGGACTATCCGGACATCGTAACCGTTCCCCAGCTGCAAAAAATGCTGGGGATCAGCCGGGGGCTGGCCTACAAGCTGGTTCGCGAAAACGAGATCCACGGCATCAAAATCGGCAACGCCCTGCGTGTGCCGAAGGTGAACGTCATCAACTATGTGCTCTCCGACGGGGAGCACGGGGAGGCGGTGTCATGATCACCGAAAAGCTGAGCATTGTGGATGCCGACACACTGCTCTCGACTCCGCTGGAGAAGACCCTGTTCCTCGTGGAGGGACTGATCCCGCAAGGGGTAACACTGCTGGGCGGGTCCAGCAAGATCGGCAAAAGCTGGCTGATGCTCCGGCTCGGGCTGCAGGTTGCCCAGGGTCTCCCGCTCTGGGGGCTGAAAACGACCTGTTGCGATGTGCTGTATCTCAGTCTGGAGGACACCATGAGCCGCCTGCAAAGTCGCCTCTATCGCCTGACCGATGAGGCACCGCCCGGCCTGCGCTTTGCCACCGTCTGCGGAAAGCTGGGCAGCGGCCTGGAGGAACAGATCACCCAGGCCCTGCGGGATTACCCGGCGACGAAGCTTGTCATCATCGACACACTGCAAAAGGCGCGGGATTCCCGGAGCGCAGCAGGCAAGGCGGGCCTCTATTCCGCCGACTACGACGACATGTCCGCCCTCAAGCAGATCGCAGACCGCCAAGGCATCGCCATCGTGCTGGTGCACCATTTGCGGAAGCTGCCGGACGGCAACGACCCCTTCAACCAGCTGTCAGGCAGCACGGGCATTACCGGGGCGGCAGACACCAGTATGGTCCTGCTGCGGCAGCGCGGCTCGGATACCGCAACACTCCTGGCCACCGGGCGCGACATCGACTACCAGCGCCTTACGCTCCGCTTTGAAAACCTCAACTGGCAGCTGGTGGAGCGTGCGGAAAGCGCAGAGCTCCAGCGGGAGCAGATCCCGCCGGTTTTATTTCGGCTGGTCGCGTTTTTGAGGCAGTACACAAAGTGGACAGGCACCGCGACGGAATTGCTGGCCGCACTGGACGAGCACGAGACCCCGAGCAACGTCATCACCAAGTATCTGGGGCGCTATGCAAACGACGTGCTTCGTCCCGCCGGCATCACCTACCGCACCAGGCGCACAGGCCAAAGCCGTCTGCTGTGCTTCACCCATGACGGCCATGACAGCAATGACGGCAAATCCAGGATATAACCGAAAGTCCGTCACAGCCGTCATAACCGTCACCGAAAAAAGGAGGAAAAGAAATGAGTTTTCACGCTTATTCCAAACGTCAATTCTATGCACTCAACTTTGACACAACGCCCTATCGCAAGCTGACTGGAGATGACTCCGGTACAGCCTGCGCCCGCCTCGACTGCAAACGCTGGGGCGCGCATTGCATGTTCCTGTATCTTACACTGGATCGGGGCTGCAAAGTCTTTGCCCCGGTTTTTCAGCAGAATCCCACCGGCATTCCGTATCTGGGCTTTGCTGATATTCCGATCGGCGCCATTGTCGATATCGACATTGACGGGGAAATCCATGGAGATAAAGCCTGGCTTATCTACGCCGAATGGCTCCCTGATGAGACCGATCCTGCTGAGGCTATGGCAAAACAACTGGGGGTCGATCCCCTCGCAGACAGTACGGGTACTGCCTGTCCTGCGGAGTAGCGAGCATAGGCTTTGTGCTGACAAAGCCGGAACGGCTCAAGCCGAAAGGGGCACTGCCCCTGTAACCCCAAATTAGAAAGGAGAGTTCATTTGCAGAGAACAAGAGAATATCCCATTCAGATCCGCGTGACCGAGAGCGAGAAGCGGCGGCTGCAGCGCAATGCGCGCGCCTGCCGGATGAGCCTTTCGGCCTACATGCGGGCCGTTGGCCTGGGCAAGAACGTACAGTCCTTCCCGGCGGACGAAGTCCATACACTCTACCGTGGCTTCTGTCAGCTGCGGGACGAATATCCGCATCAGGATCTCGACTGGATCGAGCAGCGTTTCGAAGATTTGACGAAACAGCTTTACCGGGTCTGCGCCGCAGGAGGAAGCAGCGACGATGGCAGTCACGAAGATCTGGCCGATTAAGGACAGTCTGCGCCGTGTGGTGGATTATGCGAAGAACCCTGCCAAGACGGAGTACAGCGATCTCCAAAGCGTGCTTCATTACGCAGCCAACGGCGAGAAGACGGCGCACGGCGCGGAAAAGACCATGTATGTCACCGGGATCAACTGCAGCCAGGACCGTGCCTTTCAGGAGATGTACGCCGTACAGGAGCGCTTCGGCAAAACCGGCGGGAATGTGGCCTACCACGCCTACCAGAGCTTCAAACCCGGCGAGGTCACGCCGGAGCTCTGTCATCAGATGGGAGTGGAGCTTGCAAAGCGGATGTGGGGCGAGGATTATCAGGTCCTCGTCGCCACCCACTTCAACACCGGCACCTATCACAATCATCTGGTCATCAGCTCCGTGAACATGTGGGACGGGAGGAAATTCGACTGCAGCAAACGGGCCTATTATGAGCTGCGCCGCCTGTCGGACGAGCTGTGTGAGAAACACGGGCTTTCCGTGATTCGCGCGCCCGGAGGCAGAACGCCGCGCAGCCTCTATTTTGCCGAGAAGAACGGTGAACCCACCCGCTACAATCTCATGCGACAGGCCATTGACGAAGCGGCTGCCATCGCCCGGACGCCCCGAGATTTCGACGCCATCATGCGCGCCAAGGGCTATATCGTGCAGCTGGACGAACGGAGGAAATATTTCACGATCTGCTCCGTCGGGAGCAAGAAACCTGTCCGCATGGCACGTCTGGGCGAGGGCTACGACAACAAATCTATCATGGAACACATCTGCCTGGACAGCAGTCCGGCGCGTTTCCGGGGCAATCGGGAGTTCTGGCAGGAACAGCGGGAACTGCGTGAGAGCAAACCGGCGCAGATTCGGCTCGGTGGCAGTCTGCATCAGGTGAAGAAGGTCACAGGCCTCCGGGCACTGTATCTTCATTACTGCTATCTGCTGGGCTATCTTCCGCGGAAGAAGCCGCACAAGCCGCTGTCACCGGAGATGCGGGAGGCGGTGCGCCGCATGGACCGCTACTCCGCCCAGGCAAGGCTGCTTGTTAGCTACAAGCTGGACAGCATCCCGGCGGTGGAGGCTTTCATCGCGCAAACCGAAAATACGATGCAGACGGTCATCGCCCGAAGGAACAGGTTTTATAACCGTATGCGGCGCTGCCGGAGCCCGGAGGAGCTGGAAGAACTGAAAGCCGCGAGAGATCAATGTACTCAGCGGCTTTCCGCCCTGCGTCGGGAAAAGAAGACCGCGCAGGGCATCATCGCCGATCAGAAAGAAATCCACAATAACATCCGGGTGGAGCTGGCTTTGCGGCACGAGCTGTATCACCCGGAGAAAAACAAAGAACGAAAGAGAGGTTATGTACGATAAAAAACCAAAATAATGTTGGCAGTTTGCTCACCAGTCTGGATGATCTGTTCACCACACAGCAGGAACGGGACGAGGCAGGTATGGAGAAGGTCATGCTGCTCCCGCTGTCGGAGCTGCGTCCCTTCAAGGATCATCCTTTTAAGATTCAGAACGACGAGGAAATGGAGAGGATCGTGGAGAGCATCCGCAAGGTCGGCGTCCTCTCGCCGGGACTCGCCCGACCGCTGGAGGACGGCGGCTATGAGCTGGTGTCCGGCCACAGGAGGCTCGCTGCCTGTCAGCAGCTGGAGCTGGAGACCATGCCGGTGGTCGTGCGGGAGATGACGGACGACGAAGCCGTGATTGCCATGGTGGACGCCAATTTGCAGCGGGAGCACATCCTCCCCAGTGAAAAAGCGTTCGCGTATAAGATGAAGCTGGAGGCACTCTCCCATCAGGGACAAACTTGTGGACAAGTTGGCCACAAGTCCAGAGACATTCTTTCTCAAGACGAAACCGGAAGACAGGTTCAGCGTTTCATTCGCCTGACCAACCTGATCCCGGAGATTCTCGCCAAGGTGGACGAGGGCAAGATTGCCTTCAATCCGGCGGTGGAGCTGTCCTATCTGTCCGAGGAACAGCAGCGGGAGCTTTTAGCCTCCATGGAGCAGCTTGACTGTACCCCGTCCCATGCCCAGGCAATTCAACTCAAGCGGGCAGCGCAGGCGGGCACACTGAATGCCGAGGCCATCCATACGCTCATGCAGGAGGAAAAGCCCAACCAGCAGGAACAGATCAAGCTGCGGCGCGAGGACTTCCGCAGCTTCTTCCCGCCGCACTACACCGGCGAACAGATCAAGAGGGACATCCTCAAGGGGCTGGAGCTTTTGAAGCGCCAGCGCGAGCGCAGCCGCGACGCGCGGTAAATCGCACATTCAAAAAACCATTCGCAGATTGGACGGAATCGAACTCTGGCAGTACAATCAGGGTGATCCGAAACACCGTCCGTGCTGCCCGGAAGGAGGGATTTACTCTTGGTAGCAGGACACCTGCAAGAGAAAAACAGCATATATTATGCGGTACTCAGTTATAAAGACCCCGCAGGAAAACGAAAGCAGCCCTGGATTTCCACCGGCGTGCCGGTGCGCAAGGGCAACAAAAAGAAAGCGGAACAGGAATTGCAGAAGCTGCGCCGGGAATATGTAGCCCCGGCGAGGGCGGCGGGGGATGGGGAAATCTCCCCGGACATGCCCTTTGCCGACTACATGGAGGCCTGGCTTCTCATCATCAAAAGCTCCGTAGCCCCTACCACCTACTGTTCCTACAGCGGAAACATCAAAAAGAAGATCGTGCCCTATTTCCGCGCCCACAGCGTCTCCCTCGCGGGCCTGCAGGCGCGGCATCTCCAGAGTTTCTACCTCCATGAGCTCCAGAGCATCAGCGCAAGCTCCGTTATCCGGGAGCACGCCAATCTCCACAAGGCGCTCAAATACGCCGTGAAGATGGATCTGATCCCCTTCAATCCGGCAGACCGGGTGGAGCGCCCGCGGGCGGAAAAGCACCTGGGGAATTACTATAATGCCGCCGAGCTGGAAGAGCTCTTTGAGGCCAGCCGCGAGCACAAGCTGGGGCTCTTCATCCAGATGGCGGCCTTCTACGGGCTGCGGCGCAGCGAACTTCTCGGCCTCCGCTGGGACGCTTTCGACTTTGACAAGGATACCATTACCGTCCGGCACATCCTCACTGAGGTGTTGGAGGACGGCAAGCTCCGGCTTTACGAGGCCGACCGCGCCAAGACCAAATCCAGCCTCCGCTCCCTGCCGCTGGTGGGGCAGTTCAAGGCGCAGCTTCTGGCACTCCGTGAACAGCAGGAGCGCAACCGGGAGATCTGCGGCAACAGCTATAACCGGGAGTATCTGGGCTATGTCTTCGTTGACGAGATGGGCAACATCTTCAAACCCGGCTATGTCTCCAACAGCTTCTGCAAGCTGCTGCGGGAAAAGGGGCTGCGGCACATCCGCTTGCACGATCTGCGGCACAGCTGCGCGTCCCTGCTGCTCAAAAACGGCGTTCCCATGAAGCAGATCCAGGAGTGGCTGGGGCACAGCGACATCAGCACCACCTCCAACATCTACGCACATCTGGACTACAGCTCCAAAGTCCTCTCCGCCAGCACCATGGAGGGCGCTTTGAAGCTCCCGGAGCTCAATGTCACGAAAAGCTGGGACTGAAGCTCCAAAAAAAGCAGGGCCTTTCGCCCTGCGTTACATAGAATTCTCTCCTGATTTGTCGGCTTTCTCTCCAATCACCAATATTTGGCATTTTGGGGCCTTGTAAACATCCGCTGAAAGTTCAAAAAATCGCCGATTTAGTCAATAAATCGGCGATAAATGGCGGACAGGGTGGGATTCGAACCCACGAGCCTCTTGCGAGACTACCTGATTTCGAGTCAGGGCCGTTATGACCACTTCGATACCTGTCCATGCTCAATTGTGCTTTGATATTATACCCGATGACGGCGAAAAAAGCAAGGATTATTGCTCTACGATTTTTTATATTTCTCGCTAATTATTTTATATAAAACGCTTGACAAAGTTTGCAAGCTGCGCTATACTGTGGCTAAGATCAGAATAAAGGAGGGTCAGTATGAAAAAGACCCTGTACAGCCTTATGCTCAATGACGAGGTCGTGCGGGAGATTGACCGGCTGGCGCATCGGACGGGCTCGAACCGTTCGGCGCTCATCAATCAGATCCTCGCCGAATACGTCAATTATACCACGCCGGAGCGGCGCATCAACGATGTGCTCTCCGCCATCGAAGCGCTGATGCAGCCCTCACGGGAGTTGGTGCCCTTCTTCTCGCCAAACAGTCTCAGCATGTCGCTGAAAAGCTCGCTGGAATACAAATACCGCCCCACCGTCAAGTATGAGGTGGAGCTCTACCGCGGGCTGGAGCCGTCCATCGGGCAGCTCTCGGTTGTGTTCCGCACCCAGTCCATCGCGCTGATCGAGGCCATGACCAACTTCTTCCGGCTCTGGAAGCAGATCGAGGACACGCACCTCAAGCCCCTCACCGGCGCGAAGGTCGACTACGCGCTGTATGACGGGAAGTTTGTCCGCTCCATCTCCGCCCCGGACCGGGACTGCACGACGGATGAGCTGGCCGAGGCCCTGTCGGAGTACATCAAGCTCTTCGACAAGCTGATGAAGGCCTACCTCGCCGGGCGCCTGGACGAGCACGACGTGGAGGCCGCCTACTTCTCCCAGATGCGAAATTCCCCCGTGCATATTTGATTTCCCAAAGAAAAGAGGGATAACATGAACGAATACAACTACACGCAAAACTCTGTAAAGGCCCTGCAGACCGCCGAGGCCATGGCCCAGGAGAACAGCAACAACTATATCACGCCCGAGCATCTGCTCTATGCGCTGGTGGATCAGGACGGCGGCACAGTGCAGACCATTTTTAAAAAGCTGGGGGCCGACTGCAACCAGATCCTCTCGGAGCTCGACAGCGCCATCAACGCTCTGCCCAAGGTCGGCGGCGCGCCCCAGGTATACGCCTCCAACGAGACGAGCCGGGTCATCAACGCCGCCCAGAAGGCCGCAAAGTCCATGGGGGACGAGTATATTTCCGTGGAGCACCTGATGATCGGCATCTTCGCCGCGGCCACCCCTGCGGTCAAGCGCATCCTTGCCGACCACAATATCACGAAATCCGGCTTCTCCACGGAGCTGAGCAAGATCAAGTCCGGCCCCGTCACCTCCGATAACCCGGAGAGCACCTATGACGCGCTCACGAAATACGGTACGGATCTTGTCAAGCGCGCCAGAGAGAATGAACTGGACCCGGTCATCGGCCGCGACAGCGAGATCAGAAACGTGATCCGCATTCTCTCCCGCAAGACGAAGAACAACCCTGTCCTGATCGGCGAGCCTGGCGTCGGCAAAACCGCCATCGCCGAGGGGCTGGCCCAGCGTATCGTCAAGGAGGATGTGCCCGAGGGCCTCAAGGACAAGACCATCTTCTCCCTGGACATGGGGGCTCTGATCGCGGGTGCCAAGTACCGGGGCGAGTTTGAGGAACGCCTCAAGGCCGTGCTGGAGGAAATCAAAAAGGCCGAGGGCAAGATCATCCTCTTCATCGACGAGCTGCACACCATCGTCGGCGCAGGCAAGACCGAGGGCAGCATGGACGCCGGCAATCTCTTAAAGCCCATGCTGGCAAGAGGCGAGCTGCACTGCATCGGCGCCACGACCCTCGACGAGTACCGCAAGTACATTGAGAAGGACGCCGCGCTGGAGCGCCGCTTCCAGCCCGTACAGGTGGACGAGCCGACGGTGGAGGACACCATCGCCATCCTCCGCGGCCTCAAGGAGCGCTACGAGAACTTCCACCATGTCACGATCCACGACAACGCTCTTGTCGCCGCCGCGACCCTCTCCAACCGCTACATCACCGACCGCTTCCTGCCCGACAAGGCCATCGACCTTGTGGACGAGGCCTGTGCCATGATCCGCACAGAGATGGACTCCGTCCCTGCCGAGCTCGACGATATCCGGCGCAGGGTCGCGCAGCTCGAAATCGAAGAGCGCGCCCTGACCAGGGAGGACGACAGGCTCAGCCAGGACCGCCTTGCCAAGCTGCGCGAGGAGCTTGCAAATCTCAAGGAAAAGGAGCACGAGATGACCGCCCGCCTCGAGAGCGAGAAGGAGGCCGTCAACGAGATCAGCATGCTCAAGCAGGAGCGTGAGCGCCTGAAATTCGAATTTGAAAACGCCCAGCACCGCTACGACTACGAGAAGGCTGCGAAGCTCCAGTATCAGGAGATCCCGGAGCTCGACCGCAGGATCGCGGAGGCCGAGGCGCGCGCCGCCGACAAGGGCGAGAGCACCCTGGTCAACGAGTCTGTGACCGAGGACGACATCTCCGGCATCGTGGCCCGCTGGACCGGCATCCCGGTTTCCAAGCTCATGGAGAGTGAGCGCTCGAAGATCCTGCACCTGGACGAGGAGCTGCACAAGCGTGTGGTCGGCCAGGACGAAGCCGTGCAGAAGGTGACGGAGGCCATCCTCCGCTCCCGCGCCGGCATCGCGGACCCCAACCGGCCCATCGGCTCCTTCCTCTTCCTCGGCCCCACGGGCGTCGGCAAGACCGAGCTTGCCAAGGCCCTGGCTCAGAGCCTCTTTGACGACGAGCACAACATTGTCCGCATCGACATGACCGAATATATGGAAAAGTTCTCGGTCTCCCGCCTCATCGGCGCGCCTCCGGGATACGTCGGCTATGACGAGGGCGGCCAGCTCACCGAGGCCGTGCGGCGCAAGCCCTACAGCGTGGTGCTCTTCGACGAGATCGAGAAGGCCCACCCGGACGTGTTCAATATCCTTCTGCAGATCCTGGACGACGGGCGCATCACCGACTCCCAGGGCCGCACGGTGGACTTCAAGAACACCATCATCATCCTGACCTCGAACCTCGGCAGCCAGTACCTGCTCGATGGCATCCAGCCTGACGGCAGCATCAGCGACCAGGCGCAGGAGGCCGTGATGATGGAGCTCAAGTCCTCCTTCCGTCCTGAGTTCCTGAACCGCCTTGATGAGATCATCATGTTCCGTCCGCTCACGAAGGAGAATCTCAACGGCATCATCGATATCATGGTGGCCTCCCTGCGCAAGCGCCTGCAGGAGCGCGGCCTCGGCCTCGAGATCACGGACGAGGCCAAGAGCCTCATCATCGAGCGCGGCTTCGATCCGCTCTACGGAGCGCGGCCCCTGCGCCGCTATCTGCAGAGCAGCGTCGAGACCCTGATCGCCCGGCGCATCCTCTCCGGCGAGGTGCTGCCCGACAGCACCATCGTGGTCGATGCGGAAAACGGCGAGCTCGTCTGCCGCTGAGCCGCAGCAAAAACAGCGCCCCGTCCGGTGTCGGACGGGGCGTTTTCATGCCGTGATACGGATTACCGCTCCTCGCGGAAGTAGGGCAGACCCAGAGAGGCAGGGGGCTGGTTCTCGCGCTTGTTGCGCATAGAGGTGATGACCAGCACGATGATCGTCACCACATAGGGCGCCATTTTATAGAGCTCCTTGACGGCAAGGTTCATGCCCGAGGGGATGTACATGTGCAGGATGTACAGCCCGCCGAAGAGGAAGGAGGCAAGCACGCCCACATTGGGCCGCCAGATGGTGAAGATAACAAGGGCGATGGCAAGCCAGCCGCGGTCGCCGAAGGCGTCGTTGGTCCAGACACCGCAGGCATAATCCATCACGTAGTAGAGCCCGCCCAGACCTGCGATCATGGCGCCCAGGCAGGTTGCCACGTATTTATAGCGGGTGACGTTGATGCCCGCAGCGTCGGCAGTCGTGGGGCTTTCGCCAACCGCGCGCAGGTGAAGGCCCGTGCGGGTGTGGTTCAGCACATAGGACGCCGCCAGTGCGATCGCCACCGCCGCATAGGCCAGAAAGCCGTAGTTGAGAAAGAGCTTTCCGAAGACCCCCGTTTTGTCCGCAAAGGGCAGGGTGCGGCGGAAGACGTTGGAGGTGTTGGTCATGATGATGGAGGGCAGGCTGCTGCCGGAGAGCTTGATGAGCGAGCCGCCGAAGAAGTTGCCGAAGCCCACGCCGAAGGTGGTGAGGGCCAGACCCGTGACGTTCTGGTTGGCGCGCAGGGTGACGGTCAGAAAGCAGTACAGAAGACCCATGAGGAAGCTGCCCAGCAGGCAGCAGCTCAGGGGGATCAGGATCGTGAGGGCGGTGTTCATCTCCTGGGCGGACTTGCCCGCCTCATAATAGAACGAGCCGATGACGCCGCAGATGCCGCCGACATACATGATGCCGGGGATGCCGAGGTTCAGGTTGCCGGACTTCTCGGTGATGGTTTCGCCGGTGCTGCCCAGCAGCAGCGGGATGCCCTGCACAACGGCACGGGGGATAAAGGATACAAAATCGAACATCGTTTAATCCTCCTTTCCCGCGCCGCGGGTGAACTTGATCTCATAGTTGATGAAAAACTCGCTGCCGATGATGCAGAAGAGGATGACGCCGGTGAGAATATCGCCGAAGCTGCGGTTGAGGCCGAACTTGGTGGCGATCTCGCCTGCGCCGCGGCCCAGGAAGACCAGCAGAAAGCTCGTGAGGATCATCCAGATGGGGTTGAATTTGGCAAGCCAGGAGACCATGACCGCCGTGAAGCCGCGCCCGTCCACAATGGTGGGGGTGAGGGTATGGTTGGTGCTGCCCACAAGCAGCAGGCCCGCCAGGCCGCAGATCGCGCCGGAGAGGAGCATCGTGCGGATGATGACCTTCTCCACCTTGATGCCGACGTAGCGCGCCGTGCGCTCGGACTCGCCTACGACGGCGATCTCATAGCCGTGCTTGGAGTAGTTGAGGTAGATATACACCAGCACGCAGAGCACCGCCACGATCAGCACGTTCAGCAGGTACTTCTGACTCGGGAACTGGGGCAGCCAGCCGAGCTGCGTGTTGGGGTTGATGATGCCGATGGTGCCGGAGCCCTTGGGACTCTCCCACACGACGCAGAAGAAAGCGACAAGCTGGGTAGCGACATAGTTCATCATGAGGGTGAAGAGCGTTTCGTTGGTGTTGTATCTGGCCTTGAAGAAGGCGGGGATCCCGGCCCAGACGGCGCCGGCCAGCAGACTCGCCACGATCATGCAGAGGATGATCGCCCAGTTGGGGAGCTTGCCCGGCAGGAGGATCATGCAGGCCGCGCAGGCAAGGCCGCCGATCAGGGCCTGCCCCTCGGCCCCCAGGTTCCAGCAGCGCATACGGAAGGCAGGCGTCACGGCCAGGGACACGCACAGGAGCATCGCAATATTCTGCAGCAGCACCCAGAACTTCCTCGGCGTGCCGAAGGAACCCTTCCAGATGGCCCCATAGACGGCGATGGGGTCCTCGCCGGTGACAAGACTGGTGATCACGCCGCACAGCACCAGAGCCAGCAGGAGCGCCGCGCCCCGGATGGCCCAGGCCTTGTACCAGGGCAGGGCCGCCCGCTTTGCCACATGGAACAGCGGGGTCTTCGTTTTTTTATTCATGGGCGTTCCCTCCGAGCTTTGTCATCATCATGCCGACATCGCGCTTCTTTGCACCGCGCCCCGGGACGATGCCCGAAACCTTGCCGCCGCAGAGAACGAGAATGCGGTCACAGAGCTCCAGCAGCACGTCCAGATCCTCCCCGACGTAGACAACGGCCACGCCGCGCATCTTCTGGGCGTTGATGGTGTCGTAAATGAGATAAGAGGAGTTGATGTCCAGGCCGCGCACGGCATAGGCGGTCAGCAGCACTGAAGGGGCGTTTGCGATCTCGCGGCCCACCAGCACCTTCTGCACGTTGCCGCCGGAGAGCCTTCTGACCGGCGTCTCCACGCTGGGGGTGGCGATCTCCAGAAAGTCCACCATCTGGCGGGCAAGCTTATAGGGAGCCTTCCGGTTGGTGAAAACACTTTTGCCGCTGCGGTAGGAGCGCAGCATCATGTTGTAGCCGAGGTCCATATTGCCCACGAGGCCCATGCCGAGGCGGTCCTCCGGGACGAAGGAGAGCGCCACGCCCATCTCCTGGATGGCGAGGGGGTCCTTGCCGATGAGCTGCTCGCGCTGCCCGTTGTCGGCGATATACTCGATGGAGCCGGACTCCACCGGCTGCAGGCCGGCGATGGCCTCCAGCAGCTCCTTCTGGCCGCTGCCGGAGATGCCCGCGATGCCGAGGATTTCCCCCGACATGGCGGTAAAGCTCACATGATCCAGCTTGAGCGTGCCCTCGACATCGCGCACGGTGAGGTCCCTGACCTCGACGCGGGGCTTGGGGTCATCGGGCTCGGGCCGATCGATGTTCAGGACCACGGGATGGCCCACCATCATGTTTGTCATCTCCTGGGCGTTGGTGCTCTTTGTCGGCATATCGCCGATGAACTGCCCGTGGCGCAGGACAGCCACCCGGTCGGACAGGGATTCCACCTCGTGCATCTTGTGGGTGATGATGACAATGGCCTTGCCCGCATCGCGCATGTTGCGCAGCACCGCAAAGAGCTTGTCCGTTTCCTGGGGAGTGAGCACCGCCGTGGGCTCGTCCAGAATGAGGATATCCGCACCGCGGTAAAGAACCTTTACGATCTCCACCGTCTGCTTCTGCGAGACGGACATGTCGTAGATTTTCTGGTCCGGGTCCACCTCAAAGCCGTAGGTGTCGCATATCTCGCGGATCTTCTTTGCGGCGGTCTTCAGATCCAGCTTGCCCTCGAGGCCGAGGACGATGTTCTCTGCAGCCGTCAGCACATCCACAAGCTTGAAGTGCTGATGGATCATGCCGATGCCGAGAGCAAAGGCGTCCTTCGGGGAACGTATCACAACAGGCTTGCCGTCAATGGCGATCTCGCCCTCATCCGGGAAATAGATGCCGGAGAGCATATTCATCAGGGTCGTCTTGCCGCTGCCGTTTTCTCCCAGCAGGGCCAGGATCTCGCCCCGGTAGATATTGAGCCAGACCTTGTCGTTGGCAAGCGTCGGCCCGAAGCGCTTGGTGATATTGCGCATGGTCACTGCGGCGATCTTGTTGTCCATAGAGATACTCCTTAAATATGCGGCATCGCCCCCGCTCCAGGGAGAAGCGGGGGCGCTTTCGGTTTTTTCAATCAGGCGTCGATGTTGGTGATGCCGTCGATGTCGATGTCAAAGTAGGGCGCGCTGCGGTACTCGGACTCGTGGAAGTAGCCGTCGGCGATGACATTGGTCTCGGGGACGAAATCGCCCATGTCGTCTACGTCGGCCAGGTACTCGGTGAGGGTCTCGCCCTTGACGGTCCAGGTGGCGGTATCAAAGACCTTCAGCTCGCCGGAGACAAGCTTGGCCTCGACCTCAGCCAGCTTCTCGGCGGTGCCGGCAGCGGCGGCCTTGTCGTTGATGTCAGTCATCTTGACGGAGCCGCTGGCCAGGGTGCCGGTCCAGTCGGCTTCAATGGCCTCGCCGTTGGCAACGCAGGTCATGGCATGCTCCATGTAGGGAGCCCAGTCGATGCGGGAGGCGATGATGAAGGTGTTGGGGCAGGCGTCAGCGGCGGAGCCGTTGTAGAACACGAAGGGGATGCCGTTTGCCTCGCACTCGGTGGGAGCGCCCATGGAGTCGGCATGCTCGGAAATCAGGACGCAGCCGTTGGCGATGAGCTTGGTGGCGCCTTCCTTCTCAAGGGTGGGGTCGTACCAGGAGTTGGTAAAGGTGACCTCCATGGTGGCGGAGGGGCAGACATGGCGGACGCCGAGGAAGAAGGAGGTGTAGCCGGACTTCACTTCGGCATAGGGGAAAGCGCCGATGTAGCCGACCTTGGCCTGCTCGGGGGTAATAGTGCCCGCTTCGATCATCTCGTTGAGCTTGAGGCCTGCGGCGACACCGCCGAGGAAGCGGCCTTCATAGATGGACGCAAAACCGTTGTGGTAGTTGGCAAGACCCACGGTGTGAGCCTGGGTGCCGGTGGCGTGGCAGAACTGCACGTCGGGGTACTCCTTGGCGACCTGGATGAGGAAGGGCTCATGGCCGAAGGAATCGGCGAAGATGAAGTTGCAGCCCTCGTCGATCAGCTCCTCGGCGGCGTCAGCACATTCCTGACCCTCGGGGATGCCGGTCTTGAACAGGTACTCAACGCCCATCTTCTCGCAGGCTTCCTTGGCGGCGTTGATGAAGTTGAGGTCATAGGTGGAGTTTTCATCATGCAGGAAAATGAAACCGGCCTTGACAGGCTCGGCCGCGGCAGCGCCGGGGGCGGAGACGGCTGCAAGCGCAAAGATCATGGTCAGTGCGAGCAGAAGAGAAAACAGCTTTTTCATAGATGTTCTCCTTTTTATTATTCGGCGGGGAACCGCCGGCTTTGGGGTAAGGGACGCTGCCAGGAAAAACAGCCGACAGGTTTTTCGTGGCAGCGTCGATGCGATGAAAAAGGCACTGGCGCGGACGATCGGCGCCCGGTACCAATGCACTTGAATCCAAAAGGCCGGGATGACCCCGTCCCTGTTGGGTACTTCGATAGTCCGGTCATTTACGGCGTCCGGGTAGAAACTTCAAATCCATATCATTTGCTTATATCGAGGCGTGTTTACTTTTCGCTGGGACGCGTATAAAATAACAGTCTTTTCGCCAAAAGTCAACTGTAGTTCCTGTAATAAACGGACAGAATTGGCAGGCTGTTTTTGTTAATTCTGCACAAAATACCAGCAATTGCCAAAAACTGCAAAGCCTTGCAACGCAAGCGTTTCAAGATTTTTAACCAAATTTGATGCCGTTGTCGTCCATCTCCGTGATGCGCGCCAGGGCTTCCACCCTCACGCCCTGCTCACGCAGCTTGTCGCCGCCGCCCTGAAAGCGCTTTTCGACCGCGGTCACAGCGCCCACCAGCGTGGCGCCCGCCTGCTCCACCAGCGTCTTGAGGCCGACCAGGGCCGCGCCCGTGGCCAGAAAGTCGTCCACCAGCAGGACGCGGTCGCTCGCGTTCAGGTAGTCCCGGGAGACCACCACCGTGTTGGTGCCGCCATGGGTGAAGGACGGGATCTCGGTCTGGTAGAGATCGTCAGAGATGTTTTTGGTCTTGCTTTTTTTCGCAAAGAGCACCGGGCACTGAAACTCCAGGCCCACCAGGATCGCCAGCGCGATGCCCGAGGCCTCGATGGTGAAGATCTTGGTCACGCCCTCCCCGTCAAAGAGGCGTTTGACCTCCTTTGCCATTTCCTGCAGCAGCAGGGGGTCGAGCTGATGGTTGAGGAAACTGTCGATCTTGAGGACGCCGCCGGGCAAAAGCCGTCCGTCGGTAAGGATGCGCTCTTCGAGAAGCTTCATGGTCATATCCTCCGTCTTTCTCTGTATGCCTGTTTATAACACATGCCGCCGCAGAATGCAAGGCGGAAATAAGTTCTCCCGCGTCTTGCGTGCATGATCGTTTGGTGCTATGATAGGCGCCAGCAAAGCAAAGGAGAGATTTCTATGAACTATCAGGAAGCGCTGGCCTATCTGAACAACGTGGAATTCTATGGCTCCAAGCCGGGACTCGAGCGCGTCGGGGAGCTGCTGGAAAAGCTGGGCAGTCCCCAGAAGGGTATACGCTTTATCCATATCGCCGGCACCAACGGCAAGGGAAGCTGCGCGGCCATGACCGCCTCCATCCTCAAGGCGGCGGGCTATAAGACCGGGCTTTTCACCTCGCCCTATCTCTACCGCTTCAACGAGCGTATGCAGATAAACGGCAAGCAGATCGATGACGAGGTGCTGGCTGAGCTTGTCACCCGCATAAAGCCGATCGCCGAGGCCATGGACGATCACCCCACGGTCTTCGAGCTCATGACCGCGACGGCACTGCTCTGGTACAAAGAGGAGCAATGCGACGTGGCGGTGCTGGAGGTGGGGCTCGGCGGCCGCTTTGACGCCACCAATATCATCGATGCGCCCGAGGTTGCCGTTATCATGAACATCGGCCTGGACCACACGGAGATTCTGGGGGACACGCTGGAGCAGATCGCCTTCGAGAAGGCGGGGATTATCAAGGCCGGCAGCGAGGCTGTGCTTTTCCAGCAGGGCGAAGGCGTCACCGCGGTGGTGCGCCGCCGCTGTGAGGAACTGGGTGTGCCGCTGCATATCCCGGACTTTTCGCAGCTTCGCTGTGACTTCGATTCCCTCTACGGGCAGAGCTTTGCCTATAAGGGCGAAAGCTATGCTCTGCCGCTGCTGGGCGCCCACCAGCTCAAAAACGCCGCCACGGTGCTTGAGGTGGTGGAGGTACTGCGCCGAAGAGGCTGGAAGCTTGTGCAGACCGATGTGGAGCACGGCCTCTACGCGGTGCACTGGCCCGGCCGCTTTGAGCTTTTGAGCGAGGAGCCCTATTTCGTCGTGGACGGGGGCCATAATCCCCAGTGCGCCCAGACCGTAGCGGAAAACCTGCGGCGCTACTTTCCTGACAAGCGGCGCATCCTGCTGCTGGGTGTGCTGCGGGATAAGGACTACGCCAATCTCACGGAGATCCTGGACCCGGTTGCAGATGAATACATCTGCATCACGCCCGCAAGCCCCCGCGCTCTCCCGGCGGAGGAGCTGGCCGCCTTTCTCAGCCGGTACAACAAGCCTGTCTCCGTCTGTGAGAGCATCCGGGACGGCGTGAGCCGCGCCCAGGATCGCGCGGATGAAAACAGCGTGGTCTGCGCGGTGGGCTCTCTCTACTCGGTGGGTGAGATCCGCGCCTGCTTCGAGCGGTATTGACATTCCCTGCTCCCGATCGCAATATGCCAAAAAGGCCATCCCGTTCGGGATGGCCTTTTTGGCACGCGATAATTGAAAATCGCACGACGCATGATTTTTATGGCAATACCGCATCATTCGGCAAAAGCAGATCCTGAGAAAATTTGGGTTCTGATAAAGGAATTTTTTTACAGACGTACTTAAGCGAAGCGAATCGTATTGTGTACCTCAAGAAAAAGGCTCGAAATCAGGGCACATATTTTCCAGGAGATGTCGCAGACGGATTGTGCGGTGTTGCCTTAGAATGAGATTTCAGCCCGTCAAAGGGAACTGTCTCTGCAAGAAATGTTCCCCTTTGCCTCAATATAAAGCTCTTCAGCGTCCTGCTGCGCACAAATCAGAATTTTTTTGGCCTGTGCAGCGTCATCGCGCTCCAGAGCCATGAGCGCGTCGCTAATTCGTTGAAACAGCAGCAAGTACATTTTCTTAAACATTTTTTGCCTCCGGGTATGCGTCAAAATTGCGTCATTTTTCCTTTTGACTATACTATGACGCTAAACTTTTGTCAACACTTCGTCATGGAGGCTGGCAAAATGAAGGATAACAAGTCCCGTTTTACGCTGCGCATAGACCCGGAGCTGTTGGAAAAACTCGGCTACATTGCGGAATATGAGGGGCGCACCAAAAACCGGGAGCTGGAGCAGTTGATCAAGCGGCGCATCCAGGAATTTGAAGGTGAACACGGGGAAATCCTCGTGCAGGATGAATGAGTTACCCCATCTGTGACATGCTATCTTGAAGCCTGTTTACCCTTTAAGCAACTTGAAATAATTCAAATCACTCAAAAAGTGCAAAAATACCGCCGATTTCAACGAAATCAGGCGGTATTTTTGGCACGCGATAAGGGATTCGAACCCCTGACCTTCTGGTCCGTAGCCAGACGCTCTATCCAGCTGAGCTAATCGCGCATGTCATTCAATTGACAGCTTAAGAATAATAGCACAGTCCGAACGCTTTTGCAAGCCCTTTTTTGTAGTTTTCTCAATTTTTTCTTTATCCGTGATGATCCACGTAGAAATATTCAAAGGCGCCGGTGGCACAGATGGTTTCATCCGCGTTCAATACGTCCACATACACAAGGCACATGGTCTTGCCCGCACGGATCACATGGCCCTTGGCGAAGATCTCCGCGCCGGAGACCGGGAGAAAGTAGTGGATATCCGCGCTGCGGGTGACGGCGGGGCGCTGCTCGGGCCCCGCAAAGCTCGCCGTGAGACCGGCGGTGGCGTCCATGATGGTGCTGATCAGGCCCCCGTGAACCTTGCCGTAGAAGTTGCAGTGGTGGGGCTGAATCCCGATGCGCATGAGCACGCCGCCCTGGCCGCATTCCAGCAGCTCTCCGCCGCAATACCGGATGAAGCCCACCATGCGGTCAAGCGCTGCCTGCGGTACCTTGCTGTCTTCCATATTTCGCTCTCCTTTTTTGTTTTATCCCAGTATAGCATAAGCGCAGAGCTTTGCAAGGCCCTGCGCTTATGTTTTGCGGTTTCAGCTTACTTTTCCTTAAACTGGGAGAGCTGTTCGTACACCTTGTCGGTAAAGCCGATCATGAAGCCGACGCCCGTCTCGGTGAGCTGCACGGCAGAGTCTGCGGTCACGAGCAGATACATCTCCGCGGACACGCTGTTGTCCGAGGTGTCCACATACAGCTTCAGGCCGGTGGTCCCGGCGTTGATGTTGTTGACCGCGGTTATGACCTCGTTCAGCTTGCTCTCCTCGAAGGTGATCAGCGGGCTCATGTAGAGCACAACATCCCCCTCGTTCTCATTGAAGAGCACGGAGAAATTGGAGGTGTAATCGGAGGCCGAGCCCTTGTAGCTGACCTTGACCTGCTCGTAATTCTCGCCGGCGAAATCAATGACGCCGACCAGCTCGGTTTTGAGATCCTCATAGCCTTCCACGTCCCGGAGAAAACCCTTGGTATTCTGATATTTTGCCTCTTCCGCAAAGGCAGGGACGCTGAGAGACAGGAGCATTGCAAGAACAAGCGCCATGGATAACAGTTTTTTCATGGGAGCATCTCCTTTCAAGTCAGGTATTATTATACCTGTCCGGTTGTGAATGTCAATTACGATTCCGTCTCCGCCTGAGACGCTTTCTATCCTGCTTATTCGTAGTCCACCACGTTTGCCCAGCGCAGAAGGAAGTCCCGCTCCTCCAGCTTGCCCTTGACGGACTGGGAGGCGGCCACAATGGGCATCCACTTCTGGACATAGGTCTTCTCGATGTTGCTGCCCTCACAGAACATGTCGAGATAGCGCTCGGCGAGGTCGGCCTCACCGCGCAGATGGAAGGTCAGGAAGCTGCGCGCGGCGTCGGCGGAGGCGTTGCCCTGGGTTGCGTGGGCCCAGTCGATAACATAGAGCTCGTTTTTCGGGGTCAGGATGATATTGGACGGGCAGAGGTCGCCGTGGCAGAGCTTGTCGTGGTTGGGCAGGCCCTCAAGCCGGATCAGCAGCTCATAGCGGGTCACGGGGTCGAGATCGGCCATGAGGATTTTACGGTTCATCTTGTCCTTGAGCCGCGAGAGCAGCGGGCACTTCTTGGTGTGGATCAGCAGCTGCGTGTCTACCATCATCTCCAGATACTTCTGGGTGTCGTCGGGATTGTCGCGCATGAGGTGGGACAGGGTCTCGCCTTCAATATACTCCGAGATGATGGCCCACTTGCCGTCAACCGTCGTGACCTCCAGGATTTTCGGGACGTTCAGGCCGCAGTCCTCCACGCGCGCCTGGTTGAGCGCCTCGTTGAGAATGTCCGCTTTGCCGAAGCTGTGGTTGAATACCTTGACGCACTTGTCTCCGTCGCGGTAGATGACTTTGTTTTTGCGTTCAGCGATCACATTGTCCAGATTCATGATTATGCTCTCCCTTCCAGCTGTGTTTCGTCAGGCTTGGGGGTCTCCTGGAACGCTCTTCCGTAATAGGCGTTGAGATACATCTGCCTGATCTCGCTCATGAGCGGGTAGCGGGGGTTGGCGCCGGTGCACTGGTCATCGAAGGCCTGCTCCACCATCTCGTCGAGGGTGGCGAGGAAGGCATTCTCATCCTCCACATAGTCGCGGATGGTGGGCTTGATGCCGATGGAAGCCTTGAGCTCGTCGATCTTCGCGATCAGGGCCTCCAGCTTTTCACCGTCGGTCTTGCCGCCGCAGCCCAGGGCGTCGGCCACCATGGCGTAGCGCTCGAGGGTGTGCGGATGATCGTACTGGGGGAAGGTGCCCATCTTGGTGGGCGCCTCACAGGCGTTGAAGCGCAGCACCTCATCCATCATGAGGGCGTTGGCAAGGCCATGGGCCACGTGATGGAAGGCGCCCAGCTTGTGGGCCATGGAGTGCATCACGCCGAGGAAGGCGTTGGCGAAGGCCATGCCTGCCATGGTGGCGGCGTTGGCGACCTTTTCGCGGGCCTCGACATCGCTGCCGTCGGCATAGGCGCGGGGCAGGTAGGCGAAGAGATTCTTCAGAGCCTGCAGGGCAAGGCTGTCGGTGTAGTCGGTGGCCATGACGGAGGCGATGGCCTCGAGGGCATGGGATACGGCGTCGATGCCGGAGGAGGCCGTCAGGCCCTTGGGGGCTGTCATATGGTAATCCACGTCCACGATGGCCATATTGGGCATGAGCTCGTAATCGGCCAGGGGGTACTTGATGCCCGACTTCTCATCGGTGATGACGGCAAAGGGCGTAGCCTCGCTGCCGGTGCCGGCCGAGGTGGGAACGCAGATGAAGTAAGCCTTTTCACCCATCTTCGGGAACTTATAGATACGTTTGCGGATATCGGAGAAGCGCATGGCCATATCGGCAAAGTCGGCCTCGGGATGCTCATAGAGAACCCACATGATCTTGGCCGCGTCCATCGGGGAGCCGCCGCCCAGGGCGATGATCACATCGGGCTTGAAGGCGGCCATCTGTTTGGCGCCCTCCCGCGCGCAGGCGAGGGTCGGGTCGTTCGGCACATCGAAGAAGCAGGTGTGCTGGATGCCCATTTCCTCGAGCTTTGCAAAAATCGGCTGGGCCGCGCCAGTCTTGTAGAGGTGCGGGCCCGTCACGACAAAGGCGCGGGTCTTGCCCATACCCTTGAGCTCATCCAATGCCACGGGCAGGCAGCCCTTCTTGATATAGATCTTTTCCGGCGCACGGAACCAGAGCATGTTTTCCCTTCTTTCCACCACGGTCTTGATATTCAGCAGATGCTTGACGCCCACGTTCTCGCTCACGGAGTTGCCGCCCCAGGAGCCGCAGCCCAGGGTCAGCGAGGGCAGGAGCTTGAAGTTATACAGGTCGCCGATGCCGCCGTGGGAGGAGGGGGTGTTCACCACGATGCGGCAGGTCTTCATGCGGGCCTGGAAGGCGGCCAGCTTTTCCTGCCCCGTGGCGGTGTTCAGGTAGATGGAGGAGGTATGGCCGAGGCCGCCGCCCTTGACGAGAGCGTCCGCCTTGTCCACAGCGTCGGCAAAGTCCCTGGCCCGGTACATGGCGAGGACAGGGGAGAGCTTCTCATGGGCAAACTCCTCAGCCTTGTCGGTGGACTCCACCTCGCCGATGAGGACCTTGCTGCCCTCCGGAATCTCCACGCCCGCGAGAGCCGCGATCTTCGCGGCGGGCTGGCCGACGATGCCGGCATTCAGAGAGCCGTTGATGATGATGGTCTTGCGGACCTTCTCCAGCTCCTCGCCCTTGAGGAAGTAGCAGCCGCGGCGGGCAAACTCGGCGCGGACCTGATCGTACACGCCGTCCAGCACGACGACGGACTGCTCAGAGGCGCAGATCATGCCGTTGTCAAAGGTCTTGGAGTGGATGACGGAGTTGACCGCAAGGAGGATATCGGCCGTATCGTCGATGATGGCGGGGGTGTTGCCCGCGCCGACGCCGAGGGCCGGGGTGCCGGAGGAGTAGGCGGCGGTGACCATGCTGGGGCCGCCCGTGGCGAGGATGATGTCGGACTCCTTCATCAGCAGTCTCGTCATCTCGCGGGAGGGGGCGCTGATCCAGCCGATGATGTCCTCGGGGGCGCCGGCCGCGACCGCAGCCTCGAGCACCACCTTCGCCGCCTCGACCGTGCTGCTCTTGGCGCGGTGATGCGGGCTGATGATAATGCCGTTGCGGGTCTTGAGGGCCAGCAGGGTCTTGAAAATGGCGGTGGAGGTGGGGTTCGTCGTCGGGATGATGGCGCAGACGAGGCCCAGAGGCTCGGCGATCTTCTTCATGCCGTAGGCCTTGTCCTCTTCAATGACGCCGCAGGTTTTGGTGTTGCGATAGGCATTGTAGATATACTCGGAGGCAAAGTGGTTCTTGATGACCTTGTCCTCCACGATGCCCATGCCGGTCTCGGCAACCGCGGCCTTGGCCAGGGGAATACGGGCCTTGTTGGCCGCCGTGGCTGCCGCGAGGAAGATGGCGTCCACCTGCTCCTGGGTATAGGAGGCATAGACGGCCTGCGCCGCCTTGACGCGGGCGATCTCTTCCTCCAGCGCTTCCAGTGTATCGATCACGGGGTAGTCTTTACTCAAAATTTCTCAGCTCCCTTTCTTTCGTGCAACCCTTTTCGGGATCGTCAAAATAATAACAGCTTATATCAAAAACTGCAATTATCATTGTTGCCAAACTTTGGGCCGGACAGACCCTTCCGCCCGGCGCTTTCTTGGGCATTTTTTCTGTGCCGGCGCCTCATCCGATGAGGTTGATGATCGAGTCGTCGTTTTCCACCCAGTCGGAGACGGGGATGACCCGGTATTCCGAGGGGCTTGTGCGGATGACCACCTGCGCGATGCCGGCGTTGATGATCTGGCGCTTGCACATGGAGCAGCTCATCGCATCGGAAAGAAGCTCCCCGGTCTTGGCGCTGCGGCCCACAAGATAGATGGTTGCGCCGATCATGTCCCGGCGGGAGGCGGAGATGATGGCGTTGGCCTCGGCATGCACGGAGCGGCAGAGCTCATAGCGTTCGCCGGAGGGGATGCCCAGCTTTTCGCGCATGCAGCCGCCCAGGTCCGAGCAGTTGCGCCGGCCCCGGGGCGCGCCGTTATAGCCGGTGGAGATGATCTCGTCATTCCTGACGATGATGGCGCCGTACTTGCGCCTGAGGCAGGTGGAGCGCTCAAGCACCGCGTCGGCGATGTCCAGGTAATAATTCTGCTTGCTGGTTCGGCTGTCCATGGGTGATCCTCCGATCCTTTTTTCCTTATCTTATCACATCCTGCGTCCGCGTCAAGGGAGCAATGCACAGCTTTCCGCGTGTTGGGCGCAATGGGTAGCTTTTTTCATTTCCTTGTGGTATGATGGATATATGAACAGAAGAAATTACATGCGGGAAATGGACCGCATCATCGAAAAGGAAGGGGACCGGCGGCCCCGGGTGCTGCTGCATGTGTGCTGCGGCCCCTGCTCGAGCGCGGTGCTGGAATATCTGATCCGCCATTTTGACCTGACGCTTTTGTGGTATAACCCCAACATCTACCCGGAGGCGGAGTTTGAGAAGCGCTATGCAGCGCTCCTGAAGCTGATCGGCGACATGGGGCTTTCGGAGCGGGTCCCGGTCCTGCGGGAGGAATACCGCAGCGGGGAATATTATGCCCGCGTCCGTGGCCTGGAAGCAGAGCCGGAGGGCGGACGGCGGTGCACCGAATGCTTCCGCCTGCGTCTGGAGGAAGCGGCCAGGATTGCCGCGGCACGGGGCTTTGACTACTTCTGCACGACTCTCACCCTCTCGCGGCACAAGGACGCGGTGCGCATCAACGCTCTCGCCGAGGAGATCGCCCGGACCGCCGGGGTGAAGTGGCTCCCCTCGGAGTTCAAAAAGCGCGACGGAGAAAACCGCTCCATAGAGCTCTGCGAAAAATACAACGTATACCGCCAGCTCTACTGCGGCTGCGAATATTCCCTGAAAAACCGAGGTATCTGAAATGTACGCCAAAAGCGCCACCCTGCGCCTGGCCACGGCGGCCGTGATTGCCGCCATCTATGCCGCCCTCACCATCGGCCTTGCCCCGATCAGCTACGGGCCGGTCCAGTTTCGGGTGAGCGAGGTGCTCACCGTCCTGCCCTTTCTGATCCCGAGCTCGGTGTACGGCCTCGCCGTGGGCTGCGTCCTCGCCAATCTCTATACCGGCAGCGTCCTGGACATTGTGTTTGGCTCCCTTGCGACCCTGCTTGCGGGCTTTACGACGATGTATGCCGGCAAAAAGGGCAGCACAGCCAAAAACCGCTTTTTCGGCTGTCTGATGCCGGTGGTCTTTAACGCCGTCATCGTGGGCGCGGTGCTCACCTGGGGCTATCAGATTCAGGCGTTCTCCACGCCCCTTGCTTCCTATGGCTTCAACGCCCTGACCGTCGGCCTCGGCGAGGCCGTGGTCCTGTACGCGCTTGGCTATCCGCTGCTCACGCAGCTTCCGAAAATCAAAGGTGCGCGCGTTTTTATCGACCGCGTCAACCGGAAATAAAGCGCTCTGGAGGAGTATGAACATGAAAATACGCAAGGCGATCATCCCCGCGGCGGGACTCGGAACCCGCCTGCTGCCCAACACCAAGAGCATCCCCAAGGAAATGCTGCCGCTGGTGGACAAGCCCGTTCTGCAGTACATTGTGGAGGAGGCCGTAGCCGCCGGTGTGGAGGAGATCCTCATCATCACCAACCGCGGCAAATCCCCCATTGAGGATTACTTCGACTACGCCCCCGACCTGGAGGCCCGCCTCCTTGCCGACGGCAAGCGTCAGGAGGCCCGCACCGTGCGGGAGGTGGCGGACATGGCAGACGTGTACTTCCTGCGGCAGAAGGAGACCAAGGGCCTCGGACATGCCGTCTGGCGCGCCAAGAGCTTTGTGGGCAACGAGCCCTTCGGCATCCTCCTCGGCGACGATATCATGCTCAGCGACACGCCGGTGCTCAAGCAGCTCGTGGACGCGGCAGAGGCGAACAGCTGCAGCGCCATCGCCGTGCGTCAGTTCCCGAGCAGCGAGATCTGCAAATACTCCTCCGTCAAGCTGGAAGAAAAGCTCTCCGACCGGGTCTATCGCATCAGCGACATGAACGAAAAGCCCTCCATCTATGAAAAGCTCTCCGACTATGCCATCATGGGCCGCTATGTGCTCATGCCCGCCATCTTTGATATTCTTGAGCAGACGCGCCCGGGCCGCAACAACGAGATCCAGCTCACCGACGGCATGCGCGCCCTCTGCCGCAGGGAGCCCATGTGCGCTGTGGACTTTGAGGGCAAGCGCTACGATACCGGCAACCTCAAGGGTTATCTCGAATCGATCATCGACTTTGCCCTGGAAAACGAAGAGGCCGGCGCCTGGCTCCGGCAGTTCATCATCGACAAGGCGGAGCTGCTGAAAAAGGAAGGCTGATTCAGCCTGCTCTGCTCTAACGACAAAGGCACAGCCGAACGGCTGTGCCTTTGTCTGTTCTTTATAGTTTACTCTGCTGCCTTTTCCGTTTCGGGCAGGGCGCTCTTGACGGTCTCGCCGATCTTGACGGTGATCTTGATGGTCTGTCCCTGGCGGAAGACGCTGAGCTCCACCTTGTCCCCCACGGAGTGGGCGCGGACATACTTGACAAGATCGCTGCTGCCGGCAACAGGCTCGCCGTCGGCCGCCGTGATCACGTCGTTCTTCTGCAGTCCGGCTTCCTTGGCGGGAGAATCCTCCGCCACTTCGATCACGTCGGCGCCCTTCGGAACGCCGTAGGCGTGCAGGCTCTCATCCACATCCGCGATGCTGATGCCGATGTAGGGGCTGGAAATCTCGCCCTTGGTCATGATCTGCTCGATGATGTCCACCACGTTATTGACCGGGATGGCGAAGGTGATGCTCTCGATCACGGAGCCGAAATCCATGCCGGAGGCTTTGCTGTTGGTGATGCCGATGACCTCGCCGTACATGTTGAACAGCGCGCCGCCGGAGCTGCCGGCATTGATGGCGCAGTCGGTCTGGATCAGGCGCAGGCGCATGTTGCCGGAGAGGGAGATCTCACGGTCCAGGCCGCTGATGACGCCCTTGGTCAGCGAGAAATTCAGCGTGCCGAGGGGGTTGCCGATCGCAATCACGTCCTCGCCGATCACGGCCTTGTCCGAGTCGCCGAAGGTCACGGGCGTCAGATCCTCGGCGTCGATCTTCAAAACCGCAACGTCGTTGGAAATGTCATACCCGATGAGCTCGGCATCATACTTATCGCCGCTGTAGGTGCTGACGCTGATATTCTCTGCGCCCTCCACCACGTGGGCATTCGTGAGGATATAGCCGTCCGGCGTGATGATGAAGCCGGAGCCTGCGCCCTCGCTGAGCGTCTCATAGCCGAACATGTTGACCTTTGCGGAGACATCCACAGAGACCATGGAATTGACGTTCTGCGCATAGATCTCAGCGGCCGTATGGGCGGTGCGCCCGGCTGCGGCAAAGGTCAGGGTCTGATCCGTTCCGGCGGCGAAGGCCGGGGCGGACAGCGCGGAGCATACCAGCATCAGCGCCAGCAGGACCGCGGAAATTCTGCGGACAGGAGAATAGGTCTTTTTCATTTTGCTTGCACCTCGATTGTATTCAGATTGTTTTCCTTTTTGCTGTGCTTGTATGGTACAACAGAAGTGTGAAGATTTCTCTTCAAATTTCTGAACAAAGATTGGGAATTTTTTGAACAATCTGTGATGGCGCGCGCCGCGGGAAAAGACAAAGCGGCCCCTTGACCCCGGCGGGGGTCAGCGTTTATACTGGTTTCCACAAAAGCGCAGAGAGGGGTCTTACAAATGTTCACTATTATGGAACCGGCACAGGCGGCAGAACTGATTCAGGACGGGGCGGTGATCGGCCTCAACTCCTTCGTGGGTACGGCAAACCCCGAAAAGCTGCACGACGCCATCACGGAGCGCTTTCGCGCGACCGGGCACCCCCGGAACCTGACGCTGGTATCCTCGGCGGGCTTCGGCCTTTTCGACCCCGAGCGCGGCGCGGAGAACTATATCCGCGAGGGCGCCGTGGGCAGGATCATCTGCGGCCATTTCGGCGCTATGCCAAGCACCAAGAAGCTCGTGCTGGAGGACCGCTTTGAGGCCTACAATCTCCCGCTCGGCCCAATGTCCCACGCCATGCGCGCCCAGGCCGGGGGCCATGACAGCTATATCACCAAGGTGGGCCTCGGCATTTTCGCCGACCCGCGCATCGAGGGGCCGGGCCTCAACCGCATCTCCCGGGACGACACGCTTGTCCGCGTGGTGGAGGTGGAAGGGGAGGAGTATCTGCGCTACCGCCTGCCCGCCTTTGACATTGCCCTCATCAAGGCCACCTCGGTCGACGCGAAGGGGAATATCTCCTTTGAGGGGGAATACAGCACCATCGACGCGCTCTCCATCGCCCAGCTCACCCGGCGAAACGGCGGCAGGGTCATCGTGCAGGTGGACCGGGTCCGCTCGGATTTCAGCCGCCCGCGGGATATCATCCTCCCGGCGGTGCTGGTGGACGTGGTGGTGGTGTGCGAGCCGGAGCGGGACAACGAGGCCTTCGGCACCCTCTCCGGCGATATCCATGTACCGGCGACCCACATGCAGTACTGGTATCACCGGCTGGAAAAGGAGAACGCCAAGAGCGGCAAGCTGCGCGCCGGCTGCGAGGCGGATATCATCGGCCGCCGGGCGGCAAAGGAGCTCAGGCGCGGCGACATCATCAACATCGGCGTCGGCATCCCGGAGAAGGTCAGCAAGTACGCCGCGGCGGCGGGCATCCTGCAGGATCTCACGCTCTCGGTCGAGTCCGGCGGCACAGGCGGTCTCCCGGCGGGCGGGCTGGAATTTGGCGCCATGATCGGCGCGGACGCCATCTGCGACATGTCCATGCAGTTTGATTTCTATGACGGGGGCGGGCTGGATGCCTGCTTCATGGGCGCGCTGGAGATGGATCGCTTCGGCAACGTCAACGCCCACCGGGGCGCGGACCAGGCCTCCGGCATCGGGGGCTTCGGCAACATCACCGCCGCGACAAAGAAGGTGGTTTTCTGCTTCACCTTCAACACCAAGGGGCTGCAGGTCACCGAGGAGGACGGGGAGGTACGCATCCGGCAGGAGGGCGCGATCCCGAAGATCGTGGACAAGGTGCGCAGCATCAGCTTCTCCGGGCCCCGGGCCGTGCAGAACGGGCAGCAGGTGCTGTATGTGACGGAGCGCTGCGTCTTTGCCCTGCGGCCGGAGGGGCTTGCGCTCCTTGAGGTTTACCCGGGCATCGACAAACGGCGGGATATTCTCGCGCGCCTGCCCTTTCCGGTGCTGGATGAGACGGACAATGTGCAGGGCAGGTGAGAACAATGCCGACTAAAGAAAGACAAAGCGGCTATGACCGGGAGCACCGAGGCCTGATGCGGCGCATCCGGGTCGCGCTGGGCGTGCTCGTGCTGCTCATCGTGGCCTTCACCCTGCTGCTGGGCGTGGCTGTCCAGGGGGACGAGGGGATGCGCCCGGCATATAAAAAGGGTCAGCCCTTCCTGTATCTGCGCGTGATCGGGGAGTGCCGGCGGGGCGACCTTGTGTGCCTGCGCCTGCCGGACGGGACGACGGCGCTGCGGCGTGTCGTAGCGGTCGCAGGCGACAGCGTGGAGCTGCGCGACGGCATCGCCTATATCAACGGCATCGCCGAGCGGGGCAGCTACAGCTTTACCCGCACGGACCCGCGCCCGGACGGGCCGGTCTATCCCGTGATCCTGCGGCAGCGGGAGCTGTTCCTCCTGGGGGATGCCAGAGAGGCGGCGGTGGATTCGCGCGCCTTCGGCATCATCCGCACAAGCGAGCTGCTCGGAAGACTGCCCAGACAGAGCAGAGAATAAAGCTGCATCGACCCGCGCGGTGCAGCAGCGCTTTCCCGCCTTGCCGCAATGCCATTCCCGGACCCGCTTCGCTATGGGTCCGCCAATGGCGCGGCTGCGGAGAAACCGGTCCCCCTTATTCCGCCCCCGGCGGCGGGGGACCGCTTTCCCGCTTGACAAAGCGCGCCTGCGTGGTATAATGAAGATACAAAAGGGCGCTGTTGATTTGACGGTTGGCCCGTTAGTTAGTCAAAAAATAGTTGACCGCACGGGGATCAGCCGGGCGGTCAACGAGCCTTTATAGCTCAGTAAGCCTTTGGCGCTATGTACAGCATGATCACAAGGATCACGATGAGGCACAGCACAAAGCGAAGGATTCTCCGCTTATCCATAAGCCCCACCTCCCCTCATCGGGAAAGTGGCCAACCGCCATTGTTTCAACAGCGCACCTTTCGCCGGATTGCTCCGGTGGCCTCTTGCGAGGTTGCTTCTATTCTACACATCCCGTTGTGTTTCGTCAAGTCAAAACCCCGGAGCTTCAAAATCGAAGCTCCGGGGTTCGTTTTTTCAGCTCAGCGCGACGTAAGGGAGCATCACCGGGGGCTGGGCCGGCTGGTATACCGGCGTGTCGTTGTTCGCGGGGATGAAGGGAAGGTCGTTTGCGTTGGCAAAGCGTTCCGCCTCGCTGCCCGCCTCGCCGTAGACGGTGACACCGGCGCTGCCCTCAAGGGCCGTGTCGTCGATGCGCTGC
>CADARY010000018.1 GCA_902790375.1 Oscillospiraceae bacterium | reverse complement strand
TTCCTTGTTTTGTCAACCATTTTTTCGCAAAAAATGAGCCTCCTTTACAGAAAGCTCATTTTCACAGATTACTAGATTTTTAGCTTAATGACATTGGTGTCCGTCCTGCGAAGAATATCGACAGCGCAGTAGTTGTTGTAATTGGAAAAGGCTGCCTCACAGATCACGGACGTTCCGGCTTCCAGATGCTCCTGCGTCTTTTGCAACATAGCCGCTTTATCCGGGATCGTTGTGCCGGGACGATATACCGTCATTTCTTCATAGGGACCGAACATGCCCATGGCCCGATCGCCGAAGTCGTTGCCCGCGTCCAGCTTGGCTTGAATTTCCGGAGGTATGACTTTCAGACCCGGCTTGTGCTTGTCCAGCCACAACATTTTCGGGCACTGCATGCCGCGCATGAAATCCGTTTTTGTTATCGCCATTCTTTCGCAAGCTCCTCATATTACCAATCATCATCCAGCAGAGCGGAAAGCCCCTCAGCCTCATTCACCCAGGAGGCGTCATACTTCGATTTCTTCATGGACGCCCTACACGCGGGGCACTGAGAAAAAGGTTTCCTGAAAGAAGTTCCGCATGCCGAGCAGATATATTCATCGGCCTTGAAAAGGTGAGTTTTCTGTATCCAGCGTGTTTTACTCATAGAATTCACCCGGATTCACGATCATTGTTGAAGCTGGTTCTGCGGGGAAGAAAGAAAAGTCAATGCCCAATCCTGATTGATGTAGTATTCATCATCCGTGGAAAGCTGCTTCCGGAATTGCTCTTCGATACTCCTGTACATCTCCATGGAGACCGGGACATATCCGGACCCTTCCTCCAGCGCGACCTCAAACGAGGGCTCGTCGCCGGGAATGAAGTACACGCCCATGAGCTTTTTCCCGGCCAGCTGCTCCTGCAGCTGCGCCATGACGATCAGCTTCAAGATCTCCGTCACACGATCATCGAGACCTGTGTTGAAAATCGACGCCTTTTCCCGCAGGGTACTCTGATCCAGAACGATGCGGGTACGGCCGGGATACAGCGTTTTCATGGAGTTCAATGCGTCCCCCGCTTCCCTGGCGTTTTCGGGAACGGCGTTGTAAATCATCACCTGATGGATCATGTCATTGAACAGCAGGGGATAATTCACATGGGTTTTATAGCCGCATTTTTTGCATTCCACTTCAAACAGTTTGCCGCTGATGATATCCGGGATCGCCTCCGGCATGTCGGTATTGATGGAGTGCCAGAGCGTAAATGCAATCGTTTCTCCGCACTTGGGGCAGGTGACAGTCTGCTTTTCAGGTTTGGACATCACAGATCCTCCTTTGGCTGCGCGTTTTCTTCATTATATCGCAATTGATCGCGGCAGACAAGGCTGTCTAAAGTGCACTTTAAAACGATTGCATATAAGATGCGTCGAGGCGCGAAAAGAATAATATCATTTTCAAAAAGAAATATTCTTTTTTCGCGTTGACGTCCTTCCTGAAATGTGTATAATTAAACTGTATCCTTATAGGGAGGTCATGATCATGGCGGAGATGATTAATGTAAAAGAAGCGGCCGAGCTGTGGAATCTGACATCAAGGAGAGTTTCGACGCTTTGCAAAGAAGGACGCATCCCCGGCGCGGTGTTGATCGGCCACCGATGGATGATTCCTGTCGGCACAGCCAGACCTGCAGACCTGCGCGTAAAAACCGGGGCTTACACAAAAGAGAATACGATGTCTGCTGTACGCCTCCCGCTGCCCATTGGCGTTTCGGATTATCGCAATGCGGTTACGAACTATTATTATGTGGATAAGACTCTTATGATCCGTGATCTTCTGGATGAAAGGCCAATGGTTTCCCTGTTTAGCCGAGCTCCTTGCGCCGCTTACGCAGCGCCTCGCCAAAGGATTTCGCGTCGGTAATCATGAAAAAGCCTCCGTTTCGCCGTTCGCACAAATCTATTAGCGTACTGATCTTCAATAAAACGCTTGTTTTTCAAGCGTTTTATACGCAGCATACGCTGCGTTTCGCAAAGCCCTTGCTTTGCGAAAGATCAGTATTGCACGACTTCTTCAATGGCGCCATGCGCCATTGCCTGTGAGCACATTGGCTCACAGGCAACAAAACGATTTCTGATCGTTTTGTTGAAGAATAGTATAAGCTGCGCCGAACGGCGAAGTCAAGAGCCGGTCAGCGGATTCCTTTTCCGTTTATCATTTTTACTCAGACCTCATATAGCAAGAAACCCATATACAGCGGAAGGGTAAGAATCTTCCCGCTGCGGCCAACATTGTAGTTGCCCAGCTTGATACATTGATTTACATGGTATTTCTCCGGATGTTTTAAAATCGTTGCGGCACTTTTGGCGTTTCCTGTTTCTGCTTTGACTTCGACCAATGCACATTCTCCACGCCAACGAATTACAAAATCAATTTCCAGGCCAGAGTCTTTACAAAAGCTGAAATACGTTTCCCCTTCATCTCCGTACCTTCTCCATCGCCTTTCCCCTGGCAAGCCTATAAATACCGTATCCAATGGCCGCACCGGCCGTATTGAGAATCAGATCGTCGATATCGCTTACACTTCCGGGGAAGAGCAATTGCGGCAGCTCAATGAAAAACGACAGTCCCGCGCCGGCAAGAAGAACTTTCCAAAAGCGGTTCAGGCGGGGATACAAAATCGGCAGGATGATGCCTGTCGGGATAAACATGCAGATATTCCCGATGATATTGATGGCAGCCTCGCGCTTCTTGTCATAATCGAGAATATGGACAAACGGAATCAAATTGATCCGAAGCGGCCGAATGCTGCTCAGGTTGATGATAAGCGGCCGCACATGACCGTTGACAGTGAAAAACGGGTAAAAGACGAAGCGAATCAGAACAGCGAGGTTGACAAACATCAAAAGAAGAACCGCTTCTCTTTTCCAGTCAATCTTCTTCTGCCGCAGCCAGAGGATGCCGCGGCCGAGGAGCCAGAGCGCTGCGAAAACCAATTCGCCGCTCAGCAAAGAAATTTCAATCATGCGCCGCGCCTCCTGAAAATACTGAACAGCCGTGCCGCCTGCCGATCTGGAATGAGTATGAGGCCGCCGCAAAATGAAGGTTTTGCAGCGGCCCCATTCTTAAGGCATGCGTGGGATCTGTGCTTATTCGAAGGTTTTTGCCACGTCCTCCAGGTACTGCCGGATGGGCAGGTGCTGGGGGCACATCTCCTCGCATTGGCCGCATTTGATGCAGTCGCTGGCCTTGCCGTTTTTGAGGGTCAGACGCTTGTAATAGCCGCCATGTACAGGGCGCTTGTCCTCATCGATGAGCATTTCGTTGTTGTACAGGGCGAAATACTCGGGGATGGCAATGTGCTGCGGGCAATTGACCGTGCAGTAGGAACAGCGCGTACAGGCGATGGCGATGCGCGCCTTGATGAGCGATGCTGCGCTCTCCATAAACTGCAGCTCTTCTGCGCTGAGCGGTTTAAAGTCCTCCATCGTGGCGGTGTTGTCGAGCAGCTGCTCCATGTTGCTCATGCCGCTGAGCACCATATAAACCTGCTCCTGGCTGGCGGCGAAGCGGATCGCCCAGGAGGGGACGGACATCTGCGGCTCACGGGCCTTGAACTGCGCCTCAAGCTCACCGGGGACGCTGGCGAGGGTTCCGCCCTTGACCGGCTCCATGACGATGACGGGCTTGCCGTGCTTCACGCAGACCTCGTAGTTGGCGCGGCTCTGTACGCCGGGATTGTCCCAGTCGAGGTAGTTGATCATCAGCTGCACATACTCGATCTCCGGGTGCGCAGTCAGCAGCCTGTCCAGCAGCTCCGCCCCGTCGTGATACGAAAAGCCGATGTGCTTGACAAGTCCGGCCTCCTTCTTGGAGCGGATAAAATCCCAGCAGCGATATTTGTCGAAGACCTCCACAGACTCGGAATTGACGTTGTGAAGCCAGTAATAGTCGAAGTATCCCGCTCCGGTGCGCCGCAGCTGTTCGGAAAAGATCATCTCGCGGTCGTCTTCGCTTTTGATCATATAGGAGGGCAGCTTGGTCGTCAGGGTGAAGCTGTCACGCGGGTAGCGCGAAACCAGCGCCTCCCGGGCAGCCTCCTCGCTCCTGCCGCCGCAGTACATCCAGGCGGTGTCAAAATAGGTGAAGCCCCGCGCAAGAAAGGTGTCCACCATCTGTTTCATCAGCTCGATGTCGATGCTGCTCTCGTCGTCGGGATCGGTCAGCGGAAGCCGCATCAGTCCGAAGCCCAGTTTTTTACCTGACATTTGGATTCCTCCTTCGATAGATGGAAAAGCCATGCAGTGCCCTTCGTCTATAAAAATTGTACCATGCGCCCTTTCCCTCCGTCAAGCACGGACAATGATGAAGATCGAGGATTATGCACAACGGGCAGTCACCGGCACGGACGGGTATCATCACGGCGTCTGCTTCGGCGCAAAGGATCTGGAAAACAAAACGAAGAAGAAACCCGTCCTCTGCGTATCGGATGCCGCACATTATTCCGGCAGAAGGCTGAGCGACCTGCAAAAGCTTGGGCTTCTTGAGGTACACAAAGTACATCTGCGAAAAAGTGCCTTTATCAGAACCCAAATTTTCTCAGGATCTGCTCTTGCCGAATTATGCGGTATTGCCCTTGAGATGGCGCGGAGCCCTGCGGACTGCTTACATCTTGATGGCGAAAAGCCCGCCTGCGCCGCCCGAGTGCAGAAACAGAATGCTGTCCGTCTCAGCAAAGGCGCCCTCTTTTGCCAGCTCCAGCAAGCCGGCAAACGCCTTTCCGGTGTATACCGGATCGAGAAAGATCCCTTCGCGCTCCGCCATCAGAGAGACGGCGGCGTTCCCGGCCTCCGAGGCGATCGCGTAGCCGGGGCCGCACATGTCCCGAAGGGGATAATCCTCCGGCGTGATCGCGGGCGTGATCTCCAGCAGCTCCGCCGTTTCCCGCATCAGGGCAGGCGTGATCTGGTCAAAGGGATCGGTGTCGACCATCATGCCGTGCACCGTTGTCCCCGGCAAAAAGAGCTTTGCGCCGAGGGCCAGACCCGCCATCGTGCCGCCGCTGCCCTCCGCGCAGATGATATGGTCGAAGCGCGGGCCCTGCCCGGCAATCTCTCTGGCGCACGCCACATAACCCAGCGCGCCGAGGGCGTTCGACCCGCCGCAGGGGATCTTGTAATACGGCCTGCCCATCTCGCTGCCGATTCGGTCCATCTCCGCGTAAATGTCGGCGTAATCATCGGTGTCGACAAAGCGCACATCCGTCCCCATCAGCCGTTCCAGGAGCTGATTACCCACGCAGTCGGTCACGCCGCGCTTTTTGAGCACGAGCACAGCCTTCATCCCCAGCTTCCCTGCCGCGGCGGCGGTCAGCATGGCGTGGTTGGACTGCGCGCCGCCGGTCGTAAAGACGACCTCCGCGCCCTGCGCTTTCGCGTCGGCCAGGAGGAATTCGAGCTTCCGGATCTTGTTTCCGCCGAGGCCGAGCCCGGTCATGTCGTCGCGTTTGATGTAGATGTTCCTGCCGAGGAGTCTGCTGATGTTTTCAAGCTTATGGATCGGCGTCGGCAGGATACCCAGGCTGATCCTCGGGAAGCTTTCAAGTGACTTCATGGTGTTTGTTTTCCTTTCCTTGCAATGCCAATGGAAAAGCCCTGGAAACCTTTGAATTTCCAGGGCTTTTGAACGATTAACGCTTGGAGAACTGAGGCGCGCGGCGTGCGGCCTTGAGACCGTACTTCTTGCGTTCCTTCATTCTGGGGTCGCGGGTGAGGAAGCCTGCGGCCTTGAGGGCTGCGCGGTAGCTCTCGTCCACGACGAGCAGGGCACGGGCGATGCCGTGGCGGATGGCGCCGGCCTGACCGGAGACGCCGCCGCCGGTGACGGTCGCTTCAATGTCGACCTTGCCGAGCGTGCTGGTGGTGACCAGGGGCTGACGGACGATGAGCTTGAGGGTCTCGAGACCAAAGTAATCGTCGATATCACGGCCGTTGATGGTGATCACGCCGCTGCCGTTGGGGATGAGGTGGACGCGGGCGACAGAAGACTTTCTGCGGCCGGTGCCGTACATATAGGGCTTCTTGGTCTTGTAGGTTGCCATAGTTCTTTACCTCCTCTTAGCGATCCCAGACTTCGGGCTTCTGGGCGGCGTGGGTATGCTCGGCGCCGGCGAAGATGCGCAGACGCTTGAGCTGCCACTGGGCGATGGTGTTCTTCTGCAGCATGCCGCGCACAGCCAGACGCATGGCCAGCTCCGGCTTCTTCTGCATCAGGATCTTGTACTGGGTCTCTTTCAGCCCGCCGGGATAACCGGAGTGAGTGCGGTAGTACTTCTGCTCCAGCTTCTTGCCGGTGAGGACAGCGTCCTTGGCGTTGATGATGATGACGTAATCGCCGCAGTCGACGTGGGGGGTGTAGTCGGGTCTGAGCTTGCCGCGCAGAAGATCGGCGGCGAGGGCAGCGGTCTTGCCCATGGGCTTGCCGGCTGCGTCAAGGATGTACCATTTGCGTTCAACGGTCTCCTTGGTGAGCATGGTTGTGGACATAGTCTTGCCTCCATATTAAAATCATGTTTTGACTGTTTCAGGGCGCGGGCGGTTAACGGGTCCCGTCCGGCGCGCTTCATTCTTATACCACAGGGGCGGGAAGCTGTCAACAGAAAATTTGATTCTGATTTTGGAATCTCGCAAAAGCTCATGAATTCTCGCAAAATCTCCCGTATTCTGATTTTCGATTTTTCGTTTTTCAAAACGCTTTGACATTCAGGCGCTGTGCCGTTACAATAGACGGCATAAAAAGCAGGAGAGAGGCGGGAAGCTTTATGGACAGGCTGCTCAACGATTTTACCGGCACCGTGCGCCGCGCGGTGGATGATTACGATATGATCCTGGAAGGCGACCGGGTGGCGGTCGGCGTCTCGGGCGGCAAGGACAGCATGCTCCTGCTGCTGGCCCTGAGCCATCTGCGCCGCTTCTATCCCCGGCGCTTTACGCTGGAGGCCGTCACGGTGGAGCTCGGCTTTGAGGGCATGGATTTCACACCGGTGAAGGAGCTGTGTGAAAAGCTGGAGGTCCCCTATACCTGCCTCAGGACGGATATCAAGGAGGTCGTCTTCGACGTGCGCAAGGAGGAAAACCCCTGCTCCCTCTGCGCCAAGATGCGCCGGGGCGCCATCAACGATCTGATCCGCCAGCGCGGCGTGAACAAGCTGGCCCTGGGCCACCATTTTGACGACGCGGTGGAGACCTTTATGATGAGTCTGCTGTTTGAGGGAAGGCTGAGCTGCTTTCGGCCCGTGACCTATCTGGATCGCTCCGGCGTGACCCAGATCCGCCCGCTCATCTACGCCGGGGAACAAAAGATCGCAAATCTCGCCGCGCAGCTCGAGATCCCGGTGGTGGAGAACCCCTGCCCCCAGGACAAAACCAGCAAGCGTTATGAGATCAAGCAGCTTTTAAAAGGAATGAGCGCCGAATACCCGGACATGAAGTCCAAGATCTTCGGCGCCATGCAGCGCATGCCCCTCCCCGGCTGGGCGCCGAAGGAGAACTGGCGGCTGAATCGCTGAACTGTCACAGGCCCCGCTTCAGACGGCGGATGTCCGTGCCCACGAAGGGCAGGCACTGGAACTCTCCCAGGATGCGGGAGGCGATCTGCGGGGTGTAGCGGCGGTTCAGCTCGTCATTTGTAAGGTTGGTGCTGATGATGGTCCGCCTCTCGTTTACGAGGCGGTTGTTGACCAGCGTGTACAGCGCGCTCTGGGCCATGGGCGTGGGCATCTCGGTGCCCAGATCGTCCAGGATCATGAGATCGCAGCTTTCCATGCGTTTGATGCGCACGGCGGCGGCCTCCCCCTCCTCGGTGTCGCGATTGAACTTTGCCTTCTCGTAATTGTCCAGCGCGGCGGCGGCCGTTTCATAGCAGACCGAGTAGCCCCGCGCCGAGACCACCCGGGCAATGCAGGCCGAGAGATAGGTCTTGCCGAGGCCCGTGCCCCCCTGAAACAGGAGATTCCGGGAGCTGTCGGAGAAGTTTTCCGCATAACGCCGGCAGGCCTCCGAGACCCGGCGCATGACATCCCGCGGCACAAGCCCCGTTTCCGGGTCGGGCTCGGTGGGATAATAGCTCAGGTCAAAGTGCTGGAAGCTCTCGTCCCCCCGGCGCATGAGCGTGCCGAGCTCCCTGGTCAGCTCCCGGTTGTAGAGCCTGTCGAGACACTGGCAGACGCGCCCCTGGGTAAAGCCCGTATCCCGGCAGACCGGGCAGGAGAAGATCTCGTCCAGATAGTCCCCGCCGAAGCCCGCGGCGGTCAGCCGCTCGGCCCGGCGCATCTGGAGGCTCAGGTTTTCGTCCCGCAGCTCATCCAGGCGCTCCTTCAGATCGGGGCGCTTGCTCAGCGTCAGGCGCACAAGCTGGGCCATGTGGGCGCGAAGCTGCTGGTCGATCTGCCGCAGCTCCGGGATCTTTGCGCAGGCGGCGGCATAGCGGCGCTGCTGTTCCTCCCGGTTTTTTTCACGGATACTGTCAAGCTCACTCCTGGCCCGGGCCAGGAGTTTTCCGTCGTAGGGCATTTGATCACCGTCCCATTAAAGCTTTTCCAGGGCCGCAAGGAGCTTGTCCATGTCCCGCGGCGCCTCCTGCTTGCCCGCCTGTCCTCTGGGCCGGCGGGTATCCTTCTCCCGGACCGCCTCGGGCGTGTGCAGGCCCTTCTCGTGCCAGCTCTTGAGGATGCCGTTCATATAGCTCCACTTGAGGGCGCCGGTATTCGTGACGGTCCGGTCATAGGCCATGCCGATCATCTCATCGTCAAAGCCCATATCGAGCCACGCGCCCAGATATTTAGCCTCGGTATTCGTCAGGGCCCTGCCGTTGATGCCGAGAATCTTTGCCGTCCGGCTGAGCTTTTCCCTGCGGCGCTGACTTGCGGCGATGTATTCCTCCGCCTGCTCCAGGGTCAGGATCTCGCGGTTTGCCCAGGCGTAGCCCTCCTTCTCAATAAAGCGCATGGAGGGGGAATTGCCGGACGGGGCGTTTGCGACGCAGTAGTTGAGCAGCATCATCAGCACCTCCGGCGGCAGGGCCAGATAGTCGTACAGGCCGAAGAGCGTTTTCATCTCGCCGCTGTTGAGCTTGCGGCCCAGCGCCCGCTGCGCCTCGGTGAGCAGCGCTGTCCAGCGCGCATCCTCCTGGCTGCGCTGCACGAGATCCTCCGACGTGTACTGCGGCAGCTCGTGCGCAGGTTCGGGCACCGGCAGGCTCGGCCCGGTTTTTTTGCCCGCAGGGGCAGCGGCGGGCGCGGCCTTCACAGCCGGCAGGCTCAGCCGCTGCAGCTTCTCATAGGCCGCCTCCAGCTCCGCCCGGGTACGGCAGAGGGCCCGCGCCGCGTCCTCCAGCGTGCTGCCGGGGCGCTGGCGCAGAAAGAGCCACAGCAGGGTTATGTCCCCGTCGTGGGCGGCGATCAGGCGCTGCGCCTCCTCCGGAGAGACAAGAAAGGCTTCCGCTTCTCCCTGCATGTGCTCACCTCCAAAGTTCATGGTTTGTTTACGCAGTGGGCACATTATACCACGAGAATCCCCTTGCCGCAAGCCTTGACACTGTGGTATAATTACACTGTATTTTTATGTTCAGTTGCAAACAGGCTTCGGCTTTGTTTACTGCTATTACAGAGATAAAAAGGACCACACGATATGATCGAACTGCTTTCCCCCGCCGGGTCGCCCGAGGCCGTGATCGCCGCGGTGCAGAACGGCGCGGACGCCGTGTACATGGGCATGGGCAACTACAACGCCCGGCGCGGCGCGAAAAATTTCACCGATGAGGAATATGAGCGCGCGGTGCGCTACTGCCATATACGCGGCTGCAAGGTCTATGTCACGCTCAACACCCTGGTCAATGACCGGGAGGTGGAGGACGCGCTTGCGGCGGCGCGCATCGCCTCCGAGACCGGGACGGACGGCATCATCATCCAGGATCTGGGCCTTGCCGCCGCCGTCCGCCAGTATCTGCCGGATATCCCCCTGCACGCGAGCACCCAGATGTCGATCCACAACCTTGCGGGGGTGGAGGCGGCGGCGGAGCTCGGCATGACGAGGGCGGTGCTGGCAAGGGAGCTGAGCCTGGAGCAGATCCGCTATATCACACAGAATTCCCCCATCGAGACGGAGGTCTTTGTCCACGGGGCGCTGTGCTTCTGCCACTCGGGCCAGTGCTACATGTCGGCCCTTATCGGCCAGCGCAGCGGCAACCGCGGCATGTGCGCCCAGCCCTGCCGCATGCAGTATTCCCTTGGCGGGCGCATGGACGACTACCCCCTCTCCCTCAAGGACAACTGCCTCGTGGACAGGCTCCAGGAGCTTGAGGACGCGGGCGTCGCCTGCCTCAAGATCGAAGGACGCATGAAGCGGCCGGAGTACACCGCCATCACCACCAAAATCTACGCCAAGGCCCTCAAGGAGCACCGCCAGCCCACGCCCGAGGAGATGGCGGATCTGGAGCGGGCCTTCTCCCGCCAGGGCTTTACCCAGGGCTACTTCAACGGCGACCGGGAGGACATGTTCGGCGTTCGCGGAGAGGCCGACCGGGATACGGAGCAGCTCTTTGACCAGGCCCGCAAGGGCTATGCCGAAGGGGAGCTCCGGCGGGTGCCGGTGCACTTTTACACCGTGGCCGAGAAGGGCCAGCCCATCCGCGCCATCGCCTTTGACGACGACGGGCACAAGGCCGTCGCCGCGGGCCGGGTGCCGGAGAAGGCCCGGGGCCAGGGGCTCACGCCCTCCTATCTCACGGATCAGATGTTCAAAACCGGCGGCACTCCCTACAACGTGGTGGAGAACAAGGCCCAGACCGATCCGGGCCTCTTCCTGCCCGCCGCCGCCATCAATGAGCTCAGGCGCAGCCTGGTGGCGGAGCTCAGCGAGCAGCGGGGCAGACCGCCGAAGCGGCGCGTGGGGACCATCCCCGCAAAGCCGAAGGGCAGCGCGCCGGGGGTGGACCCGGCCATGATCTTCCAGGTGCTCACAGCCGAGCAGCTCACGCCCGAGCTTGCGGCCCTGCACCCCCGGTATCTCTATGTGCCCGTCACGGTCATGAACGAATACTTTGACCTGCTCGAGCCCTTTGAGGAGCAGGGTACGATCCCGGTGGCGGTGCTGCCGCGCGTCATCACGGACGAGGAGGAGCCCTATGTCCGGGAGATGCTGGAAAAGCTCTTTGACTTCGGCATCAACGAGGCGCTGGTCGGAAACCTCGGCCACGCGATGCTGGCGAAGAATGTCGGCATGCGCATCCGGGGCGACTTCGGCCTGAACGTGTTCAACTCCCTCAGTATGGAGATGGTGCGCCAGGCGGGCTTCAGCTCCGCAACCGCCTCCTTTGAGCTGCGCATCGCCCAGATCCGGGATCTTTCCAAGACGCTCGATACCGAGATGATCGTATACGGGAGACTCCCGCTCATGGTATCGGATCAGTGCGTGATCCGCCATTCCTCGGGGCGCTGCACCTGCGCGACCCCGGCGCAGATGTCCGACCGTATGGGCGCGGTGTTCCCGGTGGTCAAGGAGTTCGGCTGCCGCAATGTTATCTACAACGCCCACAAGCTCTACCTTGCCGACAAGGCGCAGGATCTCTACGGCGCCGGCCTCTGGGGCATGCGCATGATGTTCACCACTGAGTCCCCGCGCGAATGCCTGGAGGTGGCAAAGGTCTATCTCGGTCAGTCCGACTATCAGCCGAATGTACTGACAAGAGGGCTGTACTACCGGGGAGTCGAGTGAGTTTGGAGTGAGCGGGATTGCCCTGACTCCACGCTCCACACTAACAGGAATCGGAGATATTCAGAAATGTCTATTGTACTTGCCTCCGCGTCACCGCGGCGGCGTGAGCTCATGCAGATGCTGGGCGTCAGGGATCTCGTCATTCTCCCCGCAGTCGGGGAGGAAAAAGCCGGGCGGGCGCTCCCGCCGGATGAACTGGTGAAGGCCCTGGCCGCCCACAAGGCCCGCGAGGTGGCGGAAAAATGCGAGAAGGACGACATCATCGTGGCGGCGGACACCATCGTCTGGCACGACGGACAGGTTTACGGCAAACCCCATACCGAGGCGGACGCCAGGCGTATGCTGCGCGGGCTGTCCGGGGACACGCATGCGGTATATACCGGCGTGTGCGTACTGCGGGGCGGACAGGAGCTCCTGGCCGCCGAGCGGAGCGCTGTCCGCTTCCGGACGCTGACCGATGCGGAGATCGCCGCCTATATCGCCACCGGCGAGCCTATGGACAAGGCCGGGGCTTACGGCATCCAGGGCAGAGGCTCGCTCTTTGTTGAGGGGATCGAGGGCGATTTCTTCAACGTCGTAGGCCTGCCGCTCTGCCGTCTGGGGCTGATGCTCAAGGAACTGGGGGTGACGCTGCTGTGAAGCAATATCTGCAGAAAAACGGCCTGCGCATCGGCATCATCATTGCCGCCGCGGCCCTCATCATCGGCCTTGGCGCCGCGGCCCGGGACGGGCGCATCGGCTTTGTGCAGAATCTGGCCGGCGTCATCAAGTCCCCCATCCAGAAGGTGCTGTCCTCCGCCGTCAACTGGTTTGACAGCATGTACGGGTACCTCTATGAATACGACTCGCTTCTGGCGGAGAACGAATCCCTGCGCTCTCAGCTTGCAGACGCGCAGCAGTCCGCCCGCGAGGGTATCGAGGCCTCGGAGGAGAACTCCCGCCTCAGAAAGCTGCTGGAGCTGCGGGAAAAGCACACCGACTATGTGATGGAGTCGTGCAAGGTGGTGCTCTGGTCCAGCTCCAACTGGTCCAGCGCCTTCACCATCTCCAAGGGCGCCTCCAGCGGCATCGAGATGGGAGACCCCGTCGTGACCGAGTACGGCGCGGTAGTGGGCCAGATCACGGAGCTGGGCACCAACTGGGCCACGGTCTCCACCCTCATCGACGTGGACATGTCCGTGGGCGCCTTCGTCGGGGCCACGGGCAACTCCGGCATGGTGGTGGGTGAATTTTCCTTCATGCGCGAGAAGACCGCCAAGCTCACCTATCTTGCCGACGGGGCGCAGATCTTCGTAGGCGACGATGTGCTGACCTCCGGCTCCGGCGGCGCGTTTCCGGCGGGGCTGATGATCGGCACCCTCACGGCCGTGCAGACCGAGGCCGGCGGCCAGATCGAATACGGCATCGTGGAGCCCCAGGCAAACCTGGACTCCCTGGTGCAGGTGTTCGTGATCAAGGATTTTACCGTGGTGGAATGATGAAGGATTTACTGGAAAAGATCGACCTGAACAAGGTGCTGCGCTATCTGCTGTTCATGTTTCTGACCCTGATGGCCCAGAACATGGTATTCAGCCATATAAGGCCCATGAATGTTTGCCCCCTGGCGCTGCCCGCGGTGTCTGCCGCGCTCGGCATGTTCGAGGGGGCCACCTGGGGGCCGCTGTTCAGCCTGCTGATGGGCTATTTTGCGGACATGAGCTTTGTGGAAAACAGGGTGTTTTTCCTCATCCTCCTGCCGGTGCTGAGCCTGCTGTCCGCATTCATCTCCCAGTTTTTCATCAACCGCCGTTTCTTCGCCTTCATGGGCCTTGCCCTGCTGGCCCTGCTCATTACGGCGCTCCTGCAAATGCTCAAAACCCTGGCAGGGGATGCCTGGAGCCTCGAGATGCTCAAGGTCGCCCTGCTGCAGACGCTCTTTTCTCTGCCCGCCGCCGCGCTGGCGTATCCCCTGCCGGCAAAGTGGAGCAGAGAATGAGCGGAAAGGATTGCTATGAACAGCAGACTCATCAAGCCCGGCCGGGTGGCGGCGCTCGCGGTGATCGCGGCTCTGCTGCTGGCCGTCTATATGTACTTTCTCTATCAGCTTCAGATCGTCCAAGGCGAGGCCTACTATAACCGCGCAAACGAGCTGACCAAGACCACCCGCACCGTCACCGCGGCCCGCGGCAATATCCTCGACCGTTACGGGCGCGTACTGGTGTCCAACGCCGAATGCTACAACCTCAAGATCGACACGGACAAGCTCTTTGCCAACGACGACCCCAACGCCGTCATCCTGGAGCTGGTGAGCATGGTGCGCTCCTACGGCGACGAGTATACCGACGACCTGCCCGTCACCCTCGAGCCGCCCTTTGAATATGACGAAAACATGACCGCTATCCAGCGCACCATGCTGGAGGCCTACTACAAGCGCCAGGAGCTGAGTCCCGACTGCACGGCCGTGGAGCTGATGAGCTATATGCGCACCCGCTACAACATCGACAACAGCTATTCCGCCGCCGAGATGCGCCTGATCGCGGGGGTGCGCTATTCCATCAACGTGCGCTACGCTATCAACACCGCCGACTACGTCTTCGTCGAGGACGCGAGCATGAACCTCATCTCCTCCATCATGGAGAACAAGCTCGTCGGCATCGAGGTCAAGCGGGCCTATATCCGCCAGTACTCCACCGACTATGCCGCCCACATCCTGGGCTACGTGGGCCTCATGACCCAGGAGGAGTTTGAAAAATACTCCCTGCTGGATTATTCCACCGACGCCATGGTGGGCAAGGACGGCATCGAGTATGCCTTTGAAAACTACCTTCACGGCCAGGACGGGGAGGTGGAGGAGACGCGCAACGCCGCCGGCACCATCCTCGCCACCGTCTACACCAAGGAGCCGGTGCCCGGCAACCACATCTACCTCACCATCGACAGCGTCCTGCAGGAGCAGACCGAGCGCATCCTCGGCAACGGCGTGGAGATCCTGAAGAAAAACATCGCCCAGAAGCGCGCCGAGGGCACGGCCCGCGGCGACTACAACGTGGATCTGAAGGACAACATCACCGGCGCCTCCGCCGTGGTGGTGAACGTGAAGGACGGTTCTCCTCTGGCTCTGGCAAGCTGGCCGACCTATGACGTGTCGCGCATCATCGAGGATTATCAGGAGCTGCTGGCGGCGGAGAACGCCCCGCTGTTCAACCGGGCGCTGCTCGGCACCTACGCCCCCGGCTCCACCTTCAAGCCCTGCACCGCCATCGCGGGCCTGACCAAGGGCATCATCAACACGGAGAAGAAGGTCAAGTGCCAGGGCGTATACACCCGCTACGCGGCTGAAGGCTACGCTCCGGAATGCTGGATCTGGAACGCCAACAAGAAGGAGCATCTGACCCACCCGGAGGAAAACGTCACCACCGCCATCCGCGACTCCTGCAACTACTTCTTCTACACCGTGGGCAACGACCTCGGCGTTGACGATATGGGCGAATTTGCCGCCGCCTTCGGCCTCGGCCAGTTCAGCGGCATCGAGCTGGTGGAGGCCAAGGGCAACATGTCCAACCGCGCAAACCACCAGGACTACGCCGGGAGCGAGTGGCGCATCGGCGACACGCTGCAGGCCGCCATCGGCCAGTCCGACTCCGTGTTCACCCCGATCCAGATGGCGGAATACTGCGCCACCGTCGCAAACGGCGGCACTCGTTACTCCGCCTCCATCATCAAAACCATCCGCAACTACGACTATTCCGAAAAGCTCTACGAGCGCGAGAAGAAGATCATGTCCTCCGTGGAGACCGCCCAGTATAACTGGGACGCGGTACACGAGGGAATGTGGATGGTGCTCAATGACTACACCAACGAGACAAACGCCAACATCTGGGTCCCCTGCGCCTGGCGCTGCGCCGGCAAGACCGGAACCGCCCAGAAGGGCGAGGGCATCCAGAACGACGGTATCTTCATGTGCTACGGGCCGTATAAGGATCCGGAGGTCGCCATCTTCGTGGTGGTGGAGCGCGGCGGCGCCGGCGCCGACGTGCAGTTCATCGCCCGGCAGATCATGGACGCATACATCACCATCCGCGGCTACAGCGATACCTCAGAGCCGGAAATGACGCTGCTGAAATGAGTTTTATTTTCTTGAGGTACACAAAGTACATCTGCGAAAAAGTGCCTTTATCAGAACCCAAATTTTCTCAGGATCTGCTCTTGCCGAATTATGCGGTGTTGCCTTAACAGAAAAACTCACCGATTCGCGTCCTAAAAAAATGGAAAATCCGTATTGAAGTTTCAAGCCGAAGTGTTTATAATAAATTGATTTGAGAATTAAGATGTGAAATGAGAAACGGAGTATTCGGATGAACATTGCTTTAATGGCCCATGACAGAAAAAAGGAACTGATGGTTCAGTTCTGTATCGCCTACTGCGGCATCCTGGCGGAGCACTCCCTCTGCGCGACCCATGTCACCGGGAAGCTCGTGGCCGAGGCTACGGGGCTGCCCATTACGCTTTATCTCCACGCCGAGCAGGGCGGCGCCCAGCAGATCGGGGCGCGCATCTCCTTCAACGAGATCGATCTTGTCCTTTTCTTCTGCGACCCAACGAACCCCAAGGGCTTCGACGACATCAACAAGATCGAGAGGCTCTGCGACCAGTATCAGATCCCCTTTGCCACCAACGCCGCCACGGCGGAGGTTCTGGTGCAGGGGCTGAGACGCGGCGATCTTGACTGGCGCAACATCGTCAACCCCCAGAAGAAATAAGATCCATTATGTCTGTCGGGGCGATTCACGAATCGCCCGTTTGACCTGCGCATTGTAGACGGGCGCTTCGTGAAGCGCCCCTACGGCGTTTTACGGCCATTTTTCATTGGAAAGGAAAACCTATGTCAAAAGTCAGCCCCCGGACTCTGTCCGGCTTTATGGAGCTGCTGCCGCGGCAGCAGATGAAAATGGAGCGCATGCTCTCGATCCTGCGGGAAAGCTACGCCCTCTACGGCTTCACGCCTCTGGACACCCCGGTCATCGAATCGGCGGAGGTGCTGCTGGCCAAGGGCGGCGGCGAGACCGAAAAGCAGATCTACCGCTTCCAGAAGGGCGACAGCGATCTGGCCCTGCGCTTTGACCTCACGGTGCCGCTTGCCAAATATGTGGCGCAGCACTATTCCGAGCTGGCCTTCCCCTTCCGCCGTTACCAGATCGGCAAGGTCTACCGGGGAGAGCGCGCCCAGCGCGGCCGCTTCCGGGAGTTTTACCAGGCCGACATCGACGTGATCGGCGACGGGAAGCTGGACATTTTAAACGAGGCGGAGATCCCCGCCATTATTTACAGCACCTTCACGAAGCTGGGACTCAAAAGGTTCCGCATCCGCGTGAATAACCGCAAGCTCCTGAACGGCTTCTACGCCATGAACGGCATGAGCGAGAAGGCCGGCGAGATCATGCGCACCGTGGACAAGCTCGACAAGATCGGCGCGCAAAAGGTGCGCGAGCTTCTCATTGACGAGGTGAAGATGCTTCCCTGCAAGGCGGAAAACGTGCTGGACTTTATGGCCATCTGCGGCACGAACGCCGAGGTGATCGAGGCGCTGGAGCGCTATCGCGGTATGGACGGGATCTTTGATGAGGGCCTGGACGAGCTGATCGCCGTCACAAGGTACCTCAAGGACTTCGGCGTGCCGGAGGAAAACTTCGCCGTCGACCTCACCATTGCCCGCGGCCTTGACTACTACACCGGCACCGTCTACGAGACTGAAATGACCGAGCACCCCGAGATCGGCTCCGTCTGCTCCGGCGGGCGCTACGACAACCTTGCGGAATATTACACCGACAAGCAGCTTCCGGGCGTCGGCATCTCCATCGGACTGACACGGCTGTTCTATGTGCTCAATGAGCAGGGCCTTTTGTCCGACGAGCTTGTCACCGCTCCCTGCGACGCGCTGGTGCTGCCGATGACGGAGGAGCTGGGCTTCGCCGTTGCCGCGGCCACCACGCTCCGCAATGCCGGGGTCCGCACCCAGCTCTACGGCGAGAAGCGCAAGTTCAAGGCCAAGATGGCCTACGCCGACAAGATCGGCGTACCCTTCGCGGTGCTCATCGGCGAGGACGAGATGAACGAGGGCGTCCTGTCGGTGAAGGACATGCGCTCGGGCGAGCAGGTCAAGCTCACGCCGGACGAAGCCGCTAAGTACATTGCCGATAAAGTCGCTGTGCTGAACAGCGGCAGCGTGATAAAGGAATAAAAACTGCAGTGGGCATCATTCTGCATCCCTGCATGATACTGAGCAATGCTATAAATGTAGGGGCCGTTCATGAACGGCCCGGCAGCAAAGCCTGTGTTTTTCGTGTCCGCCCGGGCGCATACGTATAACGTGCGCTGTACCGCCGGGCGATTCATGAATCGCCCCTACGTGTCTAACACATAACATGAAAAGGAATTGATAATCATGACACAATCCCGTACCCACACCTGCAGCGAGCTGCGCATTGAGAATGTCGGCCAGAAGGTCAAGATCGTCGGCTGGATGGAGAACGTGCGCGAGGTCGGCAATAACTTCGCCTTCGTCGTCGTGCGCGACTTCTACGGCACCACCCAGGTGGTCATCGAGAATGAGGACATGATGCGCGTCGTCAAGGGCATCAACAAGGAGTCCACGATCTCCGTGGAGGGTGTCGTGCGTGAGCGCGACAGCAAGAACCCCAAGCTCCCCACCGGCGATATCGAGGTCGTGCCCGAGAAGATCGAGGTTCTCGGCCGCTGCCGCTATAACGAGCTGCCCTTTGAAATCAACCGCAGCCGCGAGGCTGATGAGACCCAGCGCCTCAAATACCGCTACCTGGATCTGCGCAATCCAGCCGTCAAAAAGAATATCATCCTCCGCTGCAACGTGGTGGCGGCCCTGCGCCAGGCCATGACCGAGCACGGCTTCCTGGAGATCACGACGCCCATCCTCACGGCCTCCAGCCCCGAGGGCGCGCGCGACTACCTGGTCCCGGCGAGAAAGCACCCCGGCAAGTTCTACGCCCTGCCCCAGGCGCCCCAGCAGTTTAAACAGCTCCTGATGACCTCCGGCTTTGACCGCTATTTCCAGATTGCCCCCTGCTTCCGCGATGAGGACGCGCGCGGCGACCGCTCCCCCGGTGAGTTCTATCAGCTCGATATGGAGATGGCCTTCGCCACCCAGGACGATGTGTTCGCCGTGCTGGAGGACGTGCTGCCCCCGATCTTTGCCAAGTACGGCACCTATGACATTGCCTCCACCGCCCCCTTCAAGCGCATCCCCTATCTGGAGGCCATGGAGACCTACGGCTCGGACAAGCCCGACCTGCGCATCGACCTCAAGCTGCAGGACATCACGGAGCTTGTCAAGGGTTCCGAGTTTGCCCCCTTCGCCGAGGGAAACACCGTCAAGGCCATCGCGGTCTCCGGCTGCGACCTGACGCGCAAGCAGATCGACAAGCTCTGCGCCGACGTGGAGGTGCAGGCAGGCGCGAAGCCCTACTGGTTCAAGCTCGACGAGAAGGGCGAGCTTGCAGGCGGCGTTGCCAAGTTCCTGGCCGATAAGAAGGACGCCGTCATCGAGGCCTTGGGCCTCAAGCCCGGCACACTCGTGGGCGTCGCCGCAGGCAAGCACGATCAGGCCCTCAAGACCGCGGGCGTCATGCGCAAGATGCTGGGCGCCGCCGTCCCCGGCCATATGGATAAAGAGCGCTACGAGTTCTGCTGGATCGTGGACTTCCCGATGTACGAGATCGGCGAGGAGTCCGGCGAGCTGGAATTCTGCCACAACCCGTTCTCCATGCCTGCGGGCGGCCTGGATGTGCTGCTCAAGGCAGAGCGGGGAGAGCTTGACCCCCTCACCATCACCGCCGACCAGTACGACCTGGTGTGCAACGGTGTGGAGCTCTCCTCCGGCGCCGTGCGCAACCATGACCCCGAGATCATGATCAAGGCCTTTGAGATGGTCCGCCTCGGCGAGGAGGACGTGAAGAAGAAGTTCCCCGCCATGTACAACGCCTTCTGCTACGGCGCGCCCCCGCACGCAGGTATCGCCCCGGGCGTGGACCGCATGGTCATGCTCCTGGCCGGCGAGGATTCCATCCGCGAGGTCATCCCCTTCCCGATGAACAAGAACGCCCAGGACATCCTCATGGGCGCTCCCGGCGAGGTCACGCAGAAGCAGCTTGACGAGCTGCACATCGCGGTCGTCGGCGACGTGGAGGAAGAATAAGCATCAAAAAAGCCGGAGGCTTGCGTCTCCGGCTTTTTTGATAAAACCGAAATAAAACTCCACACTGAATAAAGAGGTGAACAACGTGTTCTCATCCGTCAAAAGCCTCGGGGTCAGCGGTATCGGCGGCTACGGGGTGTCGGTGGAGGTCTATATTTCCAACGGCCTGCCCCACTTTGATATTGTGGGTCTGCCGGATGCGGCGGTCAAGGAGGCCCGGGAGAGGGTGCACGCCGCCGTCAAGAACAGCGGCTTCCGCTTCCCGGTGTCCCGCCTCACGGTGAACCTGGCCCCGGCGGACAAGAAAAAGACCGGCACGGTGTATGACCTGCCGATCCTGGTGGGCATCCTTGCCGCCTCCGGGGACATCAGGCCGCCGGAGGAGGACGCCGCCTTTATCGGGGAGCTCAGCCTCACCGGTGAGCTGCGCCCCGTGCAGGGCGCGCTGCCCATGGCCCTGGCCGCCAAGCGTGAGGGGCTGCGCCGCCTCTTTGTCCCGGCGGAGAACGCCAGCGAGGCCGCCTTTGCCGAGGGGCTGGAGGTCTGCGGGGTGCGCACGGTCACAGAGCTTGTCAGGCATCTGCGCGGTGAAAAGACGCTCTCCCCGACCGCGGCCCCAGCCCTCACGGCGGAGGCGGACGCGCTGCTGGATTTTGCCGATGTGAAGGGGCAGGAGAACGTCAAGCGCGCCTTTGAGATCGCCGCGGCGGGCGGCCACAACATTTTGATCGTGGGCCCGCCCGGCGCGGGCAAGTCCATGCTGGCAAAGCGCCTGCCCGGCATTCTTCCGGACATGAGCCGCGAGGAGATCATCGAGGCCACGGAGATCTGGTCCGTGGCGGGACTCACAAGCCATGAAAAGCCGGTCGTCGCCTCGCGGCCCTTCCGCTCGCCCCATCACACGGTGTCGGCGGCGGGGCTTGCCGGCGGCGGCGCGATCCCCAGACCCGGCGAGATCAGCCTTGCCCACCACGGCGTCCTGTTTCTGGACGAGCTGCCGGAGTTTCGCAACGACGCCCTCGAGGTTCTGCGCCAACCGCTGGAGGACGGGGTGGTCACGGTCTCGCGCGTGGCGGGCTCGGTGAGCTTTCCGAGCCGCTTCATGCTGGTGTGCGCCATGAACCCCTGCAAATGCGGCTGGTACGGGCACCCCTCGGGAAGATGCAAATGCTCGGAGGCGGAGGTACACCGCTATCATTCGCGCATCTCGGGCCCGCTGCTGGATCGTATCGACCTCATTGTGGAGGTTCCGGCCCTGGACTACGAGGAGTTGAAGCGCCGCTCCCCGGCGGAGAGCTCCGCCGCGATCCGCGAGCGCGTCAACGCCGCAAGAGAGCGGCAGCGGGCGCGCTTTACGGACAAGGCCCTCTGCAACGCCCGCATGCAGGGCAAAGATCTCCGGCAGTACTGCGCCCCGGACGCGGAGGGGGACGCCCTGATGAAGGCGGCCTTCGACACGATGAATCTCTCGGCCCGCAGCTATGACCGCATTCTCAGGGTCGCCCGCACCATCGCCGATCTGGAGGGCTCCGACGCCATCCGCGCCGATCATATCGCCGAGGCGATACAGTACAGAACCTATGAGCTGAGTTAGGAGCAATCGCCATGATCAAAATTCTCGCCTTTGACCTCGACGGGACGCTGCTGGACGACAGCAAGCAGATCCCCCAGGACAATATAGACGCCATCAAACGCGCCGCCGCGCGTGGCGTACAGATCGTACCCGCCACGGGGCGCATCTATAAGGGCATCCCTGACGAGCTCAAAAGCCTGCCCTTCATGCGCTGGTTCATTACGGCCAACGGCTCCTACCTCTACGACGCGGCGGAGGACCACGCCGCCGCGCGGGCCGAGATCCCGGCGGAGGAGGCTGTGGCCTTCTTTGAATACGCCGATACCCTCGGGGTACTCTATGACTGCTATCAGGATAACTGGGGCTATATGACCGCCGACATGCTGAAGGTCGCCCCCGGCATCATCCCGGACCCCGGCGTGCGCAAGCTCATCATCGACCTTCGCGCTCCCGTGCCGGAGCTGAAGGCCTATCTCCGGGAAAAGGGAACCGGCGTGCAGAAGCTGCAGCTCTACTTCAGCGATATGCAGCTGCGCGCGCGGATGCTGGAGGAGCTGCCGGAGCGCTTTCCGCACCTCGCCTTCTCCACCTCCATGCCCTTCAACATCGAGGTCAACGCCCCTGCGGCCACCAAGGGCCAGTGCCTGATGAGCCTGTGCCGCATCCTCGATGTGGAGGCGAAGGACAGCATGGCCCTCGGCGACGGGACCAACGACCTCGACATGCTGGAGCTTGCCGGTGTCGGTGTGGCGATGGCGAACGCCGCCCCCGCGCTGCTCGAGGCGGCGGACTATGTGACGTTGAGCAACAACGAGGCGGGCTTTGCCCGTGCGGTGGAGCGCTTTGTGCTGAATTAAACAGGGGCGGCCATGCGGCCGCCCCTGCAGGTTTTACCAGCCCATCAGATCCGAAACGGCGTCCGCCGCCTCGCCCATGGTTTTGAGCGTGCGGCCCACCACGGTCTTGACGCCGCTCTTCTTCGGGCGCATGGCGAACATTGCCGCGCCGCCGACCGCAAGGCCCAGTCCCATGCCCACATAAAAATTGCGCTTGTTCATCAAAAAAGCCTCCTTCATGAAGATACTATCAGTATGTGCGCAAAGGCCTTGCTGTTCCCATGCAATTTGTGGTAAAATAATACTCCGGCAATGAAATATCTCCATGCCATAGGGCTGTACAGCCGGAGTATTAAGATTATAATATGCCATTTTTCTCGCCCCTGGCGGGGCAACCGAAAAACATGGCTATTATTAATTCGGCAATTTCTTACGTTTCTGCAAGAGATTTTCGGCTATTGATTGCCGAATTAATAATAAAATCAAGGATTCTGCATGCCGGGAGGGTTTTGTCATGATCGTGAAAATACTGGCGGTAGGGGATGTCTGCGGACAGCCGGGACTGGACTGTCTGGAGAAGCGGCTCAAGCCCTTTCAAAAGGAAAACGACATCGCCTTCACCGTGGTAAACGGCGAGAACGCCAATGTGGTGGGCATCACACCCAAGCAGGCGGATCTCATTTTCCGCGCCGGAGCCGACGTCATCACCCTCGGCAACCACACCTGGACCCGCACGGAGATGCAGCCCTACCTCGCCGAGCGCACGCGCATCCTGCGCCCGGCAAACTTCGGCCCCCAGTGCCCGGGCCGCGGCATCGCGCTCTATCACCGGGACTTCGGGGACGTGTGCGTCCTGAACCTGATGGGCCGCTTTACCCTGGACAGCAATACCGACAACCCCTTCGTCATCGCCGACGGCTATATGGCGGAGATCCAGGAGAAGATCATCCTGGTGGACTTCCATGCCGAGGGGACCAGCGAAAAGCGCGCCATGGGCTTCCTGCTCGATGGGAAGGCCAGCGCCGTCTGGGGCACCCACACCCATGTGCAGACCTCGGACGCCGAGGTGCTGCCCAAGGGCACGGGCTATATCAGCGACCTCGGCATGACCGGAGCCGTGCACTCGGTTCTCGGCATCGACCCGGAGCAGAGTATCGGCAAATTCCTGGGCGACCCGCCAAGGCGCTATGAATCCGCCAAGGGCCCGAGCAAGCTGGAGGGCTGCGTTTTCGAAATCGAGAGCGACACCGGCCGCTGCCTGAAGGCCGAGGGGGTCAGACTGAAATGAGCGAGATTCGGATTCTGCACGCGGCCGACCTGCACCTGGACTCCCCCTTTGAGGGGCTGCCGGCAGGCAAGGCCGCCCTCAGACGGGAGGAGCAGCGCGCGCTTTTGTCCAGGCTCTCCGAGCTTGCGCGGCAGGAGCGGGTGCAGCTTGTGCTCCTGGCGGGCGACCTGCTGGACAGCGACCACAGCTATTTCGAGACCGGGGAGGAGCTCTGCCGCTGCCTCGCCGGGATGGGCGCGCCGGTGTTCATCGCGCCCGGCAACCACGATTTCTATACGGAGAAGTCCCCATGGACGCGGCTGGAGCTGCCGGGGAACGTCTACCTTTTCACCGAAAACCGCATCCGCGGGATGGAGCTGCCCGCCCTGGGCCTCAGGGTCTACGGCGCGGCCTTCAACGAAAAGCGCAGCGGCCCCCTGCTCAGCGGCTACCATGCCGAGCGGGTGTACGGCGTCAGGAACCTTCTGGTCCTGCACGGGGAGCTGTGCGCCCGGCAGGACTCGCCCTATAACCCCATCACGGAGCAGGAGCTGCGCGAGTGCGGCATGGACTATGTGGCCCTCGGGCACATCCACAAGGCAAGCGGCCTCCTGCGCGCGGGTGACACCTGGTATTCCTGGCCCGGCTGCCCCGAGGGGCGGGGCTTTGACGAGACCGGAGAGAAGAGCGTGAACCTCGTTACCCTCTCGGACAGCGGCGCCTGCCAATTGGAGACGCGCTGCATCGCCCTGCGCCGCTATGAGGAGCTGCGCGTGGACGTAACGGGAGCGGACCCCCTGCTCGCCGTGCACACCCTGCTGCCGGACGAGACGGTGCGGGACATCTACCGCGTCACTCTCACCGGGGAGACGGACGAGGCCCCGGACTTAAACCGCCTGCGCGTCAATCTCAGCGAGCTGTTTTTTGAGCTGCAGCTGCGGGACGAGACGCGCATCCGCCGCAGCCTCTGGGAAAAGGCCGGGGACGACACCCTGCGCGGCCTGTTCCTGAAAAAGCTGCGCAGGAAATATGACGAAGCTCCCGACGAGGCCGGGCGGCGCGCCATCGAGCAGGCGGCCCGCTGGGGTCTGGCCGCGCTGGACAGAAGAGAGGAGGCGGTCCGACATGATGATCCGTAAATGTACGGCCTCCTTCGGGAAGCTGGAGAACGAGAGCCTCAGCTTTCGTGACGGGCTCAACGTGATCTACGCCCCCAACGAGAGCGGCAAATCCACCTGGTGCGCCTTCATCCAGGCCATGCTCTACGGAATAGACAGCTCCGAGCGGGTGCGGGCCGGCTATCTGCCGGACAAGCTGCGCTATGCCCCCTGGTCCGGCGCCCCGATGGAGGGCAGCATGGACCTCGTGGCAGACCGCTGCGACATCACCATCTCCCGCCGCACCAAGGGCAAAAACGGCCCCATGCAGGAGTTTTCCGCCGTGTATACCGGCACCAATATCCCGGTCAAAGGTCTAACCGGCCAGAACGCCGGGGAAATGCTGACCGGCGTCAGCAAGGACGTGTTCCGCCGCAGCGCCTTTATCGCCCAGGGGGGCGTCGGGGTCACGGGGAGCCCGGAGCTTGAAAAGCGCATCAGTGCCATCGTCACCACCGGAGAGGAGGAGTGCTCCTACTCCGAGGCGGACGCCAGGCTGCGCGCCTGGCAGCGGCGGCGGCGCTATAACCGCAAGGGGCTGCTGCCGGCGCTGGAGGGGAAGATGGACGATACCCAGCGCCGCCTGGAGGAGATGAGCAGCTCCATCCAGAATGTGGAGGAGCTGGAGGATCGGCTGGACCAGCGCCAGGCAGAATGCGAAAAGCTGGAGCTGCAGGTGGCCGAGGCCCGCAAGCGGCAGCGCCGTGAGGCGCTGGACCGCCTCAACCAAAGCCGCAGCAGCATGGAGGAGAGCTCCGCGGCCCACGACGAGGCCATGGAAAGCCTCTCCCAGATCCGGGAGGAGCTGCGGCACGACCGCTTCGGCCTCCAGCCGCCGGAGCGTCTGGAGGCGGACACCGCCGCGGATCTGGAAACACTCTCGAATCTGCGCGTGGAATCGACCAAATCGGCAAGCGTCCTGCTCACGGTGCTGTTCGTGGCCCTGGCCATGGCAGCGGCGGCCCTGTACGCCAATTACCAGAACATCGCATGGATCGTTGCAGCGGGCATCCTGTGCGCGGCGGCAATCTTCTTCCTCTTCCGCTTCAGCCGGGACCACCGGCAGCAGGAGGCGGCGCGAAGCCAGCGCCAGCAATTGCTGGAAAAATACCATGCCCAGTCGGCCTCGGAAATACGGGAGGCGCTCGAAGAGCACCGCGCCCTCTGGCAGCGCATGCTCCAGGCCGAGCAGACCGAACGGGCATGCCGCAGGAATTTTGAAAGCGCCCGGGGCGAGCTCAATGAGGTGGAGGAGACAGCGCTGAAGGAACTGGACTTCACCGACGGCAGCTCTGAGGCTGCCCGGCTCACGCGGCAGCTCGCCGCGGGGCGGGCGGAGATCGAGGCGCTGTCGCGGCAGCTCGCCAACGCCAACGGCCGCCTTGCCGCCATGGGCGACCCGCTCGTGCTCTCGAGCTCCCTCACCTATATGAAAAACGAATATGAAGAGCTCAGCGATGAATACGACGCCATTGCCCTCGCGCTCGACACCCTGCAGGACGCGGACGAGGAGATCCAGCGCCGCTTCTCGCCGGAGCTGGGGCGCGTGGCCTCCGGATACATGTCGGCGGTCACCGGCGGGCGCTATTCCGACGTGCTCATCAACCGGGACTTCTCCGCCATGACGCGGGTGAGCGACGATGCCGTCTCCCACAGCGCGGAGTATCTGAGCGCCGGAACGCTGGACATCATGTACCTCGCCGTGCGTCTGGCCGTGTGCGAGCTGGCCCTCCCGGAGGGAGAGCCCTGCCCCCTGATCCTGGACGACGCGCTGGTGAACCTGGACGAGGAACGGCTTGAGCAGGCGATGAAGCTGCTGGGCGAGATCGCCAGGGAGCGGCAGGTCATCCTCTTCAGCTGCCGCCGCCAGGACAACGCCCTGCCCGCGCACGAGGAAACGGCGGCGCAAGCGCCCGCCCCGGCAATTGCGGAGAATGCGGACACGGAAGAGCAGGTGAAGAGTGAAGAGAATGGAGAGAGCGGTGAAAATGGAGAGAGCGGAGAGTAAAGAGCGCCCCACCGGGGATGGATCGGGTAACGGCTCCGCTTCGCGCCCTGCAAGGCTCGCCGTCGGGCTCGGCGCGCCGCTCTTCGTCTTTCTCGGCTGCCGCTGGCTGCTGCATGGCGGCGGTCTCTGCTGCCTGTTTCGGGAGCTGACGGGGCTTTACTGTCCCGGCTGCGGGTCCGGGCGGGCGGCGATCGCCCTGCTGCGCGGGCATCCCCTGGAGGCGATGGGCTATAACCCGCTGCTGTTTCTGCTGGGCCTGCCCTGCGGCGTTCTCCTGCTGTGGGAGTATCTGCGCTTTGTGTTCCCGGGGCTTGCATTAAAAAAGCCCGTGCTTCCCGCCTGGGCGGGGCGCACGGCGCTGGTGCTGATTCTGAGCTTCTGGCTGCTGCGCAATCTCCCGGGCTTTGCGTTCCTTGCGCCAAACCATGAGCTTTTCATTCCGTCCATGAGCTGACGGCAATCAACAAAGGAGGCGATCTCAATGAAAACCTGTCCCAACTGCGGCACCCCGATCGAGGAGGGCCAGCGCTTCTGCGGCGAATGCGGCGCACAGCTCAACCTGCCGCGCGAGCCCGTGTATACCGGGGACGAACGCCGGAAGAAGGACCCCGCGCTGAACAAAGCCGTACCGGGCCCGAAGCCCAGAAAGGAGGAGAAGGTGCCGGAGCTGACGCTGGAGCCGGACCTCTGGGGTTCCGGATCTGCCGCGACGGCCGCCGCGCCTGCCCCGGAGCCGAAACAGGCCGACAAGATGCCGGAGCTCACCCTGGAGCCGGATTCTCTGAAAAAAAGCAGTGCAGCCGCCGCAGCAAACGCAGCCGCAGAAACCGCCGCGCCGGACCCGGCGCAGGCAGCGGCCCCGAATGCCGGAGAGGTCGCCAACAAGACGGAGGACCGTGATTACGAGCGGCCTGACGCCGAATATCACGGCCCTGCCCGCGGCGGCCAGGTCCACTACAGCTCTCAGCAGAGCACGGACCGCCAGACGGAGCTGCCGCACGACTACACCATGTCCCGCACCCCGCCGGAGCAGCAGAAGAAAACGCCCGACGAGACGCTGATGCTGATCTGGAGCATTATCCTCACGTCGTTTTGCAGTGTCTGCGGCATCGTCGGTCTTGTCAAAACCATCAAAGCCCGCAAGACCATGGACGGGGCCATGAAATACCGGCTCCTGAACTCGGCCAAAATCTGGCTCATCATCGGCACGGCCCTGCACGTGCTGCCCTTCCTGATGGAGCTCTTTTAAAACACAGCGGCGGCCCGTTTGGGCCGCCGAATTTTTGCAGGCAGGGCTTACATTTTCTCCGGAGCGGAGGCGCCGATGATGGCCAGCGAAATCGCAATGACCCGGCGCACGCAGTCGCAGAGCTTGAGGCGCGCTTCCAGCAGGCCGGGCTCGGCATCCTTGATGCGGCAGACCGTGTAGAAGCGGTGGAAACGCCCGGCCAGCTCCGTCACATACTTGTTGATGCGGCTGGGGTCGTAGTCTCTCGCAGACAGGCGGATCTCCTCCGGCAGGGCGGCGAGCTGCTTGATGAGCTCCTTCTCCGTCTCGTCGGAGAGCCTTTCCGCATCGGCGTGCGCGGGCAGGGCGTGGCCCTCCGCGGCGAGGTTCGCGATCAGCGTGCAGATGCGCGCGTGGGCGTACTGGACGTAGTAAACGGGGTTTTCGTTATCCTGGCGCTGGGCAAGCTCCAGATCGAAGAGCACGGCCGACTCGGGCCGGGAGTTGAAGAAGTAGCGGGCGGAGTCCACCGGGATATCGTCCAGCAGGTTCGTGAGAGAGATGGCCTTGCCGGTGCGCTTGGACATGCGCACCTCCTGGCCGCCGCTCATGAGCTTGACAAGCTGCATCAGCACGATGTGCAGGCGGTGCTCCCCGTCGAGACCCAGGGCGTCCAGCGCGCCGGTGAGACGGGCGACATGGCCGTGGTGATCCGCGCCCCAGACATTGACCGCATAGTCAAAGCCGCGCGTCTCCAGCTTGTTGCGATGATAGGCGATGTCGGCGGCAAAATAGGTGTAGAAGCCGTTGGCCCTTTTCAGAACGTCGTCCTTGAGCTCGAGCTTCTCGATCTCCTCCGGCTTTCTGCCGGCCTGCAGCAGCTTCTCTGTCAGGATCTGCGCGGTCTTGAGCCAGAGAGCCCCGTCCTTTTCATAGGTGTAGCCCCGCTCGGCAAGCTTTGCCACCGTGTCGGCCACAAAGCCGCTTTCGTGCAGCGAGCTTTCAAAGAACCACTGGTCGTAGTTCACGCCGTAGCGCCTGAGGTCGGCCTGCATCCTGGGGATGTTCCGCTCAAGGCCGAACTTTGCCATGTCCGCGTGGCGGGTCTCGACATCCTTGTCAAGGTAGCTGTCGCCGTATTCGCCGCGAAAGGCTGCGGCCAGCTCCTTGATATCCTCGCCCTGATAGCCGTCCTCGGGAAACTGCACCGCGTCCTCCCCCAGAATGAGCTGGCGGTAGCGGGCGTCGATGGAGGAGGCAAACTTTTCGATCTGGTTGCCGGCGTCGTTGACGTAGAACTCGCGCCAGACCCTGTAGCCTGCCCGGTCCAGAACGCTTGCCAGCGCATCGCCCAGCACGCCGCCGCGGGCGTTGCCCATGTGCATGGGCCCCGTGGGATTGGCGGAGACAAACTCCACCATCAGCGTTTTCCCGTGGCCCTCGTCCACGCGGCCGTAATCCTCCCCTTCCTCTGCGACGGTCTTCAGAACGTCCGCATACCAGGAGGGAGCCAGGCGGAAGTTGATGAAGCCGGGGCCGGCCACCTCCACGGAGGAAAACCAGCTTCCCGAGAGGTCCAGATTCTCTGCCAGCGCTTCCGCGATTTTGCGGGGGGCCATGTGCAGGGCGCGGGCCCCGGTCATGGCGTGGTTCGCGGCGAAGTCGCCGTTCTGGGTATCCTTCGGGATCTCGACCGTTCCGCTGAGAACGGCCCCTGCGGGGAGCTGTCCCTTCTCAGCCGCCTTCACGCAGGCGGCCTGCAGCAGGGCGTCGATGCTGTCCTTCGCGTTCTGGATCATATTAGCCATTGCTTCTGTCCTCCATCTTTTTCTGTTCTTTCACCGTGAGCTTAAAACGGTTGCGGCTGACGAAAGCATGCTCCATATCAAGCACATAGTCGATCTCAACATGGCCGCCGTGTTCGTTGAAGCGGCTGGAGAGACCGCGGGTATTCATGTGCATGGTGGCTGAGCCCACCGGCGTATCGTAGAGGAAGGCGTGCTTGGCCCCCGGCTGGAAGACCATGCGGCTCGTGACGGTGCCGTTGCGGTCGACGACCACCTTGTCCGCGCTCACCACTACGTTCGTCTCGGTGCCCTCCATGCCGGTGACCTCGCTCTCCTGATAGGTCAGGGAGGCGGTGTTCCCGTCAAAGGTATAGAGCCCGTCGGTGGTGAAGTCGATGGAATCCTCTTCCTCCTCGCCGTAGCCGTAGAGGCTGCGGATATAAATCACAACATCTTTTTTTGTCATATCAAATCTCCATGATCGGGGCCTGTTCTGCATGAACGGGGCCCGCTTGTAAATAGGGTTCGGCAAAGGCCTCAAAGGCGCTCGTATCGCCGCTGACGAAATAACGCGGCGCATGGCGCTCTCCGCCGGTGAGCTCGTGCGCCGCCAGATAGTCCCGCAGCGCCCGGGCTCCGCAGTCTGCGGCGGACATGAGCTTCACGTCCTCTCCGAGACAGTCCCGGATAGCGTCCTCAATAAAGCCGTAGTGGGTGCAGCCGAGCAGAATCGCGTCAAATTTTATCCCCCGGACAGGCTTGAGGGCGCGCTGAACGCACTCCTGCACTGCGGGGTCGCTGCGGCGGATGCGGCCGGACTCGATGAGCGGAGCAAACTCCGGGCAGGAAACGCCCACGATCTCCCGGCACATGCCGCACTTTTTCCGGAGCGCTTCGGTAAATTCCCCGCTCCTGATGCTCGCCGCCGTGGCGAGCACGGCGAGAGGTCCGTCCCCCGGGACGGCCGCCATGGCGTCGAGCGCGGGGGTCAGCACGCCGAAGGCGGGGATGGGATAGGCGCCGATCTCTTCCTTCGCCGCGCTGGAGATAGTGCCGCAGGCGGCGAGAATGGCCTTGACGCCGAAGGAGGCCAGGTAATCCATGTCCTGCACGGCGATGCGGCGCAGATCCCCGAGCGGCCGCGGGCCGTAGGGCATGCGCCCGGAATCCGAAAAGTAGAGATAATTCTCATCCGGCAGCATACGCATCAACGCCCGCAGCCCGGTCAGACCTCCCACGCCGGAATCGTACACTCCGATGGGCCGTGTATCCATACGCGTCGCCTCCCCGCAAAGAAAAATTTCACTATACTATAACCCAAAGCCGGGCGCATGGCAAGAAAAAAATACGCCGCGGCGGCATTCCGAGCCGTACAGCGCGGAATAATAACGAGAAAACATGAACAAGCATGCGTGAGCGCAATAAAATTTGTATCCTTTTCCTGTGGAATTGTACTGGCTGTTCTGCTATAATGCTTTGAGCACAATATATGCGGGGATGCAAGGAGGGGAGCTTCATGAACATCGAACTGAGCGACAAGGAATACCGGCGGCTGCTGGACATGGTGTATATCGGCAACTGGATCCTGAACTCGGCCAGGGGCGACGACCGGTTTGAGGATTATGACCTGCTGCAGGAAAAGCTCTTCGCCCTGGCGCCGGGACAGGGGATGCGCTCGCTGGTGCAGCGCTGGCACGGGCATGTCTTCCCCTCCCAGGCTTATGAGGACGGCGGCATCCATGAGGCCATCGCCGATTATGAGGACGCAGTTTTCTTCAACATCCTGGCCGAGGAGCTGGCAAGGCGCGACCTCGGTCTCGAGGACTGCGATCCCGAGGATTTTACGGAGCTGTCCGCCCGGATGGAGGAGTACATGCAGGAGTTTGAGAAAAACGGCCTGAGCACGATCAATATTGATCTTTGACATTTTGTGAGGACGATATGCACGACGAACTGACAAGAGAAGACATCAAAAAGATGCAGGAGGAGCTGGATTACCGCCGGCTCGAGCTGATGCCCGGCCTCATCGAGGAGGTCAAGCGCACCCGCGCCTTCGGGGATCTGAGCGAGAATTTTGAATACAAGGCCGCCAAGCAGGCGCAGAACAAGAACCGCAGCCGCATCCGCTATCTCGAGGGCATGATCAAGACCGCCCACGTGATCGAGGATCGCTCCGCCGCGGACGAGGTGGGGCTTTTTGACAAGGTGGAGATCTACATCCCCGAGGACGACGAGACCCAGGTCATCCAGGTGGTGTCCACGGTGCGCACGGACCCGCGCAAGGGGCTCATCAGCATGGACTCCCCCTTCGGCAAATCCGTTCTCGGCCGGAAGGTGGGCGACGTGATCACCGTCCATGTCAACGACAGCTACAGCTACGAGGCCGAGATCCGCGCCATCACCAAGGGTGAGGACGACGGCTCCGTCCCCCTGCTGGGATACTGATACGATGTGAAGGCAATACCGCATAATTCGGCAAGAGCAGATCCTGATTTCGCAGATGTACTTTGTGTACCTCAAGAAAAAGTGACGAAATCAGGGCACAAATTTTCCAGGAGATGCCGAAGGCGGATTGTGCGGTGTTGCCTAAAATATAAAACGCACGGCGTTCAGCCGTGCGTTTTATATTTCAGAAGTAGAACCAATCGTACCCCGCGTGACCCGGGCGGCTCAGGCAGTAGACCCCGACGATGAGGTGACCGAGGAGCAAAACGATGCCCACAACGGCGCGGATGCGCTCCGGGCTCTTTTTCCAGTCCGTCCCCTTGAGCAGAAGAAACAGCAGGGTGATGGCTGCGCCGAAGACCGTGGGATAGAGGGAGAGGCTGCCCCACTCGAAGTTGCCGTCGTTTGCGCGAAAGCCCGTCTCCGTGAGAACCAGCGCCTCCAGGATCGACACGCCCAGCACCCCCGCGAGAATGGCGAGGTGACCGCGCTGCTCCTTTTCCCGCACTCCCTGGCTGCTCCAGCTCCAGATCGGCAGCAGCAGGCCCCGGAAATACATGACAAGCGCAGCCAAAAGCCCGGCAAGAGTCCAGCTTCTGAGGGCGACGCCCGAGCTTGTGCCGGCAAAGTCCTCGGCAAAGAGAGCGCTGGAGCTCCATACCAGGGCCAGCAGCGCGGGAATGAAGGCAAGGCCGATCAGCAGCTCGTTTTTGAATCCGCGGGCGCGGGTCTTGAAGAAGTCCCACACCAGCATGGCGAAGACTGCCGGGGCAAAGGCACCGAGAAAGCTGGGCTTAAAGAGCGTTGACAGCAGCAGCCACACGGAAAGACCAAGCCAGTCGCCGAGACGCAGCGCCGCGCGCCGGTCATCCCAGAGGCGGAAGAAGCACAGCAGCACAAGCGGAATGGGTGTGCGGCTGAAGAGCAGGGTCATGTTGTGGTAGACATTGCCGTTATAGACGCCGAGGTACATGCCCGTCTGCCCCGGGAAGATCCAGGGCCCGCAGAGATGGGCAAGCAATACCGCAAGAAAGGCATATTCGCCCGCAAGCCGCGGGAACATGCGCCGCAGCAGAAGCCACAGGGTCACAAGGCCCAGAAGCTGGTTTGCCGTGAGCAGCAGCGACAGGGCGGTCTGACCCCGCGCCTCGCCCAGAAGGCCCCACAGCAGGCGCACAAACCAGGACGCCAGGCTGTAGTCGTTTCGACCGAGAGCCAGCTTCACGTGGGCCGGCATGTCCGAGAGGATATAATCGGCGCACATGAGATAGAAGATCCGCTGCCAGCGCCAGCAGAGGAAAGCTGTCAGCACGGCGCAGAACAGGAGACAGAAGCGCTTTCGCGCCTCGCATTTTTCGGTCATAAAGGGCTCCTCCCCCCTTATTCTTTCGGCTTCGGCGGGTTCTTGTCGATCTCGCCGAAGTATGCTGCCCGCTCATCACTGCTCAGGCCGAAGATGCGGGAGAGGCTGTCGATGTTAGCCTGGCACCAGTCCCTGTCTGCGATCATGCTCTTCAGATCCCGGATGGAGCGCTCCCAGGAGGCCTCGCTCGACCCGACCTTTCCGTAGTCCCGGGGAATCTCCGGGCGGAGCTCGTCGGTCATGCGGTCGATCTCCTCCAGCACGGATTCGTTGGACAGGGGGCCTTGCAGAAGCGCGGCCGCCCGGGCGAGAAACCGGGTGCGGAAGCTCTCGTTTTTCATCAGCGGCACCGAGATAGCTGCCACCTGGATGCGCTCTGCGCTGTAGTCATTGAGCAGGTTGCTCTGGATGCTGTCGAAGCTGCGGAAGGCCGCGTCCAGATCGTAGAACAGCAGGTGCCATCTGCCGTCGGCCTGGTCGGAGCGGGCATAGCGGAGGTTGCCGCTGGTCACGTCGGTATTGGCGCAGAAGCCCTCCAGAATGAGCCAGTCGATGAGACTGTCAATATCCACGACCTTGCAGAACCGGGCGTAGTTTTCCTCCAGGCTCATGTCATTGTCGTTGATAAAGTCCACGGTTTGCTTATAAAACGCCGTCCCGTAAGGGGCGGGGGCCTCAAAGCACTCCACGCTGTCCTTCTCCACTCCGGCCACATTGGCATAGAGCGAGGCGTTGGGCCGCTCCTTGAGGGTATAGATGCCCTCATACTCGCCGTTGAGATAAAGCACACAGTAGAGGCTGCGCTGGTTGATGGCGGCGGTTTCCGCCTTTTCGGCCAAGCGCTGGGCAAGCTCATTGCGGATGACGCCCTGATACTGGTCCTGCCCTGCCCGCAGCAGCAGCGCCGTGAAGGAGGTCGCGCCGCCCCCGTAAAGATCGCAGTCGAGCACTTCATCCCCATAGCCGCCGCTGATGTGTACGGCGAGGTTCTTCTTCGGCAGGACCAGGCTTGTCTCCCCGTTGAGGGTGACGCCGCAGTTGATGTTGAAGCTCTCCCCGTCCTCGCGGTAAAGGGCCAGGGTGCCGGGCAGCTCATAGAGCTTGCTGCCTACGCTGTAAATGCCGTGAAACTCCTTGAAGTTTTCGGCCACGAAGCTTGCCACCGGCAGAGTATGCCCCTCGTTGACGATATAGCTCAGGGACAGGGTACGGCTGGGCAGGGCGCCCGGCTCAAAGCTCTTCACACTCACAACACAGGTCTTGTCAATTTCGATGGGGCCGGTGTAAAGCGCGCTCTCCCGCGTGGGGGCGGAGCCGTTGATCGTATAGCGCACTTCTCCCTCGCCCTCAAGCTCGAGCGTGATTTTCTCCACGCCCTCAAAAACGCCGTCCGCCGTGAGGGCCCGGGGCTTTGCACTGACGCGGCGCAGGCCCCCGGCATTCTCCTTCCCGGGGCTGGGCTTTGCAAAATAGAAGAAGCCATTCTCCCCATCCATACGGCCGTAGCTGCCGCCGGCGGGAATGTCCCGCAGGCTTGCCGCGTCCACAAGCTCGCCCGTTTTGTCCGTAATATAAAGCTGCTCATGGGTGGAATTGAGAGAAAAGCCCGTGCAGGGCACATTCCCGTAGAAGTCCGAGCCCGGCGCCTCACACACGAAGAGCATAACGGCGCCGCTTTTCAGCTCCACATCCGGCATCTGCCAGAGGAAGGGCTCGGCCTCCTTGTCGGAGAGACAGTAATCCGAAAGGCGCACCGCCTCATCAGAGATGTTTTTGATCTCCACCCAGTCGCATTCCCTGGAATTGCCCGCCACCGTGAGGCCCAGGTTCCGGACCGCCGCCTCGCTGATCACCAGGGGACCGGCAGGGACAAGACTCTGCTGCCAGGCCTCATACCCGGCGGGGGTGTTGGCATAGCCCGGTGTCGGGTAGAGGCTGGCCGCCCAGTTCCCCTCTGCGTCCAGAGCCATGGACACGTCCGCCGCGCAGCCGCCGCAGGCGGCACAGTCCACCGCGTTATCGGCGGAGTCATAGAGATAGACGCAGTCGTATTCCGAGAGGGCAAAGTCCATATGCATCTCATCGTCGAAGCGGTTTTTCCTTGAGGCGAAGAGCACCAGCTTTTCACCGGGCTCCAGCTCGATCGACGGGAAGGTCCAGCCGTAGCGGCCCACGCGGTCGGCGATGCGGCAGCCCTCGAGATTGATCGCCTCGTCAGAGACGTTGGCAAGCTCGATCCAGTCGGAGAAATCCCCGTCCTCATCCCGGAGCACGCTGCGGTTTTTTTCCATCAGCTCCGAGATGCGCAGCCTGCCCATCAAGGAGGAGACCGGCTCCGGCGTGGTTGTCGGCGCGGGCGCGGGGCTCAGCGCCGCCGGTGCGTCCGCCCGGGCGAACGGATTGGCCTTCTTCTCAAGAAGGGCAGCAAAAGCGATCACCGTCAGCATCAGCACGGCGAGAATATACAATATGGGGTGATTGCGCTTGCGCATGGGCACCTCCGGAAACAGTCGACAGTCGGTGAAAAACAACACGTATTAAATAATTATACCGCGCAAGGCCGTTCTCTGTCAAATACAATGCTTGTGCAAAGTCCGGGAAGAGGGTATAATGAGAAAACAAAAAGCAAAATGCGGAGCGTGACGCCATGAAAAACATCCTCATGATCGGGACCGGCGGGACCATCGCCTCGGAGATGACGCCGGACGGCCTTGCGCCGGAGCTCAGCCCGGCCCAGCTTCTGCGGTATGTGCCGGCGATCCGGGATCTCTGCCATGTGGACTGCGTGAATCTTTTTTCTCTGGATTCCACCAACATCACACCGGCCCACTGGGTCAAGACCGCCGCAGCCATCCGGGAGGCCTATGACGAGTACGACGGCTTTGTCATCAGCCACGGCACCGACACCATGGCCTATACCGCGGCGGCCCTGAGCTATCTGGTGCAGGGGGCGGACAAGGCCATCATGCTCACCGGGGCGCAAAAGCCCATCAACTACGACTCCACCGACTCCAAGCTGAACCTGACCGACGCCTTCGTCTGCGCCGCCTCAGGAGAACTCGCGGGGGTGAACATCGTGTTCAGCGGGCGCGTCATCCTCGGCACCCACGCGCGCAAGACCTGCTCGAAGAGCTTCGCGGCCTTTTCCAGTATCAACTACCCCGACGTGGGCATCCTGCTGGATCATCATCTGGTGCGCTACATCGCGCCGGACGCCTTCTACGCCCCGCGCTTTTTCGATGTGCTGGATGAAAAGGTGGCACTTGTGAAGATGGTGCCGGGCATGGACCCTGCGGTGCTGGACTTCCTGCTGGAGCGAAACGACGCGCTCATCATGGAGTGCTTCGGCGTTGGGGGCCTTCCCGCCTATGAGGACGACCGTATTCTGCGCCTCGTGCAGAAGCACACGGCGTCGGGCAAGTTCCTCGTCGTCACCACCCAGGTGCAGAACGAGGGCTCGGATCTCTCGGTCTACTCCGTGGGCCACAGCCTCAAGCAGAACCCTTTGGTGCTCGAGGGCTACGACATGACGAGCGAGTCCCTCTATGCCAAGATGATGTGGATTCTCGGCCAGACGAAGGAGCCGCAGGAGGTGGCAAAGCTCTTCTATACCCCCGTGGCGCACGATATGCTGAGAAGAGAGTGAAGATTCTATGCAAACTGTAATCATCATCGGCGCCGGGGCGTCCGGCATGATGGCCGCGCTGACGGCAGCGGAGACGCCGGGGCGGCGCGTGGTGCTGCTTGAACGGCAGCAGCGCGCCGGGCGCAAGCTGCTGGCTACCGGCAACGGGCGCTGCAACCTCACCAATACCGGCGCGGCAATCGAGAATTACCACGGGGCGGAGCGGGATTTCGCCGCGCCCGCTCTCGCGGCTTTCCCACCCGCGGCGGCGCTGGACTTCTTCCACGGGCTCGGCCTTGTGACCGTTGAGGAGTACGGCGGGCGGGTCTACCCCCTGTCCGACTCCGCCAACAGCGTGGTGGACGTGCTGCGCTTCGCCCTGGAAGCCCGGGGCGTGGAGCTGAAATCCGCCTGCCCGGTGCGGGAGCTAAAGCGGGAAAAGCAGGGCTTTACTGTCGTCACCGATACCGAAACGCTGCACGCGGACAAGCTGATCGTCGCCTGCGGGGGCGCGGCGGGCGAGAAGCTCGGCGGCGTCATGGACGGGTATGAGCTTTTGAAAGCCCTGGGCCACAAGCGCACAGCGCTCTATCCCTCGCTGGTGCAGCTTCTGACTGCGCCGGATTATCCCCGCGCCCTCAAGGGGGTGCGGGCCGACTGCGCCCTGAAGCTGTACGCGGGCGGGGAAGTCCTTGTCGAAAGCGCAGGAGAATTGCAGTTTACCGAGACGGGCGTCTCCGGTCCGGCAGTCTTCGACCTCTCCCGCGCCGTCGCCACGGGCGGGAAGGATCTCGTCCTCGCGGCGGACTTTCTGAGAGACTATGGCGAAGCCGCCGTCCTTGAGCTGTTAAAAGCCCGCCGGGCAAATCTGCCCGATCTCCCGACCGGGGACATGCTGACCGGCATCGTCCACAACCGCCTGGGCCGGATGCTGGTCAAGTACGCGGGTCTCGACGCGAACGCCCCGCTGCATACGATGGATGACAAGGCGCTGCAAAGGCTCGCGTCGGCCTGCAAGGATTTCCGGCTTGACGTGCGCGGAACCGAGGGCTTTGACAAGGCCCAGGTGACAGCGGGCGGCGTGAAGACCTCCGGCTTCAACCCCGAGACGCTGGAGAGCTGGTTTGTCCCCGGCCTCTTCGCCTGCGGAGAGGTGCTGGATATCGACGGGGACTGCGGCGGCTATAATTTGCAGTGGGCCTGGGCAAGCGGACGGATGGCAGGGAGGCTCGGTATATGATCCTGATACGCAATCTCCGCCTTGAGCCGGGCGAGCCGCTGGAGGCTCTGCGGCAAAAGGCGGCGAAAAAGCTGCGCGTGGCGGAGAGCGAGATCACGGAATGCGCTCCCGTGAAGCGCTCCCTGGACGCGCGCAAGAAAAACGACATCCACTATACCTGCTCTGCGGCGGTGACGCTGCGGCACGGGGAAGAGCAGGCCATGCGCAGGGCGGGGAAGGATGCCGCGCCCTATGCGCCGCCGGTCTATGAGATCCCGCAGGTCAGAACCACAGAGCGGCCCGTGGTCGCGGGCTTCGGCCCGGCGGGCATGTTCGCGGCGCTGGTGCTGGCCAGAGCCGGGGCAAAGCCCATCGTCCTTGAGCGGGGCCAGGCGGTGGAGCAGAGGAGCATCGCTGTCGAGGCCTTCCGCCGGGGCGGAGACTTAAACCCGGAGTCCAACGTCCAGTTCGGCGAGGGCGGGGCCGGCACCTTCTCGGACGGGAAGCTCAACACCGGCACCCACGATAAGCGCATGTTCTGGGTGTTAAAGGAGTTTGCCGCCCACGGCGCACCGGAGAGCGTGACCTTTGACGCAAAACCGCACATCGGCACCGACGTGCTGGTGGACGTGGTGAAAAAGATCCGGGAGGAGATCCTCGCCCTCGGCGGGGAAGTGCGCTTTGAGACGCGGCTTGACGGCCTCGTCATGGAAAACGGCGCGCTCTGCGGGGCGAGGATCACCCATGCGGGCGTGACGGAGACGCTTCCGTGCCGTCAATTGATCCTCGCCATCGGCCACTCGGCGCGGGACAGCTTCACCTGGCTGCACGAGAACGGCATCGCCATGGAGCGCAAGCCCTTTTCCATGGGGGTGCGCATCGAGCATAAGCAGGCGGCTGTCGACCTTGCCCAGTACGGGCGGCCTCGCGGGGAGCTGCCCCCGGCGGACTACAGCCTGAACGTCCACCTGCCGGACGGCACAAGCGCCTACACCTTCTGCATGTGCCCCGGCGGCAAGGTCTTCGCCGCGGCCTCGGAGGCGGGCGGCGTGGTCACCAACGGCATGAGCTATTCCAAACGCGACGGCGAAAACGCGAACGCGGCCCTGCTCGTCACCCTGCACACGGAGGATTTCCCCGGCGAGGGGGTACTCGCGGGCATGGAATGGCAGCGGGAGATCGAGCGGGCGGCCTGGCGCTGTACCGGTTCCTATCAAGCGCCTGCCCAGCTCGTGGGGGACTTCCTGAATAAGCGCCCCAGCACCGGGCCGGGCTCCGTCACGCCGAGCTATGCGCCGGGCGTGCGCTGGGGCGATCTCCGGGAGATCCTGCCGGCGCGCATCACGGACGTGATGCAGAATGCGATCCCGGCGCTCGGCAAAAAGCTCCGGGGCTTTGACGATCCCGAGGCGGTGCTCACCGGGCCGGAGACAAGATCCTCCTCCCCGGTGCGTATTCTGCGGGGTGAGGATCTGCAGAGCCTGTCCCTGCCCGGCCTCTATCCCTGCGGCGAGGGGGCGGGCTACGCGGGCGGCATCACCTCCGCCGCAGTGGACGGGCTAAGGTGCGCCGAGGCGGTGTTGAAAGAACCATGACGCTGACCAAAACGGAAAAATGCATCTTTTTCGCCCTGCTTGGTCTGGGGCTTTTTGTGCGGGTGTACCGCTTCGGCTACGCACCGCCGGGGCTCAATCAGGACGAAGCCTTTGCCGCCTATGAGTCCTGGGCCCTGCTGCACTATGAGCAGGACAGCTCCCTGCACGCCTGGCCGGTCTACCTCACCGCCTGGGGCAGCGGCATGAACGCCTTGGAGAGCTACCTGATGATCCCCTTTCTGGCCCTCTTCGGGGTGAAGACCTGGGTCATCCGCCTGCCGCAGCTTCTGCTGGGCCTCGCCGCGCTGCCTGCGGCCTTCTCCGTCGGGCGTCGTATGGCGGGCAGGCGCGGCGGCCTGTGCGCCCTTGCGGTGCTGGCGCTCTGCCCCTGGCATATCCTGCTCTCCCGCTGGGCGCTGGAATCCAACATGGCCCCGAATCTGCTGCTTTTGGGCCTCTGCTTTTTCCTGAAGGGGCGGGAGGACGGGCGCTTCCTGCCGCTCTCGGCTCTGTGCTACGGGCTGGCCCTCTACGCCTACTCCGCCATCTGGCCGGTGATGCCGGGGCTTCTGGGGCTGATGCTCCTGTACGCAAGGCCGCGCCTTGACCGTCGGCTGCTGCTTGCGGGGCTGATTCTCGCGGCGCTGGCCCTGCCACTGGTGGCTTTTCTCGCGGTGAACTATGGATTCGTGGGCGAGTTTTCCATCGGCCCCTTCTCGGTGCCGAAGCTTGTGGCGGCGCGGTCGGGGGAAATTTCGCTCCATAACGTGCCGGAGAATCTCAAAACCATGCTGTCTATCCTCCTGCGGCAGTCGGACGGGCTCAAGTGGAACAGTCCCGGGATCTATGGGCTTTTCTATCCCGTGGTGCTGCCGGTCTTCGGGCTCATCGGCCTCGGGGCGCTGCTTTACCGGGGTGTAAAAGCTTTTCGCGCCCGGCGCTTTGATCCGGCGGTATTGCTGCTGATCTGGCTTTTTGCGGGTCTTGTGCTCACGGCCCTCATCTCCGTGAACGTCAACCGCATGAACTTTTTGCTCATGCCCGTCGGCCTGACCGTGGGGTTCGGCATGGAGACGGCGCTTCGGCTCGCGGGCCGATACGCCCGCGCCGCAGCCCCCGCGCTGCTGGCGGCGCTGCTCGTGTTCTTCGGCTTCTTTGTGCGCTGTTACTTCACGGATTACAGCGCGTCCTTAAACGGGGAGTTCACCCTCGGCTGGGACGAGGCGCTGGATGCCGCCCTCCGCCATGAGGGGACGGTCTATGTCACGAAGGCCCTGTCCTATCCCAAGCTGCTGCTCAAGGCGGAGCTGCCCCCGCAGGCGTTTCACGACAGCGTGGAATATGCCGTCTACCCCGCCGCGTATCTGAGTCCCCTGCGCTTCGGGCGCTTTGTCTACTGTGAGGATGCCGCTGCGCCGACGGACATGTTCGGCGTCTATGTGCTCTGGAACGGCGCGCCCACCGAAGACCTGATCCGGCGGGGCTTCACCGTGGAACGCCACGGCTGCTTCGATGTGCTGTGGCGGTAGGCAATGAAAAACACCGGCCAGGTCCGTTTGGATCTGACCGGCGCTTTTCTTCGAGCCGAGTTTTCGCTTACGCTTTCGCCTTTGCCTGGCGGGAGCGCAGGATAAAGAGGGTCGCAAGCACAAGGACGGCGCCGACTGCAAGGCAGAGAGCGGCGTTTTTCGCAAAGCCCGCGATGATGTAGCAGACAAAGCTGATGCCCGCAACCGTGAGGGCGTAGGGAAGCTGGGTGGAGACGTGCTCGATATGATCCACATTCGCGCCGGCAGAGGCCATGATGGTCGTGTCGGAGATGGGCGAGCAGTGGTCGCCGCAGACAGCGCCCGCAAGGCAGGCGGAGATGCCGATCATGAGAAGCTCGGGGCTGTTCTTGAAGACGGGCAGCACGATCGGAATCAGGATGCCGAAGGTGCCCCAGCTTGTGCCGGTGGAGAAGGCAAGGCCCAGAGCCACAAGGAAAATGACGGCGGGCAGCATGGAGAACAGGCCCGAGGCCGCACCCTCCACAAGACCGGCCACATAGTCGGCCGCGCCCAGAAGACCCGTGATATTCTTCAGCGTCAGGGCAAAGGTCAGAATCAGCATGGCGGGCACCATGGCGATGAAGCCCTTGGTGATGCAGCCGGTGGCGTCCTTGAAGGTGATAACGCGGCGGCACAGCAGATAGATAAAGGTGAAGATGACGGCGATGATGCTGCCCCAGGGGAGACCGACGGAGGCGTCGGTGTCGGCAAAGGAGTCAATGAGGCTTGCCCCGGACCAGTAGCCGCCGACATACATCATGCCGGCGATGCAGCTGACGATAAGGGCAATGACCGGGATCAGCATGTCCCAGATGGATGCGCCGGGGACATTCTGCTCGTTCTCATTGCCGAGGGAGCCGGTTATGCCCTGGGCGGCGCGCAGCTCCGCCTTGGCCATGGGGCCGTAGTCAAAGTTCATGACGGCCAGCGCGATGACGAAGATGATGGTCAGCAGAGAGTAGAAGTTATAGGGGATGGCCTGGATGAAGAGCTGGATGCCGGAGATGCCGGAGTCCAGATCCTGCGCCGTGGCGGAGACGGCAGCCGCCCAGGAGGAGACCGGGGCGATCATGCACACGGGAGCGGCGGTGGCGTCGATGATGTACGCAAGCTTCGCTCTCGAGATCTTGTGGCTGTCGGTGACGGGGCGCATGACCGAGCCGACCGTCAGGCAGTTGAAATAGTCGTCAATGAAGATCAGCACACCCAGCAGGAAGGTCGCGAGCATGGCGCCCACGCGGGAGTGCACGTGCTTGACGGCCCAGCGCCCGAAGGCGGCGGAGCCGCCGGCGGCGTTGACCAGCGCCACCATGATGCCCAGCAGGACGAGAAACATGAAGATGCCCGCGTTCCAGCCGTCGGCAATGGCGCCGATGAAGCCGTCGTTGATCATGACGTCCAGGGAATCGACGAGGTTGAAGCCGCCCACAAAGAGCGAGCCGACCACGATGCCGATGAACAGGGACGAGTAGGTTTCCTTGGTGATAAGGGCCAGGACGATGGCCACGATGGGCGGCACAAGGGCCCAGAAGGTTCCAGCCATTTTTATTATTCCTCCTGAAAAAAGAAATCGTTCCTCATTATATCCGGACTTGCATTTTTGTCAAGGGCAACACCGCACAATCCGCCTTCGGCATCTCCTGGAAAATTTGTGCTCTGATTTCGTCACTTTTTCTTGAAATCAAAGATTTGGACGCTCACTTAAGTACATCTGCGAAAAAGTGCCTTTATCAGAACCCAAATTTTCTCAGGATCTGCTCTTGCCGAATTATGCGGTATTGCCCAAGAGATCGTGCATATTTTTCCGTTGCTGCGCCGTACACAAAAAAACTTCGCCCTTGTCAATCCCCGCTTCTACTGATATAATATAAAGACATCTTTTTTAACGCTTTTGCTTTGCAGACAGAAAGGAACGATACCATGATCTGCTTCAACGTCCCGCCCTGCACGGGTAACGAGATGAAATATATCGGCGAGGCCGTTGCCTCCCGCAAGATCTGCGGCGACGGACAGTTTACCAAGCGCTGCAGCGAGTGGATGGAAAAGCGCTTTGACGCCCACAAGGTGCTGCTGACCACCTCCGGCACCACTGCCCTGGATATGGCGAGCCTCCTGTGTGAGCTTCAGCCCGGGGACGAGGTGATCCTGCCAAGCTTCACCTTCTCCTCCACCGCCAACGCCTTTGCCAACTACGGGGCGCGCCTGGTCTTTGTGGATATCCGCCCCGACACCATGAACATCGACGAGACGAAGATCGAGGCCGCCATCACGAGCCGCACGAAGGTCATCGTCGTCATGCACTACGCGGGCGTGGCCTGCGAGATGGACACGATCATGGCCATCGCGCGAAAGCACGGTCTGCTGGTCATCGAGGACGCGGCCCAGGGCGTCATGGCGAGCTACAAGGGGAAGGCTCTCGGCACCATCGGGGACTTCGGGTGCTTCTCCTTCCATGAGACGAAGAACTACTCCATGGGCGAGGGCGGCGCTATCCTCATCAATTCCCCCGCATACGTCGACCGCGCGGAGATCCTGCGGGAGAAGGGCACCAACCGCACCCGCTTCTACCGGGGCCAGGTGGACAAGTACACCTGGGTGGATATCGGCGACAGCTTCCTGCCCTCGGAGCTCAACGCCGCCTATCTCTGGGCCCAGCTCGAGCTGGCGGATGAGATCAACAACGACCGGCTGAGAAGCTGGCAGCGCTACAAGGATGCCTTCGCGGAGCTTGCGGCCCGGGGCAGGGTGGAGCTGCCGGTCATTCCGGAGGGCTGCGTCCACAACGCCCACATGTTCTACCTCAAGTGCCGTGACCTCAGCGAGCGCACCGCGCTCATCCAATTCCTCAAGGAGCGGGACATCCTCGCGGTGTTCCACTATGTGCCGCTGCACTCAGCCCCGGCTGGGCTGCGCTTCGGGCGCTTTGCGGGGGAGGACCGCTATACCACGGCGGAGTCCGACAGGCTTGTGCGCCTGCCCCTCTACTACGGCCTGACGAAAGAGGATCAGGACCGGGTCATCACCGCTGTGCGGGATTTTTACGGAGCATAACATCATGCTGCTTCTGCAAACAAACGAGCTGCCGGTCATCAACGGCGAGAAGCTGAGCCTGCGCCCGATCACGGACGCGGACACGGCGGACGTCGTAAGATGGCGCAATGACCCGGAGGTCTGGAAATACTTCCTCTTCCGGGAGCCCTTTACCCCTGAGATGCACCGGGACTGGCTCAAAAACAAGGTGGAGACCGGCAAGGTTATCCAGTATATCATTGTTGAGCGCACCGGCGGAAAAAGCGTCGGCAGCGTCTATTTCCGCGATGTGGACAGGAAAAACGAATCCGCCGAGTACGGCATCTTCATCGGCGAGCCCTGGGCCAGAAACCGCGGCCTCGGCACCGAGACGGCGCGGCTTTTCACGGCCTTCGGCCTGGATGTGCTGCGCCTGCACCGCATCTCGCTCAAGGTGCTGGGCGACAATGCCGTGGCCCGGCGCAGCTATGAAAAGGCCGGCTTTCAGACTGAGGGCATCTTCCGCGACTATGTAAAGCTGGGCGGCGTGTACACCGATGTGGTCTTCATGGCGAGACTGGCAGAGGAGGGCTGAGACATGCGCCTTGTATCTTTTGTGATCCCCTGTTACCGCTCGGCAAACACCATCACCGGCGTGGTGGACGAGCTCAGGGCCGCCATGGCGGAAATGCCGGAATATGACAGCGAGTATATCCTGGTCAACGACTGCTCCCCGGACAACACCTTTGAGGTCCTGCGGGACCTGGCAGAGAAGGACGGGAGGATCACCGCGGTGGACCTTGCGAAAAACTTCGGCCAGCACGCGGCGCTGATGGCGGGCCTCCGGCGTGCCGAGGGGGAGATCGCCGTCTGCCTGGACGACGATGGGCAGACTCCCGGCAGCGAGGTCGGAAAGCTCCTCAAAAAGCTCGACGAGGGCTACGATGTGGTCTACGCCGAATATGCCCACAAGCAGCACGCTGCCTGGCGCAATCTCGGCACCGTGCTCAACAACCGCATGACGGAGATCATGCTGGGCAAGCCGAAGGAGCTCACCATCACGAGCTATTTTGCCATGCGGCGCTTCATCGTGGACGAGATGCTGGTTTACAAAAACTGCTACCCCTATGTGGAAGGCCTCATCCTCCGCTCCACGCGGCGCATCGGCACCGTGCCGGTCACCCACCGGGCGCGGGAGGAGGGGGAGAGCGGCTACACGCTCGTCAAGCTCTTCTCTCTCTGGATGAACGGCTTTACCTCCTTCTCGGTCAAGCCCCTGCGCATTGCGACCTGGTGCGGGGCGATCGCGGCGGTGCTGGGCTTTATCTACTTCGTTGTCATTATCGTCAAGCACTTTGTCGACAGCTCCATCCCCGAGGGCTGGGCCTCCACCATGGCGCTGATGCTGCTTTTGGGCGGTGTGATCCTCCTGGTGCTCGGCATGATCGGCGAATACATCGGCCGCATCTATATGTGCATCAACGCCTCTCCCCAGTATGTAGAGCGGCAGGTCATCCGAAAGCGGGGGCTGACGGAGTTATGAAAAAAGCCATCCTTATCATCGGCGCCAATGATTTTCAAAACCAGCTGATCCTGGAGGCGAAGGCCATGGGCTATACGACCCACGTCTTCGCCTGGCAGTGCGGCGATATCGGCGAGCGCACGGCGGATTATTTCTACCCCGTGAGCATTGTGGAGAAGGAGCGCATCCTGGAAATTGCCCGCGCCATCCGGCCGGCGGGCGTCTGCTCGATCGCCTCGGACCTTGCCGCCATCACGGTCAATTACGTGGCCGAGGGCCTGGGCCTTACGGGAAACGGCATGGTCAGCGCTATGACCGCCACGAACAAGCACCTCATGCGCCGGGCCTTTGAGAAGGCGGGGCTCCCCTCCTGCAAAAGCATCCTGGTGGAGGAGGGCATGGATCTCGACGCCCTGCCGCTCAGGTATCCGCTGATCGTAAAGCCCACGGACCGCTCCGGCAGCCGGGGCATCTACAAGGTCACGGATCCGAAGGAGCTGCCCGGGGCGATCGCCCTTGCACGGGAGCCGTCCTTTGAAAAGAAGGTGCTGGCGGAGGAGTTTGCCGAGGGCCGGGAGTACAGCGTGGAATACCTCTCCTGGAGAGGAGAGCACCGCTTCCTCGCCGTGACGGAGAAGTTCACCACCGGCGCGCCGCTGTTTGTGGAGACCGGCCATCTCCAACCGCCGAAGCACATGGACGATGCGACCCTTGCGAAGATCAAGGCGCTGGTGCCGAAGGTGCTCGACAGCCTCGGCGTACAATACGGCGCCTCTCACACGGAGCTCAAGGTGGACGAGAAGGGCGGCATCCGCCTCATTGAATGCGGCGCCCGCATGGGCGGGGACTGCATCGGCTCGGACCTCGTGAAGCTCTCCACCGGCGTGGACTTCGTGCGCGCCGTGATCGAAACCGCCTGCGGCACGGAGCCGACGACGGAGAGCACGGGCAAAACGCGCGTCGCGGCGATCCGCTTCCTGTTCAGCGAGGCGGATCTCAGGGCTCTGGAGCGCATTCGGAGGGAGAACCCGGCGGCGCTTTATCGCGTGAGCGAGATCCTGCCCATCGACGGGCGGGAGATCCGCGACAGCTCCACCCGCTACGGCTACTACATCCTGACGGCGGACACCCAGGATGAGATGCAGGCGCTGCTGCGGAAGAGCGGGCTGGATTGTCACCCCTGAAAGGAGCAGATTTGAATGAAGCTTGTATCCTTTGTGATCCCGTGCTACCGTTCGGCAAAGACCATCGGCGCGGTCACGGCGGAGATCGGCGGAGCCATGGACAGACTCCCGCAATACGACTACGAGATCGTGCTGGTCAACGACTGCTCCCCGGACGATACCTTTGCCGTGATCCGGGCGCTTGCGGCGAAGGACCGGCACATCGCCGCCGTGGACCTCGCCAAGAACTTCGGCCAGCACGCGGCCCTCATGTGCGGCATGCGCAAATCGAAGGGCGATTACGTCGTCTGCCTCGACGACGACGGGCAGACGCCCGCAGACGAGGTGGGCAAGCTCCTGGAGAAGCTGGAGGAGGGCTATGATGTGGTCTATGCCGCCTATGCCGACAAGCAGGAATCGGGCCTTCGCCGTTTCGGGAGCGATGTCAACCGCCGCATGACGGAGATCATGCTGGGAAAGCCGCGGGAACTGGAGCTGAACTCCTATTTTGCGGCCCGGCGCTTCCTTGTGGACGAGATGCTGCGCTATGAGCATTGCTACCCCTATGTGATGGGCCTGGTGCTGCGCTCGACCAAGCGCATCTGCAATGTGCCGGTCACCCACCGGGCGCGGGAGGAGGGCCGCTCGGGCTATACCCTCTCCAAGCTCCTGGGGCTCTGGATGAACGGCTTTACCTCCTTCTCGGTCAAGCCCCTGCGCATTGCGACCTATTCCGGCGCCTTCATCGCCTTCATCGGCTTCCTTTACGCCCTGATAGTGCTGATCCGCCGCTTCACGGTGAACCTCGCCCCGATGGGCTGGACCACCACAACGATCCTGATCCTCATCATCGGCGGGCTGAATCTGCTGCTGCTGGGCCTTGTGGGCGAGTATGTGGGCAGGGTCTTCATGTGTGTCAACGCAACGCCCCAGTATGTGGAGCGCGAATATATCCCCGCCGGAGAAGGCGGGAAATGAGGCAGGCCGACGGCCTGACGGGCGTGCGCAGGATGCCGCCCGAAGACTGAACAGCGGAGGGTTCTGACATGTCGGAAAGCTATAATGTCCTCAACGGGAAAAAATGGGTCGTATGCGGCGACAGCTTTACAAACGGCCTGGAGCAGAACGCCCCCATCCCGTCGGGCCGCTATCAGGGGAAGCGCAGCGTCTACCCCTACCTGATCGCAAACCGCAACAACATGGAGCTGGCGCCCTTCTTTGAGGGCGGGCGGACCCTGGCCTACCCGCCGGAGCCGGGAGCGTTTCGCAACTCCCTCACCGCGCCGGAGATGCCCTGGAACTATCAGAACATCCCCGAGGATGCCGACTATATCACCCTCTATCTCGGTATCAACGACAGCCATCACGCGCCCCGCGCCTTCTCCGGAGACGGGGAGGACATCACCGGCAAGATTCCCCTGGGCTCGCTGGAGGAGGAGACGATCCACAGCTTCGGCGGCGCCTGGAACATGGTGCTCTGGTGGCTGATCCGGAATCGGCCGAAGGCCCATATCGGCATCATCGTCTCCAACGGCGTTGAGACCGCAGCCTACCGGGACATGACGATCGCCGCGGCAAAGAAGTACGGCCTGGCTTACCTGGACCTGAACGGCGACGGCCGCACCCCCGCCATGATCCGCAGCGTCAATCCCGATGTGGCGGACTTTGTAAAGGAGGAGCTCAAGCGGCGCTGGGCAGTGGACTATACCGGCAGCCTCACAGGCTCGGTCAACACCCACCCCAACGACGCGGCCCACCTCTATGAATCGTATATCATCGAGCAGTTTTTGCGCAGTATATAATGAAAGAGCTTGTCTCAAAACATATAGGGCTGCAAAAAACGCAGGGCCCGATCCCCGGCTCGGCCCGCCGAAAAACGCAGTGCAAAACGGCGGACCGATGAGGGCAGAGGGTGAATTGCCAACAGGCCACCGGTCATAATAACCGGTGGCCTGTTGGCAAGAGAGGCCGGCCTGGGCCGTCGGCCCCTGCGGCATTCCTTTTCTGCAGGGCTTGGGCAACACCGCACAATCTCTTGAGGTACACAAAGTACATCTGCGAAAAAGTGCCTTTATCAGAACCCAAATTTTCTCAGGATCTGCTCTTGCCGAATTATGCGGTATTGCCTTAGAGACAGCCCCGATAAAGGATTGTATTACTCCGCCCAGCGGAAGTTTTCCTTCCCCGCGCCGAGCTCAAAATGGCATTTGACGATGCCGAGGTCGATTTTCAGGCAGCTGCCGATCAGGCCCGCCCTGGCAGAGACGCAGCCGTCGTGCAGCGTGAAATGAAACTTCTGCTGGTTGACGGCGGTCGGCGCGAGCAGCGCTGCCTCCACGCCCTGCCGAAACCAGGCGGGGCTGTCGGGAGCAATGTTGCTGACGTCGGCGGGCGTCTTGCTCCTCCTCTCGGCGCCCTGGGTTTTGCCGTAGCCGAGGGCGATCAGGATGACCTCGCTCTCCCCGTCCGAGAGCTGTGCCCTGCTCTTCCCGTGGGTCAGCGCTGCCCAGCAGGTGTTGAGGCCCAGCTCCTGGGCCTTCAGCACCAGCAGCTCGCCGTACCAGCCGCAGCGCTCCTCCAGGTCAGGCGCCTTCGGCCCCACCATGGCGATGTAATTGGCGCAGTTTTCAAAGCGCCCGTATTTTGCCATGCGGGAGCTGAAGCAGGCAGGCTCGTCATAAAGGATCTGGATATGCAGGCCGGCGCTCTCGTTCAGCCCCGCGGCACAGGCGTCGAGCTGTTCCCTGATCTCTGTCGGGATTTTTTTGTCCAGGTACTGGCGCACACTGTGGCGTGCCCGGATAAGCTCCATTGCGTTTTCCATGTTAATCCCCCCGAAAAATATGGTTATCGTCATTATAAGCCAATCCCTTCAAACGCGCAAGACGGAGCGTATGTGACACTGCTGTGAGAGTTGCCGGCGTATGCTGTGCCCGCTGAGAAGAAAAAGCAAAGAAAACTCCCGCTTTCATGAAACAAGTGTTATAATCATACTGTTCCAGTATATGAGCGGAGAAAAAGAGGGCGGAAAGATGGAAAGAGACAGCCTCAAACGAATTGAAGCGAGTTGGTCTGCGCGATTGCGGAGATCATCCGCCGATGCAGGCTTCCCCGCTGATACTATTGGCGGAGCCGCCGCTCCGGGAGGTGAATGGATGCGTTTTCAGACCCTGTTCAAATATCGGAAAAGCATGATGGCCCTGGCGATCCTGCTGATCCTGTGCTACCACACCAAGGGCGCCTGGCCGGAGACGGCGCTGAAAAAAGCCGCCGGTTTCTTTTACGGCGGCGTGGACATTTTTTTCTTTGCCTCGGGCATCGGCTGCTTTTTCTCCTACAGCCGGGACCGGGATCCGGTCGGCTTCCTGCGTCGGCGCGCCGGGCGCATCCTGCCGGTCTATCTGCCCTTTATTCTGGTCTGGATTCTGGCGCAGGCCAGGGGCGGCGGGATCGGCTTTGCCGCGGCGCTGGCCAATCTTTTCGGCGTGCATGGCTTCACGGCCGTCTCGCCCTCCTTTAACTGGTATATCTCCGGCATGTGGCTGAGCTATCTGCTCACGCCCTGGCTGGCCCCTCTCGCGGAAAAATGCGGCACACGCCTGAAGGCCGCGGCCGCAGTGCTGGCGCTGCTGCTGTTCTCCGCCGCCTTCTGGGGGGATAACGAGCTCATCATCATTGCCGCCCGCCTGCCCATATTCTTCACGGGCATGCTCTTCGCCGCCGAGAGCGGGAGACGGGAGGCGCTCACGAAGGCGGAGCTTGCGCTGCTGCTGGGCCTGATGCCGGTGGGTGCGGCGATCATCTGGGAGAGCCCGAAATTTTTCCCGGACCTCATCTGGAGCCATGGCATCGCATGGTATCCGATGCTGCTCATCACGCCGGGGCTCTGCATCCTGACAGCCGCCGTCTCGTCATGGCTGGAGCGGTGGAAGCCGGGCCGCGCCGTAAACCGGAGCCTGGGCTTCCTCGGCGGGCTGACCTTTGAAATCTATCTCACCCACTTCTGGGCGCTGGAAAAGCCTCTGCCGCTGTTCCTGCTGCTCACGGCGGTCTATACGGCGCTTCTGGTCGGCGTGTCGCGTCTGCTGCGCAAGCGCCTGCAGCTGTAATAAAAAATCGGGCCTGTCCGCAAAAATGCGGGCAGGCCCGAGGCGTAACAGAGCAATTATTCGCCCCAGACGTATTTGTGCAGAGTCCTGCGCACCGCGCCGACACCCTCGGTGAGCTCGGTGAAGTAGTCGTAAATCTTCTCCGCGAGGCCCGCGGCCACCAGATCCACGCCGAAGATGGAGGCGTTTCTCAGCAGGCCATCGAGCTTGGAGCAGTCGGGCTTCTCACCGAGCTTGAAGTCCTTGACATAGCCTTGCGCGGTCTCGAGCAGCGGGTCGGAGCTCGGCTCAAAGGCGTTGCCGTTGTCGTCGATCGCCATCAGATAGCGCAGCCAGCCGGCGTGTACCAGAGGGATAAACTTGAGATCGTTCACATCCAGCTTGTCAGAAGCCATATAGGCCTTGACCGTCTCGCCGAAGCGGATGGGCAGCTTCTGTGAGGTATCCATGGCGATGCGCTGCGGCATGTCCGGCATAAACGGGTTCGGCACGCGCTCGTGCACCACCGCGTCGATGAAATCCCGGGGCTTGATGATGCCGGGATCGGTCACGACGGGCAGACCCTCCTTGTAGCCGACAAGCTCCACCAGCTTTTTGAGATCCTCGTCCTGCATCTCCTTCCAGATCCTGTCGTAGCCCAGCAGGCAGCCGAAGACGGCGAGGCTGGTGTGCAGGGGGTTGGTCCTCGATGACCAGGTACTCGCACTCCTCGGCGTTGACGAAGGGGGTGCCGTCGGCAAGCCCGTCCTCCTTGAGCATGGCCGCGACGGAGGCGTCCGGCCCCGGGGTGATCTTGTCGATCATCGACCAGGGGAAGCTCACCGACTCCCTGAGCCAGGCATTGAAGCCGGGGCCGCCCCACTTCTCGGCAAAGCAGGTGATCGCGGCCTTGAGCTTGTCGCCGTTATGGGAGCAGTTGTCCATGCTCACCATGGCGAGCGGGGCCTTGTTCTTGAGATAGCGGGCGCAGAGCAGGCCGGTAATCTTGCCCATGTAGCTCTTCGCGTCCTCGGGCTTGCCTGCGAGGTCGGCGGCGATGTCGGGCAGAAATTCGCCGTTTGCGTCATACAGCGCATAGCCCTTCTCAGTGATGGTGAAGGACACCATCTGGAGGCTGGGGTTTTCAAAGATTTCCCTGAGCCTTGCCTCGCTGCCGTAGAGGTAGACCTTCTCGGCGATGGAGGCGACGACGGCCTTTTCCACGTGGCCGTCGGCCTTGAGCGTGACCTTGACGGTCAGATTGTCGTTGACCTCGGGCTTTTTCTCGCGGCGCTCGGCGGCGATGATGCCGGTGTCCCAGAGCCCCGCGTCCAGCAGGCGCTGGCAGGCGTCGGCCTGGAAGGCCTTGAAGATATTGCCCGCGCCAAAGTGCAGCCAGGTGGGATTTTGGACGGTCTTCCCGACCATCGCGTCCCGGTCGAATTTGGGCAGCCGGTAGCCCAGGGCTTCCCAGGCTTCTCTGTTCTTGATGGATTCGTTATTCAGTACCATAACTCCACACTCCAAACTTCAAACGCCAAACTTGTCCATGTAGTCCCACGCGCCCAGCATGTACATGATGCCGAGGGCGCGGTCATAGAGACCGTAACCGGGTCGGACGTTGCCGGGCTTCTCGTCCCAGAGGTGCCGGCCGTGGTCGGGGCGGATATAGCCCTCGAAGCCGCAGTCGTGGTAGGCCTTGAGAATGTCCAGGATGCCGGTCTCGCCGTCGCAGTCGCGGTGCGACGCCTCAGAGAAGTCGCCGTTCGGGAAATGCTTGACGTTGCGGATATGCGCGAACGCAATGCGGTCGCAGTGCCTGCGAACGATCTCGGCGACGTTGTTGGCGGGATTGGCATTCAGCGAGCCGGAGCAGAGCGTCAGGCAGTTGTACGGATCGTCCACCATCCTGAGGAAGCGGTCGATGCTCTCCGCGTCCACAAGCAGGCGCGGCAGGCCGAAAATGTCCCAGGGGGGATCGTCCATGTGGACGGCCATTTTGATGTCGCACTCGTGGCAGACGGGCATGAGCTTTTCAAGGAAGTACCTGAAGTTTTCCCAGAGCCTTTCCTTGGTGACGGGCCTGTACTTTTCAAAGAGCTCATCGAGCTTTGCCATGCGCTCTGGCTCCCAGCCGGGGAAGGTCATGTGGTACTTTTCGGTCAGGCCCATGACATAGTCCGCCATCTCCTTCGGATCGTCCTGGATCATGTCCTTCTGGTAGAAAAGGGCCGTGGAGCCGTCGCCCACGGGGTGGAACATGTCCGAGCGCGTCCAGTCAAAGATGGGCATGAAGTTATAGCAGATGACCTTCACGCCGAAGGGGGCGAGGTTGCGGATGGTCTGGATGTAGTTTTCAATGTACTGCTCGCGGGTGGGAAGGCCGATCTTGATATCGTCGTGCACGTTCACAGACTCCACCACCTCGGCGTTGAAGCCCGCGGCAGTGATCTGGTCAACGACCTTCCTGATCTCCTCCGGCTGCCAGATCTCGCCGGGCATCTTGTTGTGCAGGGCCCAGACGATGGTCTTCACGCCGGGGATCTGCCGGATGTCGCTCAGCTTGATGTTGTCGTTGCCCTCGCCGTACCAGCGAAAGCCCATTTGCATCGGCATGGTTTGTTCCTCCTTATCATGATACGCACGTTTCTGATTTGCTGCTTTTATTTTATCAGGCCCCGCCAAAAAAACAACAGCAAAAATTACGTTTTTTCAGCACAGTATTTTGCTGAAAGCAAAAACCCCCTCCCGGGTTCAAATCCGCCGGGAGAGGGTATGCTTTTTCTATTCCGCGATGAAGACAACGTCGCTGCGGCCCGTGCACCAGGCCTCTGTCGTGCCGCCCGCCGGGGCGAAAACCTGGATCGGAGCGGTGCAGGCGTCAAAGGCGCTGCTGCTGATCGTGCAGTTTTTCGGCAGACGGATCTGGGTCAGGCCGGTACAGCCGCAGAAGGCCCGGGCGCCGATGGAGGTGCAGCGGTCCGGCACATAGACAATGTGCATGCCGAGCCCCTCGAAGGCGTTGGCTCCAATTGTCCTGAGCGAAGCCGGCAGCGTAAAGTCCGGCGTGCCGTAAACGGGGGAGGCATCGTTATTCGTGAACAGGCGCACAACGCTGTCGCTGTCGGTGTTGAAGGTCGAACCGAACGATGTGATGCACATGCCGTCGCTGCCGCAGTAGGCGTTGTAGGAGATCACGGAAGAGTAGCTTCTGCTCTCAACAGGGATATCCATGCCGCCATTGCCGCTATAGGTGATCTTCAGCGTCGCGGCAGATTCATTTGGGACGGGAAGGGCGTCCTTCAGGGGGATCAGATAGTAACCGGGATAGGTGGTGCGGAAGCTCTGGGCGACGGTTTTTCCGGCGCAGCTCAGGTTGAGGGAGACATCCAGGTTTGCCGTGCATGTCTCAACGCCGACGGCGCTGATCGTCTCCCCACCGGAGATGCTGTAGTGCTGTTCCGTCATGACCTGGCCGCTCTGCATGGGGTACCATGCAAGGATGGGCGAGCCGTTATAGGCGTAGCAGTGGTCATACTGGTCCGGGATCGCCTCCATTGCGGTCGCGGTGTCCAGGCTTTTGTCGTAATAGGAGAGCCAGAAATAGCTGTCATAGCCGTAGCCGCTGCCGCCCCAGCTGTTTCTCACAAGCCAGGCCCCGTCTCCATCGGGCGTGCCGGTTCTGAATTTGGAGCGGGAAAAGGAATCGTCCCAGCCGACCAGCATGACTTCGTGGTTCGACGAGCGGGCAGAGGAGCAGTAATAGGAATTGTTTGTAGCGCTGTAGTTGGCGTCTGCGGCGTAATAACCGATCTCCACAGCCCCGCAGGTCTGAATGCAGTACTTGATCGCATCGAGGTCGCTGCTGTTGAGGTAGTAAGCTCTCGAGAGCTGGATCGAGCAGTCGTCGTTCCGCCCGTCCGCCGGGTCAGGATAATAGTCGGTGATCCAACGGTAGGGAACCGTCGTCTCCCGGGCCGGGCCGACAAGGTTTGCCATCCTGCTTACGGCGAGGCCTGAGTATCCGCCGTAATTGTAATAGTCGGAAACCGTAACGTCCACGGTGTCGCCGACGCTGCAGCCCTTCTCATCGGCATATTCGTGGTTGCCGAAGTAAACAAGATGCAGCTCGGACAGATCAATGTCCGTGCCGGCAATGCCGTCATGGATGAGGGCGGCTTCGATGCAGCCGACGGCAGCGTGAGCCCAGCATGTGCCGTAGGGGTTCTGGTTGCGCAGCGGCGGCAGCAGGCCCCGCTCGTAGGCGTTGTAGTAGGACGGCAGCGAGGCTCCTCTGCGCCCTTCCGGCAGCAGAACGCCGACGATGGACGGCTCCGCCTCCGTGCGCTCCCGGGGCACAGACATGACGGCGCGCGCGGATTCGGCCTCGATCACAACGGTGATCGCAGGCAGCGAGACCCCCGCCTCCACAGGGAGAGCGGGCGCGGGGACAAAGTGAAATTCCGTCAGCTCCTCGTCATAATCCTCCAGACAGCGCCAGGCGACCGGCGTGCTCGCCGCAGCCCCGGAGGAGAGCGTGACGCTCAGGGCTGCCGGGAAGCGCTTTTCCAGCTCTGTCAGGGCGGGCTTGTACTTTACGCTGACGGTCCCGGCATCTCCCAGCGGGGCAAAGCCGACGATCGTACCGCCGGTATCTGCCAGCGCCGCGGCGGGCAGCAGGGAGACGAACAGAACAAGGCAAAGCAGAAGAGAAAGGACTTTCTGATGCTTCATGCGAGAACCTCCATAGAACGCGTCCGGTATCGCCCTGGAATCAGGCGAGCTTCCCGAGCCCCACGCGCAGACGCCTGAGGCACTCGTCTCTGCCCAGGATGCGGCAGATCTCCACCGCTCCGCCGGGGGTGACGGCCTTGCCCGCCGCCGCGATACGCACGGGCCACATGACCTTGGCGTTTTTGACGCCCTCCGCCTCGGCAAGCGTTACCATCACATCCATGATGCTCTCGTCGTTCCATGCGGGAAGAGCCTCAAAGGCCGGGATCACTTTCTCGAGCACCGCGCGGGAGGAGTCTTTGTCGGACTTGGATTTCTTGTGCACGAAGAGCTCGGGATCGTAGTCCGGGAGCGCGTCGAAGAAGTCCACCTTTTCGGGGATCTCGGTCAGCACCTCGGTGCGCTGCTGCAGAAGCGCCGCAACGGCGTGCGCGTCGATGGCGGGATTTTTCACCGTCTGCCGGATGAAGGGCTCGGCCACCTTCGCAAAGGCCTCCGGACTCATGGCGCGGATGTACTCGGCGTTGAAATAGCGCAGCTTCTCAATGTCGAAGATGGCGGGGGACTTGGAGATACCGGAGAGATCGAAGATCTCCTTCAGCTCGTCCAGAGAATAGATCTCCCGCTCCCCTCTGGGACTCCAGCCCAGCAGCGTCACATAGTTGATGACCGCGTCGGTCAGGTAGCCCTGGGCGATCAGATCCTCGTAGGAGGGGTCGCCGTGGCGCTTGGACATCTTGTTGTGCTGGTCGCGCATGACCGGTGAGCAGTGGACGTACTTGGGGATGGGCCAGCCGAAGCCCTCGTACAGAAGGTTGTATTTGGGGGCGGAGCTTAAATACTCGCTGCCGCGCACGACATGGGTGATGCCCATAAGATGGTCGTCGATGACGTTGGCAAAGTTGTAGGTGGGCAGGCCGTCGCGCTTTAAGAGGACCTGGTCGTCAAGGCTCTTGTTCTCCACGGTAATGTCGCCGTAGATCTCGTCGTGGAAGGTGGTGGTACCCTCGTGCGGGATACGCTGGCGGATGACATAGGGCTTGCCCTCGGCAGCGCGCCGGTCGGATTCCTCCCGGCTCAGGCTGCGGCAGGGATCGTCGCCGCGGTCAAAGTCGCCGCTGTCCTCCTCGCTCTCGGTTTTCTCGCAGAAGCAGCGGTAGGCGTGGCCGCGCTCCATGAGAAGCTCGGCGTATTCCTTGTACAGCGGCCGTCTCTCGGTCTGCACATAGGGGGCCACCGGGCCGCCGACGTCGGGACCCTCGTCATGCTCCAGATGGCACTCGGCCATGGTCTTGTAAATGACATCCACCGCGCCCTCCACCAGGCGGCCCTGGTCGGTATCCTCGATGCGCAGGATGAACTTGCCCTGCCCGTGACGGGCGATGAGATACGTATAGAGCGCCGTGCGCAGGTTGCCCACATGCATGTAGCCTGTGGGAGAGGGGGCGAAGCGGGTGCGCACCTCACCGGTGGGAATGCGCGCTTCCATGTCATTGAACCAGCTTATATCTTTCATCTTGTTCCTCCGTTTGATAAGGGTGGAGTTTTCTTCACACCGGCTATATTATTTTGTAAATTGGCAGTTGTCAAGTACCAGTTCTTTTGTTAAAATATACGGAAGTATGGAAAATTGTCGACATGGGAGGAAACCCCTTATGGATAACGCAAGCGAAAAGAAAAAAGTCATGCTCTCGGGCATCCAGCCCTCCGGGGATCTGCACCTTGGCAACTACCTCGGCGCGGTGAAAAACTGGGCGGAGCTGCCGGATCAGTTTGACTGCTATTATTTCATGGCCGACCTGCACACCATTACCGTGCGTCAGGAACCCAAGGAGCTGCGCCGCCGCTCCACCACGCAGCTTGCCCAGTATATCGCCTGCGGCCTGGACCCGGAGAAGAACACCCTCTTCCTGCAGAGCCATGTGCACGAGCATGCCGAGCTCGGCTGGATCCTCAACTGCTACACCATGTTCGGAGAGCTGAGCCGCATGACCCAGTTCAAGGACAAGAGCGCAAAGCACGCCGACAACATTAACGGCGGGCTCTTTACCTATCCCGCCCTGATGGCGGCGGACATCCTCCTGTACCAGGCGGATTATGTCCCTGTGGGCGAGGATCAGAAGCAGCACTGCGAGCTGACGCGCAACATCGCCATCCGCTTCAATAACCTCTACGGGGAGACCTTCAAGGTGCCCGAGCCCTATATCCCCAAGGTGGGCGCGCGGATCATGAGCCTCTCCAACCCCGCGTCCAAAATGTCCAAGTCCGATCCCCAGGGCTGCGTCTTCCTGATGGACAGCCCGGAGGAGCTTGCCCGCAAATTTAAACGCGCCGTCACGGATTCCGATACCGAGCGCTGCGTCCGCTTTGACCCCGAGAACAAGCCGGGCGTGGCAAACCTCATGAACATCTATTCCTCCGTCACCGGCAAGAGCTACAGCGAGATCGAAGCCGAGTTTGACGGCAAGGGCTACGGCGTCTTTAAGCCGCAGGTGGGCGAGGCGGTCATTGAAAGCCTGCGCCCCATCCGCGAGGAGGCCGAGCACATCATCGCCGACAAGGCCTATCTCCAGGAGGTCTACACCCAGGGCGCGCAGAAGGCGAGCGCCGTGGCGCGCAGAACGCTGCGGAAGGTCTATAAGAAGATCGGGCTCGTAGAGAAGCCGTTTTAATTTCAAACTCCTGACTCCTAACTGATTTCAGGGAGGACGCTTATGTTTCCGAACTTAAACCCCTGGCTGACGTTGTTTTCCGCCTTCGTGGTGGCGCTGGTGGTCTGCAACCGCATGACACCGCCGGTCAAGCGCTTTGCCGAGCGGATCGGCGCTATGGATATCCCCAAGGATGAGCGCCGCATCCATGACCATCCCATCCCCCGCATGGGCGGTCTTGCGATCATCGTGGGCTTTTTCCTCGCGGTGCTGCTCTTTGTGCCCGTGTCGGAGAAGATTTACGGCATTGTGATCGGCGCCGTCATCATTGCGGGTATGGGCTTCGTGGACGATATCGTGAATCTGCGCCCCTCGGTCAAGCTGGTGCTGCAGATGTTTGCGGCCTTTGTGTGTGTGCGCTTCGGCCTCGTGATCGACGCGATCACCTGGCCCGTCAGCCAGACCTATATGGATCTCGGCTGGATGGGCCCGCCGCTGACCATGCTGTGGATCGTCCTGTGCACCAACGCCTTCAACCTGATCGACGGGCTGGACGGGCTTGCGGCCGGCGTCACGGCCATCTGCTCGTTCTTCCTGCTGGCGGGCTCCATCCTCTTCTTCACGGCTGAGCCTGCCGCCGCCATCATCCTCACTGCCCTGATCGGCGCGTGCCTGGGCTTTATTCCCTTCAACTTCAACCCCGCCAAGATTTTCATGGGGGATGTGGGCTCTCAGTTCCTGGGCTTCATCCTGGCCACCGCCTCGATCCTGGGCCTGTTCAAGCTGCAGGCCGTGGTGGCCTTCGCCCTGCCCCTGGCCGACACGGGCTTTGCCGTCATCCGGCGCCTGGCCCACGGGCAGAGTCCCTTCCATGCGGACAAGGGCCACATCCACCACCGGCTGCTCGCCCTGGGTCTGAGTCAGAAGCAGACCGTGCTGGTGCTCTACGGCATTGCCGCCATCGGCGGGGTCATAAGCCTCTGGATCGCCGGCCGCGGCCCGGTGGTGCGTACGCTCTGCATTGCGGCGATCCTGGTGACGCTGCTGGGCATCGGAATCCTGGTCTTCATCCGCAACCCCCGGCGCGCCAAAGCCCGGGAGGAACGAAAAAAACAGCGCCTGCAGAAGCAGCAGGGAGAGGAAACAAAATCAGATAACGGACAGGGGTCTGCCTCAATATGAGACAGACCCCTTTTTCGGTCTTTATCGATGTGCAAAACGCTCCCTCGTTTTCTTCTGGGCCGGGATCGAATCGATCTCGCCGGCAGCAGTGAGCGCCATCTTGGTCAGCATCGGGCCTACAATTTCATAAATCAGCACACTGAAGAGGATAACGTTCCGGATCAGTGATGCCTCATTCCCGCCCAGAGACTGTGCCATCACCACCATCCCAAGAGCCACACCGGCCTGTGGAAACAGTGTAATCCCCAGATACTTCCTGACGTTCTCACTGCATCCCGTAATCATGCTGCTGAAGGAAGCCCCAAAATACTTTCCCAGACACCGGGTCAAGATATAGACAAGTCCGATCAAAAGAACCGCCGGATACCGGAAAACACTGAGCTCCAGCCCTGCGCCGCTGATGACAAAGAACGTGGCGAACAGGGGCGCTGTCCATTTGTCCGCCCGGTTCATGATATCTACCGAATAATCACTCATATTGCAGAACACGGTTCCCAGCATCATACACACCAGAAGAGAGGAGAAGGATATCTCGGTCTCGCCCAGGGGGATCCTGATCGAGGACAGAGCAATCGTCAGCACAACAAAGGCAATCGAAAGAGACAAACGGTTGGAGTTGGAGAAGAACAGCTTTTCCAGCTCCGTGAGAAGAGCGCCGAGTACCGCTCCAAGAATCAGGGAGCAGATGATCTTCAGAATCGGGTTGACGATGATGGCGTATACATTCAGTTCTCCGCCCTTCAAAGCCTGCGCGATTCCAAAGGATACGGCGAAGATAATAAGCCCGACCGCATCGTCAAGAGCGACGATCGGCAGCAGAAGATCCGTTACTTCACCCTTTGCCTTATACTGCCGGACAACCATCAAAGTGGCCGCGGGTGCAGTAGCCGCGGCGATCGCGCCCAGCGTAATGGCTGCGGAAAGGGGGAGTACGTTTTCTCCGAAGCAGAAATGCAGTCCGACAAGCGCCAGATCCACCAGTAATGTAGCCGTTACCGCCTGAAAGATCCCGATCACTGTAGCCTGCTTACCGGTGGCTTTAAGCTGTGACAGCCGAAATTCGTTTCCGATGGCAAATGCAATAAAGCCGAGGGCGGTATTGCTGAGTACATCAAGACTGTCTACTGCCTCCATGCTGACAAAACCAAGCCCCGGTATTCCCAGCCGTCCAAGGCAGTAAGGCCCCACCAGAAGCCCTGCCAGAAGAAATGCCGTCACATCCGGGAAATGCAGATGGATCAGCTTGAATACACGGGTCATAAGAAGCCCTGCCAGGAGCGCAATTGAAGTAGCCAATAAAGATTCCATTATGAATATGCCTCTTTTCTATAACAGCAATACGCCCACCGCGTATGAAACGGTGACCTGCCGCTGTTTGTTTTTACAGTCATTTCCTGCTTTGGTTCCCTGCGCTGTTTTCGTCAATCAGTTTCGCCGTTGTTTCCGGCTGTAAATTGGAACGACGGATCAGCCCGATCACCATGACTGCAGCAGGCAGCAGATCTGGCATCCAGGGTTGGGCTGTGCGGAAGGAGGTGCCCAGCTTACGCTCAGACGGGAGGCGGAGTCCACCAGCCCCCCCGCTGTGCCTGTGAAATGGGCGATCAGGAGCCATTTGAGAAAGCTAAGGAAGCGCTGATTAAATCGAAGTGTGCGGATTGACGAGCAGATTTTTCGTCTGATGAAGGCGAGAAATTGCAGATGTACTTAAGTAAGCGTCCAAATCTTTGATTTGGCTAACGCGAACTTATGCATGTGAGCGAAGCGAATCGTATTGTGTACATCAAGATTTCGAGACAAAATCAGGCGGGAAAGATGCCGTCAAGACGTGCGCGGCGATTTATTCAGCGTTTCCCTAAGGATGGTCTTGCGGATCTCCCGGCTCTCCTGCTTTATGAAGCTCATGGGTAAAGCCTCCAAAAATCGTCATAGTTTTTTAGGCACAACGCACAGTATAGTACAGCTTTCCCGAAAATGCCACTGTTTTTTTGGAGAAACAGGGAACAGGATGCTTTTTGTCGTAAAAGAATAGCGTCGTTACACCGCAGCGGAGGCCGATCCCGGGATCGACCCGGCAGAGAAAAGCCAAAAAATGCATCAGCCTCCGGCGATTTCGCCGGAGGCTGTTTGCCTTATTTGGGCCTGCAGCGCGCAGGCCGTTGCATCGGCCCCCGCAGCGGCGCCGGGACCCGGATTCGGAAAGGCGGGGAACTTATCTCTCTACAGCGGCGCCTGCGCCCAGGTAGAGCATCACGGTTCCGAGGATGCGCACGATGGTAAGCTCGTCAAAGGGCCGGAACAGAATAATGCCGCCGAGGATCACCGTAGCGACAGCGGTCGCAAGCAGGTTGAGCCAGCTGTCGTCCTCCTTGCGCCTGGACAATGCTTTTGCGATACACGCCACACCCACCGCGAGGATGAAAACGCTTGCAAGCCTGGGGAAGAATTGTATGACAAGCTCAGTTTTTGCCAGCACGACAATACCGCAGATCAGCACAAGGATCCCCAGAACAAGAGATATGATCTTTCCCTGGTTTTTGCTTGCTTCGCTCTGCTCTGCCGCTTCTTTGCTCCGGCTGGTAAAAAACGAAATAATGGTAAACGCACCGTAACACACCATTGCGATGCCGAGATAGAACAGCACGGTATTCAAAGACTCAGACGGGAACAGGAGCAGGAATACGCCGGCGATGGCAATAAGAAGGCTTTTCAGAATGTTCAACAACATGTGCAGCAGCTCCTCTCTTTTGGTGAGATGATTATACAAAATGCCGGGAATATTTGCAAGACTTTTTGGAGTCTTCCGCCGCTGAAGCGGTCCCCCTCCCCCGGCCGCCGCAAGCGGCTGGGGGAGGGGCGGCGCGCCTTACCGGTCGTCCCGGTCCTTCTTCGAGAAGAAATTGCGGAGCTTCTGGCTGGGGCTTTCCTCCTGGAAGGCGTCCTCCTCGCCGTCGTGCTTTCTCAGATACAGCACATAGCCGATCAGACCGGCGAGGGCCAGGATCGCCACCACAAAGAGCACCTTGATCAACGTGCTGACGCCGGTGTTGCGGCGGGCGGGGACGGGAGTGGTCATTGGCCGCGGCGTGACCGAGGGCGCCGGGGAGGCGCTGACGCCGGGCGTCGGCATCCCGGAAGGTACCGGGGAGGCGCCGGGCATCGTGACGGCGGGCGTGGGGACGGCGGGCGTGGGGACGGAGGCCGGAGTGGGACTGACGCGCGGAATGTTGTTCGCGTGCACCTCAACGGTGTAGTTCGCGGTCAGACCCTCGTAGGAGACGGTGACCATCTGGGTGCCCGTACCGGAGGCCACTCGCGGCGAAATGCTGTAGCCGCTGGTGATGGTCTCATAGCCGCTGTTGGTCTGAAGCTGCAGCACGAGGCCCGCAGCGCTGATGGTGTCGCCCGCGGCATAGCTGCGGTTGGCGGGCATGCTCGTGATCGTGAGACCGTAGACGCGCCGCGCCTCCTGCACCGCCACGGTGAAGGTCGCGGTCTTGCCCGCGAAGCTCACGATGACGGCCTGGTTGCCGGTGCCGTTGAAGCGGGTGGGGCTGCACTCAAAGCCCTCGCCGATATCGAGATACCGGCCGTCGTAGGAGTAGGCGCGGATCATGAGACCTGTGGTATCCAGCGCCTCGCCCACGGTGTAGCTGGTTTTGCGGGGCGAGCTCAGGATCTCGATGCGCTGAACCTGATCCGAGACTGCCTGCTGGCTGCTGCGTACGCTGATCTGGTAGGTGGCAGTGTAGCCCTGATAGCGGACGGCCACATTCGCGGTGCTGGTATTGTTGTACCTGATGACGCTGGGGCCTGCGGTAAAGCCGCTGCTTACGCGCTCATAGCTGCCGTCGCTGTACTTCACCAGGAGCTGGAGCCCGGTGGTATCCAGCCGGTCGCCGTCATTGTAGGCGGTCTTGCGGGGCAGCGTATCAATGGTGACGGAGCTGATCTTCCGCTCCTGCATCTGCCTTACGGTGAGGGGCAGGGTCATGGAATAGCCCTGGTAGCGGACGATGGCGTCGACCATGCCGGAATTGTTGTAGCGGACGGTGGTGGGCTCTGCGGTAAAGCCGGTGGTGACGCGCTCATAGGTTCCGTCGTTATACCACACGAGCAGGCGCAGTCCTGCGGTATCCAGCCGCTCCCCGTCGTAATAGCTGGTCTTGGAGGGCATGGCGTCGATGGTGACGGAGCTGATCTGCCGCACCTGCCGCTGGGTCAGGGTGAGGGTCAGGGGAGCGGAGTCAACCGTGACCGTCTGGCCGTAATCGGAGCTTGTGACGCGGCAGAAGTAAGTAAAGGTGCCGGCCTGGGAGGTGTCGGGCCTGAAGCTGCTGGATGCGGCGTCGGCGCTCTGGATGGGGGCGTCGTAATAGCCGAGGCTTGCAAACCACTGGTAACTGAGGTTGCGGCCGTTGGTGACCCGGGCCTCGAGCTGGACGAGGTCGCCCACGGTCGCCTGGGTGGCGCCTGCGATGACCACGGTGGGCGTGGGCAGCGCCTGCTTTGCCTCCACCGTGAAGGTCACGGGCTCGGAGTAGGCGGTGGTCGTCTGGCCGTAGCCGCTGTTGGTGACCTGGCAGAGATAGGTCTGGGTACCGGCCTGGTCGGTGTTCGGCCGGTATCGGCTGTCGGTGGCGCCATCGATAGCCTCCCACTGTGACTGGGCCTCATACCATTGATAGCTTGCGTTGAAGGCGTTGGTCACCTCCACCTCCAGCATGGCGCTCTGCCCCTGCTCCACGCGGGTTGCGCCTGTCACGCCCACAACGGTGGGGGTGGGCAGCTCCTGCTTTGCCTCCACCTGGACGGCGGCGGGTTCGGAATAGGCGGTCGTGGTCTGACCGTCAGGACCGTGGTTCGTGACCTCGCAGAGATAGGCCCGGTTCCCGGCCGAGGAGGTGTCGGGCCGGTACCGGCTGTCCGTCTGGCCGCCGAGCGCCTGCCACTGCTGGCTGGATTCCTCCCATACATACCACTGATAGCTGGGGTTATAGTCGTTGGTGACCCGGGCCTCGAGCTGCACGCTCGCCCCCTGCTCAACTGCGGCGGCGCCCGTGACCGTCACGGACGGAGTGGGCAGCACGAAGGCGGGGGCCGGCGCCGCGGTCTCCTGCTCCTCGGGGGGCAGCACTGCGGGCGCCCAGGGGTCGGTCCATTCCTGGTTCACAGGCGGCTCCTCCTGCGCGGCGGGGACGGTGGGCTCGACCTGCTCCTCAACGGCAGGCTGCTCCTCAACGGCAGGCTGCTCGTAATGGACAGGCTTCTCGGACAGGACCTCCACCTGGCAAAGGCGGATCGCCCCGTCCCAGATCACGAAGATGGAATTGCCGGTCTGGGTGGGTGTGCCGGTCAGATAGAGATACCAGGTCTCCCGGTCCTGATCGGCAGGGTCGATGCGCTTCTCCTTCGGCTCAAGCTGTCTGCCGGCTCTTTCGGCGCGGATTTCCTCCGCAACCTCCACGCCGGTTTTGGCGTCGGGGATGCGCACCTTCTCCCGGCGCAGCTCGATCTCGCAGCCGGCGGGCAGGGCCTTTTCGTCGACGATCCTGGCGTTTTCGGTGGTCTCGCAGATGCAGAGCTCCAACGCCTCATCCACGACGTTTTCTTCCAAAAAGAGGACGTTTTCCAACTGGAAGCTGCCGCCGCCTACGTCGATCTGATCGCGGTCTCCGTCGATGAGGCTGCGCAGAGAGACGCTGCCGATCCCCTCAAACCATTCGGCCGGGAACGGCAGCTCCGCAGCCAGGGCGGCGGGGGCGAGCGAGAACAGCATCAGCAGCGCCAGTGCCAAAGCGAGTATGTTTTTCCTTTTCATAGCTTATCCCTTCCGAGCGCCGGCGGCATGCCGGGCTCTGAGAAATACAGACGCGGCGCACAGAGGCTGCCGCGCGACGGAACGGATTTCGTCTTCTGACGAAAATGATGGCACAAAATCTGCCTTTTGTCAACACAATTGCACTGTGGTAAATTGTTCCTGACAATTTACAGGACGCAAAAGCGCTGAAAAAGTTCCGGGGAAAAGAGAAAAAATCCCCGCCTTTTGTTGGCAAGCGAAAAGGTCTGTGATACAATACAACAAGGGCAACACCGCATAATCTTTTTCGCAGATGTACTTTGTGTACCTCAAGAAAAAGTGACGAAATCAGAGCACAAATTTTCCAGGAGATGCCGAAGGCGGATTGTGCGGTGTTGCCCAAGAAACTTCGTTAGGAGGGCGAGCCCATGGCGTTTACTCCCTGGTACAAGGATATGGTGGTCTACCATATCTGGCCCCGCAGCTTCTGCGACGGCAACGGCGACGGGATCGGCGATCTCTATGGCGTGCTCTACCGCCTGGATTATATCAAGAGCCTGGGTGTGGACGCGATCTGGTTCTCACCCCTCTACCCCTCGCCCAATGCCGACTGGGGTTATGACATCAGCAATTATAAGGACATCCATCCGGACTTCGGCGATCTCACGGTTTTCAAACGCGTGCTGAAGGAGGCCCATGACCGCGGGATGCGCGTATTCATGGATCTCGTGGTCAACCATACCTCGGATGAGCATCCCTGGTTCATCGAGAGCCGCAAGAGCCGCGACAACCCCTACCACAATTATTATTACTGGCGCAGCGGCAGAAAGGGCAGCGGCGGAAAAAGCCTGCCCCCCAACAACTGGACCTCCATCTTCGAGGGGGATGCCTGGGAGTACGACAGCAATCTGGATGAATACTACCTGCATCTGTTCGCCAAAAAGCAGCCGGACCTGAACATGGACAATCCCAGGGTGCGCGACGAGGTCAAGAGCATCCTCCGCTTCTGGCTTGACATGGGGGTGGACGGCTTCCGGGAGGATGTGATCACCTTTATCTCCAAGGCCCCGGGACTGCCGAACGCATATCCGAAGCTCCCGGTGGCAAACGGGATCAAGTACTTTTCCAACCGCCCCGAGGCCTACAAATATCTCAAGGAATTGAAACACGATGTTCTGAGCCAGTACGACTGCTTTGTCGTGGGCGAAAGCCCTGCCACCAGCGCAGATACCGCCCTGCGCTATGTCACCGAGGGGCCGGATCAGGTGCTCGACGAGATGATCGCCTTCTCCCATATGGAGGCCGACTGCTTCATGACAGATGTGATCCGCCGGCCATTCAATCTGCTCAAGATGAAACGGGCCTTCAGCGAGTGGCAGTACAAGCTGCAGGGCCGCGGCTGGAACGCCCTGTATATTGAGAACCACGACCACCCGCGCATCATCAGCCGCTACGGCAGCGAGAAATACCGGGTGGAGAGCGGGAAAATGCTGGCCGCCATGTATATGCTGCAAAAGGGCACGCCCTTCATCTATCAGGGCCAGGAGATCGGCATGACCAATCTGCGCCTGCCGGAGCTGAGCATGTACAAGGACGTGGCGACCTACAACGCGGTCCGGACCCTCTCCAAAGTCCTGCCGCAGAAGAAGGTGCTCTCCCTCATCCAGGAGGGGAGCCGCGAGAATGCCCGCAGCCCCATGCAGTGGGACGACGGACCCAATGCCGGCTTCACTACGGGCAGACCCTGGTTCTTCGTCAACGGCAATTATCACGAGGTCAACGTGCGCGCGGCGGAGGAGGACCCCGGCTCCCTGCTGCATTTTTACCGGAAGCTCATCGCCTTTCGCAAATCGACGCCCGTGGTGCTGCGGGGCGACTATCGGGAGCTCTATCCCCGGGATAAGAACTTCTATGTGTATGAGCGGCGCTATTTCGACCAGCGCCTGCTGGTGGTGTGCAGCTTCGCCCAGGAGCTGCAGCGCTTCAACGCGCCGGAGGACATCAATCTCGACCAGTGGCGTCTTGCCCTCAGCAATTATGAAACCTGCTTTACCATCGGCAACGGCTTCACCGCAAGGCCCTACGAGCTGCGGGTGTATATTTTGGAATGATCCATTTCAACAACGGAGGAACGATTTTTGACTACACTGCATGAAAAAGCCTGGGCCAAGCTCAACATCTCCCTGGATGTGGCGGAGCGGCGCGCAGACGGCTATCATGATATGACCATGGTGATGCAGGCCGTGTCCCTGTGTGACGAGGTATGCATCAGCTTCAACGAAAGCGGCTGCATACAGGCCAAAAGCAACCTCTCCTTCGTCCCGGGGGACGAGCGGAACCTGGCCGTGCGCGCGGCTGTGTGCTATCTGCGCGCCGCCGGAAAGGAAGGTCAGGGCATGCTCATCACCCTTGACAAAAGGGTGCCGGTGGGCGCCGGAATGGGCGGCGGCTCCTCGGACGCGGCGGCGGTGCTGCGCGCGCTCAACCGCCATTACGGGGCGATGAGCCCGGCAGCGCTGGAGGAGCTCTCCGCCTCGGTGGGCTCGGACGTGCCCTTCTGCGTGCGCTGCGGCACAGCCCTCGCCACCGGCCGGGGCGAGAAGCTGGAGACCCTGCCGGACATGCCGCCGTGCGACTTCGTCATCTGCAAGCCGGATTTTTCCATCTCCACGCCGGAGCTTTTCCGGAAGCTGGACCAGTGCAGCGCCCGCTGCCATCCGGACACCGCAGGGCTCCTTGCGGCGCTGGAGGAGGGGAATCTCGACCAGCTGTGCCGGCGCATGTACAATGTCTTTGAGGATATCGACGACCGGCGCATGCGGATCGTGAAGGAGATCAAGGGCTGCCTGCTGGATCATGGCGCTCTCGGCGCCGTGATGACGGGCACAGGCTCGGCGGTCTTCGGCGTTTTCCGCCCCGGCGCCGCCCCGGAGCAGGCCATCGCTTCCCTCCGCAGGGAATACGGCTTCTGCGAGAAAGCCGTGAGCGTGGGCAGACAGATCTGACAGCGCGGCGGCCTCCGCTGAACCCGGACACAGAAAAGGCCCGTGCGGCCCTGCCCTGTTTAAAACCGAAAAATACCGCCCATACTGTATGCATCAAACATACGGAAGGGCGGATATTTTTATGGAGAAAAGCAGATGCTTGCGGATCTGGGAGCTCGCGGCGCTCATCACGCTCTGCGTGTGCCTGACGGCGGGCCTCTGGGCCGAGGGGCGGCAGCGGCGCATTGCCGGGAGCCTTGTGCGGCTGCATGTGCTGGCGGCATCGGACGCGGCGGAGGAGCAGGCTGTCAAGCTGCGGGTGCGGGACGCGGTGCTTGCCTATCTCAGGCCGCGCCTTGCGGACGCTGCCAGCGCCGGAGAGGCCGAGGCCATCCTTGCCGGAGAGCTGGAGGGCATCCGCGCCGCCGCCGAGGGAGCGGCGCAGGGGCGTGCCGTGCGCGTGACGCTGGGGGAGGAGCGCTACCCCACCCGCGAGTACACGGGCTTCAGCCTGCCGGCGGGCCGCTACCGCTCGCTGCGCGTGGTGCTGGGCGAGGGGGCAGGCCACAACTGGTGGTGCGTGGTCTTCCCGCCGGTCTGCCTGGCGGCAGTGCAGCGGGAGGCGGTGCGGCCCGTGATGAATCCGGAGGACTATGCCCTCATCACCCGCGAGGAGGGCTGGCAGATCCGCTTCCGCATCGTGGAGCTCTGGGGAGAGCTCCTGGAGAGTTTGGAGCTCAATTAAAGAGCAGTGTTTCAATCACTCCGCGCTCCGCTCTGCTCCGCACTCTCTCAGCGTCCCCGGCGGTGGGGATTGAAGCGCACCGCCTTTGTGCAGCAGCCGCGCCCCGGCATGAGGGGCGGGCGCATACCCGGCGGGGGCGGAGGCCCCGGCATCGGCGGCCTGACCGGAGGCGGGGGCGGCGGACCCATTGGCGGGGGCGGCATCGGCGGCGGAAAGGGGCGGCCCCGGTCACTTGTGATCCGCTCCCAGACATCCGGGAAGGGGCGAAGCCTGCGCTCCCAGTCATGTTTGTGAAATTCGTTTTTCAATGGAGCATCACCGCTCCATTCTACGCCCGCTCTTGCAAAGATGTGAAAAGTATGCGATAATCACCGAAAGAAAGAAAACGGAGGGATCGCTATGGCGAGATTTTTCATGGCCGGAACCAACATCGAGGGCGGCATGGCAATTATCCGCGGCCGGGATGCCGAGCATGTGCGCGTGCTGCGCCTGCGCCCGGGCGAGGATGTCATCATCTGCGACGGCGAGGGGACGGATTACAAATGCCGCCTCGTGTACGCGGATAAGGAGCAGGCCGAGGCCGAGGTGCTGGAGGTCGTCCGCTGCCCTGCCGAGCCGACGGTCAAGGTCATGCTGCTGTGCGGCCTGCCCAAGGGGGACCGGGTGGACTACATCATCCAGAAGGGCGTGGAGGCCGGCGCCGACGAGATCCGCTTTTTCAACTGCGAGCGCTGCATCGCCCGGCCGGAGACACCGGAGAAGAAGCTTGAGCGCTGGCAGCGAATTGCCGAGGAGGCCGCCAAGCAGTCCGGCCGCGGCATCATCCCGCAGGTCGCCTGGGCCGGTGATTTTGTCCAGGCCTTGGATGCTGCGATCAAGAAGGAGCTGGGCCTGTTCATGTACGAGACCGGTGAGCGCGAAGCTCTGAACACCGTGCTGGAGGCCAACAAGGAGGCGAAGACTGCCGCCATCATCACCGGGCCCGAGGGCGGCTTTGCGGAATATGAGGCAAAGCTTGCCAAATCCTGCGGGCTGCACGTTTGCTCCATGGGGGAGCGGATCCTCCGCTGCGAGACGGCGCCGATCGTGGCGCTGACCGCGACCATGTACGCCACCGGAAATCTGGCATAAGGCAACACCGCACAATCCTTCTTGAGGTACACAAAGTACATCTGCGAAAAAGTGCCTTTATCAGAACCCAAATTTTCTCAGGATCTGCTCTTGCCGAATTATGCGGTATTGCCATAAAAAAAGCCGCCCTGGGATCCGCATCCCCCGGCAGCGACAAAAATATTTAAAATAGAAACAACCCTTGACTGCGGCGATTTTTTCCCGTTCGCCTCTTCAGCAGTCAAGGGTCATTTCATTGAATTCTTAGTATCTAACATCCTGGTTACCTCGCTTTCTCGTATTTCGGAGCACTGCCTCGCCAACGGGACCTTTTTCTTCAGCTCACAGCAATCAATCGATTCACGATACTCCCAAATGTGGGATCAACAAAGTGGCTGTCGTCCTCCTCATATTTTGGGCCTGCAGTGCGCTCCCCATGTTTGATCGCTCCGATGTTCGATCCGGGGATAGAGGAAAGTGGAATGTTTTGATTTCCCTTTCTGGTTATAATATAGCAGAGGGAAGGGGCTTTTGCAAGATGGGATAGTTCCTGAAAAAGCACAGGCGCATTTGTGCGAAACTGCCAAACTTGCATCAAAAATTTGATCTACAGCCCCTGCGCTATTGACATTTTGACGGAAAACACCTATGATAAAAAAGGTGTGCGTCATGAAGATGTCCCGGTCCCTGTGACCGGGGCGTTTGCGTTCAATAGATATCGTCCACGATTCTTGTGGGGGGCTGCTCCAGAATCTCCGGGTGCTGGAAGAGGTAGCGCCAGGCCTGGAAGGCCTGGGCCATATAGTGCCCGTCCACGGTGCGCTCATCCAGGCTGAACTTCAGATCCACATACTTGTTGTCCACCATGTTGCCGTGGCGGTCCAGCTCATAGACATGGTGCTTGGCCCCGAAGGCGATGAAAATCGGCAGGGTGCCGAAGTTGTAAATGTGGTGGAACACCGGCCCGATGCGCAGCGAGCCCAGATCCGTGATGATCAGGGAGCCGTGGAAGGGGCTGGCCTCGGTCAGACTCTCGGGAAGCCAGCCGAAATAGTCCAGGATGCGCAGCACCAGAATGACAAAGCGCAGCAGGAAGCGGGGCAGGTGACTCAGCGCCTCGGCTACATCCTCGGTATTGTTGTGCTCGTCGCTGGCCTTGATCTCGTCGATCTTCTCATTCATCTTGCGGTAGACGTCGAAGATGGTGTCTGTCGGCTCAAAGTGGAGCTTGATGGTGGTCTCGCTTGCGTCGATGGACAGGGCGCGCTTGACCACCATGACCACAACGATGTCGTTTGCGGCATAGATGCGCCGGCCCGCCACAAAGCGGTTGAGGCCCGGCAGCATGGAGACCAGGCGGATATAGGCCGCGATCAGAAAGTGCAGGATGCCGATGCCCTTATAGCCCTCTACCCGCAGCCTGCGCAGGCGGCGGTCCACCTCGCTGACCTCCATGCGCTCCTCATAGAGATTGGTGGCGTCGTTGCGGGTGGGCATGATATAGGGAATAAACCGGGAAAAGCCGGGCAGGGATCGGATCAGGCGCCCATCCTTGCGGTCGCCGAAGCGGCGCTTGTCGTTTTTGGCCATGACGAAAAGCTCCTTTTTTCTGTCTGAAATCGAATAAACGGCTGGGTCCCGCCTATTATACAGGGAAAGCAGCCGCTTTACAAGTCCCAAAAACCGGCAGGCGGCGTGAAACTCCCTTGCAAAAAAACCGCCGGGATGGTATGCTGGAAGCAGGAGAGACGGCGTATGACAATTTGCTGTATGAGCGATTTTTGAGTATGAGGAGTTGACGACTGTGCAATTACAGGAATCCGGTGAAATGTATCTGGAGACGATCCACATCCTGTCCCAGCACGGAAAAGGCGTGCGCGCGGTGGATGTGGCTGAGTATATGGGCTTTTCCAAGCCGAGTGTGAGCCGGGCGGTGGGCCTGCTGCGCAGCGGCGGCTATCTGGAGCTGGATGAGAACGGCTATCTCGTGCTGACGGAGGAGGGCAAACGTGTCGCCGGGCGAACCTATGAGAGACACCTGTTCCTGACGGATTTCTTCGTCTCCATCGGCGTGGACAAGGAGATCGCAGCCCAGGACGCCTGCAAGATCGAGCACGACATCAGCGATGAGACCTTCCAGGCCATGAAGCGCTATGTCAGGCAGCAGCATGAAAAACAAAAAAGCGTGCGGTGATAAACCGCACGTTTTTGCTTGCGGACGATTCCGCGAGCCGGACATGGTCTTCGGGAAAGCATGGCCTGATCTGCTCAGCGCGAAGCGGGTTCTTCCGCTGCAGCTTTATGTAACCAGCGCGCCATAGACCAGGATCGGCAGGCTTTTCTCATAAAGCCCGTCGAAATCCGTCAGCGGCAGGGGATTGACGCCGAGGCCGGCCTCAATGGTATAGCCGGGGCGGTCAAAGGCTTCGAGGAACCAGTCCTTATAGCCGGCGTTGGAGGAACCCGGCACGGGATCTGCGAGCTTGTAACCGGAAAGGCGGGCGAAGAGCTCTCCGATCTGCTTTGCGTTTTCCGGCTCGCACTCTCCGTAGCGCCAGTAGATCTCCTCCCCCTGGGTGTGGAAGCTCAGCGTGAGGCGCGGCGCTGTCGCGAGGGTGTAGTCATAGAGGACCCGGCTTTCCGGGGCGGAGAGGGGCGCTGTGCCCACGTAGTTTGCCGGGGCGGGCCCCCGCACACCGAGGGCGTATTTTATCTCCTTGGCACGCTGCCAGCCGGCCGGATACTGGAGGTTCAGATCCGTGCCCCGGATGTTGGCCTTCCAGCCGGTGGGGAAGGGAATGCGGGGCCAGAGCTTCGCTATGTTCATGGCGCCGCGGTAGAACTCCCCCTGCTGCAGCTCGCCTGTCGCAAGATCCAGGCCGTCCGGATTCACCGCCGGGATCAGGGTGATCTGGGCGTAATCCAGGAGCTCTGCGGCGCTGCGGTCAAAGATCGTGCCGCCGGAGGCGGAGGCCGCGGCCAGCTCCTCGGCAAACTTCAGCAGCAGCGGCGTGCAGATCCACTCATTGGCGTGGTGAGCCGCGTTATACAGGACGCGGTTCTCCCCGGCGCCCAGCCGCAGACGCCACAGGGGCTTGCCCATGACGCTCTGCCCGATCTCCCCCGCCTCAAGAAAGGGGTAGCGAGCCGAGAGCCCGCGGACGATGTATCCCACCAGCGCCGCGCTGTAGCGGATGCTCGTCGGCACCACCGGGAACGGCAGCGGGATCACAAGGCTTGCGCCGATCTGCAGATTCTCCGGCTCGACGCCGGGGTTTGCCAGGGTAATGGCCTCCACGGCGCTGCCGTATTTCTCCGCCAGAGCCCAGAGCGTATCCCCCTTTTCGATGCGGTGCAGCAGAAAGCCCGTGTACCAGGGCAGCAGCGCCCGGTGAGTCTCCCGGCCGGCAACGCCGTCGGAGACGAGCTCGTGGGCGCGCTGAAAGCGGCGCAGAGCCTGATCCGTTACAGGGCCGAAGACCCCGTCGGTCTCCGGCTCCCCGAAGCCTGCCCGGTTCAGCGCGAGCTGAAGCAGCTCCACCGCGGGGCCGGTGCTCCCCATCCGTAAAATTCGCATGGCATCCCCTCCTTTTCCGAAAAAGCCTATGCAGTGTGAAAGGAAAATATTTTGCTCGCCCAATAAAAATGCTGAATGATCGGGGAGCGGTTTTGCCGCGCTTCGCTTACCCCGCTGAGGGGCGAGCGAAACTTAGGGCAACACCGTGTCTTGATTCAAGATTGAATCGGCACATCAATAACAGCTTTTCAAAGCAAATGATTTCTGCTATACTGCCCTTGCCTGAAAGGAGAGATTCCCATGGAGAAGAAAAAGGAATTCTGGCGGGCCGTGAAATTCGTGCTGTTTTCCGCCTCGGCGGGGATCATCGAGATCGTGGTCTTTGCCCTGCTCAACGAACTGCTGCGACTGCCCTACTGGCTGAGCTATCTGGCGGCGCTGGCAGCCTCGGTGCTGTGGAACTTTACCCTTAACCGCAAGTTCACCTTCCAGAGCGCCAACAACGTGCCAAAGGCCATGCTGCAGGTGGCGCTGTTCTACGCGGTCTTCACCCCGCTGAGCACCCTGCTGGAGCACGTTCTGACCGAGAAGCTCGGCTGGAACGAGTATCTGGCGACGGCCATCAACATGGGCCTGAACCTGATCACAGAGTATCTCTATGACCGCTATGTGGTCTTCCGCGACAGCATCGACACCAATGAGCGCGCGAAGAAGCAGGCGGAAGAGGAGAAGTAACGGAATACCGTGCCTGCATTCGCAGACCGGCCTCTCCTTCCGGGGGAGCGTTGGAGCAGAAAGCAGGCGCGGTATTTCTGCGCCCTCAAACGATGCCTGTCAGGGCATCATATCAGCTGTAAAGCTCCAGCCTGTCGCTGAGACAGAAGTAGGTGCTGCCGAGCTGCCGGTCGGGGAACATGGTGAACAGCTCCCCCTGCAGATAGTCAGCCTGGTAGACCACCGCGGCCACCATGTGCCGCTCGCCCTGCAGAAGGCGCAGGGCGCAGTCCACGCACTCCCACCGCGGCGTGAGCGCAGCAAAGTGCGCGGTGTTGACCACGGCGTACTGTCCGCGCTGATAGACCACGTCGCGGATGGTGTTGGGAAACTCCGGGGACGCTACGCGGTTCAGCACCACCTCGCCCACGCACATGCGGAAATCGTCCGTCAGCCAGTCGCTGCCCGCCATGGCGTCGATGACCCGGGCGAGCAGGTACAGATCGTCAAAGGAGACGGCCGTGCCCATGCCCCCGGCTGCCAGCGCCGCGTTCCGGGACTGCTCCGCCGCCCGGCCCGCGCTCATGCTGCCTCTGACGGCGGCCTCGCGCATCTCTTCAAGATAGTAGCCTGCCATGTCCAGCGGCACACTCCGGCTGCGATGGCCGAGCAGGACGAAGTCGCCCTCCTCCGGCGGGGGCGGAGCCGGCGTCGGAGACGGAGCCGGACTGTCCTGCGGCGGTGCGGGAGTCTCGGCAGACGCCTCCTCCCTCGGGTACAGAGTGCGGACGTTCATGTGCGCCGGCAGCAGCTCCTGCTCCGCATAGCCGTGCAGGGGCAGGGTCAGCAGCAGACAGAGCGCCGCGATCAGCCTTCTGCGCTTTCTCATCATTTCCCACCTCCCGACGCCCATTATAGCGGCGGGAGACTGCGAAAAAGGTCGTAAGCGGGAGGGAAATGCGGGGGAAAAGCCTCACTTTTGAGCCGTGACGTAGCGCACCACGTAATCGGCAAAGCGCCTTGTGGCGGGGCCGGCCTTGTCCCCGGCGGCGATGGCAAGGCCGATGATGCGCTTTGCCTCCGGCACCAGGGGCAGGATCTGCAGGTCGTACTGCCGGCCCTTCAAAAGCAGCTCCGGCATGATGCTCATGCCCAGGCCCTGCTCCACCATGGCGATGACGGCGTAGTCGTCCTTGGTGTAGAAACGCACGTTGGGCCTGACGCCTGCCGCGTCCAGAGCGCGGCGGGCGTCATGGTCGGAGCGCTCCAGCAGGCTGATGAAGGGCTCTGTCTCGCACTCCACGAGGGGAAACTTCGGATAGTGCTCAAAGCGGCTGTGCTTCGGCAGGATGGCCAGCAGCCGGTCCTCCAGCAGCGGGATGCACTCACAGCCCACGGGAGAGGGCAGGGTCACAAAGCCCACGTCCACGCTCCCATCGGTGAGCCACTGCTCCACATCGTGATAGTCGCCGTTCAGGAGCTTGAAGTCCACCCTGGGGTAGTCGTGCTGAAACTCCTTCAGAACTGCGGGCAGCCAGTGCACGGCCACGGAGGTGAAGGCCCCGATGCGCACGGTGCCGGACTCCAGACCCCGGATGGAGGAGGCCGTCTGCCGAAGCTGCTCGGCCGCCGAAAGGAAGCCGCGCACCGCAGGCAGCAGCCGCTCCCCCTCGCCGGTGAGCTTTACGCCCGCGCGGCTGCGCGTAAGGACGGTGAAGCCCAGCTCCTTCTCCAGCGCGTCCAGGCAGTGGCTGACCGCCGACTGGGTGCAGCCGAGCTGTTCCGATGCCCGGGTGAGACTGCCTGCGTCCACCACGGTCATGAGGGTGTGGTATTTATCCAGAGCCATGCGGCGCCTCCCTCATACATGAAAATGATTCATGCATATATGAAAAGAATGTTGAGCCTTTCTATTATATGAAAAATTTTTGAATAATCAAGATCTTTTGGGAAAAATGACGCTTGAAGAAAACGCCCCGACCGATATAATGCAAAGCATCCCATAAAAAAGAGAGGACAACTGTTATGACATCTTCCACCGTTATTGTGATGATCGCGATTGCGGTCTATCTGATCGGCATGCTGGCAATCGGCGCTGCCTACTCCAAACGCAACAAGACCTCCAGCGACTTCTATCTCGGCGGACGCAAGCTCGGCCCCGTTGTCATTGCGATGAGCACGGAAGCCTCCGACATGTCGAGCTGGCTGCTGATGGGCGTGCCCGGTCTGGCCTACTTCTGCGGCCTTGCGGACGCAACCTGGACGGTCGTCGGCCTTGCGCTCGGCACCTATCTCAACTGGCTGATCGTGGCCAAGCGTCTGCGTATCTACTCCCAGAAGCTCGGTGCCATCACGATCCCCGACTTCTTTGCCCACCGCTTCGGCGACAGCAGCGGCCTGATCGAAGGCGTCGCGGCGCTGATCATCATTATCTTCTTTGTGCCCTACACTGCCTCGGGCTTTGCGGCCTGTGGCAAGCTGTTCACCAACCTCTTCCCCGGCACGAGCTACATCGGCGCGATGCTGCTTTCCGCGGCGGTCATCGTCGGCTACTGCGCCATGGGCGGCTTCCTCGCCGCGTCGATCACGAGTCTTATTCAGTCCATCGTCATGACGATTGCGCTGTTCGTGATCCTCATTTTCGGCATCCGCTCAGCCGGCGGCTGGGACGCCGTGATTGCAAACGCAAAAACCGTCCCCGGCTATCTGGATCTTTTCTCGAACACCACGATTCTGAGCACCGAACCCGGCAAGTACGGCTTTATCACCATTATCTCCACCATGGCCTGGGGCCTTGGCTACTTCGGCATGCCCCATATCCTCAACCACTTCATGGCCATTGACGACGGCGAAAAGCTCAAGATCTCCCGTCGCATCGGTACGATCTGGGTGGTCATCTCCATGAGCGTTGCGATCATCATCGGCATCGTCGGCTTTGCCATGAGCAGCAAGGGTGTCATCGCCCCCTTTGACAGCAACTCCGCCGCCGAAGCCATTCTGGTTCGCATCTCCGCGCTGATGAGCACCTATGGCGTGATCCCCGCGCTGCTGGCGGGCGTGGTGCTGGCCGGCATCCTGTCCTCCACCATGTCTACATCCGACGCGCAGCTGCTGGCTGCGGCGTCGAGCGTGTCCCACAACATCATCCGCGGCGTCTTCCACAAGGAGCTCGGCAACAAGCAGGAGATCACCATCGCCCGTATCGCGGTGCTGTGCATCGCCGTCATCGCGGCTTTCTTCGCCCGCGACCCCAACAGCTCCGTCTTCGGCATCGTGTCCTTCGCCTGGGCGGGTTTTGGCGCGGCCTTCGGCCCCTTGATGCTCTTCGCCCTGTTCTGGAAGCGCTGCAACAAGTACGGTGCGATTGCCGGCATGGTTGCAGGCGGCGCGACGATCTTCCTCTGGAAGTACCTGGTGCGCCCTCTCGGCGGCGCGTGGAATATCTATGAGCTGCTGCCCGCCTTCATCGTCTCTGCAATCTTCATCGTGGTCGTGTCCCTCTGCACAAAGGAGCCCGACAAGGCGGTCGTCAGCGAGTTCGAGAGCGTGTGAACCGCAATCAATCCAAAAAATATCCCTCCCGTTTCAATGCGAAGCGGGAGGGATATTTTTGCTTAATATAATCAGGCCCACTCGCGGCTCCGGGGCTTGTTGTCGGGCTTTTCGGCCTTGTCGGGCTTGACGTAGGCAACCACGACGCGGCGGTTGGGCTCAACACCGGTGGAGCTGGTGGTCACGCCCTCGTAATTCTGCAGGGCGGTGTGGATCACATGGCGCTCATAGGAGTTCATGGGCTCGAGGGCCATGCTGCGCTTGTACTTGATAGCCTTCTCCGCCATCTTCTCGGCAAGCCTGGTCAGCGACTCCTCCCGCTTGGAGCGGTAGGCCTCGGCATCCACAGAGATGTGCAGGTGCTTCTCGCTGTCCTTGTTGACCACATAGTTGGTCAGGTGCTGAATGGCGTCCAGGGTTTCGCCCCGGCGGCCGATGATCGCGCCCATGGAGGCGCCGGTGAGATTGACGTTGATGCCGCCGTTGTCGCGGGGGCCGATCTCAATGTCGGCGCTGACGCCCATGCGCTCCAGAAGCCCCGTGAGGAAGCTGCGGATCGCGGTGTAGTCGGGATTCTCACCATCCGCTGCGGCAGGGACTGCCGCGGGCTTTTCCTCGGGCTGGGCCGCGGGCTTGTCAGCCTTGGCGGGTGCGGGCTTTTCGGTTCTCACGGGCTTTTCGGCTCTGGCAGGGGCAGGCTTTTCAGCCCTGGCGGGTGCAGGCTTTTCGGCCCTGGCAGGGGCGCTTGCCGCAGCCTTCTTCGGCGCGGGCTTTACAGGCTCGGGGTCCGGGGTCTCATAGCTCACGCGAACGCGGGCCGGTACGGCCCCGAAGCCGAGAAAGCCGGACTTGCCCATCTCCAGGATCTCGACGGAGACATCATCCCGGCTGAGCCCCAGCTCCTTGAGGGCCTCGTCAATGGCGGCGTCCACCGTGCGGGCGGACTTTTCCAGTGTATTGATCATATACTCAGACTCTCCTGTTTACTCTTGTTCGGTCTCGCGGGTATCCGTGCTCTCCTCTGCGGGAGCCTCGACCGCGGCGTTCTCAGCAGCGGCCTCCGGGAGGACGGTCTCCTCCAGAACGTCCTCGTCAATGGCGGCGGCGTCCTCAGAGGCGGCAGCGGCGGCAAGGGTCGCAGCCTCGGCGTTCTCGGGATTCGAGAAGCGGTCGGGCACGTAGGCGCGGCCTCTGGCGAAGCGGCGGTTGCCCACCTGAGAGGCCGGCTTTTCCGCCTCCTTGATGCCGAGGCGTTCGCGTCTGGCGGCGCGGTCGGCCCGGTCCAGAGCGGCCTTGCGCTCGTCCAGCTTCTGCTTCTCGCTGGCCTGCAGCTTTTTCTTGCTTGTGTTGGCGTTGAGAGGGGTCTTGCCCTCGGCCTTCAGGCGCTCGTATTCGGCCTTCTTGGCTTCCATCTCCGCGTCACGCTCAGCGCGCTCGGCGGCCTTGACGGCGTCCTCCGCGTCCAGCTCGGCCTTATACTTTTTGGTGAGCAGATAGTCGCGGATCATGCCGAAGACAGAGTTGGCAATCCAGTAGATACCCATGGCGGCGGGCATGACAAAGCAGATCCACACGCTCATGAGGGGCATCATCATGTTCATGGTGTTCATGGTCGCCTGGGACTGGGCGTCGCCCGTGGTGGGGTTGGTGGCGGAGCTGATCTTCATCGACAGCCACGACAGGCCGGCGGAGATGAAGGGAATCAGGAACAGGCCGAAAGCGGGGCCCCAGACATGGGGATCGGACCAGTCGGTCTTGGCGAAGAAATTCCACTGGGGCTGGTCGCCGAGGTTCAGCCCGAGGAAGCTGAAGTCCAGGTCGAAGAGATTGGGATCGAGCTTTCCGGCCAGATCCGTGGTCATCGTGCTCCAGTTGGCGTGGTTGAGCTTGGCAAGCTCGATCTCCTGATAGGCGCTGGCACGGCCGGAGGCAAGCTCATACAGGCCGTGGGAAACGTAGTAGTCCTGCAGGGTCGTGACGAAGTCCCTGGCCACAAACATCATGCGCGATCAGGATGGGGAAGGGGATCAGAGACCAGAGGCAGCCGGACATGGGGTTGATGCCCTCTTCCTGGTACAGCTTCTGCATCTCGGCGTTGAGCTTCTGGGGGTTGCCCTCATGCCGCCGCTGCAGCTCCTGGATGCGGGGCTGGAGGCGGGAGGAGCGCATCATGCTCTTCTTGCTCTTGGCCATGAAGGGCGTCATGATGAGGTTTACGGCCAGGGCGAAAAAGATCAGGGCCAAGCCGTAGTTGCCGGTCAGGTTGTACAGCCAGACCATGAGCTTTGCGAAGGGCCAGGTAATGATTTCCCCAAATGACATAGTTCATTCCTCAGTTCTTTTGTTTTCTTCAGGACAATGCCGCAGCATTCGGCGCCGATGGCGGACTGTGCGGTCTTGCCTTAGGGGACAGGATCGTAGATGCCGCGCTTTCCGTGATAGAAGGGGTGGCAGCAGCAGATCCGGCGGAGGGCCATCCAGCCGCCCCTGAGGGCGCCGTATTTTTCGATGGCCTCCATGGCGTACTGGGAACAGGTCGGTGTAAAGCGGCAACAGGGCTGCCGGTACGGAGAGATCGCGTGGCGGTAAAAGCGAATGGCGGCGAGCAGGAGCTTCTTCATCCCTGCGCCTCCCGCCGGAGGCCGAGCCTTTCGCAGGCCGTGAGATAGGCCTGCTCCAGCTTGCGGTATTCGGCGTCCACGGCACGCGAGCGCGCGACCAGCACCAGGTCATAGCCCGGCCTGACCGCCTCCCGGTTGAGACGCACGATCTCCCGCAGGCGGCGGCGCACCCGGTTTCTCACCACCGCGTGGCCGAGCTTGACGGACACGGTATAGCCCGCCCGGTTGTGCCCCAGCCGGTTTTTCCGGCAATAGAGCACCAGATAGGGCGTGGCCGCGCTCTTGCCCTTGTCGTAGAGACGACGGAAGTCGCTGTTCTTTTTCAGGCTGTAATGCTGCTTCACGCCGTGCCTCCTTCAAACCGTCCTCTGTCATTCCGAGCCAGTGTCGCAACACTGGCGTGGGAATCCGCCCGCCGGAGGCACATATTAGCACATGCGCCGCAAAGACAACGGATTGCCACACCAGTGACATCGGTCACTGGTTCGCAATGACAAGCGGAGCAAAAAGCTCCATAAGCACCTAAAGGGCGGATCGCTCCGCCCTAAAATCCGTTATTTCCGAACCCTGTTCACGGTGCGCCTCAGGCGCTGAGCTGAGCTCTGCCTTTTGCTCTGCGGCGGGCAAGAACCTTGCGGCCGTTCGCGGTCTTCATTCTCTTGCGGAAGCCGTGCTCTTTCTTGCGCTGGAGCTTCTTGGGCTGATAGGTACGAAGCATGGGGTGCACTCCTTTCTTCGGGTCAGTCAGGTACCCGTATAATACTCAACATCCCCGGCAGAACCGGGAAAGTAGTTGACGTGTGCGCGGTGAAAAAATCACCCGGCGACAGGGTGCCGCCGAGTGACTATTATATAGGAAATGTAAGGGTTTTGTCAACTGTTATTTTATGTAGACCGTCGTCATTTCACAAAAATGAGGGGGTTATAAATCTTCGCCCCGCAGGTATTTGCCCATGGGCTTCCAGAGAAGCGCGCCGACGAGCAGACAGAGAATGGTGTTGATGAAGATGAAGCTGCCGTTATAAAGCAGGGAATAGAACCAGGGGCTCGTCATGGTCATGCCGAAGAATTGTTCGGGCATATACTCGGCCCAGACGGTCGCGCCCACGATATAGTGCACCAGAAAGCGGGCGAAGGCGCCGACGACCATGCCGATGAAGAAACCGTTCTTTTTGCCCTTGAAAAGGCCCGCCAGTCCCAGCATGGTGAAGGCGATCAGATAGTCGCCCAGCATGGACTGCCAGCCCCAGGCGTAGGCCCCGTCGAGCGTGAGCTGCAAAAGCCCGAACACAAAGCTCGCGAGGATACCGGGGCCGAGGCCCCAGCGGGCGCAGAAGATGAAGATCGGCAGCATCGCGAGATCGACCGCCCCGCCCTGGGGCAGCTCGAAGAGCTTGACATAGCTGAGCACCTGGGCCAGGGCCACGAAGACGGCCCCCTCGGTCAGGCAGCGCAGAGAGAGCTTGGATTTGTTCTGATTCATGTTTCTTTCCTCCCTTTTCATTTGGGAAGCAGCGGCGCAAAAAAGCAGGCTCATGACAAATGAACCTGCGGCAGCTTGCGCACTCTGTTTCCTACGCCGGCATTACCCGGATCAGGTTCCAGGGTTTCAAGGCTCGTTTACCTCGTCTCAGCCGGGAGAATCCCAGCACCCCTTTCGATTGTGACCACATTGTATCACCGGCGCGGAGGCTTGTCAAGAAAGGGCTTTTCAAATGGGCGCGGCATATGGTATCATGAAGGCAACACCGCATAATTCTTTTTCGCAGATGTACTTTGTGTACCTCAAGAAAAAGTGACGAAATCAGGGCACAAATTTTCCAGGAGATGCCGAAGGCGGATTGTGCGGTGTTGCCTGAAAGAAAACGACAAGAGAGAAGGAAACGACACCATGTCCATGCAAGACAAGCCCGTGGCCGTGCTGGCCGGGACGCCGGTGGATACCGAGATGGGGGCTGAGATCCTGCGCAGGCACGCGCTGGAGCCCTGGAGCTGCCCGGTATCCCGCTTCCCGCTGGAGCAGGCTGCCTTTCAGGTGAAGAGCCGGGAGGAAAAGCACGCGGTGCTGCGGGGCATCCTGCGCGACGCCATGGAGAAGGGCTGCGGCAGCGCCTTTATCTACTGCAATTCTCTGTCCGGCTCTGCGGATTTCCCTGCGCTTTCAAAGGAGCTCGGCCTGCGCATCGTGACGCCCATGGACGCCTACGGCCTCTATGCAGGGCGGTATTCCCGCCTCGCCGTGATCGGCTACAACGGACAGGCTCTCGCCGGGATCGACACCGCCATGGTGCGGGCAAATCCGAAGCTTGTGCTCATGCCCGCAGGCACGCCCACCGTCACCTTTGATATTGAGGAGGGCCTGGACCCGGACGCAATCATCCACCGCAATCACATCGATGCCCTGCTGCGCTATGTCGAGGACTGCGGCTGTGAGGCTCTGGTGCTCGGCTGCACCCATTTCCCGTATCTGGCCGGAGCGCTCGAAAGCTATACAAGGCTGCCGCTGCTTGACCCGGCGGAGGAAATGGTGCGCCTGCTTCTCAGGCCGGAGGAGGAAAAAGCATGGTGAACCATATGATTACGGCAGTCAACGCGGTGCTGCCGAGCTTCCTGATCATCGCGCTGGGCCTCTACATCCGTTCGCGCGGAAAGCTGGACGACAAGTCCCTCGGTAAGTTCAACTCCCTCGCCTTCCGGGTGTTCCTGCCCTTTCAGATTTTCAAGAATATCTATGACTCGCCCATGGGCGAGGCCTTTGATCTGAAGCTGCTGGTCTTCGGCGCGGTGGGTCTGCTGCTCGCGGGAGGCCTTGCGCTGCTGACTGCCATCCTCACTGAGCCGCGGCTGGACCGCAGGGGCGTCATGGCCCAGGGCATGTTCCGCGGCAACTATGTGCTGCTGGGCATGCCGCTGGTCGAATCCCTGTTCGGCTCAAGCGGGTCGGGGCTTGCGGCTCTGATGATCGCCGTCAACATCCCGATCTATAATGTGCTGTCGGTCATCTTCCTGGAGCTCTATGCCGGGGGCGAGATCAACGTGCGCAAGATGGCGAAGGACATCGTCACCAACCCCCTCATCGACGCAACGCTGGTCGGACTGCTTGCCAAGGCGGTGAACCTGCCGGTCTATGCTCTGCCGCCCATCGGCAGTGCGCTCAAATCGCTTGCGGGGGTGGCGACGCCGCTGTGCCTGTTCATTCTGGGCGCCTCCTTTACTCCGGCAAACATGCACGGCTACGCCAGGAGCCTCTGGATCACGGTGGCCTTCAAGCTGCTGGTGATCCCGGGCCTGGCCCTGGCCGCGGCCGCGGCGCTCGGCATACGGGGCGTGGGCCTTGCGGTGGTGATGATCAGCTTCGGCGCACCCACGGCGGTCAACTCCTACACCATGGCGCGTGAGCTTGGCGGCGACAGCGAGCTTGCCGCCGGCATCGTCGTGGTCGACACGGCGCTCTCCTGTCTCACGCTCTTCGGCTGGATCGTCCTGCTGCGGAGCCTGGGGCTGATCTGATACGGTTTCTTGATTCAACTCTTTCATCAAGAAAGCCGCTGTCTCAAGATACAGAACCATGCGAAATCACAGGGGCCGATGCCCTCATCGGCCCGCTGCTTTACGACAATGTGCGTAATGCAGCGGGTCGATCCGGGTATCGACCCCTATGGTTTTGGTGCAACATGCCTTATGACTCAGCCCCGTTTTCGGCGGAAAACGCTGAAAACACGTCTCATATGCTAAGGAATTAATCATGAGGTTCCGATATAAACAGCGACTTCAGGCTTCCGCTGAAGCGGAGGCCCGAGACTATGTGGTGCATCTCGTGGCAGCACGGACACACGTCCATCCCCGGATAGTACTTACAGTCGGTGGGCTTGAGAGCGAGACCGTAGCGGACGCTGATGCAGCGGCGGCATAGATCGGCGCCGTTGTCTTTTCGGATTCTGGCTGCTGTGAGCACGGTGTATCCCCCCTCTGTCTGGATGCTGCGATTATACCGCAGAAAGGTAGGATAATCAAGCGGCAATGTTACTTGATGCTGCTCTCCGGGTCGGGGATCATGGCGTACTCGAGAGCGTTGACGCGGCGGCGGGTCTTTTCGACCTCGACCGGCTCCGGCATGTCCTCAAAGACCTTCGCCCTATGCGCAAGCGCGTCGACCGGCTCGCCGCCGGTCTGCGCAAAGTCTTAGGGACAGCTCTCCGCGGGAGCTTCGTGCTTTACGCTTCGGTTTGCTGCGTGGATTTCATGTCTTTCTTGCGCTCGTACATACGGTAATCAGCCTTGCGGAAGACGTCGTCAACGGTATCCTCCCCGTTATACAGGGCATATCCGATCGCCGCGTTGACCTTTTCCCAGGGCTGGCCGTCGCTGGCCTGCGCAAGCGAGCGGAATTGTTCGACCAGCGCTTCGATATTGTCGTAATCCCTGTCTTTGACAATGACGACAAACTCGTCTCCGCCGAAGCGGTACACGGGAGAATGGGCAAACACCTCGCAGATGACGGAGCAGGTTTTGCGGATCGCAATATTGCCCTTCTCGTGACCGTAGGAGTCGTTCAGCTTCTTCAGGTCGTTCATGTCGATCATGACGATGCCGAAGCGCGCCTCTCCCCGGCGCACCTCCTCCGTCAGCCTTATGACCTGCCGGTCATAGGCCAGCTTGCTGCCCACGCCCGTCAGCGGATCCCTGAGCGCAAGCTCGTTCATCTCGTCCGCTTCGCGCCTGGTTTCGGTCAGCACCTGCCGGGTCTGCTTCAGGCTTTCAATATAGCTGCGGGTGTTGTGCGCCATCTTCAAAAGGGAAGAATACAGGAGCTGAATCTCGTCCTTGGATTTGATCGGCAGATTGTCCAATTCATTGCTGTCCTCCTGCCGGGCGCTGTAATTTGCCGCGGCGTTGCTCAGCAGATTGATGGGCTTGAGGATCTCCCGGTCAACGACCCAGATGGCGATGAGGCTGATCAGCGCTGTCAGAGCTGCAAGGACAAGGCTGCATATCAGCGTAAAGCGGCTCTGCTGCGCGCGGATCTGCTCCATGGAGATATCGACAAGCGCATAGCAGGCGATGGCCCCCTGCGCCGTGTAGACCGGTACGCCTGCCGTGACAAGCCAGCCGTAAGGCTCCGTGTTGGTGATATAGGGTCGGAAGCCGATGTTCGGATCCTTGAGCAGCTCCCTGTTTTCCTCATACAGCGGGTCGACGCAGCCGGGGGGACAGGCGTCCTCATAGGCGGCGTCAACGAGATAAATAAAAGATTCTGTGGGAATGTCGATCGTGACCAGATACACGCAGTCGACGTCATTGGCGTCCTGAATGCGCCGCAGCGTCTGACGCAGGGAGACAAATTCCCCGGACTGTTCAAGATGGGAATACCTTGCGCAGTACGCGTCAAATTCCGGCGTTCCCCACGCATCGCTCATCACCTTTTCGTCCGTGGCGCGATAGATCTCCATGACTGCGTTTTTCAGTGTGTCGGCCTGCTCCGCATCCATGATGGCGGCCACGGTTTTTGACACGTCAGTCGCTCTTCCCTGATAGCTCAAATTAATCAGGCGCTGAATAATCTGACCGCTTGCCACCATGGAAACGATGCTGAAAGTCAAAGCGATCATGACGATCAGCAGAACTGTCTTTGACCGCAAAGAGTGTTTCACAGCTTATTTCTCCCCTTTCGTAAACGCTGATTCAACCGCCTTCGGAGCCTGCCGCGTTTCCTCATCGCTTACTTCATCGGTGAATCGTCTTCGCTGTGCGGCGTCTGTTTCCGGCACAGCTTTTTCTCTGCCCGGGAAGGGCTGATAAGCTTCATTATACTTAATCAGTGTTATTTTTGCAACAATATTTTAGCGCCGCACCGGCAGGGAAGAAAAACGCCGCCGCGCCGAAAAAACCCGGAGAAGCACTGTGCTTCTCCGGGCATTGTCGTTCCGATGAATTTTGACAACTATTTGAAATTGTGGGCCTGCTGCAGCACCATTTCCTTGACCTTGAGAAGGCGAACCTTGGTGGCGTTTTCGTTCTCCTCAAGCTTCATGGTGATGTACTTGATGTTCGACTCCAGGTCGGGGATCATAACGTACTCCAGAGCGTTGACGCGGCGGCGGGTCTTCTCGATCTCCTCCGCGAGAAGCTGCATGGTCTTCTCCACCTCGGCCAGCTCCAGCATGTCCTCGAAGACCTTCGCCATGTGCTCCAGCGCGTCGTCCAGCTCGCCGCTGGTCTGCGCAAAGCCATAGGGATAGATCTCCGCGGGATCGCTGCTCTGGGTCTGGAAGCTGTAGAGCGGGACGTTGACCGACATAATGTTTTTGTACTTCATGCTCAGCTCCACGCTCTGCCGGGGGTACAGCAGCGCCTGCTCCAGCATCTCCGGGGACATGATGGAGCTTGCCACCTGCAGGGAGGCAAAGGCCTCTGTCAGCCCCTCTTCGACGCGCTCACGCAGAATCTTGTTGCGCTTGACCACGTCCATGAACTGGCGCATCAGCTCATCCCGCTTATCCTTCAGCAGCTTGTGGCCGCGCCGCGCGGTGCGGAGCCGACCCTTGAGCTGGTTGAGGACCATTCTGGTCGGGATTATTGCAGTACCTGCCAAAAAGCATCACCTCCAATATTATTCGATTCAGTTTTACTTCTTGGGAAGGTACTTCTCAATGTACTCGGGCTTGATGCGCTTGAGCTCACGCTTGGGCAGGATGCTCAGAAGCTCCCAGCCGATGGTCAGCGTCTCCTCGATGGAGCGGTTGGTCTCGTTGCCCTGGCTGACATAGACCTTCTCAAACTCCTCAGCGAATTTGGCGAAGAGCTTGTCGTCCTCACTCAGCGCGGCCTCGCCCAGGATGGTCATGAGCTCCTTGGCGTCCTTGCCGCGGGAATAGGCGGCGAAGAGCTGGTTCATGGTGCCGGCGTGGTCTTCGCGGGTCTTGCCCTCGCCGATGCCCTTGTCCTTAAGCCTGCTCAGAGAGGGCAGCACGTTCACCGGGGGCACGATGCCCTTGCGGTGCAGCTCACGGCTCAGGATGATCTGACCCTCCGTGATGTAGCCGGTGAGGTCAGGGATGGGGTGGGTCTTGTCGTCCTCGGGCATGGTGAGGATCGGGATCATGGTGATCGAGCCCTTGTGGCCGATGCGGCGGCCTGCGCGCTCATACATGGTGGCAAGGTCGGTGTACATGTAGCCGGGGTAGCCGCGGCGGCCCGGGACCTCTTTCTTTGCGGCGGAGATCTCACGCAGGGCTTCGGCGTAGTTGGTGATATCGGTCAGGATGACCAGCACGTGCATGTCCTTCTCAAAGGCCAGATACTCTGCGGCGGTCAGGGCCATGCGCGGGGTGGCGATACGCTCGACGGCAGGGTCGTTTGCGAGGTTGGAGAAGACGACGGTGCGGTCGATGGCGCCGGTGCGGCGGAAGTCGTTGATGAAGTACTCGGACTCCTCGAAGGTGATGCCGATGGCGGCGAAGACGACGGCGAAGGTCTCGTTGTCGCCCAGCACCTTGGCCTGGCGGGCGATCTGGGCGGCCAGAGCTGCGTGGGGCAGGCCGGAGCCGGAGAAGATCGGCAGCTTCTGGCCGCGCACCAGGGTGTTCAGGCCGTCGATGGTGGACACGCCCGTCTGGATAAACTCGGCGGGGTAGGCGCGGGCTGCGGGGTTCATGGGCAGGCCGTTGATGTCCATATGGGCGTCGGCCAGGATGGCGGGGCCGCCGTCGATGGGCTGGCCCATGCCGTTGAAGACGCGGCCCAGCATATCCTCGCTTACGGCGAGCTGCTGGGGATGGCCCAGGAAGCGAACCTTCGACTCGGCAAGGTTGATGCCCTGGGCGGATTCAAAGAGCTGCACGACGGCGCGGCTGCCCTCGACCTCCAGCACCTTGCAGCGTCTGAGCTCCCCGTTCGGCAGCTCGATCTCGCCCAGCTCGTCATAGGTGACGCCCTCGACGTTTTCGACCACCATCAGGGGGCTTGCGATTTCACGGATGGTTTTGTATTCTTTGATCATTCTTCCTCACCTCCGGCGGCAACGGCCTCGATCTGCTGTCTCATCTCGGCGATAATGGCGTCGTAGTCGGCGCCGAAGCTGTCGGCTGCGGCCATCTTGGCGCGGCCGATCTTTTCGCGTGCGTCGATGGCAAAGAGCGCTTCGATATCGGCGTGCTTATCCAGCGCCTCGCGGCAGGCCAGATCATACTCCAGCACCATGTCAAGAAGCCTGTACTGCTTGGCGTAGGAGGAAAAGGCGTCCTCGTCCACAAAGGCGTTCTGCTGCAGAAAGTCCTCGCGGATCATCTTGGCGGTCTCCATGGTGAGCCGGTCGCTGGGGCTCAGCGCGTCCTGGCCGACCAGGCGCACGATCTCCTGCAGCTCGTTCTCCTCCTGGAGAATATGCATGGCCTTCTCCCGGTTCTGCATGTACTTGGGGCCGAACTGTTCGCCGTACCAGCCTTTAAGGGTGTCCATGTACAGCGAGTAGGAGGTCAGCCAGTTGATGGCGGGGAAGTGGCGGGCATAGGCGAGGCTGGAGTCCAGCGCCCAGAACACCTTCACAATACGCATGGTGGCCTGGGAGACCGGCTCGGAAATATCGCCGCCCGGAGGCGACACTGCGCCGATGGCGGTGACGGAGCCGCGCCGCTCCTCGGAGCCCATGCACTGCACGACGCCGGCGCGCTCATAGAACTGGGCAAGTCTTGAGGCGAGGTAGGCGGGGTAGCCCTCTTCGCCGGGCATCTCCTCGAGACGGCCGGACATCTCACGCAGAGCCTCGGCCCAGCGGGAGGTGGAGTCGGCCAGAACCGCCACATCGTAGCCCATGTCACGGAAGTACTCGGCAATGGTGATGCCGGTGTAGATGGAGGCCTCGCGGGCCGCCACGGGCATGTCGGAGGTGTTGGCGATCAGGACGGTGCGCTTCATCAGCGGCTCGCCGTTTCTGGGGTCTTTGAGTTCGGGGAACTCCATCAGAACGTCGGTCATCTCATTGCCGCGCTCGCCGCAGCCGATGTAGACCACGATGTCCACGTCCGACCACTTGGCAAGCTGGTGCTGCACGACGGTCTTGCCTGAGCCGAAGGGGCCGGGGACAGCCGCGGTGCCGCCCTTTGCGATGGGGAAGAGCGTGTCGATGATGCGCTGGCCGGAGTTCATGGGCCGCGCCGGGACAAACTTTCTGGCGTAGGGGCGCTGGATACGCACGGGCCAGCGCTGCACCATGGTGAGGGCTTTTTCACCCTTGTCGGTCTTGAGCTTTGCAATGGTCTCGTCCACGGTGTAGTCGCCCTGCTTGATGACCCAGCTGACCTCACCGGAGACGCCGTTCGGGACCATGATCTTGTGGAGGATGGCGCTGGTCTCCTGAACGGTGCCGAGCACGTCGCCGGGGACGACCTTTGCGCCGGGCTTTGCGACCGGGACGAAGGTCCATTTCTTTTCGCGGTTCAGGGCGGGCACGTCGGTGCCCCTCGTGATGCAGTCGCCGGTGAGGGCGCGCATCTCGGGCAGCGGACGCTGAATGCCGTCATAGATATTGTCCAGCATGCCGGGTCCGAGTTCCACGGACATGGGCATACCGGTGGTGGCGTTCAGGATCTCGCCGATCAGGCGCTGAGAGCCCACGCGCACAACGTCGGAGACGTTGGCGTCCGCCAGGCCCTCGGCCACGACAAGCGGTCCGGATACCTTGGTAATTGTTCCGCTCATTAGTTTCCTCCTTCCGCTCTTTGTTCCGCAGAACAAGAGCGGGAATTTTTATACGCTTGCCGGAAAGCGCGCCGCCATCTCCCAAGACCTGTCATTGCGAGCCAGTGCGCACACTGGCGTGGCAATCCGTTTTCTTTACAGGTCGCCGGGAGATGCGGATTGCCACACCCACCTGAGGTGTAAGTTCGCGTTGACCAAATCAAAGCTTTGGACGCTCACTTAAGTGACGTCGGTCACTGGTTCGCAATGACAGAAACGGACGTTCTCTCCATTGCTTCTATGGCATACCGCTCCGACGGAGTAAAATTTTAGTCTCCCAGAATGTTCGTGCCGACGGCGCGTTCCACCGCGTCGTGCAGGGCCTGCAGGCCGAGACCGATGCTGCCCTCGCGGCCCGGAATCAGGATGATGGCGGGACTGGGGCTGTCCTTGAAGCGGTCGATCTCGTTCTGGATCTGCGCGGCAAAGTTCTCCTCAATGTAGATGATGGCATACTCCGCCTCGCTCTCACGGGTGAGCTGCCGGAGAAGCTTGCCGGCCTCGCCGGGGGTCTCGGCGGGGAAGGTATCCAGCCCCAGAGCCTTGAAGCCCATGACCGTGTCGCGGCTTCCTATTACCGCAATTTTAAGCATACAGATCACGCAGCCTTTCCCGGATGACCTGCGGCCTCACGCCGGCAAGTCTGCCCGTCAGAATCATGCGCGCCGCCTGGATCTCTCCCTCGACCGCGGCGAGATAGGCCACCACCGCCTCGGGACCGTAGCTGACAAGCTTGGCCGCGCGCAGGGTGGTGTTTACGGCGTTGTCGCAGGCGCGCTCAAAGTCGGTCATGCTGCCGCCAGAGAGAGCCTCCGCCCCAAGCTGGGCGGCCTTTTCCAGGACGGTGTGAGCGTAGAGGGCGGCAAGGCCCTCCTTATCCGCCGCGGCAATGATGCGCCGGGGCTCGATTTCGCCGCCGTCCACCAGCACCTCCGCCAGGAAATCCTGGTTCTTGCCCATGCGCAGGGTCCTCACAGCGCTCTTGAGATTGGCGCTGTCGCTGAGCACCTCCGCATAGCCCCGCAGAAAAGCGTTGTTGAGCTTGTCGGCTACTGCCTTGAGCTCCTCAAAGTACGCCCTGTCCAGCACAAAATCCGAAAGCTGGGGGTTGGCCGTCCTTGCGAGGACCGACCTGGCCTCCGCCGTGGCCTTGCCGAAGACGGGGGGAAGCTGGCTGTAGCGCTCTGCGTGATAGAGCTCCAGAAGCTCCGCGCCGCTCACGCGGCCGGCATCGGACAAAAGGCGTTTCGCGTCGCTGCCCATGGCCTCGGCCTTGATGATGGCCTTGGCATTGTGATAATCGTATTTGAGCTTGAAGACATCCACCAGCTCCTTGTCGGGGGAGAGCCTGCCGAGCTCCTCGAAGATCTCCGAGCGGCGTTCGGCAAGAGCCTGCTCCACCTCGGCCGCCGTCATCTGGGACATGTCGGGATATCCGCAGTCCGTCAGGATCTTGGCGGCGTCCTCAAAGGAGGCGGCGTCCAGCATGCGCTCGGCCCGCTCGTTGTTCAGGAGCTTCGGCTCCCTCGCGCGCAGCATGGCCGATAAGCACAGATACGCTTCTTTTTTCGTTGACAATGTTTTCCCTCCCTTGATGGGGATCGTCAGCCGAAGAGTACGCCGGCAAGCTCTGCGGCCATGTCCTCGCGGCAGAGATCGACCAGCAGCTCCGCCGTGCAGTTGACCTCGATGTTCCCGCGGCGCAGGATGAGACCGCCCCGGAAGCTGCCCGTATCCTGGGCAAGACGGAGATGCCCGCCGCCGAGCTTTTCGTTTGCGGCTTTTATGAGCTTGTCACCCACGGCCTTTTTGTCGCGGGCGTTGAGCACGATCTCCTCGTCTCCGCTGACGCTGGCGCCCACGGCAAGCTTTGAAAGCAGCGCGACGTACTGCGCCTCCGGCAGCGCCACAAGCTTTTCGACTGCGCGCTCGAAGCTCCGGGCCACCATGTCCTGCTTGAGGGCGAGGATGGCCTTGCGGCCCTCCATATTGGCCAGGCGCTCCATGCTGTCAAGCCGGTCCTGGTTTTCCTTGACGCCGGCGCGGATCGTCTCGGCATAGGCCTCCTTTGCCTTCTGCTCGTAGGTCTCGCGGATCTCCGCGCACCTGGCGTCTGCCCGGGCGAGGATCTCCGCGGCCTGCGCATCGGCGTCGGCCTGGATATGTGCGATGATTTTTTCCGTGCCCTAGCCAGCAGGGACAGAATGGCGTAGAACTCAACGGTGATGCAGAGGATCATGCCCTTGGACCAGTCGTCGGGCTTCTTGGCCAGGATGTTGATGGACGCAGCCGCGACCTTGCCCTGGGCGATACCGGAGATCATGCCGCCGATGGCGATGGGGAGGCAGGCGCCAAGGACCTGCATGCCCTGGGCGACGCTCATGCCGGGAACCAGCTTGTTGAACGCGAGGAACCAGATGACGAAGCCGTAAAGGCCCTGGGTGCCGGGGATGACCTGCAGGATCATCGCCTTGCCGAACTTGGAGGGGTCCTCGCTCACAAGGCCCGCACCTGCTTCACCGGCGATGCCGGTGCCCTTGGCAGAGCCGATGCCCGCCATGAATGCCGCAAGGCCAGCGCCCAGGATACCCAGCGCATAGCCGCCGATGGTGTTCAGAAATTCCATTTTTGTTTCCTCCTATTTCATTATTGAACGGATTCGCTGTTTAGAAAAGACTCCACTCACGGGTCATGATGATCTCGCCGACCTCATCGCGCAGGGACATGGTGTCCGCGTTCAGGTCGATGATTTTATAGATGGTATTTGCTCCGTCAAAATCGGTTTCCAGGCTGCCGAAGACGGTGTCGCCTGCGTAATGGACCCAGGGGCTGCAGCCGGGATCGCTCGTAAGGAGACTGCCGGTGGAGGTCAGCACGGAGTACTGGTAGTAGGGGACGCCGTCCTTGGCGCCGTAGCCGAAGGTCCAGAAGTTCTTGTTGCTGTCGGACCAAGAGCCGGTCAGATAGGCGTTCATGAAGTCCTCATTGATGGTCTTGTGCAGGACGCAGTCGCCCTCCAGGGACCTGCGGTTGAGGCCGTCCTCAGATACGATCGCCGCGATATGGAGCTTCAGGCCGTCCTTGTCGCTGGCTTTGAAGAGGGTCTTCTCCAGATCGTTGCGCGGGACATAATCATTGCTGCCCTCCTCGGGGATGTCAAAGAACTCATAGCCGATGCGCAGGTCGGTGATCATCTTGACCTTCTCGGCATACTGCTTGTTGGCCTCCGGCAGAATGCTGAAGAGGGAATTGGCGGCGTCAGACAGTACGTCGGCCAGAGAGTTGAGGATGATGGTCTTGTCGGCGGTGATCGCCTTCGGGGCTTCAAGACCCATGGCCGCAACGTAGGGGAAGGGCAGCGCCGCGCAGGAGAAGCTGCCGTCGGGCAGGAAGAAGAGATCGTTGAAGAGATCTTCCAGCTCGTCGCTGTCGTCCTTGCTGCTTTCGGCCTTGTCGATGACCCATGCGCCGGTCAGGCCGGGATCAAAAGCCTCGTCGGCATAAGCGGAGAACCCGGCGGAGAGGCTGAGCATCAGGGAGAGTGCGATCAGAAGAGCAAATACCTTTTTCATGTTGCTTGTGAATCCTTTCTTTTTTACACAGGAGCATCTTATTCCTGCGGGTTAATGTACTGGGTACGAATGCGCAGAGGCTCGAAGGGCTTGCCGCCGTCGTGATAGAACTTGCCGAAGAACTCCAGGCACTGCAGCCTCAGGTCGTGCACAAAGCAGCCCAGCAGGTTCAGGCCGAAGTTCAGCGCGTGGCCGATCAGGAAGATCACGAGGAAGACGATGCCCGAAAAAACCGTCACGCCGTTTGCCGAGGGCATGGCCGCGATGGTGTTGAACACCTGGGCCACGACGCCGCCGGCCAGCATCAGCGCCATGATACGCGAATAGCTCAGCACGTCGCCGAACCAGCCGGTCAGGGTGTTGTAGATACAGGAGAAGGGGGCCGTGAGCTTACCGATACCGGTCGCGCCGCGGGTGGAGCCGACGAGCAGCATCCCCACGCCGAGACCGATGATCCCGAGGCCCGCGTTTTTAAGCATGGCGTTCTCCTTGAAAACAAGCATCTGCGCAATCAGCACGATACCGCCCAGGAGGATGATCCACTGGGCTCCCTCCTCCAGGATGGCGCCGGCCTTGTCCCCGTGCTTCCAGCGCTGGTGGAAGTTGACCGCCATGCCGGTGTTCAGGTGGATCAGGCCCAGGACCATGGAGCCGTAGAGCACGAGGGTGCTGTCGCGCACCGGGCTGAAGAGGCTGGGCAGGCCCGGCCAGTCGCGGCCCATCATGCCGGCGATGATCTCCGGGGCGTTGCCGAAGAAGGAGCCGGTGAGCGCGCCCATCACCAGCGTGGAGATGCCGCCGTAGAGCAGCAGCCTGCAGAACGAGAGGGTGCCTGCCCGGGGCTTGATTCGCTTCATGGCAATGAGCGCTGCGAGGATCATCAGGATCCCGTAGCCCATGTCCGCCATCATCAGCCCGTAAAACAGGATGAAGAAGGGGGCCATAAGCGGGTTGGGGTCCACGGTGCCGTAGGCCGGCAGCGAGTACATGTTGGTCACCATGTTCATGGCGTCGGTAAATTTGTTGTTTTTGAGGCTGACCGGGACCTCGGGATATTCATCCTCGGCCGGATCCTCGGTCTCCCAGGCACAGCCGAAGCGGTCAAAGAGCTGACCCAGCTCCTCCTCCCGGTCTGCGGGGAGCCAGCCCTGCAGGACCACGGTGCTGTCGGTGCCGCACATGCGTTCCTCCGCCTCGGCCAGGGAAATTTTGACGTTCATCCGGTCGGCGGCGAGCTTGAGCTCGTCCCTATGTACCGCGTCGTCCACGATATAGCGCACGCAGTTTTCCTTCTCCGCCGCGAGCTCCTTGAGATGCTGCTCGGCGTTGAGCTGGCACTCGCGCGCCGTGCCGCTGAGACCGCTCAGCGCCGAGGGCGTGAAGCCGAAGGGGCGCAGCGCGTCCTGCATGGCGGGAAGCTGCCCCTTCATGCACACGAGCAGCACGTAATTTGCCTTTTTCTCCTCGTGAATCAGGAAAAGCTCGGCCTCCTCATCCACAGCCGCGATCGCCGCGCTTACCGTATCCGGCGAGAAGCGGGCGGGGAGGGAGCCTGTCAGCACGCTGCAGCGCTCCGTGCCCTCAAAATTCAGCGGCAGGTCCAGCGTGAGCCAGGGCTGCAGCGACTCGATGAGAGAGCGCTCACGGCTCTCCTCGGCGCCGATGCGCTTGATGCGCGCGTCATAGCCCTCCAGCGCTTCGGCAATGCGCAGGGCGCCGGCAAGGCCCGTATCGTCCAGCAGGACCCGGCCCTCCAGCTCGGGCTTGGCCGACAGCAGCTTTGTCTTCTTCGGCGCGTAACGGTCCAGCAGCTCGACAGCGTGGACAAGGGAGCTGTGACGGCTCTTGAGGGCGGCGAGCTCGCTGCTCTCCGGGCGGACAAGGCCCTCAGCCTCCGTCCCGGCAAGCTTCGGCTCCAGCTCCGTGATCTCCACGCAGCCGCAGCGCATCAGCTCTCGCAGCAGCTCTTCCTTTCTGTCGCGGACAGCCAGCAGCCGGAGCTTTTTCATTTGTACAATGGCCATCTCAGCTGTTCACTATCCTTTCCACTACAATCGCAGCCGCCGCATCCAGCTTTCCTTCCGCCCTGGCACGCAGCGCGGCCTTCTGGTTTTCAAGCTTCTTTGCCAGCTCCCCGGCCTGGCCTCTGGCCTTGTCGTTGACCTGGCGGCTGAGCTCCTTGAGCTCTGCTTCCGCCTTCTGGACGGCTGCCTCCACGGCAAGCTTTCCGGCGCTCTCCGCGTCGGCGGCGAGCTGCTTTGCCCGGACCTCGGCATTGGCAACCTGGGACTTGGCCATGGCCTCGGCCTGGGAAATATTGCTGATCGCTTCAAATGACATTGGCACACCCCCCTTGTTTTTTTGCATTACACCTCATTATAGCACAGGTCTTTTCAATTCTTCAAGCATGCCGAGCAGCATTTTTTAAATAGTCAGGAGCGTGGAGAGAGGAGTATTGAAAGTGAAGAGCGAAAAAACTCCGCACTATATCTCGACCCTGTACTGTCTCCCTGTCCCGGCGTCCACGTAGATCCGGGCGCTCTCGCCGGCTTCGTCTGTGCATGTGAGCTCCCAGCAGGGGAGATAGGCCCCACTGAGGGTTTTGAGGATCAGCCGCCGCGCCTCGCCGGGCTCCGCGCCCTCCGGCAGGGTGGCAAGGGCCTCCTGCTCATCCGTGTTCCAGCTCACATCCACAACCCAGGGGCTGTATTTCGTGGCGTCCAGGGCGTAGACGCTCCCGTCATCCAGGGCAATGGAGAGGCTGAGCGCGTCATCCGGCCGCATGACGCCGTCCTGCTGCGGCGCGTAGCGGAAGACGGCGATGGTCTCGCTGCCGCCGGACGCATAGAGCTGCAGCTCCGTATAGCCCATGCGCGCAAGAAAATCCTCCGCCCGCTTCTGCGCCTCGTCCCTGCTAAGCTCCGCCCGGCTTACGAGGCGGGACTGCCCCATGAACTCCAGGCCACGGCTGCTCACCCCCAGCAGCGTTCCGCCCGCGCTGTAGCAGCGTCGGCCTTCCGGCCCTTCGTAGCTGTATTCCTCCCGCAGCTCCCGGGGCTCCACCCCGACGGCCTTCGCCGCGACGGCGAGGGCCTCCTCCTCCTTGAGACTGCCCGCTGTCGGGGCCGCCGCGGGGCTGTAGCGGCCTTCGTACTGAAATTCCTCCGGGGCGGCAAAGCTGCTCTCATAGCCCAGAAGGAGGGCGGAGAGGAGCTGCGTGTCCCCGTCCGTCACGTTGCGCACCGGCTTCTCCAGCGTGTCCATCTGAATGCTGCCCTCATGCAGCTTCCCCTGCGCCTGCCGCAGATGCTCGGCAAAATCCGCCGCCGCCTCTCCGAAGGCCAGCAGGTGCTCCCGGTGCTCAGCGGGCAGGCTCCGGTCCGTCAGGGCGCAGAGACTCCCGGCATAGTCTCCGGCGCGGCCCAGAAAGCCCTGCAGCTTTTCAAGCTCCTGCGTCTCAAAGGGCAGGATCGAAAGGGCTGTCTCCGCCGACTGGGCGTCGGCCAGAGCGCGGGCGCAGAGGGCCTTGCCCAGGGCGTCGTCCGTGGCGAAGCGGAGCTTTTTGAAGACCGCGCTCAGATCCTCCGCCGCGCTCACCGCCGCCTCAAAGGCCCGGGCGGACTCATAGCCCGCCGTAAGGCGCACGCGCCGGAGCTGCTCTGATGCGGCAAAGGCGTAGCCGGACAGGGCGATCAGCGCGGCGGCGGTATAGATCACAAGCAGACGTTTCAGCTTTATGGACATGAAAATTCCCCCTTTTTGCATTAGGGTGTGCAAAAAGGGGGAAAAGATGCAAATTCTTTTCAGGCAATGCTGCCCCTGAAAGGAGAGCTGCCCGGGGCTTTACGCGGCCTGATCAAGGGCTGCGGCCTGGTAGTCCGCGGCAGCCTGACCGGCGATGCGGCCGAAGATGGTGAAGTCGGCCACGGCGTTGCCGCCCAGGCGGTTGTTGCCGTGTACGCCGCCGGTGACCTCGCCCGCTGCGAAGAGGCCGGGGATCACACTGCCGTCGGTGCTGATGACCTCAGCGTTGTCGTTGATCCTGATGCCGCCCATGGTGTGGTGGATACCGGGCTGCACCTTGATGGCGTAGAAGGGAGCCTGATCGAGGGGGTTGGCGAAGGAGACACGGTTGAAATCGGGATCGGACTTGGCTTCCACGCAGGCGTTCCAGGCGTTCATGGTTTCAACAAGGGCGTCGGCGGGGGCGCCGATGGCCTCGGCCAGCGCTTCATAGCTGTCGCCGGTCTCGGCAAAGCCCTTCTTGATATAGCCCTGGATGACGTTGGAGGCCTCGGACATGCGGCTGTCAACGATCAGCCAGGCGTAGCCGCCGGTCTGCTCAAACTCGGCAGCGGAGACCTTGTCGCGGGTGGAAACTTCGTCAAAGAAACGCTTGCCCTCCTGGTTGACCAGGATCGCGCCGTCGCCGCGCAGACCCTCGGTGATGAGGTTTGCGCTGGTGCCTTCCACATGGACGGTCGGGTGAAGCTGGATCTGCTCCATGTCGACCGTGTCCGCGCCGATGGCCTGGGCCATCTGGATGCCCTGGCCCTGGATGCCGGGGGCGTTGGTGGTGATGAAGCCGTCAAGCTCGGGGCGGATGGAGGCGATCATGTCGTTGTTCGCGCCGAAGCCGCCGGAGGCGATGACGACAGCGTTTGCATTGATGGTGTAGGTATGGTCCGCGCTCTTGGCCTTCACGCCGACGACAGCGCCGTTATCGGTGAGGATCTCGGTAGCGGGGGTGTCGGTCATAAGGGTGATGCCGCGCTTTTCCAGGTTCTCCTGGAGCAGAGGAACGACGTAGGCGCCGACGGAGACGACCTTGCCGTCTGCGTCCACGGGACGGTGGATGCGCTTGACGGAGGCGCCGCCGAAGGCGGCGACGTTATGCAGCACGATCTCGGGATCGAGGGAGTCAAGCCAGGCGATGGCGTCGGCGCTGGATTCCACGAGCTTCTTCACGAGGGCGGGGTCGTTCATTCCGCCGCCGCCGATGAGGGTATCGAGCTGGAAGAGCTCGGCGGTGTCGAAGTAGCCCTCGGGATTGGCCTGGTAGGCGGCCCACTGCTCCTCGACGATCTTGCCCAGCTCCTGGATGCGGGCATTGTCAGGGTAATTGGCGACCTTCTTGAGGGTGGCCTCAACGCCTGCGCCCTCCTTGAACTCATTCTGGTTGCGCCATTCGGTGGGACCGGCGTTCATGCCGCCGGTGGAGCGCACGGAGTTGCCGCCGGGGAAGCTGGTGCTCTCGAGGACGATGACGTTCCTGCCCGCGTCGGAGGCGGTGATGGCAGCGGTCATGCCCGCGCCGCCCGCGCCGATGACGACCACGTCGCAGTCAAGGACGGTCTCGTTGGCTGCCGCGGCGAAGGCGCTCGCGCTCTGGCCGGCGATGCGGCCGAAGATGGTGAAGTCGGCCACAGCGTTGCCGCCCAGACGGTTGTTGCCGTGCACGCCGCCGGTGACTTCGCCCGCTGCGAAGAGGGCGGGGATCACATTGCCTTCGGTGTCGATGACCTGCGCGTTGTCGTTGATCTTGATACCGCCCATGGTGTGGTGGACACCGGGCTGAACCTTGATGGCGTAGAAGGGAGCCTGATCAAGGGGATTGGCGAAGGAAACGCGGCCGAACTCGGGATCGGACTTCTGCTCCACGCACGCGTTCCAATTGATCAAGGTGTTGACAAGCGCCTCAGCGGGAGCACCGATGGCATCAGCCAGGGCGACGTAGGTGTCGCCGGTCTCGGCAAAACCCTTCTTGACATAGCCCTGGATGACGTTGGACTTGTCATACATGCGGCTGTCGATGATGAGCCAGGCATAGCCGCCGGTCTGCTCAAACTCGGCAGCGGAGACCTTGTCGCGGGTGGAGACTTCGTCGAAGAAGCGCTCGCCTTCCTGGTTGACCAGGATGGCGCCGTCGCCGCGCAGACCCTCGGTGATGAGGTTTGCGCTGGTGCCTTCCACATGGACGGTCGGGTGGAGCTGGATCTGCTCCATATCGACGGTGTCGGCACCGACGGCCTGGGCCATCTGGATGCCCTGGCCCTGGATGCCGGGAGCGTTGGTGGTGATGAAGCCGTCAAGCTCGGGGCGGACAGCCTTGATCATGTCGTTGTTCGCGCCGAAGCCGCCGGAGGCGATGACTACCGCCTTGGCGTTAATGGTGTAGGAGGTATCTGCGCTCTCGGCCTTCACGCCGACAGCCGTGCCGTTATCCATCAGGATCTCGGTGGCGGGGGTGTCGGTCAGGAGTTTGATGCCGCGCTTTTCAAGGTTCTCCTGGAGCAGGGGAACGACGTACGCGCCGACGGAGAGGGACTTGCCGTTTTCGTCCACCGGGCGGTGGATGCGCTTGACGGACGCGCCGCCGAATGCAGCCACGTCGTGCAGGATGATCTCAGGATCGAGGGAATCGAGCCAGTCAATGGCGGCGGGGCTGGACTCGACGAGCTTCTTGACCAGGGCGGGATCGTTCATACCGCCGCCGCCGATAAGGGTATCGAGCTGGAAGAGCTCAGAGGTATCAAAGTAGCCCTGGGGATCGGCCTGGTAGGCGGCCCACTGCTCTTCAACGATCTTGCCCAGCTCCTGAATGCGCGCGTTATCGGGGAAGTTGGCGACCTTCTTGAGGGTGGCCTCAACGCCCGCGGCTTCGCCGAACTCGTTCATGTTGCGCCACTCGGTGGGGCCGGCGTTCATACCGCCGGTGGAGCGGACAGAGTTGCCGCCGGGGAAGCTGGTGCTCTCAAGGATGATGACGTTCGCGCCCTCATCGGAGGCGGTGATGGCGGCGGTCAGGCCCGCGCCGCCCGCGCCGACCACGACCACGTCGCAGTCAAGGGTCTCCTCGGTCTTCGCGCCGGCGCCGCCCTCAGAGGCGGCAGCGCCCTGATAGCTCGCCGGATCAAAGCCCATGGCGGTCAGGGCCTCAGTGACGGCAGCCTTGATGGCGGTGCTGGTCACCGTTGCGCCGGTGATGCCGTCGACCTCGAGGGAGTTTGCCGCGACGATCGCGCCGGGCAGCTTCTCAACCGCGACGGAGCCGATGCCCGGGGTCTCGTTCTGCTGGAGCACATTCACTTCATAGATGGTGTTCGCGTCGGCCTTGACCTCGACGACGACTTCGCCGTCGATGCCAGTGCCCTTGCCCTGGGCGGTCTGCGCGTCGCCGCCCGCGGGAGCGGCTGCTGTGGCAGCGCCCTGATAGCCTGCGGGATCAAAGCCCATGGCGGTCAAGGCCTCGGTGACGGCAGCCTTGATGGCGGTGCTGGTCACCGTTGCGCCGGTGATGCCGTCGACCTCGAGGGAGTTTGCCGCGACGATCGCGCCGGGCAGCTTCTCGACCGCGACGGAGCCGATGCCCGGGGTCTCGTTCTGCTGGATTACATTCACTTCATAGATGGTGTTCGCGTCGGCCTTGACCTCGACGACGACTTCGCCGTCGATGCCGGTGCCCTTGCCCTGGGCGGTCTGCGCGTCATCCGCGTAAACGGGAACCGCGAGGGACAGAAGCATCATCAGGGCCAAAAGCAGGGACAGTGTCTTCTTCATAGTCTTCCTCCTTTTAAGCTCCTCCCGAAGCTTAATATAAATAGGATTGTCCGCTAACCGAAGGCGAGGTCAGCGCCTCCGGGCATTCTGTGAAAAGTATATCATCTCCACCTTTCATCGTCAATTGAGAATGCTGTCAAACTGTTCAAAAAATTCCCGAAAAAATTTCCGGCAGTTGTTATGACTGCCGGAAATCAAATGCTATATTCAGCTGTCCCGCTCAGGAGGCCTTGCCCATGGCCTCGGTGACGGCGGCCTTGATGGCGTCGGAGGTGACGGTCGCGCCGGTAATTCCGTCAATGTCGACGGAGTTTGCCTCGACGATGCGCCCGGGCAGCCACTCGACAGCGACGGAGCCGACGCCCTGGGTCTCGCTGCTCTCCAGCACCTTCACGTCAGTGATGTTCTTTCCGTCGGTGGTGACCTCCACGGTGATGGGGCCGTTTCTGCCGTCGGCGGTGGCCCGCACGGCGACAGCCTCAGCGGGGGCCGCGGCTTCCGCTGCGGGCAGGCCGTTTTCCGCAAGCTCCAGGGCCTGGCGGACAGCGGCCTTGATGGCGTCGGAGGTGATGGTGGCGCCGGTCACGCCGTCCACGTCGGGGGAGTTCGCCTCGACGATGCGGCCCGGCATCCAGTCAACGGCGACGGAGCCGACGCCCTGGGTCTCGCTGTGCTCAAGGACATCCACCCTGGTGATAACGCCGTCCTTCACAATGACCTCGACGATCATCGGGCCGTTCCTGCCGTCCACCTTGGCCTGCAGCGCGGCGGAGCCGCTGTAGGTCTTCTCTCCGGCGGGAGCTGCCGCGGCAGGCTCTTCGGCGGGAGCGGCTTCTTCGGCAGGCGCGGCATTGAGGCTTGCCAGCGCCTCGGTGACGGCGGTCTTGATGGCCGTGCTTGTCACGGTCGCGCCGGTGATGGCGTCAACCTCGACGGAGTTGGCCGCGACAATCGCGGCGGGGAGCTTTTCAGCAGCGACCGAGCCGATGCCCGGGGTCTCGTTCTGCTCAAGGACAGTGACGGCGTAGATGTTGGCGCCGTCGGTCACGACCTCGACCACCACGTCGCCGCCGATGCCGGCGCCCTTGCCGGTCACGGTGACAGCGTCGGCAGGGATCTCAACAGGCGCTGCTTCCTGAGCGGTGGCGGCTTCCTCTGCAGGCGCAGGCTCTTCGGCGGGGGCGGCCTCAGGGGCGGCCTCCGCGCCGGCGCCGAAGTTCGCCGGATCAAAGCCGGCGGCGGTGAGGGCCTCGGTGACGGCGGTCTTGATGGCGGTGCTGGTCACCGTTGCGCCGGTGATGCCGTCGACCGAGATGGAGTTTGCCTCCACGATGGCGGCGGGGAGCTTTTCTACCGCGACCGAGCCGATGCCCGGGGTCTCGTTCTGCTGGAGAATGTTGACCTCATAGATGGTGTTCGCGTCGGCGACGACCTCAACGAGCACGTCGCCGTCGATGCCGGCGCCCTTGCCGGTGGCGGTGACCTTGCCGTCCTCCTGAACCACAGGCGCTGCGGTCTCCGCGACGGCAGCCTCAGCTGCGGGCTCGGGAGCCGGAGCCGTGTAGCCGAAGCTTGCCGGGTCAAAGCCGGCGCTCTCCAGGGCGGCGGCGACAGCGGCCTTGATGGCGTCGCTCGTCACGGTGGCGGTGGAGACGCTGTCCACGTCAAGGGAGTTGGCCTTGCCTATGGCGGCGGGGAGCTGTTCAACCGCGAGCGAGCCGATGCCCGGGGTCTCGTTCTGCCCGGTCACGGTGACGGAATAGATGTTGTTCGCGTCGGCCACGACCTCAACGGTCACGTCCCCGACCTTGCCGGGGGCGCTGCCGGTCACGGTGACGGCGTCCTTGGAGGCCTTGCGTTCACCGGGGCCGCGGAGATTGCCGATCACGAAAATGTTGATCAGCAGTACGGCAATCAGCACCAGAACCAGGATCAGGTCAAAGGAGCTGAACTTTTTTTCCAGGTTGTGTTTCATGGCGGAGTCCTCCCTGATTGTAGTGACGGGAATCGGGAATCATATCATCTATAAAATATTACAGGAAAAAGCTCCGCAATGCAAGAGGAAATGTGCAAAATATTCAAAAAATCCCTGTCAGACCTTTGACAATTTCAGCGCTTGTCCCGAAAAAAGGCCTGCAGCAGCCCGGCGCACTCCGCCTCCAAAATGCCCGGATAGACCGCCGGGCGGTGGCCGTAGCGCTCAAAAAACAGGTCGATGACACTGCCGCAGGAGCCGGTCAGGGGCTCCCGCGCGCCGTAGACCAGCGCGGGGAGACGGGCGTTGATGACGGCCCCGGCGCACATGGGGCAGGGCTCCAGCGTGACATAGAGCGTACAGCCTGAAAGCCGCCAGTCGCCGAGGGTCCGGCAGGCCTCACGGATGGCCTCGAGCTCGGCATGGGCGGTGGCGTCCCCGGTCTCCTGCCGCCGGTTGCGCCCGCGCCCGAGGATCACGCCGTCCGGCCCGACAACGACGGCGCCGACCGGCACCTCCCCGTGCGCATACGCCTCGCGCGCAAGGGCAAGGGCGAGGGACATGTTGCTTTCGTGGTCAGTCATGGCAGAGCCTCCTGAGAGAGTGTGGAGTTTGGCGTGTGGAGCGGGAAGAAATAAGGCCGCCGAAAACGGCGGCCTTATCATTCAAATCCGTTTTTTCCGGGGGCGTGTACCTCGGAAAAAACACTTCTCAGCCCTCAAGTGTGCGAGCGTCCCCCCCGCAAGCGAGTGCGCGCAGAGGGCTGCAATTCTCAATTGAATGGCCTTGCCATTCAATTGACGATCAGACCAGCGCGGCGGTGATGATGCTCATCAGATAGACCTCCTCGGCGTTGCAGCCGCGGGAGAGGTCGTTGATGGGGGCGTTCAGGCCCTGCAGGATGGGGCCGAAGGCCATGTAGCCGCCCAGGCGCTGGGCGATCTTGTAGCCGATGTTGCCGGACTGGATCTCGGGGAAGATGAAGGTGTTGGCATAGCCGGCGACGGGGCTGCCGGGGAACTTGAGCTGGCCGACAACGGGGGAGACGGCGGCGTCAAACTGCATTTCGCCGTCGCAGGCGAGCTCCGGATGGGTCTCCTTGACGATGGCGGTGGCGTTGCGCATCAGCTCCGGGCCAGGGCCCTTGCCGGAGCCCTTGGTGGAGAAGGAGAGCATGGCGATCTTCGGGTCGATGCCGAAGACCTTGGCGGTGCGCGCGGTCTCAACGGCGACCTCGGCCACCTGCTGGGCGGCGGTCAGGACGACGTTGCCGTCCTTGTCCTTCTTGTCCTCGTAGGAGATGTTGATGGCGCAGTCGCCCATGGCGATCATCTCATCCCCGCGGGCGAGAATGAAGCAGGAGGAGACGAGGTTCGAGCCCTTTTTGGTCTTGACAAGCTGCAGGGCAGGGCGCACGGTGTCGGCCGTGGAATAGGTGGCGCCGCCGAGCAGGGAGTCGGCCAGGCCCTCCTTGACCAGCATGGTGCCGAAGTAGTTGGACTTGAGAAGCATGGCGCGGGCATCCTCGGGCGTGGCCTTGCCCTTGCGCAGCGCCACGAAATCATCCACGAACTTGTCCATCTCGGGATAGGTCGCGGGATCGAGGATCTCAAGCCCGTCAATGTCGAAGCCGCCCTTTGCGGCCGCAGCCTTGACCTCATCCACATTGCCGATGAGCACAGGAGTCAGGAAGCCGTCCTTCTTCAGCCGCGCGGCGGCCTCGAGGATGCGGGCGTCGGTGCCTTCGGGATAGACGATCTTGCGGGGATTGGCCTTGAGAATTTCTACCAGGTTTTCAAACATGGAATCTACCTCCAGCATTATTTTTTGTTTGGTACTATAAAGATAACACGAACACCGTTCGATTTCAAGATAATGACACAAAATATGGGGGCGCGGCGTCCGATTTTTTCATGATCTTCCCCTTTACAAAAATGCTCTCCCTATATATAATATACAAACTGTAATCAAATTCGGAACGACAAGGGGCATGACCATGGACAGGAGCTTTCCCGAAATCCTCTCCGCCCTTCGGCGGGAAAGGAATATCAGCCAGCGCACGGCGGCGAAGGATCTCGGCATCAGCCAGGCGCTTCTGAGTCACTACGAAAACGGCGCGCGCGAGCCGGGGCTCGGCTTCGTCTGCCGCGCCTGCGACTACTACGGCGTGAGCGCCGACTATCTGCTGGGCCGCAGCGACCGGCCTGACGCCGTCCGCAGCGCCGTGAAGACGGCGGTGGGCTATCTCGACAAGCTGCGCGCCGTCATTGACGAGGCGCGCGCATCCCTCGGTGAAAACGAAGCGAAGGAGGCCGACCGATGATCAGACAGGAAAACATCCGGAATTTCTCCATTATTGCCCATATCGACCACGGCAAGTCCACCCTCTCCGACCGCCTGATCGAAAAGTGCGGCGCGGTGGAGGAGCGCATCATGGAGGATCAGATCCTCGATAACATGGATCTCGAGCGCGAGCGAGGCATCACCATCAAGGCCCGCGCCGTGGGCCTCAATTATCAGACCGGCGACGGGGAGAGCTATACCCTGAACCTCATCGACACCCCGGGCCACGTGGACTTCAACTATGAGGTCTCCCGCTCCCTCGCCGCCTGTGAGGGCGCGGTGCTGGTGGTGGACGCCTCCCAGGGCGTGGAAGCCCAGACCCTCTCCAACACCTATCTCGCGCTGGACAACAATCTGGAGATCCTGCCCGTGGTCAACAAGATCGACCTGCCCGCGGCAGACCCGAAGCGCGTCAAGGAGGAGATCGAGGAGATCATCGGCCTGCCCGCCATGGACGCGCCGGAGATCAGCGCCAAGGCCGGCATCAACATAGACGCCGTGCTGGAGGACATTGTAGCCAATATCCCGGCCCCGACCGGCGATCCCAAGGCGCCGCTCAAGGCCCTCATTTTCGACAGTCAGTATGACAACTACCGGGGCGTCATCGTCTTCATGCGCCTTTTCGACGGCGTCATCCGCCGCGACAGCGACATCCGGCTCATGGGCACCGGCGCGCGCTATAAGGTGCTGGAGGTCGGCCACCTGCGCCCCATCGGCCTTGAGCCCTGCGATGAGCTCTCTGCCGGGGACGTGGGCTATTTCACCGCGAGCATCAAGAATGTCTCCGACACCCAGGTGGGCGACACGGTCACCGACGTCGAGAACCCCACGCCGGAGGCTCTGCCCGGCTATCGCCCGGCGCGGCCCATGGTCTTCTGCGGCATCTATACCGAGGACGGGTCCAAGTACCCGGATCTGCGCGATGCGCTGGATAAGCTCAAATTGAACGACGCCTCCCTCTCCTATGAGCCGGAGAGCTCGGTTGCCCTGGGCTTCGGCTTCCGCTGCGGCTTTCTCGGGATGCTGCACATGGAGATCATTCAGGAGCGGCTGGAGCGCGAATTTGACCTCGAGCTTGTCACGACGCTGCCTTCCGTCATTTATAAGGTGGTCAAGACCGACGGCACGGTCGTCATGGTGGATAACCCCCACAATTATCCGGAGGTCTCCTCCATCGCCGAGGCGTATGAGCCGTATGTGAAGGTCTCCATCATCACGCCGAACGAGTTTGTCGGCAACATCATGCCCCTCTGCCAGGACCGGCGCGGGGAATACAAGAACATGACCTATCTCGACCAGCGCCTTGTGGAGCTGCACTACGAGATGCCGCTCAACGAGATCATCTACGACTTCTTCGATACCCTCAAGGCCCGCACCAAGGGCTATGCCTCGCTGGACTATGAGCTCTCGGAGTACAAGCTTTCGGATCTTGTGAAGGTGGACATGCTCTTAAACGGCGACCAGGTGGACGCCCTGAGCTTTATTGCGCATCGCGAAAAGGCGTACCCGCGCGCGCGAAAGCTCTGCGAAAAGCTGCAGGAGAACATCCCGCGCCAACTCTTCGAGGTGCCCATCCAGGCGGCCATCGGCGGCAAGATCATCGCCCGCGAGACCGTGCGCGCCATGCGCAAGGACGTGCTGGCCAAGTGCTACGGCGGCGACATCACAAGAAAGAAGAAGCTGCTGGAAAAGCAGAAGGAAGGCAAAAAGAAGATGCGCCAGCTCGGCACCGTCTCCATCCCGACGGAGGCTTTTCTCGCAGTGCTGAAGCTGGACGAGTGATACGGTCGGGAGCCGCGGTGCCCCGGCACGCTTATCAACTCCACACTCCGCACTGAAAACTCCAAACTGAAATAAAAACCTTGTCTTTTTATTATAAGTATAGTATAATACCATCTCGGTTTGCGCCTGCGGGGCGCGAAATCACAAGCCATGAAAGGGGGCGCCCATCACGTGGTTAACATCAAGAGCGATAAAGGAACGATCAGCATCACAAGCGAGGTTCTGACCTACCTGGCCGGCGTGGCGGCGACAAGCTGCTTCGGCGTCAAGGGGATGATCGGACGCAGCAAGGACGGCGGCGCGTGGCAGCTGCTGCGCAGGGAGTCCATGTCCAAGGGCGTCACCGTGCATTTTGACGATGACGGCGCCATTGCGCTCGAGCTGCACATCGGTGTGGACCGCGGCGTGAATATGAGCGCTGTGGCAAAGAGCATCGTCAACGAGGTCAGCTACAAGCTGTCCAAATCCGCGGGCGTGCCCGTACGCCGCGTCGATGTGTACATCGATTCCATCATCGGATAAGGCGAAGAGAGGAACTGTCACTTGAGAGATATGATAAATGCCGCGGCCTTCAAGGAATGCATCCTGTGTGCATACGCCGCGCTGCAAGCCAACATCCAGACCATCAACGATCTGAACGTCTTTCCCGTTCCCGACGGCGACACCGGCACCAATATGGGCCTGACCATGGAAAAGGCTGCCGCCGAGCTGAGAAAGAACGATTTTCCCACCATCACCGCCGCGGCCGACTGTGTGGCCTCCGCCCTGCTGCGGGGAGCCCGCGGCAACTCCGGCGTCATTCTGAGCCTGCTGTTTCGCGGGATCTCCAAAAAACTCAAGGGCCTGCATGAGGCCGACCCCAAGAGCTTTGCCGCCGCCATGCAGGAGGGCGTCAACGCCGCTTACAAGGCCGTCATGAAGCCGGCCGAGGGTACGATCCTCACCGTGTCGCGCCTGGCCTCCGAGGCTGCCGTCCGGGCGGCCGAGAGCGGCGCCGGTATGGAGGCGACCATGGAGGCCGCCATTGCCGCCGGGGATGAGGCCCTGGCCGACACCATCAATCTCAATCCCGTGCTCAAAAAGGCCGGCGTCGTGGACGCGGGCGGCATGGGCTACATGGTCATACTCAAGGCCATGCTCTCCTCCCTGCGCGGGGAGGTCTTTGCACCCCGGGACCAGATGCGCATCGAGGAGGTCGTGCAGGAGAGCGGGCGCGTGTTCGAGAAGGACGGCGTGCAGGATGTGATCACCTTCGCCTTCGACACGGTCTACATCGTGCGCAAGAACGACCCCAATGTGGATCTCACGCCCCTGCGCAGCTATCTGGGCAGCGTCGGCGACAGCCTGGTCATCAGCGAGGACGATGAGATCTTCAAGGTCCACGTCCACACCGACACCCCGGGCGCAGTGCTGACCGAGAGCCAGAAATACGGCACGCTGGAGCTTGCCAAGATCGAAAACATGGTCATCCAGGCCGAGCAGCAGAAGGCCGGCGTGGCCGTCATCAGCACCGACGATCTCGAGAAGGTCGGGCAGGAGCTGGAGGCCATGGAGGAGGAGCCGGAGCTTGCCGCTCCCGAAAAGCAGTTCGGCGCGGTGGTCGTGGCCGCGGGCGCGGGCATGCAGAACCTCTTCCGCGAGCTTGGCGCCGACCGCGTGGTCACCGGCGGGCAGACCATGAACCCCTCCACCGACGATATCCTGCGGGAGATCAACCGCACCCCGGCGGAGACGGTCTTCGTCCTGCCGAACAACAAGAACATCATCATGGCCGCCGAGCAGAGCGCGGAGCTGTGCAGAGACAAGCGGGTCATCGTGATCCCCACCAAAACCGTGCCCCAGGGCATCTCGGCACTTTTGAACTTCAATATCGACGAAAATGAGGAGCCCATTGTCGAGGCCATGAAGGAGGCGGCCGCCAGGGTCCACACCGCAATGGTGACCTATGCGGCCCGGGATTCCGACTTTGACGGGCACGACATCCATGCCGGCGAGTATCTGGCCCTGCTGGACGGGGCGCTGCTCGGCAGCTTCAAGAGCGAGGATGCGCTGCTGGAGGAGCTGAAGGGGGCCTTCGGCCAGTATTCCCCGGAGTTCATCACCATTTATTACGGCGAGGGCGTGGACGAAGCCAGCGCCGACGGCGTGGCCGCAGTGCTGACGGGCAGCTTCCCCCAGGCGGAGCTGAGCGTGGTCAACGGCGGACAGCCGGTGTACTACTACATGATCAGCGTGGAATAAAGAGAAGAGCAGCCGCTCACCGGAGATCCGGCGGGCGGCTTTTCTTCTGCTTGACAAAGGCACGGCGCGGGGGTATGAATAGGATAACGATATAATGCAAGGCGGGATAGTATGAACCGAACGGCAAAAGCCAAAACGCAGGATTTGTTTTTCTGGATCTTCTTTGCGCTGCTGACGCTCACAACGCTCACGATCCTGGAGCTGAACAAGAATAACCTCGCGGCGTGGGCGGTGTGCCTTGCGCTGCTGGGGCTCTATGCCTTCCTGCGGCAGCGCTTTCTGCGCGGCAGGCATTTATATCTGCGCCTTGCGGCGCTGCTTGCCCTGCTCGCGCTGCTCAGCCAGGCGATGTGGGGCGTCGGGCGCCCCTATAAGCGCCGCCCGGCGGTGGAAAAAAGCGGCGGCATGACCGAGACGCTTTCCCTGCGCGACGGCAAGGTGCAGGGCGTCAAGACGGCGGACGGGGCGGTGGAGGTCTTCACCGGCATCCCCTATGCCAAGCCCCCGGTGGGAGAGCTGCGATGGCGGGCGCCGGAGGACCCGGAGCCCTGGAGCGGTGTGCGCACCTGCGTGCAGTTTGCGCCCATGTCCATGCAGCCGCGCAATTCCGAGATCTATAACTCCCTGTCCCGGATCGTGGGCTTTCACGACTATGAGCTGAGCCTGCACGACAATTTCCGTGACGCGGTGAGCGAGGACTCGCTCTATCTGAACCTCTGGAGACCGGCGGAGGCCGGGGAGAAGCTGCCGGTGCTGGTGTATATCCACGGCGGCTCTCTGCAGACCGGCCAGCCCTGGTATGCCGACTACAGCGGGGAGGGCCTTGCCCGCAAGGGCGTCATTGTCGTGAACTTCGGCTATCGGCTTGGGGTGTTCGGCTTTCTCGCCGCAGAGGAGCTCATGGCGGAGGATCCCCACGGCAGCACCGGCAACTACGGGCTTATGGATCAGATCAAGGCCCTGGAGTGGGTGCGCGACAATATTGCCGCCTTCGGCGGAGATCCGGAGAACGTGACCCTCACGGGCGAATCCGCAGGCGCTGCGTGCGTGACGGCGCTTTGCACCTCTCCGGCGGCGAAGGGACTGTTCAGGAGGGCCATTGCCGAGAGCTCCACCACCACGGCCCCCGTGCCGCAGCACTCCTTCCGCCTGATGGACGAGGCGCTTCAGACCGGGCGGGAGACCATGGCGCGCTTCGGCGCGGAGAACATCGCCGAGCTGCGCGCCCTGCCCGCGGAAAAGCTCGTGGAGGCTGCGGACACAAACCACCACATCACGGTCGACGGCTATGTCCTGACCCGGACCCCCTATGAGGCGTACAAGGCGGGCGAACATAACGAGGAGGCCGTGCTCCACGGCTTCAACGCGGAGGAGGGGACGCCCTTCATCCTCTTCGAGCAGGCGAACCTGAAAAACTACGAGGGCAAGTTACGCGGCTATTTCAGGGAATATGCCGACGAGGTGCTCTCCCTCTATGCGCCGACAACGGACGAGCAGGCCAGAACCATGTGGATGCAGCTCTATTCCGGCGTCTACTTCACCCACGGGCACTATTGCCTGAGCCGTCAGGCGATCCGGGCCGGGGAGCCGGTGTGGGAGTACTTCTTCGCCAAGGAAAACGGCCGCCTCTCGGCCTGGCACAGCGGGGAAGAGGTCTACTGCTACAACAACATCCCGGCGGACTCGAAGCTCTATGACGAGGCGGACCGCCAGCTCGCCGATCTTTTCAGCGACTACTTTGTGAACTTCATCCGCACGGGCGACCCCAACGGCGAGGGCCTGCCGCGCTGGGAGCGGAGCACGGACGGGACAAATCTCATGTTCCTCGGCGTCACGCAGGAGATGCACACAGACCCGTACCTGCCCATCGACGAAATCCTCGACCGCATGCAGGGCTGGGAGGATTAAAAGGGGCGGTCTCAAAACGTATATGGTTGCAAAATCGCAGGGGCCGTCGGCCCCTGCGGATTTGTATGCTTATGCCTTTTGAGACAGCCGCTTTTTTATACCTATTTAATGAGAAACGCCTGGCCGCAGCCGTAGGGGGAGCCGTGGCGGCTGAGGCGCACATGCTCCGCCATGGCCTGCCGATCGGTCACCACCATGCCGGCCAGACGGTCGATCCCAAAATCCAGCAGCGCCGGGCACATGGGCACCGAGGGGCCGGTCAGGATCGTGGTGGCGTCCTCGCACAGGCTCAGCAGGTGCGGCAGGGTCTTGTTGATGAGGCTGCTGCCTGTGATGATCACAAGGTCGCAGCGCGGCAGGATCCAGTCGCAGGCGGCGTCGGGATAGTCCCCGGCCTTCGGGACGCGCTCGATGATGTGTACGGCGCGCGCCTGCTCCCGCAGGCCGGCGGGGCCGCGCATGTGGCCCACGATGCCCACGGTCCTGCCCCGCAGCTCAAGCCCAACGGTGGCATAGGTGTCATAAGAGACACGGCAGTCCAGCGCCGCCATGCGGGCGGTCGTATTGTACCAGGCGTTTGCGGCGGCAAGGCCGAAGCTGGCCTCCCGCAGGTTCCAGGAGGATGCGGCCTTTGCCGCCTCCCTGAGCGCGAGACCCTTCAGCCCGCGCGGATAGAGGGCCGGGATGCTCTCGCCCTTCGTCATCATGCCGAGGCCCATGCCGTCGGCAGCCTCGGTCATGGCCCAGCAGTCGCCCCCGGCAGTCTCCAGAACGGGGGCCTCGCTTCTGACGCCGTCGATCAGCGCTTCATAGAGCGCGCGATAGTCTTTTCTCATGTTCAGTCCCCCAGTTGAATTTTATCCAGCGCCACGGTGACCAGCGGCGCGTCCCCGGCGGGCGTCTGTGTGCACAGAGCGCAGGCGTATTCTCCCGTCAGGAAGCTCCGCAGGAACCATGGCCTTGCATCCGCCGTCTGGCGGAGGGCGGGCTCTTCTCCGGGCAGGACGCAAAAGCTGTCCAGCGGCAGGCTGAGCCCCCGGCCGATGGCCTTGATAAAGCTCTCCTTGCTCGTCCAGAGCCGGAAAAAGCCCTCCTGCCGTTCTTCCTCGGGAAGCGCCAGGAGCCAGGCGTACTCCTGCGGGTGGAAGAAGCGCGCGGCAAGGCGGAGCCGGTCTCCCCGGATCTGCTCGATATCGCAGCCGAGCGCCCTGTCCGAGACAGCGCACAGGGCCATGCTCCCGCTGTGAGAGAGGCTGAAATGGAAGCCCGGCAGCGCGGGGAAACAGGGCTTTCCGTATTCGCCGGTCCGGATCTCCCCGGCCTGCAGGCCGCAGTCCCGAAGGGCAAGGTTCAGCAGCAGGCCCGCCGCAAGAGACAGCCGCGCCGCCCCCGTGTTTCGAAAGGCGCGGACCTTCTCCTGCCGCTCACGCGGCACCGTCTCCAGCAGCCGCGCAAATAGCGAGGCATCCTCCAGCACGTCGGCAGAGGCGAGGTAAAGCTTTGTCTGTATGCGTCCCATCTCCCACCAATCTTGTTATTTTTTAGTCTAACACAGCTTCCGGGAAAGTACAAGCAAAATCCCGTATAGCTTAAAAAACTGGTACAAAAAGAAAGGCTTTGCCGTTTTTGCTCCTGCTGAAAGGCGGAGGGCGCCCCTAAAAAGAATTATTTTTTCTTAAAAATACAGGGAACAAACGCGGCACGCCCATCGTCATAGTAAGCACAAAGACCAAAGCAGGGGGCCGGACGGCCTGCCGCATTCTTCCGCAGAGAACGGCGCCGGGGCGGGTCCGAAACGCAAAAGACCCGCAAAAAGTGACAGCTTTTCCGCGGAAGACGCGAAAAACAGGACGGATGCAGAAAACAGCAGATTTCAAAGCGGTAACAAACAGGAAAAAATTTACCGCAAAATTATGAAAAAACTCTTGCAATTTGTGAAAGACCGTGTTACATTATAGCTGCACCGCGGACGGGGTGAACTGCAGGCTCCCTGTTTGCGCTGTATCATAAAGTAATTTCAGCAAATTAACATAAGGAGAGGACAACATGAAAACTATTTCCAAGGTCTTGTCAATGTTCCTGGTCGTCGTGATGTGCTTCGGCCTCTTCAGCACAAGCGCATTTGCGACCAACTTCGACTTTGGCCAGAACGATGCCGCTGCAGCTCCTGCCGCAGCTCCCGCTGCGGGGAATGACGGCTTTGATTTCCAGGGCAATTCCAGTTTTTCCAGCACCGCTTCCGACAGCTTCACTCCCAACAATGTTGAGTTCAACGATCCTGCCGTGGCTGCGCCCGCCGCTTCGGATTCCTTTAATCTGAACGAGAACGCCGCTGCAGAGGCGAAGACGGAGAACAACAACACGCTCTCGGCCTCCCAGACCTTCGAGTTCGAAACGGCCTACGAGGACAAGAGCGACGCAGACAAGAAGGATGTCAAGGTGGAGATCACCGAGGCCGTCTTCTCCAAGAGCGACCCGAAGGACATCACCATCAACAAGGCTGAGTTTGATACCTTCACCCGCTTCAAATACGTGAAGGGCACCAACTTCGACTACGCCGACTACATGCCCGACAACGCCATGAAGCGCGAGTCCACCTCCCTGAAGATCAACAAGGACTGGCTGCTGCAGCGCGAGACCGGTTACTACACCATCTGGGGCATCCTCAACAGCAACGGCATGCCCATCGAGCTCGGCCACATCCAGATCAATCCGGGCAGCTATTCCGAAGACACCAAGTGGAAGGCTGAGATTTACAACAGCCCCTACATCAAGCCCGGCCTCTATGACACCACTATCGACTGGGATGATCCCATCACCGCTACCGGCGAGGGTATCTCCAACTGCTTCAAGAAGGGCGGCTTCGGCATCGCGGCTGTCTCCGGCGGCTACACCCACATCCTCGCTTCCAGCGAGTACATCGTCTCCGGCAACTACCTTGAGCTCGACCGCAAGTACCTCAACACCCTGTCCGACGGCGACTATTACCTGATCGGCTTCCCCGTGGAGTACAGCACCAGCGAGCAGGTCAGACTCGGCAGATTCAGCGTAGTCTCCAGCAACATGGACGACGCCCTCGGCTTCCTGACCCCCGACGGCCAGGTCTGGTACGGCGGCACCGATCCGCTGACCTTCTACTGCGACATCTTTGACGCAGCCGGCAGAAACTGGAACTACAAGGGCTATGGCTGGGACGTCATCGTTCCTGACATCCGCGTGAGCACCAGAAGCGACATGGTGGGCGCGACCTCCGTGCGCATCGACCAGTACTGGGATCTGGAGTACGGTTACTTCATGCTGGGCACCAACTACCTCAACTCCCTGTCCGCAGAGCACACCTACTACATGCAGGTCGTGGATGCCCGTCATCCCAACATGCTCTACTCCAACGTGGTCTCCTTCCGCGTCGGCCCCACGCTGCGCGCTCTTGACACCGACAAGCACGTCATCAACAGCACCAGAAGCCTGCGCTTCCGCAGCAGCGCCCCCGTGGCCCGCGTCTACGTCGGCAACATTGAGCTGACCGATCCTGCCGATTTCGGCGTGTCCTGGGACGGCCAGACCGTCACCCTGAGCTATGAGTTCCTGAACAAGCGCTCCGGCGGCAACACCTACACCATCAAGGTGCTCACCACCAGCGGCGAGTATGCCAGCACCACCTTCCAGGTGCTGACCACCGCACAGGGCTCTGCCAGCCCGAGAACCGGCGACGAGAGCAATCTCGGCCTCTGGGCAGCCTTCCTGCTGCTCTCCGGCACGGCCATCGTGGTCATGGTCCCCAAGCTCAGAAAGCACGAGTGATAAAGGGCTGAAAACCCCATAACAAACGGGCGTCCCCCGCGCGAAGAGCGCGGGGGACGTTCTTATACGGGCGGTATAAGACCTGCGCACTGCGGCGCAGGGGCCGGCGTTCACAGCGACTCTTTATCGAAAGCGGTTCTGCTCGGCATCATAGGCAAAGCCGACGGCTTCCAGCCTTGCCTCCAGCTCCTCGCGCTCAATGTCCAGGCGTTCGCACAGGGCGTCGAGGCTTGGGCAGTCATCCCGCAGATGGGTGTTGACCACACTCAGCAGGATCATGGGGTCCTTCGGCAGCATGGGGCTCACTCCTTTCCGTCCCGGCGCAGCAGGATCAGCAGCGCCGCCGGCACCAGCAGCGCCCACCAGACGGCGCGTGTGCCGAAGGCCCGGGTGACCCAGTAGCCCACCAGCACCGCGCAGGCGAACATGAGGTCGATGCCGTAGTACTGCAGGCTGATATGCAGCGCTTCGGGGTCTTTGGTTGAAAAATAGCGGTTGAGATGCTCGGTGGCAATGCGGAGATTGCCGGTGCACATGGTGGAGGCAAAGGAATTATCCCCGAATTTGCGGAAGCTCTCCACCTGCATGGCGCAGACAAAGGAGACTGTCACCGTTGCCAGCACGCTGAGCCTGGCCGGGGGGATGAGGCCCACCAGAAACAGCAGCGCGATCTCCAGCAGCAGGATGATCCGCTCCCAGTCGCGCCGCCGCTGCCTGAGCTGGAGGGACAGCGTGACCCCCGCAATGAAGGCGATGACCGGGATCAGGAAGCGCAGGGTCAGCAGCACATTGCCCTGGGCGAGGTTCAGACCCATGCGGGCGATATTGCCGGTCTGGGCGTTGGCAAAGACCCCGTCGCGCGTGACGTAGGTGTAGGCCTCCAGAAATCCGCCCACGGAGGCAAGGGCGAGGGATACGCCGTATCGGCGAAAAAGGACGGGCTTGCTCTTCATAGGGTTCTCCTCGAAAAAAATCAAAAAGGCCAGGATAAAACCGAACCTGGAGTTCACAGTATATCATAGGATGTAGTGCATCACAATGTGCAAATTGCGCAAAAAGGGGCGGAGGAAACTGGCAAAGCGGGCAATTGACAAGGCCCTGTTTTATCCCTATAATACGTGCATAAAAAGAGTCGGGGCTTTGCCGCGGCTCTTATGCTACTCCTGAACGCAACGTGTCAGCCTTTTGGCAAAAGCCGGGTTCGCTTTCTGCCGGGGCGCTGTATTTTGCGCGCAAGGGTTTTGAATCTTCCCTCGGAAGGAGGTATGGTATGGTTCTGTCACAATATGTGGATACGCAGTTTTCGGCGATGCAGCAGCTGGATTTCATGTTCCGCCTTCTGATGGCCGCAGGCTGCGGGGCCGTCATCGGCATCGAGCGCAGCAAGCGCTTTAAGGAGGCCGGCGTGCGCACGCATCTGGTGGTATGCTTTGCCGCGGCGCTGATCATGATTATTTCCAAATATGGCTTTGTCGACCTCACACTGCCGGACGGCAGCGACTTCCCGGGCACCCGCGGGGCAGACTCGGCCCGTTTGGCGGCCCAGGTGGTCAGCGGCATCAGCTTTCTGTGCTCGGCCGTCATCATCAAAAACGGCGGGAGCGTCAAGGGCCTGACTACCGCGGCGGGACTCTGGCTCACGGCGGGCATCGGCCTTGCCATGGGCGCCGGGCTTTTCGTGGTGGGCATCGTCTCGACCCTGATGATGGTCGGCATGCAGCTTCTGCTGCACCGCTTTACCGTGTTTGGGGACACCTATACCGGAAACCGCATGCAGTTTACGGTGAAAAACGGCTATGATTTCAACACGGCGCTGGAGGAGCAGATGAAGGCCTGGGAGGCCCAGGTCTCCGACAGCAAGATCACCCGCCGCAAGGACGGGACTACGGAGTACGATCTCACCATCCGCCGCAAAAAGGCGCTCACCTATGCCGAAATCAAGGAGTTCATGTCGGAGCGGGAGGATATCCTCTCCGTCAGCAACAGTCCCCTTTATACCAAATACGAATAAAAAGCCGCCCTCTTTTCCCTTATGCGGAAAAGAGGGCGCTTTTGCCCTTACAGGATCTCATTGATCTTGGCCTCAATGGTCCTGGCCACATCCTCGGGTACGATCTTCTTGCTGACCACCAGATCAAAGATCTCGCCGCAGCTCTTTCTGTTGAAGAGCTTGATGGGGTATTTCATGATCTGGGGCGCATACTCCTGGATGATTGCCTTGCATGCGGGATTGGCAAAGCAGTCCTTCACGGTCATGTGTCTGAAATCCATAATAAAGCCTCCTTGCATGGCAGGATGATTTCCGTTGGAATTGTTCTTATTCTACCACAGAGGCGCAGAGACGTCAACTGCGGGACGCGGACGGCGTGCCGCCGCTGTCCGGCTTTTGCCTGCGCCCGGCAAGATATACCAGGGGGAGAAACACAAATACCATACAGAGGTTTCCCGCCGGGATGAAGGCGGCGGACCAGCGCTCCAGCGCAGCAGGCTCCCGGCCGAGGAAGAGGGAGAGGACTGTCGCCGCCGCGCCACAGACCCAGATGAGAAAGCGCCCTTCGCCCATATCAAGGCGCGCATGCTGCGCGGTATCCGGCCGGTAGCCGCACAGAAGCCGCAGGCTGTACTGCCCGGCCCAGAGAAAGAGGGCCGTGATCAGAAAATCCGGGAAGATCCAGAGCATCACCACCAGCGCCTCCACCCGCTCCAGTGTGCGGAAGAAGGTCAGTGTGCGCACCAGCACAAAGAAGGGGCGGGCAAGCTGCGCGGTGAGGGCGTCGCCGAAGACCCCGATCACCGCGGCGCTCAGAAGCGAGAGCAGGGCGCACAGGCCCGCGCTCCAGAGCCCCAGGGCGGGGAAGAGACGGGAGCGATCCTTCAGCCCGCCGGCGAGCATGCACAGGGCGGTGCCCGCCCCGGACACAATGTCCAGCGGGATGGGCGCGGCCTTGATGAGCGGCCACAGATCCGGCTGCCCTACCGGCAGGAGATTGTCCGGAGCCGCAGAGAAAAAAGCAGCCGTCAGCAGCGCCAGCAGGACTCCCAGCAGAAGGCCCAGCAGCATCCGCCCCATGCGCACGAGGCTCCGCGGCGTGGAGAGCGCCGCCATCAGGGCCGTGAGCCCCATGAGCTGGCTCAGAAGCCACGGGGAGGCGCCGGGATAGATGGTCCCCACAAGCCGGTCCGCGCCCGAGCGCAGCACAAAGCCCGCATAGACCAGGCACCAGAGAGCGAAAACACAGAGAGCTGGCCGGCCGAAGCCCTTCCCGCCCAGGCGCAGCAGCAGATCGGGGAGCTGCTCCCCGGGCTGCATGGCCTCCAGGAAGCGGGCCATGGCCCAGGCCCAGCCCAGCGCCAGCGGCAGCGCCGCGAGCCCCGCCAGCCACCCGGCCCTGCCGGCAAGCTGCGCGGCCCGTGCCGGGAAGAGCCGCAGCGCGGGCGTCAGCGCGATCACCGTGCCGAGACTCAAAAGCTGCCGCATGTTGTATTGCTCGCGCATGGGGTCACCACCTCACATCATATCGCTCATCTGGTTCAGCCTTGCGCTGACCGTGATCTCCAGCTCCAGCTCCGGCAGCAGATCCACGAAGTCCCGGCCCAGAGCGCGGTAGGCTTTGGGATCGGCGCGCTCGACCTGCTCGGCAAGGCAGAGATAGTCTGCCTTCAGGTCCTTCGAGGCCTGCAGGGCTTCGCTGAGATAGCGGGCGAGGCGGGCCTCCAGCTGCGCGGTCAGGTAGTCTGCGTCCTGCGCCCCCTTCAGGGCGCTGCGCCCGCCAAGCTCCAGGATGCTGGCCCGGGCGTCGGCGTGTATCTCCAGACCCCGGAGCACATCCCCCTCCCAGAGAGGGCGGATGCGGCAGGAGCCGCCGTTGAGCTCCAGCACGGCGTTATTGCCGTGGCTGTCCCGGAGCTGTACGGTGGAGCGGCCGACCCGGTTTTTCAGAAAGCCCACGGCAATGCCCTGCTCCTCGGTCAGGTAGCGGCACAAGCGCCCCTCCCGCAGGATCGCGTAGCCCAGCGGGGCGATGCTGAGATCGTCGGAGGCTTCCTTTTGCTCGTCCGCCCCGCTGAGCGTCTCCGCCGCGGGGCCGGGGTTCAGGGCGCAGATCAGCGCGCTGCCGCAGCGGGCCGTGTCCCGCAGGATCTGGGCCGCAGTGGTCAGGCCGCTCTCACCCCGGCGCTTCACGTCCTGCTCCACGATCTGCATCACATCGCTGATGCCCTTCTCCCCGGTGCCGACGTTCATCAGCGCGTCGGCCGCCGTGCCGCCGCGCACAACAAAGAGCGGCATATCCAGCCGCAGATCCGGCGAGCGGCTGATATAGGCAAGCGCGCTCTCAATGCCCTGCTCCGCCGCCTTCTCCCCGAGCAGGAGCTGCCCGATGTGCGGGCAGAAGAGCTCCTCCTCATAGGAATAGCCGCGGATGCGGTCCATGGCTGCCGAGATCGAGATTCCGTCCGCCCTCATCCTGGCCACGCCCCGATCCTCCTCTCCCGCCGCTGCGAGGGAGAGCGTCACGCCGCCGCGCAGGGCGTCAAGGCCCATGGTCTGGATCACGAGGAGCTGCTCCACCTCGCGGTAATTGTGCCTGAGCCCGGTTTTGCCGGTAAAGAGCAGAAGCTCAGCTGCGCACAGCAGCGTGATCAGAGCCTTTCTCATGGCGTTCGGCTCCTGTCCGGGTTTGTCTCCTGCCCGAGGCCCCGCAGGATCAGGCGGCTGAACGGCAGCGGTTCCCCGTCGGAGAGAGGCGCGGTGTAGTTATGGCCCAGACTGTCCAGCTCGGCCAGATGCAGCAGCAGCAGGCAGAGCGCCGCCCCCACGCCGAAAAGACCCGCCGCCACCGCGGCGAACACCAGGGCCATGCGGATCAGGCGCACCGCCGCGCCCAGATCCTGGCTCGGCAGCGTGTAGCCCGCAATGCCGGCAAAGGCGACCACAATGATGGCAATGGGGGAGACCACCCGCGCCTCTACCGCGGACTGGCCCACGATCAGCGCGCCGATGATGGAGACGGTGTCGCCGATGGGATTTGGCAGATGCAGTCCGGCTTCCTGCAGAAGTTCAAAGCTCAAAAGCATCCCGATCACCTCCAGCGCCGTGGAAAAGGGTACCTTCTGCTTGGCCTCGATGACGCTCAGGAGCAGACGCGTGGGGATCATCTCCTGGTGGTAGAGGGCGATGGCGACGTAGAGGGCGGGCAGCAGCATGCTCAGGAAGAAGGCCAGCCAGCGCAGCAGGGTCAGGGCGCTGGCAGCGAGCCGGTTGCTGTTCCCGTCGCCTGTGCCACGCAGAAAGTCCGCAAGCGTCACCGGTGTACACAGGCCGATGGGCAGCCCGTCCACCAGCAGACCGATGCGCCCTTCCATTATATATTGAGCGAAGCGATCCGGACGCTCCGTGTGCAGCAGCTGCGGGAAGGGAGAAGCGGGCGCGTCCGCCAGCCGCTCCTCCAGGATGCCGGCGGCAAGCAGGCCCTCCACATCCAGCGCGTCGAGACGGCGTCCAAGCGCCGCGGCCGTCTCGGGGTCGGCTGCGCCGTCCAGGTAAAACAGCGCCACCGTTGTGCGGCTTGTGCGCCCGAGCTGCGCCTCCACAAGCTTGAGCTCCGGGGTGCAGAGCTTCCGGCGCACAAGCGCCGTGTTCACGCGCAGCGTTTCTACGAAGGCGTCCTTCGCGCCCTTGATGGACTTCTCCAGCGTCGGCTCCGCAATTGCGCGCCGCGCATCGCTGCGGGCCTCGAAGCTTACGGCCTGCCCCGCGTTTTCAAACAGCAGCACGCAGCAGCCATGGGTCAGGTCCTCCACCACCTCGTCCATGGTCTCCCGGTAACGGGCGGAGCAGTTGTAGACAGCGCCTGCCAGAATGCGCAGCAGGCTCTGCCGCTGGCTGTCTCCCTCCGGGAGACGGGCAAGGCTCGTGAGCGGGCGGATCACATCCTCCGTCAGCATCTGGGCGGAGACAAGGCCTTCTACCCAGCAGAGTGTGACGAGACGCCCGGAATCGAGACCCAGACGCAGGGAGCGGGTCTGGAAATCAGCACAGGCAGAGAAGATCTCCTCAAGAGAGACAAGCGAAATCATAAAGGGATAGACCGGCGCGCGGTGCGTATGCAGGGCCGCGGCGGATTGAAAAGTGTTCGTATACATGTAGTGTAGTATATCCCAAAAGAAGCACAATATTTAGGGCAAAAAAAGATCTTGAAAAAACTTGCAAAAAAGTGTTGACTTTCACCGTTTTCGGTGCTATATTACGTTGGCGCTCGAGAGAAGGGCGGTTTTGATTACAAAGAGCAGATAAAAGATTCTGGCGAATCCGAAAAAAGCTCTTGACAAAACCAGACAGCTTTGCTATAATAACAAAGCTACACACCTGAGAGGCGGAACGAGGAAGTCAAAGAGGGCTTGAAAAAAGATTCTGGCGAATCCGAAAAAAGTTCTTGACAAACTCAAGCAGATCTGCTAAAATAGCAAAGCTGCTCAGCCAAGAGGCAAGCGAGCGAGCCGCAAAGAGCTTCAAAAAATTCGAAAGAATTTGAAAAAAGTTCTTGACAAACTCAAAAAGCTTTGCTATAATAACAAAGCTGCCGCCGAAAAGGCGAGCGCAGAGAGTACCTTGAAAATTGAACAATGTAAGAACAGCTTATGCTAAATAAGCACCAAGAAAAGGGTTCTTAAAGTCAGAAATGACTATAAAGATTTCTTTGAGAGCTAGTAAGCTTCAATAAGATTTGAGCAAGCGAGAGCTTGTTTGGATACAATTTATTGAGAGTTTGATCCTGGCTCAGGATGAACGCTGGCGGCGTGCCTAACACATGCAAGTCGAACGAAGCAC
>CADARY010000017.1 GCA_902790375.1 Oscillospiraceae bacterium | reverse complement strand
GCGCATTCGTCGGATGCGGCCTTTGCCGCCGGGCGATTCGTGAATCGCCCCTACGGTCATACAGGGAACTTTGCTGATAAATGCCGATACCTATTAAAAAAATTTTCGTATGCGGGAGGAGATGCTATGGCGATCGTAGTCGTGGGTGCCGTCTTCGTGGATGTCAAGGGCTTTCCGGACGACCTGTATCTGCCGACCGGGCGCAACGCCGGGTCCATTGAGTTTGTCCACGGCGGCGTGGGCCGCAATGTGGCGGAGGATATCGCCAATGTGGAGCTGCGCCCCACCTTCGTGAGTCTGGTGGACGGGAGCGCCCAGGGCGAGGAGGTCATCCGCAAGCTCAGAAAGCACAAGGTCAACACCGACTATATCCGCGTCGCCCCAAACGGCATGGGTATGTGGCTGGCGGTGTTCGACGCCTCCGGCGACCTCGCCGGCTCCATCTCCCGGCGGCCGGATCTCTGGCCCATCTGCGGCATTCTCGATGAAAAAGGGGACGAGATCTTCCGCGACGCCGACAGTGTGGTCATTGAGGCGGATATCGGCAAGGACATTGTCAAGCGTGTGCTGGATCTGGCGGAGAAGCACGGCAAGCCTGTCTACGGCGTGGTGGCCAACATGGGCATCGCCTCCGAGCGGCGGGATTTCCTGCAGCGCATGGACTGCTTCGTCTGCAACCAGGCCGAGGCCGGCATCCTCTTCGTGACGGACTATTCCAAGGCAACGCCTGAAGAGCTGTGTGCGGATCTGCCCGAGCGGCTCAGGAGCGCCAACATCCCGTCCATCGTCGTCACCATGGGCAGCCGCGGCTCCGTCTACGCCAATATCAGCGGCGAGGTGGGGTACTACCCGGCCGAGCATGTGAAGGTGCGCGACACCACCGGCGCCGGGGACGCCTTCTGTGCCGGGGTCGCCATCGGCCTGAGCTATCACAAGAGCATGCGGCAGGCCGTGGAAATCGGCACGCGCCTTGCCGCGTCTGTCATCAAGGTATCGGAAAACGTCTGCCCCCGCTTTCGTCCGCGGGAGCTGGGCCTGGACATTGATGTGGAGGAGGATTGACGCTCCTGTTTTGTCCGCAGGCTCGGCGATCAACAGCAAAAGGACATTCTTGTCATCGGCACAGAAAGGAAGACCCTTGTGAAAAAGCACCAGTTCGACAAGCAGATTTTGAAGAGCATGGAGGAGTCCTGCCTGCCCTTTGCGGTATTTCAGTTTCTCAACAACCGGATCACACCGGTGGTGCTGAGCGCCGGCTTCTGTGAGCTGTTCGGCTTTGATGACCGTGCGGAGGCGTACAGGGTCATGGAGTATGACACCTACCGCGACACCCACCCGGATGATATTGCCCGCGTGGCCGAGGCGGGACTGCGCTTTGCGCGGGAGGAGGCGGACTACGATGTGGTCTACCGGACGCATCTGCCGGGGAAGGGCTATTACCGCATCATTCACTCCCGCGGGCAGCATGTCTGGCCGGAGGAGGGCGTGCGCCTGGCCTACATCTGGTACACGGACGAGGGGCGCTACACCGATCAGGGCGGCAGTATCGAGCGGAGCCTCGGCTCCCTGTTCAGCAAGCTCCTGCATGAGCAGAGCGCGATCCGCGGCGCGTCCTATAACTATCTGACGGGTCTGCCCAACATGGGCTATTTCTTCGAGCTGTCCGAAATCGGGCGCCGCAGGATCCTGGAGGCGGGCGGGAAGCCGGCCACGCTCTTTCTGGATGTAAACGGCATGCGGCACTATAACCACCGCTACGGCTATGCCGCGGGGGATAAGCTGCTGTGCGGCGTCGCAAAGCTCCTGGCGCAGTATTTCGGCGCGGACAACTGCGGGCACGTGGGGCAGGACGGCTTTGTCGTCTATACCGAGGGGGAAGGCGTGGAAAAAAGGCTCAACGCCCTCTTTGCCGAATGCGCCCGCCTCAACGGCGGCAAATCCCGCACGCTGCGGGTGGGGATCTATGTGGAGGAGCAGGCGCCGCTCGTCGACTCCGGCACCGCCTGTGACCGGGCAAAGCTTGCCTGCAACGTCAGCCGCGGCACCATGCTGCCCAAGATCCATCGCTTTGACGAAAAGATGCTCGCCGATGCGGCCGAAGCCCAGTACGTGGCGGAAAACCTGGACCGCGCGCTGGAGGAGGGCTGGATCCGAGTTTTCTATCAGCCGGTCGTGCGCACCTCTACGGGGCATCTGTGCAACGAGGAGGCGCTGGCCCGCTGGCTCGATCCGATACGCGGCATGCTCATGCCCGACACCTTCATCCCCATTCTGGAAAAGAGCATGCTGATTTACAAGCTGGATCTCTATGTCCTGGAGCAGGTGCTGCTTCATATGCGGCAGAAGGAGGCGGCGGGACTGGTGGCGGTGCCCGTTTCCATCAACCTCTCCCGGGCGGATTTTGACGCCTGCGACATGGTGGAGGAGATCCGCCGCCGGGTGGACAGCGCCGGCATCAGCCGCAGCAGGATCAACATTGAGATCACCGAGAGCATGATCGGCCGGGAGCCGACCTACATGAAAACCCAGATCGAGCGCTTCCACCGGCTGGGCTTCCATGTATGGATGGACGATTTCGGCAGCGGCTATTCCTCGCTGGACGTGCTGCAGAACATCGACTTCGACCTTATCAAATTCGACATGCACTTCATGCGCCGCTTTGCGGATTCGGAGAAAAGCCGGAAGATTCTGGTGGAGCTGATGAAGATGGCTCTGTCCATCGGGCTCGACACCCTTGTGGAGGGGGTGGAGACCCAGGCGCAGGCGGAGTTTCTCAACCTCATCGGCTGTGACAAGGCGCAGGGCTATCTCTTCGGGAAGCCCGCCGCGCTGGAGACCATCCTGGCCTGCTATGAGAGCGGGCGCGGCATCCGGCAGGAGGACCCGGCCCAGGCGGAGTACTATACCACCATCGGCACCACGAATCTGAGCGATCCCTCCGTGATCAGCAGCGGCAGCCTCGCGATGGACTCCTTCTCGGACACGGTACCCATGGCGGTGCTGGAGAAGGACGGAGAGCTCCTGCGCCTTCTGCGCTGCAACCGCTCCTACGGGGAATACCTGCGGCAGATCGTGGACGACGCGGAGATCGAGTGTACGGACGGAGAAATCCTTCTCAAGTCGCCAGCCCTCGTCCGCATGGCCGGGAAGGTGCAGAAGTCGGAGGATTGGGTCCCCGTGCGCGAGCGCAACGACGACGGGCGCATCTCCCGCTCCTTCGCCCGGCGCATTGCGGTAAACCCCGTCACCGGCGCATCGGCCATTGTGCTGGTCGTGCTGGCGATCCTGTGATCCTGTGATCCTGTGATCCTGAAAAAGACCTCCTGCCCGGCCGGGCAGGAGGTCTGATTTTTCGTTTTTTTCGCAGATGTACTTTGTGTACCTCAAGAAAAAGTGACGAAATCAGAGCACAAATTTTCCAGGAGATGCCGAAGGCGGATTGTGCGGTGTTGCCTTTATTTCGCTTCGTTCATTTTGCGGATTTCGATGCGTCTGCGGCGGCCCTCGATGAAGGCGGGCAGCGCCTGCGGGCGGTCGAAGTAATCAACGCTCTCCACATAGGTGCGCTTGCGCAGGTGGATGGCGTCGAACTTGCAGCGGGTCGTGCACACACCGCAGCCGAGGCACTTGTTGGGATCGACGAAGGAGGCGCCGCAGCCGAGGCAGCGGGCTGTCTCCTTTTTCATCTGCTCCTCGGTGAAGGTCCTGCGGTCATCCCGGAAGCTGGAGGCCTTAGCCTCGTCCTTGCCGGGGATCTGGCGCGCCGTCGCGTCATAGCCGCGCTTGACGGTGTCGAAGTCCACGTTGTCCTTGTCGAAGGCGCGGTAGGTGAGGCGGTCGCGGCCGATGGTCAGGCTCTGGCCCGGCTGGACATAGCGGTGGATGGAGATGGCCGCCTGCTTGCCCTGGGCAATGGCGTCGATGGCGAACTTGGGCCCGGTATGGGCGTCGCCGCCGACGAAGATATCCGGCTGGGAGGTCTGGTAGGTGACCTCATCGGCAAGGACGCGGCCCTTCTCGTCGCACCGGACCTCGCCGAGATCCAGACCCGCAAGGTCGATGCGCTGGCCGACGGCGGCAAGGACGGCGTCGCAGCGGACGACCTTGTCCCCCTCGCAGTGAAGGGCGACGACCTTGTCGTTCCTGCCCTCGATCTCCACGGGCTTATGCTCGAAGAGGAACTTCACGCCCTCTTCCTTTGCCTCCTGGACCTCGGCGGGATCGGCGGGCATATCGCTCTCCCTGCGGCGGTAGGCCACCGTCACCTGCGCGCCGAGACGGACGGCCGTGCGGGCAACATCCATGGCCACGTTGCCGCCGCCGATGACGACGACCTTCTTGCCGACAGCCGGGCGCGCGCCGGAATTGACCTCACGCAAAAAGTCAATACCGCCCCAGACGCCCTTGAGATCTTCGCCCGGGATGCCGAGGGGCGCGGACTTCTGCGCGCCGACAGCGAGATAGATGGCGCTGTAGCCCTGGTCGCGCAGCTGCTGGACGGTGATGTCCCTGCCGACCTCCACGCCGCAGCGGAAGATGACGCCCAGCTCCTTGAGAACGTCGATCTCGGCGTCCAGAACGGTTTTTTCCAGGCGGAAGCTCGGAATGCCGTAGCGCAGCATGCCGCCGGGCTGTTCGTTCTTATCGAAAACGGTGACCCTGTAGTTGTCGGCGGCGAGGAAATAGGCGCAGCTCAGCCCGGCGGGGCCGGCGCCGATGACAGCGATCTTCTTGTCCGAGAAGTCATAGAGCTTTTTCGGGACAAAGCGGGTGTCGCGCTCAAGCTCCCGGTCGGCAATGAACTTCTTGACCTCGTCGATGGCGACGGCGCGGTCAATGTCGCCGCGGGTGCACACATCCTCACACTTGCGGTTGCAGACGCGGCCGCAGACGGCGGGCAGGGGGTTTTCCTTCTTGATGAGCTCCAGCGCCTCCAGATACCTGCCCTGGGCAGCGAGCTTCAGATAGCCCTGCACGGCGATGTGGGCCGGACATGCGGTTTTGCAGGGCGCGATCCCCTCGGGCGCCACATACTCGCGGTTGGTTCGGTGTTCGGGATTCCAGTGCTCCGGCGTCCACTCGATGTCGTCGGGCAGCTCATGCGGCTCGTGAACAATGGGGGTCCTGGCGCAGAGCTTCTGGCCCATCTGGATGGCATTGTTGGCGCAGCGGTCGGTGCACTGGCCGCAGGCGACGCACTTGGCTTCGTCGATCTCGGCCACGTAGTTGCTGCGGGAGGTTTCGGGGGTGTTGTAATACTGGCTCACGCCGAGGGCCAGGCAGCTCTCGGGCATGCAGTTGCAGATGGCAAAGGTCTCCCCCTGGTGCAGGGTGGTGATCTGGTGGACGCAGCCGCGCTCGTCGCACTTTTGGACGAGGGCCTTGGCCTCCTCCACGGTGCAGGGCTTGCCCTTGCCGGAGCGGTTGAACATGTCGCCCACATGGCCCATGAAGATGCACAGGCCCTCGTCCAGATCGCCGCTGCCCTCGCCCATGAGCTTGCGCACACGGCGGCACTGGCAGGGCGTGATGCTCAGGTGCCCTTCGTTTTCCTCCAGGTACTTGCTGACGCGCTCGTTGTCGATCTGCTGGGCGTCGGCCGGGATGGCGCTTTCGACGGGGATGACGCGCATGATGCCCGCGCCCATGGGCGTGTTGGGCGCATGCTCGATCTGGCTGGTGGTGGCGTGCTGATGGAAGGCACAGGCGATCTCGGGATGGGCGAGGCAGAACTTCTCGTTGATAAGCAGGAACTCAAAGATGCCGGGGGTGTAGGGCGGCAGCAGATAGAGCTCCAGACCCACCACGGGCACCAGGACCTGCACCACAAGGCCGATGTCAAAGATCTCATGCAGGACCTCACGGGTGCGCTTGACGCTGAGTCCCGCCTTGTGCGCGATGATGGGGACAAAGGCCGGCTTCATATCGGTCAGCGCCAGCATGACGGTGATCTGCTCGTCCGTGATCCACTGCTCGAAGACCTTGTATTCGGCACAGTCGGGCGTGATTTTGTAATGACCGCCGTTGATTTTTTCGCAAAGCTTGATCAGATTCTCTCTAACTGCCACGGGGATTCCCTCCTGAAAATATAAATATCACTACGATAACAGCAGTGTAGCCGTTCCCCGTGCAAAAGTCAAGTCACGCCTGCATTTTTCCTTTTTCGATACGTTCCGAAAAGGCTCTCGTAGCTGCCGGTCTCCATGCCGTAAAGGCTGTCGATATACCCGCCGCTGAAAATCTCCGCCGGAGCGCCGCTGCGATCCACGCGCCCGTCCTTGATGCAGAGGAGAGTATCGGCAAAGCGCTCGGCAAGCTCCAGCTCGTGCATGCTCATGACCACGGCGATCTGCCGCTCCTTTGAGAGCGCGCGCAGAAGCCGGAGAAACTCCAGCTTGTGGCGTATGTCCAGAAAGGAGGTGGGCTCATCCAGAACGAGAAGGCGCGGCTGCTGGCAGAGGGCGCGGGCCAGCAGGACCCGCTGGCGCTGTCCGTCGCTGACGCGGGTGAAATCCCGCTCGGCAAGGGCGGCGATGCCGACCTTCTCCATCATCTCGCGCACGACGCGGCGGTCTTTCTCCGTGAGCAGGCCGAGGCGGCCCGTATAGGGGTAGCGCCCGGCAGCAACCACCTCCCCGCAGCGCATGAGCTCCGGCTCGGGCTTTCCGGTCAGGACCGCGGCGCAGAGCCGGGCAAGCTCCCGCTCCCGATAGTCCCGGAGCGCTCTGCCCGCAAGCATGATCTCCCCGCGCACCGGGGGCAGGGCGCGGATCAGGGTCTTGAGGAGCGTGGACTTGCCCGCCCCGTTCGGGCCGATGAGGCAGAGGAGCTGCCCTGCCGCGGCACTGAGGTCAATGTCCGAGACCACGGTTTTTTCCCCATAGCCGACGGAGAGCTTTTGCGTATACAGGATCGTCTCGTTCATACGCCGCCCCCCTTTCCGCGCCGGAGCAAAATCCAGATCACGACCGGCGCGCCGAAGAGCGCCGTCACCGAGCCGATGGCAAGCTCCGTCGGCGCAAAGAGGGTGCGGGCAAGCAGATCGCAGCCCAGACAAAAGCCCGCTCCGCCGAGAAAGCAGGCGGGAATCAGCACGCCCGGCCTTGCGGTCTGAAAGAGCCCCTTCATGAGCTGCGGCACCGCAATGCCCACAAAGGAGATGGGCCCGGCAAAGGCCGTGACGCAGGCGGCCAGGAGGCTTGACAGTCCGATGAGGGCAAGGCGGAAGCGGCGGATATTCACCCCCATGCTGGCGGCATAGTCCTCCCCGAGCTGCCAGGCCGCCATGGGCTTAGCCAGGAAAACACAGCAGACAAGCCCCGCCGCGGCGATCAGGGCCGCCGTGCCAAGCTCTGCCCAGTCCACGCCCGAGAAGCTGCCCATGGTCCAGTAGTGCAGGTTTACGATATGGCTGTCGTCGGCAAAGGTCACCACAAAGTCCGTGATCGACGAGCAGATATAGCCGATCATCACCCCGCAGACGATCAGGCGCGCCATGCCGCGGGTCCGGCCCGCCGCGAGCAGGAGACAGCCTATGGCGAGAAGCGCTCCCGGAAAGGCCGCGCCGATCATGCCCCAGGCGCTCAGGCTCACGCCGCGTTCGAGGCAGGCGATCATCGTGAGGGCCACGGTGAGCTTTGCGCCCGAGGAGACGCCCAGCACAAAGGGCCCTGCGATGGGATTGGAAAAGAAGGTCTGCAGCAGAAAGCCCGCCACCGACAGCGCCCCGCCCAGCAGCGCCGCCGCGAGCAGGCGCGGCAGGCGGATGCCCCACACAATGCGCGCGGCGCTCTCTGTCCTGTCCCCGGAAAAAAGCGCGCGAAGGAGCGCCCCTGCTCCGATGCGCGTGCTGCCCACCGCGAGATTGGTAAGGCCCAAGCCCAGTGCCAGCACAGCCAGGAGCAGAAAACAGAGAAGACTGCGTTTTGTCCTGCTCATGCTCATATCATTGTATCCTGTGTAAATACGTCAAATCTCTGTCCGCCCCGTCGAGTACGGCGCGGATGTCCGCGATCATGTCCGCCGCCGCGGAGGAGCGCTGGAACATGCTCATCTCCGTGCACCAGACATGGTTTTCCTTCACCGCCTTAAAATCCCTCAGCACCGGGCTGAGAGCGAGAAAGGCGTCCAGATCCTCTACGTCCCCGGCGGTGGTGCTGTTGTAGATCAGCACGTCCGCATCCCGCGCCTGGGCATAGAAGGATTCCAGCTGGATCGTCACCGTAGACAGGGCGCTGTCCTCCCCCGGGAGATCGGTGAAGGCAGTTTTGCCGCCGGCAAGCTCGATCATGCGTGTGACATAGTCCGCCGCCCGGCGCACCACGACACCGCCGCCGGGGGTAAGATGGAAGAAGGCGACGCTTTTGCCGGAGGGCGCCGCGTTCTCGACCGTCCGGAAAAGCTCCCGCTGGCGGTCAAAAAAGGCGTCCGCCTCCGCCTGCCGCCCGGTCAGAAGCCCGTAGAGCCGTATCCACTCCACCCGGCCGAGGGGGTGGGACTCGTAGCTTGAATATTCGATCAGCACGGGGATGCCCAGCTCCTCCAGCTTCTCCCGGACGGCGGGGCTGTGGAGGATCATGGTGTTCTCGATGGCAAGGCCGCAGCCCTCGCTGAGCAGCAGCTCGTAATCCGGCGCGCTGTATTTGCCGACGTATCGGATCCGCTCTTCCTCCATGGCTGTCCGCAGCTCCGGGATGCGCCAGTTTTCCGGGGCGGTGGAGCTGTAGCGCACCGCATCCAGCGCCCCCATCCGCAGGAAGAGATCGGGGGCGGAGGAGCTTGCAAGGTAGAGCTTTTCCGCCGGGACGGGGATGCGCGGCAGGGCCTCCAATCCCGCGGGGACTTCACACCCGGCGGGCAGGAGCAGATAAACCTGGTCCGCCCCGATCCGAAGCCGCGCGGCGCCGCCGCTGTAATAGTCCACGGAAAAGTGTTCGGCGTACTGTAAGTCCATGCTGCCGAGAGGCTCCGCCGTCCCGGCAAAGGCCGTGCCGGGACAGAGCAGCAGTGCCAGCAGCACAAGGCAGACGCAGAGCGCCCGCCTCACGGGGCCGCCTCCAGACTATCGGAGTCAAAGCGGAGGGTGTAGCGGATCTCGTGCGGCTCGCTCATGGCGACGGTATCGGCGATCACCGCCATGGGCCGGTCGAAAAAGAGCACCGGGATCTCAAAGGCGGCGTACTCCTCATTCGGGATGGGCAGAAACTTTTCCCCCTCCACCTTCATGTAGTCATAGTTTTTACTGCTCCAGCCGATGCGGGCGGTGCATCTTCCGTCCTTTACGCTCAGCTCTGTCGGGCTCTGGACGCGGGCTTTCCCGCTGCCGCCCGCGAGCTTCACCTCAACCAGATAACGCCCGTCGGCCAGCTTGAGGCTCGAAGCCGTGGTGAAAAAGCCCTCCCGGAAGGCGCTCACAGGCAGGGAGTCCGCCCGGAAGAGGAGGCTGCGCGCATACCAGAGCTCCTTGTTTTTGCTGTAGGCCGCGCAGGATACGGGGGTGTCCAGGGCCTTTACCGGGATGGTGAAGGTGTGCGCCCCCTCGGCGTTTTCCACGAAGGGGACAAAGGCGTCCTCCGCCGCGCCGGCCGCCTCTTCGGCGGCGCCGGGATAGACATAGAGATAGCTCTTGCCGCTCATGGTGAGGACGGCGGACATTGTCCCATCCTTCACCGTGAGCACGGCGCTTTCAATACGGAACATGGAGGAGCTGCTTTCCACCGTCACGGGGTATTCTCCGTCACGAAGGCTTTCGGGATAGACGGGGATCATGTCCTCGTCCCCGACCTGCTCCACCGTGGTCATCTGCGCGGCGTCCGCCACGTCGGAGGTGCCGGCGGAGGCGGCAGCGCCCATGCTCGAAAGCGCGAACAGCGCAAGGAGCAGAGCAAGGCTCTTTTTCATTTTGCGCTCTCCTCCACGTCGTTTGCGGCCATGGCCTCGCGTGTGTGCTCCACGATGAGCTGCCGGACGGCGGGCAGCTGACCCAGGCCCTCGACCACGCATTCGACCTCATAGCCCGCAGCGGCAAAAACGCTCTTCCAGGAGTCGGCCTCGTCGCCCGCCATGTCGTTGTTGGCATGGTCACCCGCCACGATCATCAGGGGACGCAGCACGACGCGCTTGTAAGCGCCGGCCTGCACCATCCCGAGCACATCCCCGACCGTGGGCTCGGCCTCGACCGTGCCGATGTAATAGTGCTCGCAGCCCGCCTCTTTAAGGACGGTCTGCATTTTGGCATAGACCGCGTTGGACTCCGCCTCGGTGCCGTGGCCCATGAAGCAGATCGCGGTATCCCCGTTGTCATACGCTGCCGTTGCGGCGGCCACGGCCTCGGCTACCATGTCGAAGTCGCGGTCGGTGTTCAGCAGGGGCTCGGCCAGGACGACACGGTCAAAGGCGTCGGCATATTCGGCAAGCTCGTTTTTCAGGTCGTTGTACTCAAACCCGTGCATCAGGTGCGTCGGCTGCACGACGAGGGTCTTGACGCCGTTGTTGACCGCGCGCTCCAGGGCGTCGTGCACGTTGTCGATGACCTCGCCGTCACGCTTCTTCACATGGTCGATGATGATCTGGCTTGTGAAGGCGCGGCGCACGCTCCAGTCGGGGAAGGCGGCCTCCAGGTCGCTCTCGATCGCGCCGATGGTCAGGCGGCGGCTGTCGTTGTAGCTGGTGCCGAAGGACACGACCAGCAGCTCCCTCTCCCCGATCTTGTCAGCGTTGCGGGGATCGTCCAGGGAGGCGTCGCCGGTTTCGAAGTTCTCCTCTTCCTTCTCTTCGGCAAAGGCGGTCATGGGGCCGCAGACGCTCAGCGCAAGGGCCAGGCTCAGGATACAGGCCAGAATTTTCCGGATGGTTCTCATGTTGTTTCTCCTTTTCACATTTCATCTATTTGCATCGCTCAGTCGCGTTATGCACAGTCTTAAAGCCTCGTCAAACGAAACGCCGCTGTCCGCCGGGCGGCGCAGGACGATGAGCTGCGCGCCGGTCTCCTTCGCGGCTGCCGCCTTTTCGGGGAAGCCGCCGGGCCCGCCGCCGTCCTTTGTGACGACATAGCGGACGCCGTACTGGCGGATGACGGCGGCGTTGAGCTCCTTTGTAAAGGGCCCCTGCATGGCGATGATGTTGCGGTGGGGAATCCCCAGGGCCTCACAGGCGGCAAGGCTCTCATGGCTCGGCAGGACGCGGGGCACAAGCCGCGCCGGATCGAGGACCGCGTAGGCCGCGAGCTCCTTTGCCCCGGTGGTGAGCAGGACGCGGCCTTCCCGCTCCCTGAGCCAGGCTGCCGCCGCTGCCGCGCTCTCGAGCGTGACGGCGTCCGGGATCTCAGAGGCTTTGCGCAGCAGGCGCAGGTATTCCACCCCCGCCGCCGCGCAGGCCGCCCGCACCGATGCCGTCACGCGGTCTGCGTAGGGGTGCGTGGCGTCCACACAGAGGGCGGCGTCCCGCAGGAGCCGCTGCTTTTCCTCCGCCGTGAGGGGGCCCACATGCGTCACGACGCCGGGGACCTGCCCCTGCTCCTCCTCGCCGTACTGCGTGGCGACGCAGACCGTGACGTCCGCGCCGGCATCATGCAGCAGCTTTGAAAGCTCCCGCCCCTCGGTGGTGCCGCCGAAAACTACGATCCTCATACGCGATACCCCCGGGGCGTCACCATGCGCCCGCCGATCTCAAGGGTCTGAGACGAGCCGATGAACACCGTCGTGAACATGTCGGCCCGGGTGTCCCGCAGGGTTTTGAGATCCAGGATCTGCCAGCTCTCCCCCTCGCGCCCGACCTGCCGGACAAGACCGCAGACGGTGTCGCCGCCCTTCTCCGTAAGCAGGATGTCGCAGGCCCTCTGCAGATAGTCCTGCCGGTGTCGGGAGGCGGGGTTATACAGGCAGATGGCAAAGTCCCCCTGCGCTGCCAGACGCAGGCGTTTTTCGATGAGCGCCCAGTCGGTCAGGCGGTCGGAGAGCGAGATCACGCAGAAATCGTGCCCCAGCGGCGCGCCGAGCAGAGCCCCGCCCGAGAGCGCCGCCGTGACGCCGGGGATCACCGTCACCGACACGCCGGGATATTCCGGCTTGAGCGCGAGCACCGGGCCCGCCATGCCATAGACGCCCGCATCCCCGCTGCAGACGAGGGCGACCGTCTCCCCCGCCGCGGCCCGCTCCAGACAGCGGCGGCAGCGTTCGATCTCTCCGGTCATGCCGGTGGTGTAGTATTCCTTTTCCGGGTACATCGGGCGCAGGAGATCCGCGTACACGGTATAGCCGCACAGAAGCGACGCCTTTTCGAGCGCTGCCCGCGCCGCCCCGGTCAGGTTTTCAGCATTGCCGGGACCGATGCCCACAACGTACAGTTCAGCCATCCTGCCAGCTCCAATCATAGTCTTTGCGCCTCTCGGCCAGGGCGAAGGTCACCCCGCCGCGGGCGTATTTTTTTTCGATCAGGCTCTCGCCTGCTTCGATGCCCGCCGCGCGCTCGCAGACATTGTCGACGCCTGTCACGCTCTTTACAAAATCCGAGGCGCTGTATGCTCCCGGCGCGCTTTGCAGCTCTTCGGCACTGTAAAAGCGCAGCGGCCAGCCGTGGGACGCGCAGAAGCGCAGAAGCCCCTCCTCGTCCTGCTTGAGGTCGATGGTGGCGGCGCGCTCGATGGCCTCCGGCGCGATGCCGCGCTCGGCGCAGAATTGCCGGAAGGCAGCCTCCAGAGTATCCGCTCCTGTTCCCCGCCTGCACCCGACCCCGAGTGTCAGAACGCGCGGGACAAGCTGCAAAGCGCCGCCCGCAGGCACCCGATAGGAAACGACGACATCCGCGTCCCGGCCGGGGCGCACCAAGTCCGGCGCGGCTCCGGCGATGGGCCGCGGGCAGTCGACGGTGATGGTCTCTCCCCGCAGGATTTTAGCGGAGACGATTTTGATCCGCTCCGGCTGCAGGACCGCCATGTTCTGCCGTTTGGCCCAGAGATCCACGGCGAAGCGGCCGTTTACGTCCGTGGCGGTGGTGATCACAGCCTCGCCTCCGGTGAGGGCGGCAAGGCGCCCTGCGAGGGCGTTGCCCCCGCCGAGATGGCCGGAGAGGATCGGGACGATCCAGCGCCCCGCCTCGTCCATACAGATCACAGCGGGGTCGGCCGCCTTGCTTTGGAGGTGCGGGGCGATCGAGCGCACCGCAATGCCCGCGGCCCCGATGAAAACCAGCGCCTCACAGGCTGCAAAGCGCTCCTCTGTCCAATCTGCGAGGGGCTGCGTATTTTCCCGCAGCGTCCCGCCGAGGGCCGCGGCGAGCTCGGAGGCAAGCTCCCGCCCCCGTTCCGTAAAGGCGGTCAGGGCGATGCCCTCTCTCATCCTTTTCTCCATTTATCCATCAGCTCCTTTGCCCCGGCGGTGAGGCCGGTCAGGTCCTTATCGCCGGAAAACAGCAGAGCCCCGATGCGCATGTCGCCCGCCCGCCGTGTCAGCGCCTCCTGAACGGCACAGAGCAGGCTTTCCGTCACGCTCTCCCGGAGGCCTGCGCGATCCAGCACGGCAAGGCAGCCCTCGCTGCTGACCTCCGCCATCAGGGCGCGGCAGGTCGCCGTGTCCGCGCCGCAGAGAGCCGCGTGACAGACGAAGAGCTCCCGCCGGCAGTCGGCGGTTTTGGAGTGGGTGTTCATGATCCCGCCCGCAAGCTTCACAAGCTTGCCGATGTGGCCGATCAGCAGCAGCTCCGCAAAGCCCTCGACCCGGGCAGCGTCGATGGCCTCGCCGATATAGTTGGAGCATTTGGCCCGGGGGATCGGCTCCAGCTCCGGCAGGGCCGTTGTGAGATAGTCCATGCCGTAGTTGCCGGGCAGGAGGATGAGGCGCTTGCCGCCGCCTGCCGCCGCCTGGCGGATCTCCAGCGCGGTGGTCTCCACGATGGCGCGCTCGCTCATAGGCTCGACGATGCCGGAGCTGCCGAGGATCGAAAGGCCGCCCGCGATGCCGAGCCGGGGGTTGAAGGTCCGCTTTGCGATCTCCTCCCCGCCGGGAACGGAGATCAGGATCTTAAGCCCGCCGGTGTAGGTGCAGGCTCTGCATACCCGCTCTGCAGCCGCCCGGATCATCTGCCGGGGCACACTGTTGATGGCCGCGGCGCCCACCGGCTGGTCAAGGCCCGGCTTCGTCACACGGCCGACGCCCTCCCCACCGTCAAGCTCAATGCCGTGCTCCGCCTTCCGGACCGCGGCACAGATCAGCACGCCGTCGGTCACATCCGGGTCGTCCCCGGCGTCCTTGCGGATGGCGCAGCAGGCCTCCGAGCCCTCCATGCGGCAGTAGTCTGGCTCCAGCTCCACCGGAAAGCCCTTGGGCGTCATGAGGCTCACAACGGCGGGCGCCCTGCCCGTGAGCAGCAGCTCCGCCGCTCCGGCCGCAGCGAGGGCCGCGCAGGTGCCGGTGGTATAGCCGCAGCGCAGGCGTCTTGTCCCGCTGCGGATATAGTGTTCAAAGCCCATTCCTGCCCTCCCGCCGCGCAGCCAGGGCGCAGAGCTCCGGGAAGCGCCTGAGCAAAGCGGCGTAGTTCTCCCGCTGATGGGGAAAAGCGCAGCCTTCACAGCTCTTCACGCCCTTCTCGGTATAGGTATAGTTCCCGCCGCAGGCCTCCCCCAGGGTATAGAGGGGGCAGTAGCAGAAGAGGCAGTTGAAGTCCGCCTCCGCAACGCCGCTGTGGCACGGGAAAAACTCGCAGTACCGGTTTTGAAAGAATTGATAATGCTTTTCCATCTTCAGCTCCAGCCCCTTTTCTTTGGGTCCAGCATGTCCGCCGCGGTGTAGAGCAGGGCGTTGCAGACGGCGGCGGCAATGCTGCTGCCCCCCTTGCGTCCGAGGGCGACGATGGCGGGCACGCCGTGCTTCTCGCAGCTCTCCAGCACCCGCTCCTTGCTCTCCGCGACGTTCACGAAGCCAACCGGCACCCCGATCACAAGCGCCGGGCGCAGGCCCTCTTCGATCTTCTCCGCGATGCGCAAAAGGGCCGTGGGGGCGTTGCCGACAGCGAGGATGGCATGCGGGTGCCGCGCCGCCGCCCAATCCACGGCGGCGACGGCCCGGGTGGTCCCCCGTTCCCTGGCAGCTTCCGCAACGCGCTCGTCCGCCATGAAGCAGTACGCGGCGCCCCCGAGCTTTTTGAGGCCCGGGCGGCTGAGCCCGGCGAGGGCCATGTTGGTATCGGTCACGATCTCCGTCCCCCTCCGCAGGGCCTTGACTCCGGCCTCCACAGCGCCGGGGGTAAAGCGCAGCGTCTCGGCGTAGTCAAAATCCGCGCTCGCGTGGATGCAGCGGAGGATCACGGCGGCGTCCTCCGGCGGGAGCGCGACGCCTCTTGTGCGCAGCTCTTCCGTGATGATCGCCATGCTCCCGTTTTCGATTTCAGCGGGCCGGGTCTTCATCGGCGTATTCCTCCATGATCTCGTAGATGCGCTGCATGTCCAGCGCCTTTCGCACCGCGTCGGCCAGCAGATCGTACTGCCGGTCTCTTGAGGCGGCGCGCGTCTCGATATGCACGCGGGGGATCGTGATCCCCTTCCGCTCCGCCAGCCTGGCCGCGAGCCTCTCCACCGCCGCGCCGCTGTCAAAGAGGCCGTGCAGGTAGGTCCCGCAGACCGCGCCGCAGACCGCGCCGTCCGTCCCGCCGTCAGGAAAGCGGCAGAACGCCGGGGCATCTCCCGCGTCGGTCCGGCCCATGTGGATCTCATAGCCGGTGAGCTCCGCCCCGGCAAGGAGCCCCGCCGTGCAGACGGCCCTGCGCCGTGTGCGTATCTTTTCGGCGGTGAACACCGTGTCCGCCGGCAGAAGGCCGAGGCCGGGCAGTTCTCCGCCCGCTTCGATGCCCGCCGGGTCCCGGAGCGTGCGGCCCAGCATCTGGTAGCCGCCGCAGACGCCGAGGACCGGGGTGCCGCGTCCGGCCGCGTCCGCAACAGCTTCGGCAAGGCCGCTCTCCCGCAGCCACACGAGATCGGCCATGGTGTTTTTCGTGCCCGGCAGGATGATCATGTCCGGCTCTCCGAGTTCGCCGGTTTGGTTTACATAATATATCCCCATGTCAGGGTGTTCTTCCAGCGGAGCAAAGTCCGTAAAGTTGGAGATATGCGGAAGACGGATGACTGCGATCCGGATCGCGCGCGCCGTCCGCCTCTGTCCGAGGCGCGGGGCAAGGCTGTCCTCATCGTCGATGTCCGCCCGGACATAAGGCACCACGCCGAGGACCGGCACCTGCGTCAGCGCCTCAAGCTGCCTCAGGCCCGGGCGCAGCAGCTCCACATCCCCGCGGAATTTGTTGATGACGATCCCCTCCACGCGCCGCCGCTCCTCCTCTCGCAGCAGGGCGACCGTACCGTAGAGCTGGGCGAAGACGCCGCCTCTGTCAATGTCGCCCGCGAGCAGGACCGGCGCGTCCACCAGAGCGGCAAGGCCCATGTTGACAATGTCGTCCTCGCGCAGGTTGATCTCCGCCGGGGAACCGGCCCCCTCTATGACGAGGATGTCGTTTTCAGCCTCGAGGCTCCGGTATGCGTTCAGAATGTCCGGGATCAGGCTGCGCTTCATGCGGAAATACGCCCGCGCGTCATAGTGCCCGCGCACCTCGCCGTTGACGATGAGCTGGCTGCCCGTGTCGCTGGAGGGCTTTAAGAGGATCGGGTTCATGCGCACGTCGCACTCCACGCCCGCCGCCTCCGCCTGCACCGCCTGGGCGCGGCCGAGCTCCAGCCCGTCGGGCGTGACGAAGCTGTTGAGGGCCATGTTCTGGCTTTTGAAGGGCGCGACGCGATACCCGTCCTGCGCGAAGATCCGGCAGAGGGCTGTAACCAGCAGGCTCTTGCCCGCGCCGGACATGGTGCCCTGGATCATGATTCGTTTAGCCATGGAGCGCCTCCCCCAGCGCCGTCAGGAGCCGGTCGTTCTCCTCCCCCGTCCGGACAGCGATGCGATACCAGCCGGCCGTGAGGCCGTCAAAGCTCCGGCAGTCCCGGATGAGGATGCCCCGCGCCCGCAGCGCGTCGGCAAGGGTCGGGTCCCCCGCGTAAAAGAGCAGGAAGTTTGCCTCCCCCGGGATTACCCGCAGGCCAAGGGCCTCGAGCGCCGGGATCAGGCGGCGGCGTTCGGCGGTGATCAGGGCGCGCAGCCGCTTAACGTACTCCTCATCCCGCAGGGCTGCCACGCCTGCGGCCTGGGCAGGCGCGGATACCGGCCAGGGCTGGCCGCAGCTCTGGAGCCTTTCCGCGAGCGCCGCCCTGCCGCACAGGGCATAGCCCAGGCGCAGGCCCGCCATGGCACAGGTCTTGGTAAAGGCCTTGAGGATCACAAGCCCCGGCGTCCCGGCAAGCGCGCCGACCAGGCTGTGCTCTGCGGGGTCTGCGCAGAAATCGAGAAAGCATTCATCGACAGCGAGCGTCATGCCCCGTGTCCGGCAGAGCTCCAGCAGCGCCTGCAGGGCGCTCTGCTCCGCGAGCAGGCCCGTCGGGTTATTGGGATTGCAGAGAAACAGCAGCTCCGTATCCGGCGGGACAAGGGCGGCGGCATCCGCCGTGAGGCGAAAATCCCCGGGCAGGGGCAGACGCGCGATCTCGCAGTCCTCAAAGGCAAGGGCGCGCTCATACTCCGCAAAGCCGGGGACGAACAGCGCCGCCTTTTTGGGCCGCAGCGCGCGGCAGAGCCGCCAGATCAGATCCGCCGCCCCGCTGCCGCAGACAATGCTGTCCGCGGGTACATCGTGATAGGCCGCCAGCGCCTGCCGCAGGGCGCGGCACAGGGGATCGGGGTAGCGCTCCGCATCCGCCAGCGCGTCCCTTGCCGCCCTGCGCGCCCCCTCCGGCAGACCCAGGGGGCTGATACTGGCCGAGAAGTCCAGGGGCCTTGTGCCGTATTCCATTTCAAACCCGGCCCAATCGCCGCCGTGGATCAGTTCCATGTTTCTCCTTCCTTATACTGCGTACAGCAGCATACGCAGCGCCCCCAGCGCCGCAAGGCCCAGCGCCGCCCCGGCGTATTCCAGGCGGCAGGCGCGGCGGATATCCCCGGGGACGATCTCCCGGCGTTTGTCCCCGAGCCAGGGCTTTTCATGCCGCACGCCGAAATAGCGCGCCGGGCCGCCCAGGCGCAGGCCAAGCGCCCCCGCCATGGCCGCCTCGCACTGGGCGGAGTTGGGGCTTGCGTGCTTTCTCCGGTCTCGCCGCCAGATGCGCAAGGCCGAAGCCGCATCCTCCCCCATAAGCCATGCCGCCGCGATCAGCAGCAGGGCGGCAAGGCGCGCGGGGAGGAAATTTGCCGCATCGTCCAGCTTCGCCGGGGCCCGGCCGAAGTGGAGATAGCGCGCGTTTTTGTAGCCGAGCATGCTGTCCATGGTGTTGACGGCCTTATAGCACAGGGCAAGCGGCGCGCCGCCCACCAGCATCCAGAAAAGCGGGGCGATCACCCCGTCGGAAAAATTCTCCGCCACGGTCTCCACCGCCGCGCGCGCGACTCCCTCGGCGCTGAGCTCATCGGTGTCACGGCCCACGATCCGGGAAACAGCCCTGCGGGCAGCGTCCAGCCCCTCGGTCTCGAGGGCGTGCTGCACGCGCATGGCCTCGACGCGCAGATCCTTGACGGCAAGAGCCTGCCAGCACCAGATCGCCTCCAGCGCGAAGGCGAGCGCCGGGGAAATTGCGTCCAGCGCGCGCAAGGTAAGCTTGCAGAGCAGAAATGTCCCGACGCTCATCAGAAGCGCCAGCGCAAGGCCCGCGCGGTACTCGCCCTGCGGCGTCTTGGGGAACAGGGCGCGCAGGCGCTTTTCCAGGGCCGTGACGGCTTTGCCCATCAGCACCACCGGATGCGCAGGCGTAAGCCAGGCGGGATCGCCCAGCAGCAAATCCAGCACAAAGCCGCAGAGGGCGGCAAGCAGGAGCCTCATCTGCGAAAATCCACCTCCCGCAGGACATGAAGGCGCTGCCCGTCCCAGTCAAGCGCCCAGCCGCAGCCGCAGGGGCGCTGGCCCTGCCAGTATTCCCGCCGTGGCTCGCCCCAGCGCTCAAGGGCCGCCATCTGCGTACCGCCGTGGGCGACGATCACAAGCGGGTCCTCGCCCTTTTGCAGGAGCGCTTCCAGCGCGGCGCAGACCCGGGCCGTGTATTCGGCCCGGTCCTCGCCGCCGGGGCAGCGGCCTGCGCACCCGCCGTCCACCCAGGCGCGGTAAGCGGCGTCATGCTCCATTTCCCACCAGCCGCGCCCTTCAAACGCGCCGAAATCCATCTCCCGGAGATCCGGAATCACGATCTGCCGAGACGCCGGGAACAGGATCGCCGCCGTCTCCCGGGCGCGCAGCATCGGCGAGACATAGACATGCTCAGGGGTGGGCTCCGCCCGCTTTAATCCCGCGCGGCCATGGTCGGAAAGCCCCTCGTCCAGCGCGCCCTGATAGCGTTTTTCCTCGCCGAGGCGGGTGAGGCCGTGGCGAATGAGACAGAGCGTCACGGCAGTTCCCCCTTCAGGATCTGCCCCAGGCCGCAGGAGACGCGGATCACCGTGTCGGCGCGCTCCGCCAGCAGGCAGGCAAGACGGCCCGCGGCCTCGCGCTTTTCGCGCTCCACCGGGTCGATGGGAATGAGGCCGCCGCCGATCTCGGTAGCGATGACGATCTCCTTCTGCGCAAGCGCCTGTGCCAGAGCGGTGAGCTCCGCGCCGCAGGCAAGCTCCTGCACATCCCAGACGGCGCGGGCGGCAAGCGCTTCCTCGCTCAGGCCGAGGGTCTTGCGGATGTATTCTCTTTTCCCCGCAAAGAGCGGGCCGGTGACAAAAATCATAAGGCCGCCTCCCCATAGCTTCTTGCGACAAGCGCGAAAAGCATCCAGAACTCCGCCGTCTGTAAAAACCACCCGGCAAGATCGCCCGAGAGGCCGCCGAAGTCCCGCACGCACAGGCGCCGATAGCGGAGGAACACCAGCGCCGCGGCAAGCGCCGTCTCTCCCGCCCGCTGCCAGAGCAGCAGGCACACGAGCAGAAGCGCAAGCATGAGCAGCACATTGCGCACACGCTTTCGATCCGCAGCCTCGGCAAAGCTGCGGGCAAGGCCACAGCCTCGGCGCAGGGGAAAGAGCGTGAGCGCAAGCCCCGACAGGGCCCGGGGCAGGCAAAAGAGCCCCAGCAGCACCGGAAAGCGCTGTACGGGCAGGGCCGTCCACAGGGCGAAGCTCGCGATAAAATACACGCACAGGCGGATTGCCGCAAATGCGCCGAGGTGGGGATCCTTCAAGATTTCCTGCCGTTTATCCGGCCCGGAGTGGGAGGCAAGCGCGTCGCAGGTGTCGGCATAGCCATCCAGGTGGATGCCGCCGGTAATCAGCACCGGCAGCAGGCAGAGCCCCGCCCCGCGCAGGACTGCGGGCAGAGCAAGGCGCGCGCAGACGAGCTCCCAGCCCCACAGAGCAAGGGCGATCACCGCGCCGATGAGCGGGAAGGCGCAGAGGCTGTATTTCATGTTGCGTTCATTCCAGGCAAATTGCGGCATGGGGATCGCCGAGAACATGGAGAAGGCCACGGCGACGGTTTCCAGCACAATCATGGCAGCTCCCCCTTCAAGACATTCGGCAGGCCGCAGACGATCTCGGTCACGAGATCGGCGCGGGCGGCAAGCTCCCGGTTCAATTCGGCGAGATCGCGCAGATAACGGAGGCTCCCCTCATCGTATTCCTTACCGCCGGAAAAGACCTCGTTCGTCACGACGGTCAGGCTCCCGCAGGACTCCAGCAGGCGCCGAAGGCCCCGGCGGACAGCCTCGATCCCGCCGCCGTCCGGTTCAAACAGTTCGTTTGCCAGCAGGTTCGACAGGTCCTCCAGCAGAATATCGGCCCCGGGCGGGAGGCTGGCATGCTCCAGATCCAGGCCGCGCTCGAGAGTCTCAAAGCCACGGCCTGCGCGCTGGAGGCGGTGCTTTTGGATGCGCGCCTGCGCCTCTTCGCCGCGGTGCAGCATCGTCGCAAGATAGATTTTCTTCCCCGGCAGGCGGCAGACATGCGCTTCGGCAAAGGCGCTCTTGCCGCTGCCCGCGCCGCCGATCACCAACGTCAGCATCTTATCCTCCGTTCTGCGGCGTGTAGGCTTCGATGCCGAGGCTGTCAAAGCTCTGGCCGCTGCGGTAGAGACTGAGCGCCATGTCCAGCAGCGGCAGCAGCATGACCGCGCCGCTGCCCTCCCCGAGGCGCAGGCCGCCGTGGATCGGCGCCTGCAGGCCGAGGGCCTCCATCAGGCGTCGTCCCGCGGGCTCCGCCGAGACATGGCTTGCAAGCAGGGCTTTCCGGGCTGCCGCGCAGAGGCGCAGGGCGCAGAGTGCCGCCGCGGCGCTGATGAAGCCGTCGATCACCGCCGGGGCACCGCAGGCCGCCGCGCCGAGGTATGCCCCGCACATTGCGGCAAGGTCAAGCCCGCCGACCCTTGCAAGGACATCCACCGGGTCGCGGGGGTCCGGGCGGTTCACGGCGAGAGCCTGTTCGACGGCCGCGCGCTTGCGCCGGAGACCCGCATCCGAAAGCCCCGCGCCGCGGCCCGTCACGACAGAGGCTTCGAGGCCCAGGAGCGCGGCGACCACCGCCGCCGCAGTACTGGTGTTGCCGATGCCCATCTCGCCGATGAGAAGGAGATCCGCGCCGTCGCGCGCGTTTTCGATTGCAAGCGCCGCGCCCGCCCGCATGGCGGCAAGGCACTCCGCCCGGGTCATGGCGGGGCCGCGGCTGATGTCCCCGGTGCTGTTGCGTATACGCCGGTTCAGGACGCCCGGATGGCCGGGAAAGTCCAGCATACCCATGTCCACCGGGATCACGCGGCAGTCGGCAAGCTTTGCCAGGGGGCTGACGCTGCTGCGGCCTTCCGCGAGGGCGGCGGCGACCTTCGCGGTCACGCCGCTGTCGCACTGGGTCACGCCCCGGGCGACCACCCCGTTATCCGCGCAGAAGACCAGCAGGCGGCGATCGTCGACGCGCACATCTGCGCGGCCCTGCAGGGCGGCAAGCCTTGTGACGGTCTCCTCCAAGACGCCGAGGCTCCCGAGGGGCTTGGCAAGGCTGTCCCACTGCCGCTGCGCCGCCTGCCGCGCCCGCTCGTCGGGCGGCGTGATGTGTTCGATTATGTCGCAGAGCTTTTCCATTTTTCACACGCCTTTACAAAGCGTTCGGCAAGAGGCGTCTCCCCGCCGAAATGCAGGTGCGGGAAGCCCGCATAGAGCCCCGGGCCCGTATAGCCGCAGCGCCAGGTTCTGCCGTCGGCCTTCTCCGCGCGCAGGTCTTTTCCGTTTTCCGTCGAGTCCCAGTAATGAAACGCATGGGCCGGGATTTTTTCCCCCGCCCGGAAGAGCAGGGAATCCGCCGGGGCGCAGAGCGTCAGATAGCCGAAGCGCTGCAGGCGCTCGGTTTTCACGCCCCGGCCAGGCAGCGCGCCGCACATGGGATGGGCAAAGCCCTCCTCATCCTCAAGGCTCTGCCCGAGATAGAGAAAGCCGCCGCACTCGGCCACGGTGGGAAGCCCCGCCCTGACCGCCTCCGCAATGCTCCGCCGCATGGACACGTTTTCCGAGAGAGCCCGGGCATACACCTCCGGATAGCCGCCGGGGAGATAGAGCCCGTCGGCCTTTGGAAGCTCCGGCTCGTGCAGGGGGCTGAAAAAGCAGAGCTCCGCCCCCGCCCGGCGCAGGGCGTCCAGATTGTCGGCATAGAGGAAGCAGAAGGCCTCATCCCGCGCCGCGGCAATGCGGCAGCCTGCCTTTCCCTCAAGGGGAAGCCGCTTTGCACAGCCCGGCAGACTGGGGCATTCGGCAAGCGCCGTCAGCCGGTCAAGGTCAATATACCGCTCCGTCGCCTCCGCAAGGGTATCCAGGCGCGCTTCGAGGTCCCGGATCTCCTGCGCGGTCAGAAGGCCGAGGTGGCGGCTTTCAAAGCGGGCTTCCGCCATCGGCGGCAGAAAGCCCAGCACCGGCAGCCCCGTCTCCCGGGTGAGGACCGGGGCAAGGGACGCGGCCCGTTTTTCCGGGCAGCCGGCAAGGATCAGGGCTGCAATGGCGCTCTCCGGGCGAAAGCCCAGCAGGCCCCGGAGCTGCGCGGCGAGGGTGAGGGAGCTGCCCTTCGGCGAGACGGCCAGCACGACGGGCGTCCCCGTCAGGCGCGCCAGGGCATAGGCGCTGGCCGTATCCGTATTGTTCAGCCCGTCGTAGTAGCCCATGGCCCCCTCGATGACGGCAAGCTCCGCTTCCGCGCGGGAGAGGGTCTTCAGTACGCCCGCCTCTCCCTGCAGGAACAGATCGAGGTTGCGGCTGGGGATGCCCAGCGCCCGCGTATGGAACATGGGGTCGATATAGTCCGGGCCGCACTTAAAGGCCTGCAGCCTGACGCCCCGCTTTTTCAGCGCCGCGAGGATGGCGATGCTTGTCACGGTCTTGCCCGCGCCGCTCGCCATGGCGGAGATCATCAGTGTTTTCATGGCGTCCGCCCGCTGATGAGAAAGACGGGGTTTTGCGCCAGCAGCAGCGTGTGGCCGCCCGCCGCTTGCCCGTGCGTGACGGAAAGCTGCGTCAGCTCCGTCTCACAGCCGAGCTCCCGCAGGGCAGCGCAGGCATTGTGCAGGCTCTCCAGCGTGATCGCCGCGACGCAGAAGCGCGCCGCGGGGTTTGCCGCATGGACCGCGCACAGGATCTCCCGCAGCCTGCCGCCGCTGCCGCCGACAAAGACCGCGTCCGGCTTCGGCAGCGCCGCAAGCGCCTCCGGCGCTGCGCCCCGCACAAGGCGCAGGTTCCAGGCGCCGTGCTTTTTCCGGTTTTCTTCCGCGAGGGCGAGGGCGGCGTCCTCCCGCTCGATCCCCCAGACCGCGCGGCAGAAAAGCGCAAGCTCCACGGACACGCTGCCCGTGCCGGCGCCGATGTCCCAGCAGCAATCCTCCGGCCCGACGGCGAGCCGCGAGAGGATCGCAGCGCGGACGGCCTGCTTGGTCATGGGGATCTTCTCCGCGCGCAAAAAGGCCGTGTCCGGCAGGCCCGGCGCGCGGCGCGGCGGGCGCGGCGCAGGCTCCGCCAGCAGGACGCTGAGCGGCGAGAAGCTCCGTTCCGAAAGCTCTGCGGCGCTCCCCCGGCTGATGCGCTCCAGCGCTGTGCCGAGATCCTCGCCGACGCTGACAGGGAGAAAGCCGAGGCCCGCGTCGGTCAGCTCCCGGCAGATCTCCGCCGGGCCCTGTTTCCCGCCGGTGAGAAAGAAGGCGGGCTTTCCTCCGCAAACCGCCGCGCGCACGTCACAGTCCGTCCCGTGGGCGCTGCAGAGCCGCCAATCCTGCCAGGGTCTCCCCAGTCTTGCGGCGAAAAGCTGCATGCTGGAGATCCCGGGGATCAGGCGCACATCCCTGTCCGCAAGCTTTGGCAGCAGCAGGCGCGCGCCGGAATAAAAGCCCGTGTCCCCGCTGAAAAGGACGGCGATCTCTTCCGTGTCCGTCTCGCGTATGGCCGCCATAACGGCGTCCGCCGTTACGGCCTCGATTTGCGGCCTGTCCCCGCCGTATGCCACCAGGAGACGCTTCGATCCGATCAGAAGCTCTGCCCGGTCTATGGCCGCGCGGGCGTCCTCCGTGAGCGCGCCGCAGCCGCAGCCGATGAGCGTGACGCTCATATCCCGTCCGCCCCCTTTCTGAAGCCGGTGGTGAAGTCCGGGGCATACAGGCGGCTGCGGGTAAAATCTGCCCCAAGAAAGTCTCCCACCAGCACCAGCGCTGTCTTCGTGATCTGCGCTGCCCGCGCGGTCTCGGCGAGGGTGGAGAGGGTGCAGCGCAGGCACCTCTCCTCCGGCCAGCTCGCCTTGTATACGATGGCCGCCGGGGTATCCGCCGTATATGCGCCTCTGAGGAGCGCGGCCTGCAGCTGCTCCAGCATTCCCGCGGAAAGGAAGAGAACCATGGAGGCCCCGTGCTGTGCCAGGGCCTCGACGCTCTCCCGCCCGGGGACCGGGGTGCGCCCGGCCATGCGGGTGATGATCAGGCTCTGGCTCAGGCCAGGGAGCGTGTATTCCGCACGGAGGCCTGCCGCCGCCGCGCAGAAGCTCGAGACGCCCGGCGTCACGTCATAGTCGATCCCGCGCTCATCCAGCGCCGCCATCTGTTCCCGGACCGCCCCGTAGAGGCTGGGGTCCCCGGTGTGCAGGCGGACGGTCGTGCGGCCCTGCGCCTCGGCCTCTTCCACAGCGGCGAGCACCTGCTCAAGCGTCATTTCGGCGCTGTTCAGGATGCGGCAGTCCGCCCTGCAGCGGGTAAGCAGCGCGGGGTTTACGAGGCTGCCGGCATAGATGACCTGGTCGGCCCGCTCCAGCAGCGCCGCGCCGCGCAGGGTGATGAGATCCGGCGCGCCGGGTCCGGCGCCGACGAAATGTACCATGAAGATCCCCCCAGAAAGCAAAAATGACGTGCCCCAAAAAGGCACGCCGAAAAGCGGGCGCGATTTCGCGTCCGGTTCAGCATGCTTCCGGTTCCGGCAGAAGCAGCGCCCCTCCCCCATGTATCTGACTGATCCCTGTCCTGGCAGGGCTTCACAGTGACCGACTCGCCGGGCTTTGCACCCGATTCCATGTTCCGCTTTGAAAAGCGGGCGGAGAGAAACGATTTCGATTGTGTCCGTATTATACAACAAGTGCGCTCCCCTGTCACGCTTTTTCCAAACAAATCTTGCAGGACAGGCGAAACTACGCTATACTGAAGCAAACCCAATCCGCCGAACAAAGGAAAGGATATAAAGGAACAGGCCATGACAGACATGACATTTGACGAAAAGACGCTGCGCTATCTCAGGACGCTCTCCCGCAGCTATCCGAATACCCAGGCGGTCACCACCGAAATCATCAACCTCCGGGCGGTGCTGAACCTGCCGAAGGGCACCGAGCATTATATCAGCGACATCCACGGCGAGTACCAGGGTCTGCGCCACATCCTGCGGAATGCCTCCGGCTCGGTGCGCCGCAAGATCGACCAGGCGCTGGGCGACTATGTCTCCGCCGCCGACCGGGACGCGCTGGCAACGCTCATCTATTACCCGGAGCGCAAGCTCAGCCATATGCGCCACCGCGGACTTCTGAATGCCGAGTGGTACACCATCACGCTCAAGCAGCTCATCGCCATCTGCAAGATCACCACCTCCAAATACACCCGCTCCAAGGTGCGCCGTATGCTGCCGAAGGAGTACGAGTACATCATCAGCGAGCTCATGACCACCGGCAGCAAGGACTTCAACAAGGAGGAGTATTTCGAGCAGATCCTCCACAGCATCATTGAGACCGAGGCCGCCGACAGCTTCATCACCGCCATGTGCCGCCTGGTGCAGGACTCCGTCATCGACAGGCTCCATGTTGTGGGCGATATCTATGACCGCGGCGACAGCCCCCATCTCGTCATGGACGAGCTGGAAAAGCAGCGGCACATCGACATTCAGTGGGGCAACCACGACATTCTCTGGATGGGCGCGGCGGCTGGCAATCTCTGCTGCATCACCAATGCCGTGCGCATCTGCCTGCGCTACAACAACTACGATTTTATGGAGGGCGGCTACGGCATCAACATGCGCCCGCTGTCCCTGTTCGCGCTGGAGACCTATGCCGACGATCCCTGCACCCTCTTCATGCCGAAGAAGGGACCCCAGGACGCCGCCGACCCCCAGAATGACGAGGTCATCGCCAAGATGCACAAGGCCATGGCCGTCATCCAGTTTAAAATTGAGGGGCAGACAGCCAAAGCCCATCCCGAATACCGGATGGAGGACAGGCTCCTGCTGGAGAGGCTTGACCTTGAGCACGGAAGCGTGACGCTGGACGGGGAAGTGTTCCCCCTCTTAGACACGCGCTTTCCGACCATCGACCCGAAGGACCCCTACGCCCTCACGCCCGAGGAGCAGAAGGTGCTGGAGGGCTTGCAGCTGAGCTTTCTCAACTGCGACAAGCTCCAGCACCATGTCGATTTCCTGTATAAAAAGGGCGCCATGTACCGCTACTTCAACGGTGTGCTCATGTTCCACGGCTGCATCCCCATGGAAGCGGACGGCAGCTTTACGGAGCTTGAGATCTACGGCGTCAAATGCCGGGGCCGGAGCCTCTTTGACCGCTGCGAGGAGCTGGTGCGCCAGGGGCGCTACTCCAAGGACAAGGCCCTGCGGCAGCGCGGCGCGGACTTCATGTGGTATCTCTGGTGCGGCAGCAAGTCGCCCCTGTTCGGCAAAGACAAGATGGCCACCTTTGAGCGCTATTTTATCGCCGACAAGAAGACCCACAAGGAGACCTCCGACCCCTATTTCACGCTGGCCTACAACGCGGAGGGCTGCGAGCGGGTGCTGGAGGAGTTCGGCATCACCGATCCGGACGCCGTCATCGTCAACGGCCACATCCCCGTCAAGATCCGCAAGGGGGAAAGCCCCATCAAGGTGCCCGAAAAGCTTTTGATCATCGACGGCGGCATGTCCAAGGCCTACCAGTCCGTGACGGGCATCGCCGGCTATTCCCTGGTCTCCAACTCCCACCAGATGTACCTGTCGGAGCATGAGCCCTTCGCCTCCGCCGAGGATATGATCCACAACAACCGGGACATGGCCTCGCGCATCATCCCGGTCAAGACCTATCTCAAGCGTGTCACCATCGCCGACACCGACGACGGGCGCGAGATCGCCGCGCAGATCGAGGATCTCAAGCTCCTGCTGGAGGCCTACCGCACGGGCAAGGTCAAGCAGGACAAGGCCAGCGACACCTGATCCCGTCCAAGAGGAATAGAGCATGTCAAAAGAATTCAACATCTGCCTCATCAACGACTCCTTTCCGCCGGAGATCGACGGGGTGGCAAACGCCGTTACAAACTATGCCAACATCATCACCGCCAATCACGGCAAGGCCGTGGTCGTCACCCCGGCCAATTCCAGAGCCGACGATTCGATTTTCAAGTTCCCTGTGCTGCGCTATCCCAGCGTGGACCTGACCAATCTGGTGGGCTACCACGCGGGCTTCCCCTTCTCGCCGGAGGTGCAGAAGAAGCTGGTCGCGGAGGGCTTCGACCTCATTCACAGCCACTGCCCCATCACCTCCACGATGCTGGCCCGCTCCCTGCGCGACAGGATCAATGTGCCCATCGTGATGACCTACCACACCAAGTTTGACATCGACATCGCCAATGCCATCTCCAGCAAGCTCCTGCAGGAGGAGGCCAAGCGCCTGCTCGCGGAGAACATCAGCGCCTGCGACGAGGTCTGGACCGTCAGCCGCGGCGCGGGGGAAAACCTCCGCTCCATCGGCTACAGGGGGGATTATATCGTCATGCCGAACGGCGTGGACTTTCCCCGGGGCCGGGTCGATCAGGCGCTGATCCGGGAGGTGACCGGAGCGTATGACCTGCCCGCAGGCGTGCCTGTTTTCCTCTTTGTCGGGCGCATGATGTGGTACAAGGGCATCCGCATCATCCTCGATGCCCTGAAGCTTCTCTCGGACGCCGGCGCGGACTTCCGCATGGTGTTTGTGGGCGGCGGCGGGGACCGGAAGGAAATCGTCGCCTATACCGAAGAGCTGGGCCTGACAGAGCGCGTGTTCTTTGTCGAGCCGATCCATGACCGCAACTGCATCCGCGCCTGGTATTGCCGGGCGGACCTGTTCCTCTTCCCCTCCACCTTCGACACCAACGGCCTGGTGGTGCGCGAGGCCGCGGCCTGTGCGCTGCCGAGCGTGCTGATCCGCGGAAGCTGCGCGGCGGAGGATGCGGAGGACGGCGTGAACGGCTTTCTCATTGAGGAGAATGCCCCGAGCATGGCCGAGATGCTCCGGACGCTCTGCGCAAAGCCGGATCTCGTCAGGTCTGTCGGCGAGGCCGCGCTGCGGGATCTCTATATCTCCTGGGAGGAGGCCGTCGCCAACGCCTGCCTCCGCTACGAGATTGTGATCGAGAACTACCGCGCCGGCAGGTACGCAAAGCACACGAGCCTCACCGACGATCTGATCCACAGCATTGCCAAAAGCATGGACGGCTACAACCGCAGCCGCGAGTTTCAGAAGGCCACCATGCAGGCGCTGACGGACAGCTATCGCAAGCTGTACGATCAGCTGATGCCGGAAGGACAGAAGCGCCTGACAGCTCAGCAGGACTCCCGGAGCCGCGACAGCGCCGGTTCGGAGGAGGAGCTTCACACCGCCGCGCTCATGAATAAGTTTGATGAGATGACAAGGTTTCTGGACAGATTTATGTAAAAAAGGCTGTGAAGAAAGGGCAGGAGAGAACTTGCCCGGACTTCACAGCCTCTTTATTTCACGGCTTCCTGCGCGCCTACAGCACGCCCAGGTGCTCCAGCAGGATCTTGACGCCGATGAGGATCAGGATCACGCCGCCGGTGATCTCGGCCTTGGCCTTGTATTTGAGCCCGAAGAGGTGGCCGATATAGACCCCGAGGGCCGAAAGCAGGAAGGTCGTCACGCCGATGAGCGACGCTGCCGGCAGGATGCGCACCTGCAGAAACGCGAAGGTGACGCCCACGGCCAGCGCGTCGATGCTTGTGGCGACGGCGAGGGGCAGCATGGCTTTGAAGCTCAGATCGTCGTTGAGCTCTTCCTTCTGCCGTGCCTCGCGGATCATGCTCAGGCCGATCACGGTCAGCAGGCCGAAAGCGATCCAGTGATCCACGCTCTCGATGACGCGCATGAAGCGGTAGCCCAGCGCCCAGCCGATCACCGGCATCAGCGCCTGAAAGCCGCCGAAATACAGGCCCACAAGCACCGCGTGCCGCGCCTCCAGCTTTTTCAGGCTCAGACCCTTGCAGACGGAGACCGCGAAGGCGTCCATGCTCAGCCCCACGGCGATCAGCAGCAGTTCAGCAAAACCCATTGAAATGTCCCCTAACAGTGTTTTGATAGAATGTACAACGTGTTTTATTCATCCAGCTTGTAGGTAATGTCTTCCTTGAGGCTCAGCCTCGGTTCGGTGCGGAGCACAAGGCGGATCATCGCCGGGATGTGCTTGAAGAGCACCAGGCCCGCCGTCATGAGCGCCAGGCGCAGCAGCAGCGCATCGTCCACCGCGAGCACCGCTACCATCATATATACCACCGCCCCGACGATCGTGCCAAGGGAGAGATAGCGGCTCAGGCCGATGACCGCCGCCGTGGCGACCGCCGCCGCAATGCCGACGGAGGTGCCCGCGCACAGGGCCGCGACGATCATGGCGATGCTGGCGTGGCTGCCGCGAAAGCCATAGAGCGCGGGCCAGAGCCGCCCGAGCACCAGCACGAAGCCCGCAAAGGCCCGGCCCACGTCCGCGTGGCCGCGGATACCGAGCAGCAGGGAGCCCGCGAGGATCGGGATCGCGTCCTTCACAAGCTCCACGGTCAGGAGCTTGAAAAAGCCCTCTATGCCGAAGAGCCGCCGGAAGTTTGAGATCCAGCGGGTATGGTCCCCCAGGCGCAGCAGATTGTGGTGAAAGACGAAGTTCGAGGCCAGCACCATGGTGTCCATGCTGCCGAAAAAGTACGCAAGGATGGCCGTGATCCCCAGCAGGAGCCAGTAGATGCTCATTCCTTGTCTCCTTTCTGGCGGATCACGATACGGATGGGAGTCCCCTCCAGGCCGAAGACGGCGCGGATCTGGTTTTCCAGATAGCGCTGATAGGAGAAATGGAACAGCTCCCTGCTGTTGCAGAAGATGACGAAGCAGGGCGGCTTGATGCCCGTCTGGGTCATGTAGTAGATCTTGAGGCGGCGGCCCTTGTCCGTGGGCGGCTGCACACGGGCCTGGGCGTCGGCCAGGACGTTGTTGAGCATGCCGGTGGAGATGCGCATATTCGTCTGGTCGTTGACGAAATTGATAAGCTCAAAGATCCTGTCGGTGCGCTGGCCGGTGAGGGCCGAGATAAAGAGGACGGGCGCATAGCTCATGAAGCTCAGATCGCGCATGATGTCCTTGCGCATCTTCTCCAGGGTGCCGGTCTCCTTCTCCACAAGATCCCACTTGTTGACGATCACGATGCTGGCCTTGCCCGCCTCGTGCGCAAGACCGGCGATCTTGGTGTCCTGGTCGGTCACGCCGTCGCGGGCGTCGATCAGGATCAGGCACACGTCCGCCCGCTCGATGGCAAGCTGCGCGCGCATGACGGAGAACTTCTCCACCCGCTCCTCCACCTTGGACTTGCGGCGGATACCGGCGGTGTCAATGAACATATAGCGGCCCTTGTCGTTTTCGAAGAGGGTGTCCACCGCGTCGCGCGTGGTGCCCGCCATGTCGCTGACGATCAGGCGCTTTTCGCCCAGGATGTGGTTGATGAGCGAGGACTTGCCGACGTTCGGCTTTCCGATGACGGCGACCTTGATAAAGTCGTCCTCGGCCTCGTTCTCCTCCGCCTCGGGAAAATACCTGAGGCATTCGTCCAGCAGGTCCCCGGTGCCATGGCCGTGCACGGCGGAGACGGCGATGGGGTCGCCGAGGCCGAGCTCATAAAACTCATACAGGGCCGGATCCTCCGCGCCGGTGGAGTCGGCCTTGTTCACAGCCAGCACCACGGGCTTGTGCGAGCGCTTGAGCATATTCGCCACGTCCTTGTCCGCGGCGGTGACGCCGGTGCGGATATCGGTGACGAGGATGATGACGGTGGCCGTGTCGATGGCGATCTGCGCCTGCTCGCGCATAAAGAGCAGGATCTCGCTGTCGGTGGACGGCTCGATGCCGCCGGTGTCCACCATATCAAAGGTGCGGCCCGCCCACTCGCAGGGGGCGTATAATCTGTCGCGGGTGACGCCGGGGGTATCCTCCACGATGCTCAGGCGCTGGCCCACCAGGCGGTTAAAGAGCATGGACTTGCCCACGTTCGGGCGTCCCACGATGGCGACAAGAGGTCTTGACATATTTCATTACCTCCTAAACTCAAAGTCCAACCGCAGGGGTCGATCCCCTGATCGACCCGGAACATACCGGATCGCAAATCGCGGGCCGATGAGGGCATCGGCCCCTACGGATTGGTATTATACTTATAATATATCTCCGTGCTCTCTTCCCGCACGGGGAGATGCACTTCGGGCAGAAGGCCGAACATCGCGTCGCACAGGGCAAAGCCGTCGGACTCCACCGGGTAGACCGGCACACCCAGGGCGGCGGACGCCTCCTCCAGCTTCACATCGTCCAGGAAGTCAAGCTCCGCCCGGCGCAGCATGTTCTGCGAGATGAGAAGCCGCTCCCCCAGCTCCTTTCCCCGGAGCTGGCGTATCAGATCCCCGCCCGTGATGAGGCCCGTGACGTTGATGCTGCGGCCGAAGAAATCGTTCTCAATCGCGTACACATGGCCTTTCAGATCCGGAAAGGCCGCGCGCGCGTGCAGCAGGAGCTTTTCGATATACGGCGCGGCGGAGACCCCGGCGGCGATGGCAAAATCAATCCCGTCCGGCGCGTCGGCAAGCTTCACGGCGCTTTTGAACTCCGTCTCCAAAAGGCGGAGGGTGCCTACACCGTTTTCAAGCTGGGTGTATTCCTCATAGTATTCATCCGGCGGCAGCTCCCGCCCCGCGAGGATATAGAGCTCGTCCCCGCAGAAGAAGATGCGGCTGCCGTGCCTGCGGCGGCATTCCTCCGCGAAGCCCTCCACCAGATCGAGGGTCTCTCCCGCGTGCTCCTTCGTAAAGGGCGCGAGGGGGGTGAGATGCTGCCGGTGCTTTGTCAGGCCCACCGGCACGATGGACACGCTGTGCACCGCGGGCCACAGCTCCTCCAGCTCCCGCAGGGAGCGCAGAAGCTCCTCCCCGTCGTTGAGGCCGGGGCAGCAGACGATCTGGCAGTTCATGACGATGCCCGCTTTGGCAAAGCGGCGCATGATGTCAATGCTCTCCCCGGCCCGGGGATTGCGCAGCATTTTGCGCCGCAGCTCCGGATTCATGGTGTGGACCGACACGTTGATGGGACTGACGCGCAGGGCGATGATGCGCTCCACCTCGCGCTCGGAGAGATTCGTGAGCGTGATGTAATTTCCCAGCAGGAAGCTGAGTCTCGCGTCGTCGTCCTTGAAATACATGGTTTTCCGCATCCCGCGCGGCAGCTGGTCGATGAAGCAGAAGACGCAGGCGTTTGAGCACGAGCGCGGCGCATCCATAAGGTAGCTGCCGAAGTCAAGGCCCAGATCCCCGCCCTCGCCCTTTCTGACATGCGCCGTATAGCGCTCCCCGTCCGGTCTTTGCAGGCACACGTCCAGCTCCCGGTCGTAGGCGAAGAACTTGTAGTCCAGCACGTCGAGGATTTCGTTTCCGTTGATGGACACGATGGTGTCCCCGATCTGCGCCGTCCCGTGCAGAGGACTCGTCGGGTCGACAGACTTTATATAGTTGTCCTGCATGACGGTATCCTCCCAGCGCGTTCTCTCCCGGCTCCCCCAAGGGGGGCAAGCCCGGCAGTAAATGCAAAAGGAGCAGCTTTACTTGCTCTCTTCAACAGCGATGACTGTCCGGCCCTTGTACTGACCGCAAGCCTTGCAGACACGATGGGGCATGCAGAAAGCACCGCAGTTGGGGCACTTGACGACATTGGGAGCGGTGAGCTTCCAAACGGAAGAACGCCTCTTGTCACGTCTCTGTCTCGATACTTTTCCTTTTGGGACTGCCATGTTGACACCTCCTGTTGACAGCTGTTCTGAGCAGCTTCATAATTCAAATACTCTTATTTATCCAAAAGCTGCTCAAGCACAGCAAATCTTGGATCAAGGGATTTTCGGCACCCGCAGGGGCCGAGGTTCAGGTTTTTGCCGCATGTGGGACACAGGCCCTTGCAGTCCTCCTTGCAGAGGAACTTGGTCTCCATGTCCAGGATGAAGCAGGTGGAGAGGATCATGTCCAGGTCGATCTCGTTGCCCTCCAGCACGAAGAGCGAGGGATCGTCCTCCGGATTATCCTCCACGATCGTGGCGTCGAGCTCCATCTCCTTGAGGCTTTCGAACTCCTCCCCGCAGCGGTCGCAGACGCAGATCATCTCCGCCGTCAGCGTCCCCTCCAGACGGAGGATGCCGGCCTCGTTATAGACGCGCCCTTCGGCGCGGGGCTTTGTCGGGTAAGCCCGGACGGAGGGAAAATCAAGACCGTCAGTCTCCAGCTCACAGGAAAAGGGAACGGAGCCGCCCGGCACTTCGATGATCGAACTCAGATTCAGACGCATAATCAGCACCTCGTCACAGTCGCTTAAGTATTATAGATTACTTGAGAAGACTTGTCAACACAAATTTCTTATAGTATAATGCAAAAAAATTCTGATTCGGAAGGGACTTTTTTGTACAAATGAAGGAGTTTACCATTCGGGACAACGATGCCGGGCAGCGCTTGGACCGATTTGTGGGCAAGGCGGTGCCCCTGCTGCCGGAGTCCCTGCTGCAAAAATACATCCGCTTAAAGCGCGTCAAGCTCAACGGCAAGGGCGCCAGGCGCGACACGCGGCTCAGCAAGGGAGACGTGCTTCAGCTTTACATCAACGATGAGTTTTTTGAAAAGCCGCGGGAGGAAAACTCCTGGCTCAAGGTGGGTACCCCGCGCCTGAGCATCGTCTATGAGGACGAAAACCTTCTCCTGCTGGACAAGAAGCCCGGCGTCCTCTGCCACAGCGCCGGTGTCTGGGACTACAACACCCTGATCGCCAACGTCCAGGCCTACATGGCCCAGAAGGGCGAGTGGCGGCCGAAGGAGGAAAACAGCTTCGCCCCGGCCCTCTGCAACCGCATCGATCGCAACACGGGCGGCATCGTCATCGCCGCGAAGAACGCGGAGGCGCTTCGCATCCTCAACGACAAGATCCGCGACCGGGAGATCGAGAAGTACTATCTCTGCGCCGTGCAGGGAAAGCCCCGGCCCGCCGCCGGGAGGCTCGAAAACTTTCTGTTCAAGGACGCGAAGAAAAACCAGGTTTTCATCAAGGACAGGCCCGAGCCGGGCGCCAAAACCGCCGTGACGGAGTACCGCACCTTAATGACAAAGGGGCCCCTGTCGCTGGTGGAGTGCCGGCTTCTCACCGGGCGCACCCACCAGATCCGCGCCCAGATGGCCCACGCGGGCTGGCCGCTTCTGGGCGACGGCAAGTACGGCAGCGAGCGCTTCAACAAGGGCTTTGAGGAGAAGGGCCAGGCCCTCTGTTCCTACCGCCTGCGCTTCGACTTTCCCACCGACGCCGGCCTGCTCGAATACCTGCGCGGCCAGGAGTTTCGCGTGCGGCAGGTGGACTTTGCGGAAAAATACTTCGGCGTCACGGAGCTTCAGTTTGAATAAGGCAACTCCTCACGCCATCTCTTTGCCGTCCACGGTGACCTTGCGGCAGTCATAGATCTGGTAGAAATTGCCCGGGATATCGTGGATGTTGCAGCGCTCGATATTCACGCTGCGGCAGCCGTCAAAGCTGAAGGCGCCGTAGCTGCAGTGGTGGATCTCGGTGAAGCGGATGTCCATATTGCTGCAGTTGGCCGCCGAGACGCCCAGCACCCCGCAGCCATAGAGGGAGCAGTTTTCGATCGTGACGCCGTCGGTGCCCATGAAGTTCAGCACCCCGCCCGCGCACTCGCTCACGCCGGCGCTGTGTCCGGCGGTGAAGCCCTCGAGGCGGATGCCGCCGCAGTTTTCAAAGCTGAGCACGTCTGCATAGCGGGGCTCTGCCACGATGCTCGCCATGATGGGGCTTGCGCCGACGATTTTCAGGTTCTGCACATTCCGGATCACAAGGCCCGGCCCGTCATAGCAGGGCATCCAGTCGTAGTATTCCCCGGCGTCGGTGCCGTAGCCCGCGGCCTCGCTCAGATTATAGACGCCGTTTTCCAGATAAACGGAGGTGTCCGGGCCGATGGAGGCCAGCAGCTCGTCCACCGTGCGCACATGGATCATGCCGTCCTCGGAGGGCGCCGGGGCCTCGACGGGGGCCGCCTCCGCCGGGGCGCTCCACTTCACGTCCTTCGTGAGGGTGAGGGCCTCAAGCGCCGCGTCCTCGTATGCTTTGCCGTCCGGGTCCACAACGCGCTCGCTCGTGCGCCACTGCTCGTCGTACCAGCCATAGGCGCAGGTATTGTTCTTAAAGGCGCAGCCGTCCACCGTGACCGGATTGACCGAGCATAAGAACATGCCGTTGAAGGTATTGCCGCTGACCTCGCAGCCTGCGAGGGTGATGCTGCGCGAGGCGTTTGCCTCCATCAGGGAGCTGCTGGCGCAGCTTCGCACGAGGGTGTTGATGACCGCGCAGTCCCGGCAGCCGGAGTAGGAGAAGATGCCGCTGTAGCCCTCGATGCCGTAGACGGTGCAGTTATCCAGCAAAATGTCCGCCCCGGCGTTTGCCCAGAGGGCGCCGTAGCTGCAATCGCGGATCGTGGTGTTCAGGGCGTGCACGCCGCGGCTGCGGTCGATCTCCAGGCCGTAGGTGCCGCAGCCGTAGAGGTCGCAGCCCGTGACGCTGACATCGCGGCAGCCGGTCAGGTTGATGACCGCGCCTGTGCAGAAGCCCGCGCCGTCGGTGTGGCCGCAGGTGAAGCCCTCCAGCGTAAGCGCCCTGCAATTATCGAATTTCATGACGCAAGCATAGCGGGGCACGGTCACGATCTCGACGCCGGGCTTTTCCGCGCGGATGGTGAGATTGTCCACATCGTCGATCTCCAGCTCCCAGCCGTCGTCATAAATCTCGTTCCAGCCGTAGTATTTGCTGCCGTACACGCCGTAGCCCCGGGCCTCGGTGAGGTTGTAGCTGCGCCCGGTGAGGGTGATGACAGTATTCGGCGCGATGGCCTTTAAAAGCTCGTCCACCGTGGCGGCTTCGACAGCGGCGGGCTCTGCCTCCGCCGAGGCGGGCAGCGGGATCGCCGCTGCCGCCAGGAGCAGCAGCAAAGCAAGGATTGCGGGCAGGACAATACGTTTTTCCCTGATGATCATGGCATCTGGTCTCCTTTCAGGTCCGGGATCATATTGTGTTCACCGGCTTAGACGAAGCCGCCCGGGAAATGTTCCCGCTGCGCCTGCGTAAAACCGTTTCAGATTCTTGCAGGTTTTTGCGAAATTCTTTTGACAAATCCCATTTCATGGGTTACACTAAGCTGTGTATACAGTCTCTGTGTATAATACTTGAATTTGAAAGAGGAAGCACTTATGAAAAACAGGATCATTGCGATGGCCCTTGTTATAGTCATGCTGTTCGCCCTGTCCGCCTGCGGCAAGAAGCAGGAGGCCGCCCCCACCCCCGCGCCGACCGAAGCGCCCGCCGCACCGACCGAGGCGCCCGCTACCCCCGCCCCCACGGCGGAGCCGACGCCCGCGCCTTCTGCCGAGCCCACCCCCGCCGGGGTTGAGCCGGACTCCGGCGTGCACACCATCAAGAGCTCGACCAAGAACTTCAGCATTGATTACGACAGCAAGTATGTCGCAAACGAGCTGCCGAGCGGCGCGATCATCATCAACGCCGGCACCGAAGAGGGCATCCCCTATGTGACCGTCTCCATCATGGAAAAGGAGATCATGGGCCAGCAGAACGTGACGGACGCCACCTCCTATCTGCTGAGCCTCTCCCAGTCCGTGGTTGAGGAGCTGGGCGACGCCATCATCAGCGCTCCCAGCCAGCTTCCCTCCCCCATTGAGGGCCGGGATCTGATCGGCTTCTACTATGTCTTCCAGGACGGCGGCAACAATATCGTCTGCACCTACTTTGCCGAGAAGGCCGCGGACGACAGCATTGTGGTCTACAACGCCCGCTCTCTCGAGGGCGAGGATCTCACCACCGTCAACTCCATCCTGCAGCTTGCCGTCGAGTCCTTCAAGCTCGGCGCGTGATCTGCGCTCTCGTCATCATGAACGCCGCCCCACCGGGGCGGCGCTTTTTTATCCCCTCACGTTCTGCTCCAGCTCGCTGATGTGCATGTACTCGTCGTAGCTGCAGCGGCGGTCGATGATCCCGTCGTCGGTGATTTCGATGATGCGGTTGGCCACGGTCTGGGTGAGCTGGTGGTCATGGCAGGAGAAGATGATGTTGTACTTAAAAGCCTCCAGGCCGTTATTCAGCGCGGCGATGCTCTCAAGGTCCAGGTGGTTCGTCGGCTGGTCAAGCAGCAGGAAATTCGCCCCCGACAGCATCATGCGGCTGAGCATGCACCGCACCTTCTCCCCGCCGGAGAGCACCTTCACCTGCTTGTACACATCGTCCCCGGAGAAGAGCATGCGCCCGAGGAAGGTGCGCAGATAGCTCTCGCGCTTGTCCTCGGAAAACTGGCGCATCCAGTCGATGAGGTCATAGTCGCAGTTTTCAAAATAGCTGTTGTGATCCTTGGGGAACCAGCTCGGCTCAATGCTGGCGCCCCACTTGACCGTGCCGGAATCCGGCTCCTCCTCGCCCATGAGGATCTTGTAGAGCATCGTGACGGCAAGCTCGTTTTTCCCGACGAGGGCGATCTTGTCCTCCTTGCCGACAATGAAGCTCACGTTGTTGAGAAGCTTCACCCCGTCCACGGTCTTGGAGACCTCGGTGACGAAGAGGCGGTCCTTGCCCGGCTCGCGGTTTGCCTTGAAGCCCACCCAGGGATAACGGCGGTTGGAGGCGGGCAGCTCCTCCACGGTGATCTTGTCCAGGAGCTTGCGGCGCGAGGTGGCCTGGCGGGACTTGGACTTATTCGCCGAGAAGCGGGCGATGAAGGTCTGCAGCTCCTGGATCTTCTGCTCGGCCTTCTTGTTCTGGTCCTTGATGAGCTTCTGGATGAGCTGGCTGGACTCGTACCAGAAGTCGTAGTTGCCCACGTACATCTTGATCTTGCCGTAGTCGATGTCCACGATGTGGGTGCAGACGTTGTTGAGGAAGTAGCGGTCATGGCTCACGACGAGCACGGTCCCCTCGTAATCCATCAGAAAGTCCTCCAGCCACACGACGCTGGCAAGGTCGAGGTTGTTGGTCGGCTCGTCCAGCAGGATCACGTCCGGGTGGCCGAAGAGGGCCTGGGCCAGCAGCACCTTGACCTTGAGGCGGGGGTCCATGTCCCGCATCAGCTCCTGATGGAGCCCCACCTCCACGCCGAGACCCTGGAGAATGCGGCCCGCGTCGCTCTCGGCCTCCCAGCCGCCGAGCTCGGCAAACTCCTCCTCCAGCTCCGAGGCCCGGATGCCGTCCTCGTCATTGAAGTCCGGCTTTTCGTACAGCGCGTCCTTCTCCCTGCCGCAGGCGTAGAGGCGGGGATTGCCCATGATGACGGTGTCGAGCACCGTATAGTCGTCATAGAGGCTCTGGTTCTGCTTGAGCACGGACATGCGCTGCTTGGGGTCAAGGGTCACCGAGCCGCTCGTGGGCTCGAGCTCGCCGGAGAGGATCTTGATGAAGGTGGACTTGCCCGCGCCGTTTGCGCCGATGATGCCGTAGCAGTTGCCGGGCGTGAACTGGAGATCCACGCGGGAGAAGAGCACGGTCGGCCCGAACTGGATGGAAAGATCGTTGACAGTCAGCATAGCGGTCTCCTGTAAATGATGATAGTGTCTACAGTATAGCGTCTGACGCCGCCCGCTGTCAATGCCGATCGGGCAAATCCCCACGGGCATGCATCGCCTGTGCAGAGAGAAATCACGCCGCGGCCACATGCCCTCTTGAATCCGGGCGCGGGTTGTGCTATAATTTACATAACAACATACGTTTTTCATTATGCTCTGTTTACAGGAGGTATCTTGATGAACACTGTATTACGCAAGACGCTGGCGCTGCTGCTGTGTGCGGCGCTGTGTGCCGGCCTGTTTCCCGCCGCCTTTGCCGAGGGCTTTGCCTTCCCGGACGGCACGGTGATCGAGGATGCGATCGCCTTTCCCGAGCCCAAGCCAGAAACCCTGATGGCAAGCTTTCCCGCGCCTGAGGAGCCGGAGCTCTCCGCCGAAGAGACGCTGCGCTTCGAGGTGCCCGGGGACTCCTTTATCATTCCGAAGAGCATGACGCGCATCGAAGAGGAGGCCTTTGCTGGCGTTGTCGGCATGAAGAGCGTGACGATTCCGGCCGGCGTGACTGTGATCGGCGAAGGCGCCTTTGACGGCTGCAGCAACCTGACCGAGGTCTACTTCTTCGGCACAGGCGCACAGTGGAGCGCCATCAGCATCGGCGCGCGCAACGACGCCCTGCGCACTTCCACGGTGATCCTCTCCTCCGGGGAGCGCTGGATCCCCGTCACGGCTGCCTTCTTCCCCTCCAACTTCTTCCGCGGCTATGTCTCCTCCAACCTCGACAAGGACAAGAACGGCTGGCTCAGTGACGCCGAGAGAAACGCCGTGACCCAGATCGACTGCTCCGGCACCGAGGCCGTCCCGGTAAACCTCCAGACGCTCAAGGGCATCGAACACTTCCCGAACCTCACCAATCTCTACTGCGCCTATGACAAGCTCACCTCCCTGGATGTGAGCCGGAACACAAAGCTGGAGCTTCTGTACTGCGCCGGGAACAGCCTGACAAGCCTGAATGTCAGTCAGAACACAAAGCTCACCTGGCTTTCCGTCAGCAGCAACTCTCTGAGCTCCCTGGATCTCACCCGGAACACGGCGCTCGTGACGCTGTATGCCCATTATAACCAGCTGAAAACGCTGGACCTCAGCAAGAACACCGAGCTTGCCAATTTCTTCGCCGCCTATAACCTCTTCACTTCCCTCGACCTGAGCGCCAACACCAGGCTGCAGAGCGTGGAGGTGCTCGGCAACAGCCTGACAGGCCTGGATATCCGCAGCAACACCCTTCTTCAGAAGCTCTACTGCGGCAAAAACGCATTGGTGAGTCTCGATGTCCGCAGCAACACGCTGCTGGGGACCCTCGACTGCCACGGCAACAATCTGACGAGCCTGGACGTGAGCCGCAGCACCGCCCTCACGGATCTGAACGTCGCGGAAAACCGCCTCAGCACGCTGGACATCAGCGCCTGCACCCAGCTTGAGCGCCTGCAGTGCTACACAAACCAGCTCACCTCTCTCACTCTCAGCGCCAACAGCAGGCTTGACCGCCTCAACTGCGCGGGCAACAGGCTCACCGAGCTTGACATCCGGCTGTGCGCGCCGCTGCTGAAGGTCTACGGTGAGATAAGCCCGGTCATCAAAAACGGCATCTGCTTCTACTATGTGAGTGACGATGCTCCCTATCTCATATTCGACCAGGCGACCAGCCTGATCACAGGCAGCACGCCCACGCCTCCCCCCAGCGGCATCCCCATCAACACGGTCAACTTCCCCGATAATATCTTCCGCAGCAGAGTGTCCCAGGACTGCGACACGAACCACGACGGCTATCTCAGCACAAGCGAGATCAGCGCCGTGACCGGCATGAACCTGAACAACATGTCCATCACCTCGCTCCGGGGTATCGAATACTTCACCTCGCTTGTAAGCCTGTACTGCAACGATAACCTCCTCACCGAGCTTGACGTCAGCGCCTGCACCTCGCTTGAGTTCCTGCAGTGCTACCGAAACAGGCTCACGACCCTGACGCTCGGCAGCAACAGCAGACTTGCCCGTCTCAACTGTGCCTACAACAATCTCAGCCAGCTCGACATCCGGCACTGCCCGCAGCTTCTGAACGTGTACAGCTCTTTGACGCCTGCCCTGCAGGACGGCGTCCTCAGCTATTACAAGGGCGACGCCTATCCCTATCTCGTGCTCAATCAGGCGACCACCCTGATCACGGGCACTACGCCCACGCCCACGCCTCCTCCCAGCGGCAGCGTTCCCATCACGGAGGCCTACTTCCCCGATCCTGTCTTCCGCGCAGGCGTCAGCCAGTACTATGATTCCAACCGCGACGGTTATCTCAGCACATACGAGGCAAACGCGGTGACGAACATGTACATGGGCGGCATGGGCATCACCTCGCTCCGGGGCATCGAATACTTCACGAGGCTTGAGATCCTGCGCTGCTTCAACAACAGGCTCACCACGCTCGACATCAGCAGACTGTCGAATCTGCGGATCCTGGAGTGCTACGGCAACTATCTCACCTCGATCAGCGTCCGCTATACCCCCTATCTTCTGCAAGCCCTGAATTACGGCACCCGCTCCCGGGTCGTGCACGGCGGCAGCTACTGTGTCAGGTATACCTACAACGCAAATGTCTACTTTGAGTGCGACGAGGGCACCAATATCTATAACTGAATTCAGAACCGAGCAGACTGCAAAATCCGCAGGGGCCGATCACCGGATCGGCCTCTGCTTTTTCATGTCGTTTTTCGGGCAAAAGCCGCAAGGAGCAGAACGACTTGCCCAAAAAGAACGGGCCTATTCATTTTATAAGTGTTTATCTTGCATAATGCAAGGCCGTGTGTTAGAATAATCACGATAGTATATTCGCATACTGTACACTTTTCTCAGACAGGGGGAACGCTTATGGAACAAAAAGCCAAGATTCTTACGGTTGCCGGCAAGGGCGGCGTCGGAAAGACCTCCGTATGCGCATCGATCGTGCGCCTTCTGACGGAGCAGTATCCCGACAAGAAGATTCTGGCCATCGACGCAGACCCCGCCGTCGGGCTGTCCGTTGCTCTTGGTGTGGACGTAAAGCTGACGCTGGACGATATTCGCATGAGCATTGTCGACAGCGTGGAAAACGGTGAAACCAAAGAGGCACTGGAGCTTTTGAGCGAGGCGCGCTTCCGCATCTTTGACGCGCTGGTCGAGATGCCGGGCTTTGCTTTCCTCGCGATCGGCCGACCGGAGAGCTCCGGCTGTTACTGCAAGGTCAATTCCTACCTTAAGGAAGTCATCAGCATCCTTGCCAACAGCTTCGATTACGTGGTCATCGACGGCGAGGCCGGGATCGAGCAGATCCAGCGCCGCGTGATGGAGAAGGTCACCCACCTCATTCTGGTCACAGATCAGAGCAAGAAGGGCGCGCAGGTCATCGCAACCATCAAGCAGGTCGCCGATGAGCTGATCGCCTATGACAGGATCGGCGTCATTGTCAACCGGGTCACGAATCCCGAGCTTGTCAATGAGTTCAAGACCCCCGGCGTTGACGTTCTCGCCTGGATCCCTGCCGACAGCGCATTTGCCGCAAACGACATCATGGGCAAAAGCGTGATGGAGCTGAGCGCGGATTCCGCCATGCTCAAGGGCGTGAAGGAAGCACTGCGCAACATAGAGATTCTGTAATTTTGTAAATTAAGGAAAAAGAGGTGTAACATTTGAAAGATCTTAAGCATCTGATTTTCTTTGAAAAACTGCTTGAGAACGCCGATAACGAGCTGGTCCGGCAGGCCCAGGCGGAGGGCGGCCTCGCCCTCGGCTATACCTGCTACCACGTGCCCGAGGCCCTGCTCAACATCGGCAACTGCTTCTCCGTGCGTCTGCGCGCCCCCAACACCGGCTCCATCGACATTGCCACCTATTACATGTCCAACTACACCTGCGAGTACGCCCGCGCGCTCGTGGAGCGCGGCATCGAGGGCGGCTATCAGTTCCTGGACGCCATGATCGGCGTGGACGCCTGCTCGATGATGAACCGCGCCATGGAGCATTTTGAAATCCTCCATGTCAATGACAAGCCCAACTTCTTTGTCACCCACTGTGACATTCCCTTCAAGATCACCGCCTACACGCTCGAATCCTATATCAAGCAGATGCGCCTGCATGTCCTGAATCCGCTCACGGAAAAATTCGGCGTGGACACCTCCGACGACGCCATCCGCGCGGCCGTGAAGGAGCATAACGAGGTCTGCGCCATTCTTTCCGAGATCGGCCAGATGCGCAAGGCGGAAAACCCCGTCATCACGGGCTATGAGTTCCATGTCCTGAACCTCGTCTCCTACACCTGTCCCAAGAAGCTCATCCTCCCCTACCTGCGCGAGACGCTCGACGAGCTCAGGCTCCGCGAGCCGGACGCGAAATCTCCCTTCCGCGCAAGAGTGGCGATCGTCGGCTCCGAGATCGACGATCCCAAGCTCACCCAGCTCATTGAGGGCTGCGGCGCTCTGGTCGTGTCCGACCGCTACTGCTTCGGCTCCACCCCCGGCCGCGAGATCATCGAGCTCAATGACGACGAGCCCCCTCTTCCCCAGATCTGCCTGCACGTCATGGAGCATTCCGAATGCGCCCGCTATATCGCCGACGAGAAGGTGCTGCAGCGCCGCGAGACGGCGGACCGCCTCGCCAAGGAGTACCGGGCCGAGGGCATTATTTACGAGCAGATGAAGTACTGCGATTACTGGGGCTTCGAGCGCGCGCTCGTCTCCCACATCATGCACGACGAATACGGCTGGCCCGTCCTGTCCATCGACAGGCTGTACAACAACGGCAACTCCGGTCAGCTGCGCACCCGCGTGCAGGCCTTCGTCGAATCGCTGGAGATCAAACGTATCCACAAGGAGGCACAAAAGAATGGCTAATAAGGAAAGCAGCGTTTATCCCCCCAAAAAATTCTGGAAAGCCAAAGACAATATGGACTGGAAGAAGCAGGGCGAGAACGCCGCCGAGTTCCTCGGCATCGCCTGGAAGCTTCTCAAAAGCACCGACTGGAAGAAGTTCGGCGAGGACCGCGTGAACGACTGCAAGGCCGACTGGGAGCGCGTCAAGGGCGAATACGCCGACTTCATGGCCCTCGACAAGGACGAGAAGTGGGACCGCGTCGTCAACGGCGAGAGGAGCCTCGGCCGCCTCTACCGCAAGGGCGCCATGGCCACCGTCCGCCGCGAGTGGCGCGGCGTGAAGGATACCGCCTACGACTTCTATGAGTGGGGCCGGCTGTGGCTGATGCTGCTCGGCACCTTTTCCAAGGATCTCATCCCCGCCCTCAACGGCGCGCTGTGGTACCGCTGGATGATCTCCTACTTCTGCTGCCACGGCTTCATGGATAAAAATATTCTCGGCCTGCGCGGCTCGAACCTGCGCATGAGCCATGAGCTCACCTATCAGATCTTCCGCTATGTGGCGGAGAACCTGGTGCTGCTGAACAAGGCTGACCGCAAGAATGGCAACAGCGACGACCTCAACCGCATGATGGTCACCTTTGATGAGATGACCATGGGCCAGATCATGGCCGGCTTCCCCGACCTCTGCGGCATCCCGCACCAGCTTCTGCCCATGTTCCTCGTGTCCGAGATCGACCAGCTCGTCTGCATCCCCTACATCGACGCGGTGGAGTCCTACGGTCTGCCCGCCGACACCTGCCCTGTGCCCTCCTCCGAGTGCGGCGCGCTCGTCATCAACGCCCTGCCCGACATGGGCTCCGGCTTCATTTCCAGCTCCATGCCCTGCGACGGGTCCACCATGGCCTCCTCCTACTTCTCCCGCCGCTTCCCCAACATCCCCGTCTTCCACCTCTGCTTCCCCGTCCGCTATCTGGATGAGGCGACTGTGCAGATGGGCGCGGAGGATATCAAGGCCTGCATCAAGTGGATCGAGGAGCGCACCGGCGCCAAGTGGTCCTGGGATCACTACTTTGAGTGCATGAAGCGCTTCAACCAGGAGACCGACCTGGAGCTGAACAAGTGGGAGATCAACAAGTCCTCCCGCCCGCAGCTCATCGGCCCGAGCTACGAGCTCTTCCGCAAGTGGAACTACGAGATGGACGGCGGCATCGACCCGCGCGTTCTCCCCTCCATGCAGAAGGTCGACCGCATGCTCATCCAGGCCTATGAGCGAGGCGAGACCGCCTGGCCAGAGCGCAAGATGAAGTACCGCGCCATCGTCTGGTCCTGCCCGGCCCACTACTACGCAAACTTCTCCAACTGGCTTGCCAACTGCTGGGGCATCGACGTGCTGGTGGAGATGGAGTCCTTGAACTTCACCAAGCACCTTGAGACCGAGGACAAGGAGGAGGCCCTGCGCGACCTCGCCCGCCTCTATGAGCGCATGGTCATGCGCCGCCACACCAACGGCGGCTACCAGAATGTGGTCGATGAATGCTGGGCCCAGTGCGAGGCCTGGAACGCCAAGCTCGTCATCATGTACCAGAACGTGGCCTGCAAGAACATGGCGACCGTCCAGGGCATTCTGGATGAGCAGGGCCGCGCCCGCGGCTATGACCTCATCTGGATCGAGCACGATCTGATGGACCCGCGCACCGTCTCCCGCCGCACCATGCGCGACAAGGTCAACGAATACATGCGCACGGTCATGAAGGCCGAGCCGGTCGACCCGTCCCTCGTCGAGTTCGAGGACGAGGTATGTATGTAAATTTAACGGCTAAAGAATTACGGAGGATATATAAATGAAATATTTCGGCGGTTGTGACGTTGGTTCCACCTACACCAAGGCGGTCATTCTGGACGAGGACGGCAAGATGCTTGCCGACACCACCATTCG
>CADARY010000016.1 GCA_902790375.1 Oscillospiraceae bacterium | reverse complement strand
GCGTCGCGAAGGACTGTTTCGGTAAACTGTACTTTCTTCATACGTACCTCCTCTGTTTACGCTATATAAAATGTTTTGCTCATCAAAAATCCGGCGCAGAAACGCAGGAGTCTTTAAGGTATATCTTAATGCGAAAAAGCCCGTTTTGTCAATGCACAGGTTTGACAATTCTTTACTCTTTTCCCGCCCAGGCGGGGGAATCTTTATGGAAAATGGATAAGGCCGCGCCCTGCCCTTGCACAGGCTCCGTACCGGCGGCGTCTGTGCAAAAGCAGGGCAAGGCCCCCCTCCGGTTGCCCGGAGGAGGGCTGCTGGAACAATCAGATGATGCCGATGACCATGCCGACGATCATGCACAGAATGGAGAAGGCCCAGACGTACAGGAAGCTCGCCTTGATATGATCCTTGATATCGACCTCGGCGAGGCCGATGCCGAGCAGGGTGGCGGGAACCATGGGGCTGATGAAGGTGGCGCAGTTGCGGCAGATGACCATGGCGATGGCGATGGGCTGAGCCGCAACGCCGAAGGCCTGACCGATGCCGATGACCACGGGCAGCATGCCGTAGAAGTAGGAGTCGGTATCGAAGGCCAGAGCCAGAGGCACGGACAGGATGCCGATGACCAGAGGCAGCTGCTTGCCGAGAGCGGCGGGCATGAAGCCTGCGACCATATTCGCCAGGCAGCGCACCACGGAGGGCAGCGCGTCCTCAGGCAGCTCCATGACCTTGGCGGAGATGACCTTGCCGTCGGCGCCCATGCTGGAGGTGAGGATGCCCATGAGAACGGCCGCGCCCATCAGGGTGGAGCACATCATGAGAGCGGGACCGGCATGGAGGTTGATGATCTTCTTGTGCATCTTGGCGCTGAAGCCGTAGTTTACGAAGAGGGCCACGGCGCAGCCGATCATGAAGGGATAGTAGCTGGGGAACACGTCCCAGATGAGCATGGCGATGACGCAAAGGGTCAGCACGATGTTGAAGATGAAGAGCTTGGGACGGGCCAGCTCGCTGTCGCCGGCAGAGGCGACGGGGGCGTTGTCGTCGATCTCGACAATGCCTTCGGTCTTGGCAAGCTTGCCGTGGAGGCCTGCGCCGCGGTTCTTCTCCTGAATACCGGTGAGCACGGCGTGGGCCAGAGCCAGGACGATACCGAAGATCTGCACGGGCAGGATGGTCTTCCACAGAGCGCCCGCCTCAATGCCGAGAACGGAAGCGGCGCGCATGGTTGGGCCGGCCCAGGGCATCAGGTTCAGAACGCCCATCGCCAGAACCGCGATGCGCAGCAGAGAGGTGGGACGCATGTGCATGCGCTTGTAGACAGGCAGCATGGCGGGGATGACGATACAGAAGGTGGAAGCGCCGCCGCCGTCGAGGTGGCCGACGAGGGCGATGATGCAGGTGACGACCGCAACGCCGATGACATTGTCGCCGACGAGCTTCATGAGCTTGCCGATGATGACGTCAAACATGCCGGCGTCCGTCATGAAGCCGAAGTAGAGCACGGAGAACACGAACAGGGCCGCAGTCGGGCCGGTGCTGGAGAAGCCGGACTTGATCATGGCGGCGATGTCCTCAAAGCTGTGGCGGCCGCCGATGACCAGAACGAGCGCAAGGAGGGTGGGCCATACGATAAAGGCGATGGCGGGCTGCGTCTTGCTCTTGAAGAGCGTGACGACAATGGCGACGATGGTCAGCAGACCAAGAATGCCAACGATGGTATTACTCATGAATGAATCCCCTTTTTCTTTAATATCAATTGCGAACACGGTTCGCAATTGAGGACTCGCGCTTATCGCACGCGGCGGAGCGTTACACGCCGCGTTTGGTCGGCGCGAGGCCTCGCTTAGCTCGGCTCAGGGTGTTTTTGCCGAGGCAAAGCCCCGTCAAAAACGCATTATAATTCCCACTTGCCGAAGGCTCTTACGTCGCAGTGATCGCTTCAGTCTTCCAGCGTGTAGGGCTTGATCTTGCGGATCACGTCGAGGATGGTGCCGTCGCGCGCCTCGAGCACAGCCACGACCTCGTCCTCCCACTGGAGATCGTCGGGTCTGCCGACCATGCTGTAGGCCTTCTCCTTGAGCTCCTCGATGGGGACATGCTTGATGCCCGCGTTGTCAAGGCACTCGATGAGGTCAGGGCGCAGGGGGTTGACCGCGATGCCGTAGTCGGTGACGAGCACGTCCACGCAGTCGCCCGGGGTGGTGACGGTCACGACATGCTCGCACACGGTCGCCATGCGGCCGCGGATGAGCGGGGTGACGATGATGCAGCACTTGCTGCCGGCCGCGGTGTCGGGATGTCCGCCGGGGGCGCCGCGCAGAATGCCGTCGGAGCCGGTGAGGACGTTGACGTTGAAGCCGGTGTCGATCTCAAGCGCGGCGAGGACGACGAAGTCGAGCTTGTTGACAAACGCGCCCTTGTTGGCGGGGTTTGCGTACTGGCTCGCGCTCATCTCAAAGTGGTTCGGGGTCTGATTGATGGAGTTGACGGCGTCCAGGTCGAAGTCCTGCACGTCGATAACCTTGCCGACCTTGCCCTTTTTGAGCATCTCGACCATGGGGCCGCAGATGCCGCCGATGGCCCAGCCCATCTTGATATTGCGCTCGTCCATGTACTTCTCAAGGAAGAGGTTGGCAGCCAGCGACGGGCCGCCGACGCCGGTCTGGAAGGAGAAGCCGTCCTTGAAGTAGGGGGTGGAGGCGATGACTCTCGCCACATCCTCGGCCATCATCAGGTCGCGGGGGTTCTGCGAAATGCGGGCCGCGGCGGAGGCAATCTTCTTGGGGTTGCCGATGGAGTCCACGACCACAACAGCGTCCACGTCGATGGCCTCCACGGAGGCGGGCATGTTCGGGAAGTCCACCAGGCAGTCGGTCACGACGACCACATGGTCGGCGTACTTGGCGTCGGTCATGGCGTAGCCCATGGAGCCGCAGTTGGACTTGCCGCCGATGCCGCGGCAGTTGCCCACGCAGTCGCTGGTGGGAGCGGCAATGAAGGCGATGTCGATATGCACCTCGCCCGCCTCGATGGCGCGGGGACGGCCGCCGTGGCTGCGGATGATGGCGCGGGTCCTGAGCTTGCCCTTGGACACGACCTCGCCCATTCTGCCGCGGATACCGCTGGTCTGGATACCGATGACCTTGCCCTGCTCGATATAATCGGCGATGGGGTCATGGGCCGCGCCCAGGGAGGAGGCGGCGATGGTCAGATCCTCCAGGCCCAGCTCCTCAATGGCGGCCTTCATGACCATGTTGACCACAAAGTCGCCGTCGCGCAGATGGTGGTGGAAGCTGAAGGTCATGCCGCTCTTGGCGCCGCACTGCTTGAGAGCTTCGGCGAGGCTCTCCACGATCTTGCTCTCCTGCGGCTTTTCATAGCGGCGGGTTTTGGGGGCGGCCTTCTGGAGATACTTGCCGTCCATGTAGTTCTTGCCCTGATAGACTTCCTTGCCGTTTTCCAGCAGGAAATCGGGAATATCTCTGCCTACTGCGTTTTTCATACCAGATCTCCCTCCCAAAGTCCGCAGGCGCGGGCGAGTTTAAGGGTCCTCTCGGCACCGGGGATAAAGGCGATGTCGATCATCTTGCCGTCGACGGTGAACACGCCGACACCGGCAGCGCTCTGCTCGCGGTAGGCGCGCACGATCTTCTCGGCCTGGATGATCTCCTTCTCGGTGGGGGCGAAGACCTGATGGACATAGCGGATCTGCTTGGGGTTGATGAGGCTCTTGCCGTCAAAGCCCATGGCCTTGTTCTGCAGGACCTCAGCCTCAAAGCCCTCCTGATCGTCGAGGTTGGTGAACACGGTGTCAAAGCACTGTACGCCTGCGGCGCGGGCGGCGATGAGCATCATGCCGCGGGCGGTGACCATGTCGATGCCGTCGCGGGTGGGCTTGGTCTGCATGCATTTGCGGAAGTCGCCGCCGGAGATGGCGACGCCCAGCATGCGCTCGGACGCGGCGCAGATCTCATAGGCGTTCAGGATGCCCTTGGGGCTTTCGAGGGCGGCCATCAGAAGGGTGCGGCCCTTCTCCACGCCGAACTCCTCCTCGGCCATCTCGACGTGCTTTTCAACCGTCAGCACGTCCTGGGCGCTCTCGCACTTGGCGATGCGGATACCGTCGGCGCCGCCGGCGACGCAGACGCGGATATCCTCCTGCCAGTGGGGGGTGTCAAGACCGTTGATGCGGACAATGACCTCGGTATCGCCGTAGTCGATGGTCTTGAGCGCGTGATACAGGGAGAAGCGGGCGGCGTCCTTCTGGTTCTCGGCCACCGCGTCCTCCAGGTCCAGCATGATGCTGTCGCAGCCATAGATGTAGGCGTCCTTGATGAGGCCGGGCTTCTGCGCGTTCATGAACATCATGGTGCGGCGCAGGCGGAAGCGTTCGGGTCTGGGACGAGGAATCATCGGATCGCACCTCCCCAGGGAATATTCTCTGCGGACTGGCCGCAGCTGCGGAATACCGCGCATTCCACGCGGGCCTTGATCGTGCAGTCAAGCGCGCCCTTGTCGACGACGGCCACACGGGCGTTCTGAACGCCGAGCCTGTCCAGGGTCTCCAGCACGGTGGCCTTGATCTGACGGCCGTACTGGTTCATGACGCTGCTCTCGAGTGTGAGCTCAATCCCGTCTTCGCCCGGCTCAACCATGACCTGGGCGTCGCTGGATTCGAGGGTCCCCGCCATGGCGGGTTTCAGGATTTCCATCTCTCATCATTCCTCCTCACAAAAGTATAGTAAATGCTGCTTTGTGCTGTTAATACTTTACCATTCCCGGCGATTTCGCGCAAATGCCTTTTTAGCCACAGCACCATAAGGGAACGCCTATAAGCATTGACAAACATAAAGAGGGTATTATATACTCATAATAGCTAATCTATGGTTGTTCACATTTACGTCAAATTTGGCGTGAACAGGGGGAAAAGCTTATGAATCTCAAGCAGGCGCTGTATATCCGCACCATAGCACAGGAGGAAAGCATTACCGCGGCTGCCAAAAAGCTCTATGTGAGCCAGCCCTCGCTGAGCCAGATGGTGCGCCAGGTGGAGAGCGAATACGGCGTGACGCTCTTTGACCGCACGGTCTCGCCGCTGCGCCTGACCTATGCCGGGGAGAAGTATCTTAAGGCGGCAAGCGTCATGCTCACGGCCAATGAGAGGCTCGAAAACGAGCTCAGGGAGATCCGCCAGGAAAACAGCGGGCTTCTGCGCCTCGGCATCAGCGTGCAGCGCGCCATGCAGATCCTGCCGGTGGCGCTGCCCTGGTTCACCATGCAGTTTCCCAAGGTCAGCATCGACCTCAGGGAGGAGGGCAGCGCCCGGCTCGAAAAGCTCCTGGAGGACGGGGAGATCGACCTTGCCCTTGCGGCCATCGAGTCGGTCAGCCCGCGCCTTTCCTATACGCTGATCGAAAAGGAGATCATCGGCGTGCTGGCGGGCCGCGGCGCGAACATCGCCCAGCAGCTGCCGCCCGGCACGCCCGTCAGTCTGAGCATGATCCGGGAGGACGCCTTCGTGTCCTTAAAGCCGGGCCACAGCGTGCGCGTGGTGCAGGACAGCCTTTTCCGCGCCGAGGGACTCCGGCCCCAGATCCTGCTGGAGACGGACTCGCTGGAGGTGGCCAAGCGCGTGGCGATCCAGGCGGGGGCCTGCATGCTCTGCTCGGACATCTTTGTGGACGAGTACGCCCGGCGCGGCGCTGTCTTTTATCCGCTGATGGACTATGAGAACAAGCGCCATCTCTACGCCTGCTGGCGCAAGGGCGAGAAGCTGCCCCGCTATGCCGAGGGCTTCATCCAGATCGTGGGCCGCATCCTCGATAAAAACGCGCCCAAAATATAGGGCTGTATGCAGACTTGACAAGGGAGAGCGGAACCATTAAAATTTTTTGAGCATCCGCTCCCTTTGCAAGGGGAGCCGCGACAGACGGAAGACACAAGGAGATGGTGGGCATGCGGATCCTGGCCGTGTCAGACGAGGAATCCAAATATTTTTATGAGCACTACCGACCCGGCAGGCTGGACGGCTTTGATCTGATCCTCTCCTGCGGGGATCTCCACCCGGCATATCTGGAATTTCTGGTGACCATGGCCCACTGCCCGGTGCTCTATGTCCACGGCAACCACGACGATCATTACGAGCGGGAGCCGGAGGGCTGCGTCTGCCTGGACGATAAGCTCTTTACCTGCCGGGGGCTTCGCATTGTGGGCCTCGGCGGCTCTTACCGCTACCGGGATGGGAAGTACATGTACACCGAGCGGCAGATGAAGCGGCGCATTTTCCGCCTGGGCTATGCCCTCAGGCGCAGCGGCGGCTTTGACATCCTGCTGACCCACGCGCCGATGCACGGCCTGAACGATCTGGAGAGCCTGCCGCACCGGGGCTTCCGCTGCTTTCGGACGCTGCTGGACCGCTGGCAGCCCGCCTTTTTCATCCATGGCCACGTCCACCGCAACTACGGCGCCCAGATCCCCCAGCGCTGCCGCTACGGGGATACGACGGTCATCAACGCCTGGGACTACTGCGTCATCGAGCTCGACGAGGAAAAGCTGAAAAGCCGCGCGGGGGCGGAAAAGAGGAGCAGGCGTATTTTTTCCGTAAAATCGGAAAAACGGCATTCACAAAACGCGGCGGATGCGTTATAATTATGTAAATCATCACGCGGGAGGCGGTAGACATGAAAACAGACAGACTTGACCGGGTCGCCGGCAGCTTGGAGAAGATGGCCGTCGTCGTGATTCTGCTGCTGGTCTTCGCCTTCATGCTCTATCTGTGCCTGGCCTCCTTTGTGGAGACGAGCGTGCTGAACACGGAAAACAGCTCCGGGGAGAATATAGAGTTTTACCGGGACAATATCTTTCTCAACATCCTCGTGCAGGCGATCCTGCTCTCGGCCGGATATCTCTTTTATCGCCACGGGGAGGCGATCCGGCTCAGCCGGATGGAAAACGCCCTCATGTTCTGCCTCTTCGCCTTCGGCACGGCCTTCATCGCCACCACAAAGCTGAGAAGCCCCATATACAGCGACTCCTTTCTTGTCACCTACGGCGCGCAGCGGGCGGCGCTCGGGGATTACGCGATGCTCGAGGAGGGCTATTTCTACCGCTTTCCCTTCCAGCTCGGCTATGTGCTCTATTCGGAGATCCTGATCCGCATCTTCAACTTCCTCATGCGCGGCGTGCCGGAGGGCTACGCGGTCCTTGCCCTGCAGGAGATCAATCTCTTCTGGCTGATGGCGGAGTACCACGCGCTCATTGAGATCACAAAGCTCATGTTCAAGGACGCGCGCATCCACAAGCTGCTGGTCCTGCTGTTGTTTGTCTGCCTGCCCCCGGTGTTTACGGTCACCTTTCTTTACGGGAATATCCCCGCCTTCTCCTGCGGGAGCCTGGCTGTGTGGATGTTCCTGCGCTATATGAAAAAGGGCGGGCTGCGCTATGCGCTTTTGTGCCCGGTGTTTCTCACGCTCGCGGTGACGCTGAAGCTGAATCTGCTGATCGTGTGCCTTGCCATCGGGATCGTGTGGCTGCTGCGCCTGCTGAAAAAGCGCACGCGCGAATCCCTGCTCTGCTTCCTACTGACGGCGGCGTGCGTGCTGGTGCTGCCCAACGTGCCGCAGAAGATCTACGAGGACCGCCTGGGTGTCCTTTATGGGGACGGGATCCCCATGATTGCCTGGATGGCCATGGGCTTTTCCGAGGGGCATGCAGCCCCCGGCTGGTACCGGGAGGACTTCACCGTCACCGCCTTTGAGCAGAGCGGGCGCGACAGCGCCGCAACGGCCGAAAACGCCCGCCGTGTCCTGGCGGCGCGGCAGGACTATTTCCGCGAAAACCCCGGCGCGGCCCTGCGCTTTTTCACGCAGAAGCTGCGCAGCCAGTGGAACGAGCCGAGCTTCGGCTCGCTCTGGATCAACAGGGTCTTCCCGAGCTACAGCGAGAAGGGTGTGCTCTATACCCTCCTGTGCGAAAAAGGGGAGCGCGTCATGCTCGCCGTGATGGATAAGCTCCAGCAGTTCGCGTATCTCGGGGTGGTGGCCGGGATCATCCGCCTCTGGCAGAAGAAGGATCCGCTGCGCTGCCTGCTGCCGCTCATCCTGCTGGGGGGTCTGAGCTACCACCTGCTGTTTGAGGCCAAAAGTCAGTACGCCATGCCCTACTATGTGCTGATCATGCCGGTCGCCGCCCACGGCCTCTTTACCTTGTTCAGAAGGGTCGAACACCGCTCATGACAACAAGAAAACCGAAGCTCTCCGGCGCTGCCCTCGCGGCGCTCTGGCGGGAGAACAGGACGCCCTTCCTCTCGGCGCTGCTGTTCGGCCTTGCCGCCCACGGCTATGCCTTTACAAACAAGCTCCTCAATCATGACGAGATCGAATCCCTTTTCGGCAAGGGGGCCACGGTGACCTCCGGCCGCTGGGGGCTGGAGCTTGTCAAGCTCCTGTTCCCGGACTGGTCCATGCCCTGGATCTACGGGCTCGTGAGCCTTGTGCTGATCGGGGCCGCGGCCTGCCTCATGCTCAGGACGCTCGATATCCGCAGTACCGCCCTTCGCGTTCTGCTGCCGGGGATGATCGTGTGCTTTCCGTCCCTCACCGGCAATTTCTGCTTCATGTTCACAAGCGCTGCCTATGCGTGGTCCTTCTTCCTGGCGGCGCTTGCGGTTTTTCTGTTCTGCGCGCTCTCCCGCGCTTACCGGTTTCTCGCTGTCCTGCCGCTGGTGCTGGCCCTCGGGATCTATCAGGCCTATATCTCCCTGGCGGCGAGCCTCTTTCTCGTGCTCATGATCCGCGACACCGTGGACGGGGAGCGCAGCGTCCGGGAGATCATCCGCTTCGGGGTCGCGGCCCTCGCCATGATGCTTATGGCTGTTGCGCTCTATTACGGTGTGACGCAGCTTGTGTTCCGGGTGACGGGGGCGCAGTTCAATACCTACGTCACCGAAAACGTAAACGGCGCGGTGAGTCTTCCGCGCCGGGCGCGCATGGCCTATGACGCGTTCTTTTATATCTTCAGCTTCCGAAACTTCTATCTCATCACCTCCGAGGCCTCGCGCTATCTCCACATCGTCCTGCTCGCCCTGACCTTCACGGGCCTCGGGTGGCTCACGCTTCGGGGGCGGAGCCTCCTGCGCACGGCGCTGCTCGCAGTGCTGCTGCTCCTGCTGCCGCTCGGCATTTGCTGCATGTTCCTCATCATGTCGCAGGAGTCGATCCATACCCTCGTCATGTACAGCTTCGTGTGCCTGTACCTGCTGACGGGTCTCACGGCAGAGCGCATCCGGGGCGCGGTCGGGCCGCTTTCGCTGGCCCTCGCGGCGGTGATCCTCTGCAATGTCTACTTTGCCAACATGTGCTATCTGAAGCTCACGCTCCAGTATGAAAACGCCCGCGCGTTCTACACCGTCCTTACCGCCCGGATCGAGCGGACGGAGGGCTTTGACGAAAACTGCACCATCGCCCTTGTGGGGCGGCAGGAAAAGCTCCTGCACAGCTTTCCGGAGCTGGATACCGAGCTCTTCATGGGCGTGAACCGGGAGCTTGTCAATATCTATTCCCGAGAAAACTTCATCCGCTTCTATCTCGGCCTCGACCTCCCCTTTGCGTCCGAATCGGACGTGGAGGCTCTGGAGAACGATGCGCGTGTGCTTGCCATGGCGGAATACCCTTACGACGGCTCGGTTCAGAAAATCGACAACATGATCGTGGTCCGGCTGGGCTGAGCCAGAGGCCGCGAAGCGGGGGGCTGGTGAAATGAGAGGATCGAGGGCTGCGACCCTTGCCGTGCTGAGCCTGCTGGCAGTTTTCCAGTGTGCATGCACGGCGAAAAACACGGCGAAAAAAACCGTTGTTGTGATCGAACAGACCGCGACGCCCGCGCCGACCGCGACGCCCACGTCAACGCCCGCGCCGACCGCGACGCCCGCGCCAACACCGACGCCCGCGCCGACCGCGACGCCCACGTCAACGCCCGCGCCGACCGCGACGCCCGCGCCAACACCGACGCCCGCGCCGACCGCGACGCCCGCGCCAACACCGATGCCCATGCCGACCGCGACTCCCACGTCAACGCCCGCGCCGACACCGACACCGACGCCCACGCCGACACCCACGCCGACACCCGTGCTGACGCCTGTATCTGCGCCCCTGCCGCGCGACTGGTACGGCTGGTGGAGGATGGACCGCTGCAGCGGCGACTGGGCGAAAATGTACGGCTACTACTGGGACTGCTGCGCCGAAGTCACGGAGGAGGACGGCGCGCTGCGGCTCCTGCTCTGGGATGAGGATCTGCCGAAGGAAAAGCGCCTTGCCCTTGCCCGGCTTACGGAGGAAGACGGTATGCTGCGGTGTACGGAGGGGAGCTTTCTCGACCGGGCGCTCACGGCGGAGGACTGGTCGATTACCCGCCGGGAGGATTCCTGCGGGCCCTGCCGGGTGATCGAGGGGTATTACCGGGCCGTCGGCAGGGGCGGGTTTCACTATGAGATCTACCTGCGCCCCTGGGGCAGCCGCTGGCCGGGGAGCGAGGACGAAAAGCCCTATTATTACGAGAGCTGGTATCTGCCCCTGGTCGAGGCGGGAAAGCCGATGCCGGAGGAGATCGGAGAGAGAGGAGACGAGCCATGAATCAGCGCTTTGTTGACCTGCACTGCGACACGCTGGTGACCCTGCGGCTGGAAAACTGCACCCTGGAAAACGCCCCCGGGCACATCAGCCTTGACAGGCTTACGGACGGCGGGGCGCTGCTGCAATGCTTTGCCGCCTTCATCCCCACGCACGACTGCGCCGAAGGCCTCGGCATCCGCGAAAACGCCTGGGACTTCTTTCGGCAGCAGGCAGAGCGCTTTGCCTCCATGTGCGCTCAGTGCGGGGACAGGCTTGCCCCGGTCAAAAGCATGGCGGACCTGGAGCGCAACAGGGCGGCGGGCAGGGTCTCGGCTCTTTTGACGGTGGAGGACGGCGTCGGCGTCGAGGGGAAGCTTTCGCGCCTCAAGACCATGTACGAGCTGGGCGTGCGCCTCATCACCCTGACCTGGAACTATGAAAACTGCTTTGGCTATCCCAATTCCCCCGACCCTGCCCTGCACGCGAAGGGCCTCAAGGATTTCGGCCTTGAGGCGCTGGATGAGATGGCGAAGCTCGGCATCGTGGCGGACGTGTCCCACCTCTCCGAGGGGGGCTTCTGGGACGTGGCGCGCGAGAGCAAAAAGCCCTTCGTGGCCTCGCACTCCTGCGCCCGGGCCCTGTGTGATCACAGCCGGAACCTCACCGACGCGCAGCTTCGCGCCCTCGGCGATGCGGGCGGCGTGTGCGGGGTGAACTTCTATTCCAAATTCCTGCGGGAAAACGCCGAACACACGGAAAACGCGGACATCCTGCGCCATATGGCATATATCGCCGACCGCGCCGGAATCGAGGCCGTGGCCCTCGGCTCCGACTTTGACGGGATCGACTGCACACTGGAGCTGGAAAACTACGGCGGCCTGCCGCGCCTCGGCGAGCAGATTGCGGATCGCTTCGGCTCTGACACGGCGGACAAGATCTGCAGCGGGAATGCCCTCAGGGTACTGCGGGACCTTGAGGTACACAAAGTACATCTGCGAAAAAGTGCCTTTATCAGAACCCAAATTTTCTCAGGATCTGCTCTTGCCGAATTATGCGGTATTGCCCTAAAAGAAGACAGCACGGCGCCCCGGTTCCAAAGCGGAATCGGGGCGCCGTGCCGTGTTGACAAAACGGGGTGTTTATTCCGTCTCCCAGGGGAGCTCGACAAAGGTCGGCTCATAGCCCAGGGCGGGCAGGATCGTGTTCAGCAGATCGTCCCTTGCGATGCGCAGCGAGCTGGTGTTGTTGCAGGGGTGCATGCCGATGGCGTCCTCCGCCAGCAGATCCCGGTCCATGAGCAGGCGGACCTTGTGCTCGTGATCGTTCATAAGGCCCAGTACGCTCACGGAGCCGGGCGTGAGATCCAGGTGCCGTAGCATCTGCTCGGGACTTGCAAAGGAGAGGCGGGCCGAGCCGATCTGTTTGGACAGTACCCTGGTCTTGAAGGGCTTGTCCCCCGGCATGAGCAGCAGCCACAGCTCCGTCATCTGCCGGTTCGTGAGCAGAAGGTTTTTGCAGATCCGGCAGCCCAGGAGCTTTTCAATCTCATGGCAGGCCTCAATGGTGTCGGCGTGCTCGTGATCGACCCGGGTATAGGCGACGCCGAGCTTTTCCAGCAGCCCGTAGCAGCGCGCCTCCCGCGGGATGCGCTCGTCCAGGGGCTTTCCGGTGTAGACGGTGGGATCAATATACATGGCAACTCTCTCTTTCAGAAATTAAAATAGATAAACGGCGTGAAGGATGCGCTGACAAGAAACAGCACGCACAGGCCGAAGAGCGTGAGATACCCGAGGCTCAGGAGGGGGCCGCTCTTCTCCGGAACCCATTTTCGGAGCACCGGGAAGCTCAGCCACAGCGCAATGGGGACGGTAAGGAGCCTGGGGGCGACGGAGGCGTCGAGCGCCAGCAGGGCCCGCCAATCCGTCGGGGCATAGACGAGCATGCCGCGCAGCACGGCGGCAAGCTGCCCCGCGTCCGTGAGATGGAACAGTACCCAGCCGAGATTCACGAGCGCGAAGGTGACGAGCCAGCGCAGAAGCCGCGGCACACGCTCGATGCGCTTTCCGATCACAAGCTTTTCAATCAGCAGCAGCACCCCGTAATAGAAGCCCCAGAGCACAAAGTTCCACGACGCGCCGTGCCACAGCCCTGTGAAGGCCCAGACGGTCAGAATATTCAGCACGAAGCGCCCGCGATTGACCCGGTTGCCGCCGAGGGGAATATATACATAGTCCCGAAACCAGAGGGAGAGCGTGATGTGCCAGCGCCGCCAGAAGTCCGTGATCGAAAGGGCAGTATAGGGATAGTTGAAGTTTTCCGACAGGGAAAAGCCGAAGAGTTGACCGAGGCCGATCGCCATATCGCTGTAGCCGGAAAAATCAAAGTAGATCTGCAGGGTGTAGCACAGCGCCGCAAGCCACAGAGCGCCTGTGCCGACATATCCTGACGAAGCGTAGATCGAAGCGGCGACGGCGGCCACCCGGTCGGCAAGCAGCACCTTTTTGGCAAGCCCGATCAGAAAGCGCCGCATACCATAGAAAGCGCCGTCCCATGTGACCGCTCTCGCTGCGAGCATCGGGGCGGTCTTCCCATAGCGCAGGATCGGTCCCTGCAAAAGCTGAGGGAAGAAGGCGACGAAGAGCAGAAAGCGGAGAAAGCTGCGCTCCGCCCGAATCTCGCCCCGCCGCAGGTCGAAGAGATAGGCCAGGAGCTGGAAGCTGTAAAAGCTGATGCCGGCAGGCAGCAGCAGCCGAAAGCCGAGCTGCGCGCCGAAGATCCCGGCGAAAAAGCCCAGATACTTGCACAGCGCGAGACAGCCCAGCACAAAGGCGACGGCCAGCGGATAACAGAAGCGCAGTCCCTTCTCCATCCCGAGGCCGCAGAGCCAGACCAGCCCCGCCGTACCGACAAGCAGCGGCAGGGCCTTCGGCGCGCCCCAGGCATAGAAGAGCAGGGAGGAGACAAGCAGCAGCCCGTTTCGGTATCTGGCCGAGGGGTGAAGCGGATACAGGATCAGCACGACCGGCAGGAAAAGGAAGAGGAAGCTGAGACTCGAAAACAGCATGCCGTTCAGCCCCCTTCCATGTTGGGCAACGTCGCGCCGAAGTAGTCGATGCCGCCGACGAAGAGCACCGCGTCAATGTCGTGCTCCCGGAGAACCTCCGCCATCACAAAGGGGCGGCCCAGCTCGCCGGCATAGGAGCGCAGATCGACGCAGTATGTTTTCTCAAAGCCCGCCGCCAGCGGCTTTACCACCGCGTTATCGTAGGAGTCGCCCATCACGAGCAGATTTTTCCCGGGCTTGCCGGTATCAAAGACAAGCTCCCCGCAGTCTACGCCGAAGACGCTGCCGTAGGAGACGTGCTCCAGCTCCCCGTTTACAAGGAGCGCCTGCATCCCGTAATCCGGGATCGGCCCCGCCGGGATCGTCACGCGCATATCCGGACAGTCGTAGAGATTGACCGTGAAATCCTCCGCCGGTACGCCCTCCACGCCCGCGGCGCGTGTGCCGCGATAGCAGGCGGGTACGGTGTATTTCTCCGGCTGCGGCAGGGGCTCAGCATTGAGCAGGGCGCAGAGCTCCGTATACCCGCGGTATGAGCCCGCGGCGTTCCAGTGGTGATCGGTTTTGAAAAAGTCCCGGTGATAATCGTCAAAGGAGTCGATACGCAGCCTTTCCACATGCCCCGCCGGGAGCGTGAGCTCTGCTGCCAGACAGTCAAAGAGGCCCGTCTTTTCCCCGGTCTCGAGGTTTAAGTCCCGGTCAGTCTCAATATAGTAGACATAGAAGTCCGTGCCGGGGGAGGCCTCCGCCCAGGCGGAGATCCTGCGGGCGCTCTCTTTCAGGGCCGCTTCCTTTTCCGAAAGCGGCACGGGACGCACGACCAGCATGTCCTTTAAAAAGCAGATGTCCCGGAAGCCGACATAGCCCCCGTCCCGCCCTAAAAAACGGATGAGCGGCAGGGCGAGCGAGGTGTCGCAGATGTTATAGAGCTTTTTCATCCGGCTTGCCTCGGGGAGCTGATCGGCAAGGGCGTCCTCCGCTGCGGCCTGGTAGTCGCCCCGGAGAAAGGCGCCCGCGCTGAACGCGGGCCAGCGCCTTGCGGGCCGGTTTTCGTAAGCGATCTCCGTCTCGGGGGAGAGGAGGGCGCGCGCAAGCCCCGCCAGCAGAAACAGCAGGCAGAGCGCCGCGGTGCAAATCTGGAATCGTTTTCTGTTCATACTGCGCCTCAATCATAGACCGCCGACAGATCCACCAGGCCCCGGATGCCGCCCACCACAGCCCGGTCCGTAAACTGCCACATGTCATAGGCGTAGGGAAAGTCGGGCAGACGGTTGAAGCGTGTGTAGCTGGCAAGCCAGATGGGGTAGCGGGAAAAGGTGTGGATCGCCACATGGTTTTTCAGGTAGTTCTGCCCGGAGTATACGCCGACCGCGTAGCCCCCGTCCCGGATGGCGCGGCAGAAGCTCGTGATGATCTCATAGCGGCGTACCTTGTGCAGGCGGTCGGCCCGGCCCCAGGGGTATTCGCCGGATTGCTCCGTATCCAGATACACCGGCAGATCCAGAGGAAAGCCCCTGAGCCCGGTGAGGATGAAGGCGGCCTCCTCTTTTGCCTCCGCGGCGTTCACGGCGGTGGAGTAGAGGTAGACCCCGACCTTGAGCCCCGCAGCCTTCGCTCCGCGCAGGTTCTGGCGGAAGCACTCGTCCTCGTGCAGCTGGCCGGATTCCCAGCCGCGGTAGCCCAGGCGGATGATGGCAAAGTCCACGCCCTGGGCGCGCACCGCCTCCCAGTTGATGCCCTTGTTGTGATAGGACACGTCAACGCCGAGGGACCTGGCGTGCTCGCCGTACTCGTTGAAGTAGTGGAGCTTTCCCTCAATGAGGTGCAGCCCGGTCAGGACGCTGTTGTCGGGAAGCAGATAGTACCGCTGTCCCGCGTATTCCTTCCAGCCCCAGGGACTCTCGGGCGTGGGCTCCGGCGTCGGGACGGGCGTCGGCTGCACAGTCGGCGTCACGGCCGGGACGGGCGTCGGGACGAAGTAGGGGTCCGGAGTCTGCACTGCGGAGGCCTCCGCCCGGTAGGCCCGCATCGTAAGCAGGGAGTGGACGATGGATACCACCGACAGCAGCATGATCGCCGCGCAGATGCCGATCAGCGACATCAGCAGCGCCCTGCGCCTGTCCAGCCTTTTCCTGTTGTCCTGTTTTTCGCTCTCGTGCATGGGCGGATGTTCCTTTAATAATATAGAATGGATAGACGAATAATACTGTGCGGCGGGGAAAATGTCAAGGCGCGTCCCTTGTGCACCCCGCAGGAATGTGATACAATGAGCGCATGATGAATACTTTTCAACAAGAATACCTCGACGCGCGCCGGGCGCTCATTCTCAGCGATTTTGCCGCGCTCAACCCCATGCAGCAGGAGGCTGTGCTGGCCACGGAGGGGCCGCTTCTGATCCTGGCCGGGGCGGGCAGCGGGAAAACCACAGTCCTCATCAACCGTATCGCAAAGCTCCTGAAATACGGGCGGGCGGGCGACTGTGAAGAGATCCCCGACGACGCGGACGAAAAGCAGCTCGCCCTGCTGCGCCAGGGCGGGGAGGAGGCCAAACGCCTTGCCGCCTGGGACAGGGTGGAGCCCTGGCGCATCCTCGCCATCACCTTTACCAACAAGGCCGCCGGAGAACTCAAGGAGCGCCTCTCCCGCATGCTGGGGGAGGAGGCGGAGGATATCTGGGCCTGTACCTTCCACTCGGCCTGCGTGCGCATCCTGCGCCGGGACGCCGAGCGCCTGGGCTATACCGGCTCCTTCACCATCTATGATACCTCTGACAGCCTGAGTTTATTAAAGCACATCATCAAGGACATGGATCTCGACGAAAAGAGCTATGCGCCGCGCAGCATCCTTGCCGAGATGGGCCGGGCCAAGGATGAGGGCCTGTCCCCGACGGCGTACCAGCAGGCAGCCGCCATGGCGTCGGATCTGCGTCGAAAGACATACGGGGAGGTCTATCAGGAGTACAGCCGCCGCTGCTTTGCCGCCAACGCCATGGACTTTGACGATCTCATTTACAACACCGTCAAGCTCCTGGAGGAAAACCCGGACGTGCTCGAGCACTGGCAGCGCCGCTTCCGCTACGTGCTCATCGACGAGTATCAGGACACCAACCGCCTGCAGTACCGCCTGTCCTCGCTTCTGGCCGGGGGCTGGGGCAATATCTGCGTGGTGGGGGACGATGACCAGAGCATCTACAAATTCCGCGGCGCGACCATTGAAAATATCCTGAGCTTTGAAGGCCAGTACAGAGGCTGCCGGGTCATCCGCCTCGAGCAGAACTACCGCAGCTGCTCCCACATCCTGGACGCGGCCAACGCCGTCATCGCCAACAACTGCCGACGCAAGGGCAAGGAGCTCTGGACCGACAAGGCGCAGGGCGAAAAACTGACCCACTACTTTGCCGACGACGAGCGGGACGAGGCCCAGTATGTCGCCTCCCGCATTCTCTCGGCCTACGGGCGCGGGGCAAGCTTTCGCGACCATGCGGTATTATACCGCATGAACGCCCAGTCCAACCAGTTTGAATACGCCTTCAAGCGCAGCGGCATCCCCTACCGCATCATCGGCGGCACGCGCTTCTTTGACCGGGCCGAAATCAAGGACATCCTGGCTTACCTCTGCCTCATTTCCGCCCCGTCGGACGATCTGCGCCTCACGCGCGTCATCAATGTCCCGGCAAGGGGCATCGGAGCGAGGACCGTCGAGCTTGTGGGAGAGCTTGCCGCCGAGCGGAACGAGCCCATGTTCGAAATCCTGCGGCATGCCGAGGAGATCCCGCAGCTCCAGCGCGCGGGGATGAAGCTCCGGCTCTTTTCAAACCTGATCCTCGAGCTCAAGGACTTCGCCGCCGCCCATAGACCGGACGAGCTGCTGGACGAGCTTCTGGAGAAGACCGGGTACGTGCGCGCCCTCGAGGAGCGCAACACCACCGAGGACACCGCCCGCGCGGAGAACGTCCGCGAGCTCAAGACCAGCATCCTCACCTACATGAAGGAGTCCGGGGACGAGACGCTGGAGGGGTATCTGGCAAACGTGGCCCTCTATACGGACATGGATACCTACGACAGCGACACCGACGCCGTGGTGCTCATGACCATACACAGCGCCAAGGGCCTTGAGTTTCCGACGGTGTTCATCGTCGGCATGGAGGAGACCATTTTCCCCGGCACCCGCGCCATCGGGGAGCCGGAGGAGATGGAGGAGGAGCGCAGGCTCTGCTATGTGGCAATCACGCGGGCGAAGGAGAAGCTGTATCTCACCTCCGCCCACCAGCGCATGCTCTTCGGCCGCACCACCGCAAACCGCGTCTCCCGCTTTGTCTCCGAGATCCCGGAGGAGCATATCGAAAAGAGCATCCCGCGCAGCTATTCCTACGGGAACCTGAAACAGGAGAGCGCGGAGGCGAAACGCGAGGCGCCGAAGCCCAGGGCCCCGGCCTATCCCGCGCCCGCCGCGCCGAAGCCCGCCGTGCAGGCAAGCTTTTCTGTCGGCGACCGGGTGCGCCACAAGGCCTTCGGCGCGGGCGAGATCGTGAAGATGACCCCGATGGGCGGGGACTTTCTGATCGAGATCCGCTTTGAGGCCGGCGTGAAAAAGCTCATGCTGCGCGCCGCCGCAGCGCATATGGAGAAGATGTGACCATGAACATCAACGGCTTTGAAATCGAGCGCAAGTTTCTGATCGCCATGCCGGAGAAGGCGTTTCTCGACAGCTGCGAGCGCTCGGAGATCACCCAGACCTACCTTCTGGGCGACGTGAACACCACCGAGCGCGTGCGCAAACGGGTGCGCGCGGACGGCTGCGAATATACCCATACGGTCAAGATAAAGCTCAACAGCATGCGCCGCATCGAGACGGAGAAGGTGATCGGCGAGGAGGAATACACGCGGCTATTGCAGCGGGCGGACCCCGCGCGCACGCCGATTGAGAAGGTGCGCCACTGCTTTACGCATGACGATCTCCTCTGGGAGCTGGACGTGTTCCCCTTCTGGGACGACCGGGCCTTCCTGGAGATCGAGCTGAAGGACGAGAATGATGCCTTTGCCCTCCCGCCCGGCATACGCCTGATCCGGGAGGTCACGGACGATCCGCGCTACACGAACGCGGCCCTATCCCTGAAAATCCCCGAGGATTGAATCCGGAAGGAAAGGATGATGACCATGAAAAAAGCGATTTCTCTTCTGCTGGCCCTGACCCTCTGCCTGGGTCTCGGCGCCTGCGGCGCGGTGAGCAAGCCTCTGCCGACGCCCGCGCCCACCGCGGAGGCGACTCCCGAACCTACATCCGAGCCGACACCCGAGCCGACGCCCGAACCCACGCCGGAGCCAACGCCGATCCCGACGCCCGCCCCGCCGACAGAGGAGCGCGTGACCGTCTCCATCGAGCGCACAGAGCTCACGGCCATGGACCCCCAGACGGGGAAGAACTGCATCCTGCACTTTGCCTATGACACGCCCGTCATCGAAATCGAGGACAATCCCAAGGCCGCCCAGGCCATCAATGAGTTTATCGCCTTGCAGAACGAGGCCTTCTACACCGGCGAGGATTACGGCGACGGCTACGGCACCGGCTACAACAACATGCTGACGCTGGCCGAGGACAATTATCTGTACCTCGTGGAGAGCGGGACGGAGACGCCCGCCATTGAGTACAGCGCCGACCGCAGCGTGAGCGTCGTGCGAAACGACGGCATTGTCCTCACCCTGGTCTTCAACGACTACAGCTATCTCGGCGGGGCGCACGGCGGCGTCATCACGCGCGGCTACTGCTTTGACGCCGCGACAGGGGAGCTTTTGACCCTCGAGAAGGTCAGCACCGACAAGGCCGCCTTTGCCCGCAGCCTTGCCGACGCGATGATCGACATGGCCCAGGCGGACCCCAACACCATGGCGCGCATCGACCTTCTGAACACCGACCTTGCCTCCGCGCTCTCCTCCCTGGTGCGCGACGGATCCTGGTACTTCGACTACAGCGGCATCGTGGTCTTCTCTGACGACTATGAGATCAGCAGCCACGCCTCCGGCCCCATCAGCTTCAGCATCCCCTACGACCGGGCAGCGAGCTGGCTGATCCCGCGCTATATCCCCGAGGCCCCCGCGGCTGAGGCGGTCTTCTATGTGGTCCCGGCCGATAAAATGAGCGAGGGCAACACCGAGATCGTCGACATGGTGAAGCTCGGCGAGGAGGGGACGACGCTGTATCTGCTCGTAAACGGCACCGCGCGGGACGTGCGCCTTACCGAGGTCGCGTACTCCGGCGCCTTCTATGACACGGCCCAGCTCTGGTCGCGCAGCATCATGCACGACTGCGCCGTGCAGATCTCGACCGTCATCCCCGAGGGCATGCCGAACCTGAAGATCAGCTACCGCGCCCAGGACGGGCTCAAGAGCTTCTACCTCACCGAGAGCGGGGAGGACGGCAGCCTCATCCTGGCCGACGACAGCATCGAGGCCGTGGGATAAATTTTCATCCCGCAGGATAAAAAGTGCTTGACTTTGTCCCGCCCTCGTGTTAGACTACTCAAGCCGCATTGAAGGGGTAAACAAGAAGAGGTTCGCCCTCCACCCTGAGAGCGAGTCCTGTAAAGAGGGAGGATATGTTCATGAAGCATGCTATCATCGTGACCGGCGGCAAGCAGTACCGCGTGGCCGAGGGAGACGTTATTTTCGTTGAAAAGCTGGATAAGGCAGCCGGCGAAAAGGTTTCCTTCGATCAGGTTCTGGCCGTGATCGACGGGGACGACGCCAAGTTCGGCAAGCCCGCCATCAAGGGCGCCAGCGTTTCCGCCAACGTCGTCAAGAACGGCAAAGGCGCGAAGGTCCGTGTCTACAAGATGAAGCCCAAAAAGGGCTATCGTCGCACCCAGGGCCACAGACAGCCCTACACCAAGGTTCAGATCGAAGCGATCAACGCCTGATTTATTCCGCAACTGAATTTGACTGAAGGAGGAGCAACCTAATGGCACATAAAAAAGGTATGGGTTCTACCAAGAACGGCCGCGACAGCGAGTCCAAGCGTCTTGGCGCCAAGAGAGCTGACGGTCAGTTTGTTCTCGCCGGCAACATCCTTGTCAGACAGCGCGGAACGAAGATCCACCCGGGTACCAATGTCGGTAAGGGTAAGGACGACACGCTGTTCGCCCTTGTGGACGGCACCGTGAAGTTCGAGCGCATGGGCAAGGAACGCAAAAAGGTCTCCGTTTACGAAGAGATCGCCCAGTAAGTGACCAAAAGGCCGGACAGCTCTGTGTCCGGCCTTTTCCATTCAATTTGAGAGGAGGCGCGATATGGCTTCAGCTTTTGTTGACAAGGCCCGCATCTCGGTTCACGCCGGCAAGGGCGGCGACGGGGCGGTGGCCTTTCACCGTGAAAAATACGTGGCGGCGGGCGGCCCGGACGGGGGCGACGGCGGGCGCGGCGGCAATGTGGTCTTCCGCGTGGACGAGAACATGTCGACCCTGATGGACTTCCGCTACAAGCGCAAGTACGTCGCCGGCAACGGCGCCAACGGCGCGGGCAAGCGCTGCTACGGCAAGGACGGGGAGACCCTGTATATCAAGGTCCCGCGCGGCACCATCGTCCGCGATACGGAGAGCGGCGCCATCATGCACGACATGTCCGACGGCGAGGACTGGATCGCAGCCCGCGGCGGGCGCGGCGGCTGGGGCAACATGCACTTTGCCACCCCCACACGCCAGGTGCCGCGCTTTGCAAAGCCGGGTCTTCCCGGCGAGAGCCATGACATTACGCTCGAGCTCAAGCTCCTGGCCGACGTGGGCCTTGTGGGCTTTCCGAACGTGGGCAAGTCCACCCTCCTGTCCGTGGTGAGCAAGGCCCATCCCAAGATCGCAAACTACCACTTCACCACGCTCTTCCCGAACCTCGGCGTCGTGTACGTGGATGAGGGCGTGTCCTTCGTCATGGCGGACATCCCCGGCATCATTGAAGGCGCGTCGGAGGGCGCGGGCCTCGGGCACGATTTCCTGCGGCACATAGACCGCTGCCGCCTGCTCGTGCATCTGGTGGATGTCTCCGGCAGCGAGGGGCGCGACCCCGTGGAGGACTTCGAGGCCATCAACGCAGAGCTTCGGGAATACAGCCGGGAGCTTTCCGAGCGCCCGCAGATCGTCGTCGGCAACAAGTGCGACCTTCTGGGCGAGGACCGGGAGAACATCGAAAAGCTGAAGGCGCATGTGGAAAAGCAGGGCTACAGCTTCTTCGAGCTCAGCGCCGCCGCCCACACAGGCACGCGCGAGCTTGTGCAGGAGTGCGCCCGCAGACTCAGGGAGCTGCCGCCCATCCTGCGCTATGAGGCGGATTATGTCCCGCCGGAGCCGAAGGTGGATACCTCGGGCGAGCTCACCATTGAGCACTTCGACGATATGTGGCTTGTGGAGGGGCCCTGGCTGCAGCGCCTTGTGGCCACGGTCAATTTCTCCGACTATGAAAGCCGCATGTACTTTGACCGCGTCCTGCGGGAGGCCGGGGTGTTTAAACGCATGGAAGAGATGGGCGTGCGCGATGGGGACACCGTCAGCATGTACGATTTGATGTTTGAGTACAAGGACTGATGAGCGAGGCGAGAAAACAACAGCTTCACCTGTTTCTCCGGCTGCTGCTGGTCGTGACGCTCTGCGTCATCTGGGGAAACTCCCTTCTGTCAAGGGAGGACTCTGCGGCTCTCAGCGGCGGCATTACGGCCTGGCTCAGAAGCATCGGCCTGCCGGTCTCGCATCATTTCGTGCGCAAGACGGCCCACTTCTGCGAGTTTGCGCTGCTGGGGGCGGTGCTTGCCCTGCTTATGAGGCTCCGCGGAGGCCGCGGCTTTCAGTGCCTTTGCAACAGCGCCTTTGCTGCGCTGCTCACAGCGGTGACGGATGAGACGATCCAGGTTTTCTCCGGGCGCGGCTCTCAGGTTCCGGACGTGGTGCTGGACTTCTCCGGCGCAGTCGCGGGGATTATCCTGTGTACCCTGATCGCAAAGCGCAGCGAGAAAAAGCATCCGACGTGAGGCTTGATATCATAAATGGCGGCCCGGGCTACCCGGACCGCCATTTGCGCTTACCGGCGCTTTTTGTGCGGATGTACGGGCTTTTTCGCGGTATGGGCGCGCATGGCCTCATGCTCGCGCCGGAGCTCCCGGCAGAGAGCGGCGGAGCTCCAGCTCCTGTTCTGCTCCGTGACCACAGCCTTGAGAGCAATTGCGGCGCCCGAGGCGCGCAGCATGTCCAGCAGGGGAGAGGAGAGCTCCTGCATGACGAGCATCTCATCCTCAAAATGCTCTGTGCCCTCCGCGGGGGAAAAGCCCTCCAGCCCCAGAAGCCAGCCGACGGGATGGGCAAAATCCTCCTGCGCCACCTCAACAGCCTCCAGCCCCGCGCGCAGGGCCGCAATGCGGACCTTCATCAGCTTGTCCGCGTTCCTGATATTAAAAAGCAATACTTTCGCCATCATCTGCTCCTCAAAAATAAACTTGACAGGAGAAAAAATCCCTGTAGAATTAAAAACCATTATCCCGTACTTGTCAAGAAAGCAATGACTCGCTGACTATAAAAAACAGGAGAAGAAACAACATGCTGCGAGATCTGTTATCCGTCGTTGTCGTCAAGGCAATGATCCTGAAGGGTTATATGGACCTTCATTCCATGCAGAGAAACACCGTAAACGCCAGAAAAAAGAACGAGATGCTTCTCTTTAAAATGATAAAGTGGGGCAAAAACACCGAGTTCGGCAGAGAACACCATTTCAGCGAGATCAAGACCGTTGAGGATTATCGCCGCCTTGTTCCGATGGCGACCTACGCAGACTTTGACCCGTATATCCAGCGCATGATCAACGACGAGAAAAACATCCTCACCTCTCTGCCCCTTGTCGGCTATGCGCAGAGCTCCGGCAGCGTGGGCAAGCGGAAATTTGTTCCGCTGACCCAGCCTGACATCAATATCTATACCAAATACACCGTCACCAGGATGCTGGCCATCGCAGACAAGTACTGCCGTCAGAAAACCGGCAGGGGCCTGCGCGCGGCCAGGGGCATGTACACCGGCCCCGCCTATGACGATTTCCTGCCGAACGGGCTGCTGTGTTCCAATGTCCCGGACGTGGCAGGGCGCCAGCTCGGCTTCCTGTATCCGTACTTTATCAATATTCCCTTCAACCATCTCTTCAATGTCAAGGACATCGATTTCCGCTACATCAACTCCCGCCTCGCGCTGGAGGATAAGAACTGCCTGTTCCTCTTCTCGGTTTTCTTCAAGGATGTTTCGGACTACATGCGCTTTCTGGAGAAGAACTGGCGGCAGCTCGCGGAAGACATCGAAAAGGGCGTGATTTCCGACTTTGCACGGCCTACCCCCGAGACCAGGAAAAAGCTGGAGAAGGTCCTGCGTCCGAAGCCCGAACGCGCCGAGGAGATCCGCCGGGAGTTTGAAAAGGGCTTTGATGAGACGATCATCCACAGGCTCTGGCCGAACATGTCCGTGATCAGCGGCATCGGCACCTCTGTCTTTGCGCCCTTTGCCAAGCTTGTCCGCAAGAATACAAAGGGCATCCCCTATGACTTCTCGATCTACGGCGCGTCGGAGGGCCTCTTCGCCGCCTGCGATGAGATGGAATCGCCCAAGCAGCTCCTGCTGGTGGACAGCTGCTACTATGAGTTCCTGCCGGTGGAGGAGAAGGACAAGGTCCTCTCCCTGGATGAGCTTGAGGTAGGCAAGGAGTATGAGGTCGTCATCACGAACCTCTCCGGCCTCTACCGCTATCGCATCCGTGACATCGTGAAGGTCGTGGGCTTCCGGAATGAATGCCCCTATGTGCAGTTTTCGCGCCGTGAGGGTCAGCTTCTCAACGTGACCGGCGAGAAGACCACGGAGGAGCATATCTCCGCCGTCAGCAAAGAGATTGCCAAGGCGGCCGACTGCTACATATTAGACTGGGTCGTTTATACCCGCCTGGATGAGCATCCCTATCGCTATGTCCTGCTGATCGAGAACCGGGAGGGCAAGGACATGCGGGAGTACGAGGCGCTTGCCGATCAGATCCTCAACGGCGTCAATCCGCGCTATAAGTATTTTGTCGAGATGAACAAGATCGGGAAGATCGAGCTCGGCAACCTGACCCCCGGCACCAACAAGGAATGGATGAAAAAGCAGATCGCCAAGGGCGCGCCGACGACCCAGGTCAAGCCCGTGCGTATTCTCGACACGCCAGAGAAGGAAGAATTCTTCAAAAGCCGCATCTGCTGAGAGCTCCCTTCCGCTTCCCCGCCCCGCGACAAAAACCGACGCTGGGAATAAATTGAAACTTGACGTTTGCAAGAATCCTCTGTAAAATTAGGGTTAGTTAACCGATACTTGTCAGCCATACGATGATTCGATGCGCCGTGAGGGAACACCGAAGGCGCATCCATCGGGATCGGCTAAAGGAGAGCATTCCGCCATGCAGGAGACCCGCACAGAAAAGAAGGATATGATGCACCTGATCGCCTCGGCGGTGGTCCGCTGGCGCTTTGTCATCATGCTGCTGTTTCTGGCTGCGGCGGTCTACTGTGCTCTGTCCATCAGCAAGGTGCAGGTCAGCTCGGATCTCACCATGTTTCTCAGCCCGGAGACGGAGACGCGCCGGGGCGTGAACATCATGGACGAGGAGTTCATTTACTATGACTCTGCGGATATCATGGTCTCGAACATCACCTATGAAGGGGCCAAGGCGCTTGCAGCCGAAATCGAGGCGCTGGACGGTGTCGCGAGTGTGCGCTTTGACAACACGCCCGCCCACTATACGCGGGCTGCGGCCCTGCTCTCCGTGAGCTATGCCGGCCCCTCCTCTGATCCGCTGGTCATTGCAACAAAAGATCAGGTCAGCAAGATCCTCGCACCCTATGATTCCTACAGCTACAGCATGATCGTAGAAAACTACTTCGCGGAGCTTGCGCAGGAGATGGGCGGCCTGCTGCTCATTGCCGCGACGGTCATTGCGGCGATCCTGCTCTTCACCTCCCGCAGCTATTTTGAAGTGGTGATTTTCTTCATCGTCTTTGTGTTTGCGGCCCTTCTCAATATGGGCACAAATTTCTGGCTGGGGCGAATCTCCTCCATCACCAACTCCATCGCTATCATCATGCAGCTCGCCCTCGCTATTGACTATGCCATCATTTTCTCCCACCGCTACCAGGATGAGGTGCAGAACTTCCCCTCCTACAAGGAGGCGCTGGTGGAGGCGCTGGCGAAATCCATCATTGAAATTTCTGCCTCGAGCCTCACCACCATCTCGGGCCTCGTTGCGCTGATGCTGATGAAGTTTCGCCTGGGCTATGACCTGGGTCTGGTGCTGGCCAAGAGCATCATCTGCTCCCTGCTCACGGTGTTTTTGCTGATGCCGGGGCTCATCATGCTCTTTCCGAAGGCCATCCGCCGCACCGCGCATAAGAGCCTCATTCCGGATATCCGCCCCTGGGGGCGCTTTCTGATGAAGAGCCGGGTCCTGTTTGTCCTGCTCTTTATCCTGATCATCCCGGCGGCATACTGGTGCTCAAGCCATATGACATATGCTTTTAATGACGACAACGTTACCGAGCTTGTCTACTCTGAGAGACGTGCCGCCATGCACAAGATCAAGGATACCTTCTCCCGCCCGACCATGCTTGCCCTGCTGGTCCCGGCGGAAGATTTCGAGAGTGAGAAGGCCATTCTGCAGGATGTCGGCACCCTGCCGGAGATCACCGGCGTCACCGGCCTTGCCAATATCGAACTCGAGGAAGGCCATATGCTCACGGACCGCTATACCCCCCGCATGTTTGCCGAGCTTCTGGACATCAGCGCGGAGGAGGCACGCCTTCTCTTTCAGGCCTACGGCGTGCGGCATGAGGAATACCAGGCCCTTCTCGGCAATGTGGAGACCTATTCGGTCCCTGCGGTGGACATGTTCCTCTTCGTTTTCGACCTCATCGACAGGGGTGTTGTGACCCTGGAGGCCGAGCGCATGGAAGAGCTTCAATCTCTGCGCCGGACCCTGAACATGGGTCTCGATCAGCTCCGGGGTAAGCACTGGAACCGCCTCGTCTTCACGGCGGACGTACCTTTGATGGGTGAGGAGAGCGTGGCCTTCGTCGAAAAAGTCAGATCCATCGCGGAATCTTACTATGGAAAGGGAAAAATCCTCCTCGTCGGCGACCTGATTTCCACCCGTGACCTGTCCGACGCCTATACCTCCGACTCCCGGCTCATCAGCCTTCTGACCATCGCCTTTGTGTATATGATCCTGCTGTTTACCTTCCGTACCTTTGTGGGCTCTGCCATCCTGGTCTTCGTGATCCAGAGCAGCATCTGGATCAACTTCTCCTTCCCCTGCCTGCAGGGGATGGTGCCCTCCTTTGTCACCAGCATGATCGTCTCCGCTATCCAGATGGGCGCGACCATCGACTATGCCATTGTGCTCATGAACCGCTACCAGCAGTGCAAGGCGGAGCTTCCCAAACGCGAGGCCATGGTGGAGGCCGTGAACCGGAGCTTCCCGACCGTGCTGACCTCCGGGGCGATCATGACGATCGCAGGGCTTCTGATCGCCTACCGGGTCAGCGATGTTTATGTAAACCACATCGGCCTTGCGGTAGGGCGCGGCGCGTTTATTTCCGTGATCCTGGTGCTCACGGTGCTGCCGCAGATGCTGGTGCTGCTCGACGGCGCGGTGGAGAAAACGCGCTTTCACATTGACCTGACGGGGGGTGAAGAGCTGTGAGACGCATGACGGCCCTTCTGCTTGTGCTGCTTCTGCTGCTGAGCCTCGTTCCTGCGGCCTGTGCCGAGGGAGAGGAGCGCGTGCGGATCGGCAGCGCCGAGGAGTTTCTGCGCTTTGCCGCAGCCTGCGCGGAGGAGAGCTATTCCGCGGGGCGCGTGTTTGAGCTCATGGCAGACCTCGATCTCTCCAACACCGCCTTTGAGCCCGTGCCCTACTTCGCCGGGCGCTTTCTCGGCAATCACCGCCTCATCACCGGACTCAGCGTGACGGGAGACGGCTCCCGTCTCGGGCTCTTCCGCCGGGTAGCGCCGGGGGCGGAGATCCGGGAGCTCACGGTGCGCGGCACGGTTTCGCCGGGCGGCACGGCTGTGTCCGTCGGCGGCATCGCCGGGGAGAACGCGGGCAGCATCATCGCCTGCGGCTTTGACGGGCACGTGAGCGGCATTGAGAACGTGGGCGGCATTACGGGAACGAACACCGGCACCGGGCTTGTGGAGAGCTGCAGCTTCTCCGGCGCCCTCACGGCGGAGCATCAGGCCGGCGGCATCGCGGGCCGAAACGACGGACGCCTCAAGGCCTGCACAAACCATGGGGCGATCAACACCACCGCCGTCACGGCGCGCGGGGAGCTGCGCTTTGACCTCTCCGCCGTGCATGAGGACGACTTCGTGAACATCGCAAACCTCGGCGGCATCGCCGGGGACAATAACGGCAGCGTCCTTGCCTGCGTAAACCGCGGCCCGGTGGGCTATAAGCATGACGGCTTCAACGTCGGCGGCGTCGCGGGCAAGAGCGCGGGCTATGTCTATGACTGCACGAACAGCGCCCCTGTCACCGGCAGGCGGGACGTGGGCGGCATCGTGGGCCAGCTCATTCCCTTCGCGGCCTGGGATCTCTCCAACGGCAATCTGGAGGAGCTGGCGGGCAAGCTCGGCGGTATGCAGAATCTGCTGAACGATCTGCGCCGCGATGTGAAAAGCTACTCCGAGGATATCGCCTGGGAGCTCTCCCTGCTCAACGACTATACCCACGAGGCCGTGGACGCGGTGGAGGAGCTACTGTGGAAGACCGTGGAGAACGAGCTCACGATCGAGGCCTCCTTCAGCTATGACGGGGAGCGGCCGGAGTTTGACTTTTCTGCCTCGGATCTCTGGAGCCTCGATGCCGAGGCCCTCAACGAGGCCCTGAACAATATGCGCGGCGAGGCCGAGTATATCGCCTCCCTCACGGGAGACGGCCTGCACACGGCGGCAAACGACCTGGGCGCCGTGGCAAAGCAGATGGACGCGGTCTTCTCCACCCTGCTGAACACGGTCAACGCGGCGGGCAGCTATGGCGCGACCTATGACCTCTCGGAGAGCCAGGCCTATCAGCGCGACACCGGCGCGGTGGACGCCTGCCGCAGCACGGGCAGCGTGGACGCCGAGAGCAACGCCGGCGGCGTGGCCGGCACCGTCGCCTTCGAGCTGGACTTTGATATGGAGGACCGGCTCCATGCCTCGGACTTTCTTGTCAGCGACGCGAGGCGCTATCTCTTTGCCGCGGTGCGCGGCTGCAGCAGCTACGGCGCGGTCACCGTGAAGAACGAGGGCGCGGGCTGCATTGCGGGCACGGCGGACATCGGCGTGGTCATCGACTGCATCGGCGTCGGCGAGGCGAGAGCCCAGAGCGGCGACTGCGTGGGCGGCATCGTCGGCTCGTCCAGGGGCAGCGTGATCGGCTGCTGGTCCCGCGCGGTCCTCTCGGGCCGGAAGTACGTGGGCGGCATCGCGGGCCTTGGGACGGATCTCAAGGGCTGCCGGAGCTGGACGCATATCGACGAGGCCCGGGAGTACCGGGGCGCGGTTGCCGGCTGGGCCACGGGTACGGTCGCGGATAACCTCTATGTCCCCGACGCGCCCGACGGCGTGGACGGGGTGAGCCTTCTGGGACAGTCAGCCCGCAGCTCCGTCGAGGCGCTGCTGGCCCTGCCGGAGGCCCCGGGGGACTTCGACCGGATCACGCTGCGCTTTGCCCTGCCGGGCGGCGGCTCAAAGACGGTGGAGGTGCCCTTCGGCGGCAGCATCGAAAGCCTGCCTGCCGTCCCGAACCGCAACGGCGCCTTCTGGCGCTGGGACGAATTTGACACGGAACATATCTACTACAGCACCACCGTGGAGGGCCGGTACTATGCGCCGGGCAGCACCCTCTCCACCGGGGAGGAGGTTCCGCGCTTTCTGGTGGAGGGCGTATTTTATGAGGGCCAGCAGCTCACCGCCGCGGATTTCAGGGCGCCGCTTCCGCCGGAGGAGGTGCTGCGCAGCGCCACGCTCTATGTCAGCGGCTATGAGGGGAACCTCACCGTGCGCATGCAGGCCCCGGAGGACGGCGTCCTCTACCGGGCGAATGCCGACGGGTCGCTGGAAAAGCTCGGCTTTGAGCGCGACGGCAGCTACCTTGTCTTCCCGCTGGAAAACGGCGGCAGCATCGTCTGGGCCAGAAAGACGGAGCAGGCCCGCCCGCCCTGGCTGATCCCCGCGGCGGCCGGCGGCGCGGTGCTCATCGGGCTTGCGGCGCTCCGCCTTGCGCGAAAAAAGAAAGGGAAAGCAAAAAAGGATGACACACATGCCTCTTGAGAGATATTTCGGCGACCGACCCTTTTACCGGCGGCTCTTCGCAATCATGGTGCCCATTCTGATCCAGAATCTGATCACAAATTTCGTGAACCTCCTGGACAACATCATGGTCGGCCAGGTGGGGACGGAGCCCATGTCGGGCGTCGCCATCGTCAACCAGCTCCTCTTTGTCTTCAACCTCTGCATCTTCGGCGGACTTGCGGGCGCGGGCATTCTCACCGCCCAGTTTTACGGCAGCGGGGATCACAAGGGCGTGGCGGATACCTTTCGCGCCAAGCTCTATATCGGCCTTGCGTCGGTGCTGGCCTTCTGGGCCGTACTCTTCTTCGGCGGGGATACGCTGATCCGCCAGTTTATCCATGAGGGCTCGGAGGCCCTGGACATGGAGGCCACCTTCCGCCACGCGCGTGATTATCTCGGCATCATGCTCTTTCAGCTCCCGCCCTTTGCCCTGCAGATGGCCTATGCCGGCACCCTGCGTGAGACGGGGGAGACCCTCCTGCCCATGAAGGCGGGCATTGCGGCGGTGCTGGTGAACCTTGTGCTCAACTATATCCTGATCTTCGGCAAGCTGGGGGCCCCGGCCCTCGGCGTGGAGGGCGCCGCCGTCGCCACGGTCGTCGCCCGCTATATCGAGTGCGGCATCGTCGTTCTCTGGACCCACCGCCACAGGGCGCGGAACCGCTTTCTGGAGACGGCCTTCGCAAGCCTCCGCATCCCCGGGGCGCTTGCAAGGCAGATCGCGGTGATCGGCCTGCCGCTGCTGGTAAACGAGCTTCTCTGGTCCAGCGGCATGACCTTTCTCGGCCAGTGCTACTCCATGCGCGGGCTGGAGGCCGTCTCGGCGGACAATATCTGCCGCACGGTCTCAAACCTTTTCTTCTGCACCTTTACCGCCATGGGCAACGCCATCTCCATCATCGTCGGCCAGCTCCTCGGGGCCGGAGAGCTCGAACGGGCCGTGGACGAGGATCGCAGGCTCATTGTCTTCTCGGTGCTCCTGTGCGCGGCGGTGGGCCTTGTGATGGGGCTTTTCGCGCCGCTCATGCCGCGCGTCTACAATACCTCCGAAACCGTGCGGCAGCTTGCCGCGAAGCTCATCCTGGTGACGGCGCTCTTCATGCCGGCCTACGGCTTTACCAACGCCTGCTATTTCACGCTGCGGGCCGGCGGGCAGTCCTTCATCACCTTCCTCTTTGACAGCTGCTATCAGTGGGTGCTGGTGGTGCCGCTGGCCTTCGCGCTCTCCCGCTATACCTCCATGCCCCTTGTGCCCATGTCCGTGTGTATCGAATGCATGGAGCTGATCAAATGCGTGCTCGGCTACTTCTTCGTCAAGCGCCGCAAATGGGTCGTGGACCTGGTGAACGGGTAATACACGGGTGCGCTGTAAAAAAAGTCGCAGGGGCCATCGTCCCCTGCGTTTTTGCATCCATATGCATGAGGCAGCGCGCTTATTATACCCCCAACAGGCTCAGCGCGAGCTTTGAAAAGAGGCCGCCGAAGCCGACGCGGTCCACATCCTCCGCCGCGCAGACCGGGATCTCCGCGATCTGCTCTCCGCCGACCGTGACGCTGAGACTCCCGAGCCGCTGTCCGTTCTGTACCGGCGCGGCGGCAGAGGGGGAGAGGGAGAGCGTGTAGGACGGCTCCCCGCCCTTGGGGGCGAGACAATAGGCCGGGCCGTCCAGCGTGAGGGGGACGAGCTTCTTTTTCCCCAGCTCCACCGGCAGAGACGGGAGGGCTTTCCCGTCCGTGAGGGGGATCAGACGGTAATTGGCAAAGCCGTAGCTCAAAAGCGTCTCGGCATCCCGGTTGCGGGAGTCGGCGCTTTCACCGTGCATGACGACGGCGATGTACTCCACGCCGCCCCGCTCGGCGGTGGCGGAGAGACAGTAGCGCGCCGTGGAGGTGTAGCCGGTCTTGAGACCCGTGCAGCCGGGATACCAGTACACCAGCTTGTTGGTGTTGGCAAGCTCAAAGCTGCCGCCGCGTATGCTGTCCATCCAGATGGTGGTGTAGGCCTTGACGGCCTCATGGCGTATGAGCTCCCTGGACAGGATCGCCACGTCCCGCGCGGTGGTGTAGTGCTCCCCGTCGTCAAAAAGCCCTGTGCAGTTGGAAAAGTGCGTGCGGGTGAGGCCCAGCTCCTTTGCCCGCTCGTTCATTTTTTTGACAAAGGCCTCCTCGCTGCCGCTGAGGTGCTCCGCCATGGCCACGGCGCAGTCGTTGGCGGAGACCACGGCGATGCACTTGAGCATGTCGTGTACGCTCATGCGCTCGCCTGCCTCCAGATAGACGCAGCTTCCGCCGAAGGAGGCCGCCCGGGCGCTCGCCACCACGGTGTCGTCAGGGCTGAGCGCGCCCTTCTCCATGGCCTCGAGGATCAGCAGCATCGTCATGATCTTGGTGACGCTTGCGGGAAAGCCGGGCTCATCGGCGTTCTTTTCGTACAGGACCTCGCCGGTCTCCTTCTCCATCAGGATCGCGGACGGCGCCGCAATCGTCAGCGCCGGCGCGGCATAGGCTCCGGCGCTGAGCAGCACCGGCAGGGTAAGAATCAGGATACAGCAGACAATGCGCTTCATAGCTCCCTCCCGAAAACGAAAAATAATCTCCTCTGGAAGCTATGAACGCCGGGACGGGCTTATGCAGCGGTTACCCGGATTATGTATAAATCGACTTTTTTCGGCAGGGGATTCATGAACAGAGCTTGAACAAATCCCTTGCGGCATCGGGGTTTTGAACATTTTCCACAGGGTTTTCCACAGCGCTGACAGAGCATAAAAAAACCGAATACGGGGCATTTAGTTGACATAACACCATTTCTGAAAGAAGGACGGAATCAGGGGGCCGGGGGATTTTGTGAAGCGAACGTAAAAATAATGCTTTGCCGCTTGACGGCGCGGACCCGTGCGGATAAAATGGGGGAAGATGAGCAGCAGCCGCAGGCAATCAGAACAGCGCCTGCCGGAGAGGAGCAGCGAATGAGACGGTTTTTCCGATGGGATAAGAAATATCTGTACTGGGGGATCACGGCCTTTTGCGTGATCGCCTGTTCCATCCTGTTTTTCATGGCGCTCAATTATATCGACGAGCTCAGAAACGGGATCGCGCGGCTGCTGCAGATCCTCAGTCCCTTCATCTGGGGCCTTGTGATCGCCTATCTCTTAAACCCCCTTGTGCGCTTTTTGCAGAACAGGGTCTTCGGCCCGCTGTTTGCGAAATTCTCCAGGGGCGGCAAGGGCGGCAGCGGCGCTGCGCGCATGATCTCGGTGATCCTGGCGGTGCTGTTCATGGTAGCCCTGGTGACGGGGCTGTTCTTCCTTATCATCCCCCAGCTCTACAGCAGCATCGAGACCATCGTCGTCAATTCCCCGACCTATATCGAGTCACTGACCAACTGGGCCACCAAGCTTCTGCGCGACTATCCCGAGATCAGCAGCTATGTCGCCCAGATCCTCGGCAACGTGAACACGAACATCGTCTCCTGGCTGCAGACGACGATCCTGCCGAAGATGGGGAGCGTCATCTCCAACGTGGGCACCGGCGTGCGCTACGTGGTGACCACGGTGTATAATCTTGCCATCGGCCTGATCGTCTCCATCTATGTGCTCTATGATATGGAGGGCTTCAGCGCCCGGGCCAAGCGCCTGCTCTACAGCATCATGAGCGTGGAATCCGCCAAGAAATTTCTGGACGCTCTGCGCTTTACCGACAGGACCTTCATCGGCTTTCTCAACGGCAAGCTCCTCGACTCGGCCATCGTGGGCCTCATCTGCTACATATTCTGCGTGATCTTCAAGATGCCCTACGCGCTGCTCGTGAGCGTGATGATCGGCGTGACGAATATCATCCCCTTCTTCGGCCCGCTGATCGGCGCGATCCCGAGCGCGATCATCATTCTCATGGTCGATCCCGTCAAGTGCCTGATCTTCATCATCTTTGTCATCTTGCTCCAGCAGCTCGACGGCAACTTCATCGGGCCCAAGATCCTGGGCAGCACCGTCGGCATCAGCGGCTTCTGGGTCATGTTCGCCATCATCGTGGGCGCGGGCCTCTTCGGCTTCTGGGGCATGGTGCTCGGCGTGCCGCTGTTTGTGGTGATCTACACCTTTGTAAACGAGGGCATCAAAAAGCGGCTGCAGCGCAGCAATCTGCCGGAGCGGGAGGAGGACTACAAGGGCGTTGACTACATCGACCCTGTGACGCTCAAGCCCATTCACAGCAATCCGGAGGAGCCGGAATAAAAAAGATTCACCGCCGGGTTTCCGGCGGTGAATTGCTTATCGGTGCGCAAGCGTCCTGTGCGCCTCCTCCAGGGCGGCGCAGAGGGCGTCCACATCCTCCCGGGTGTTATAGCGGCTGAAGCCGATGCGCAGGGCCCCGTCGATGCGGCGCGGGTCCATGCCGATGGCCTCCAGCACGTGGCTGCGCGCCCCCTTCTTACAGGCGGAGCTGCGGGAGACATAGATCTCCTTTGCCTCCAGCCAGTTCATCAGCACCTCGCTGCGAAAGCCCGGCAGGGAGACGGAGAGAATGTGCGGCGCGGCGGTATCCAGGATCTGTATCTCCGGGATCGCAGCCTCCAGCCGCTCCTTCGTCAGCGCCTTGAGCGCGGCCATGTTTGCGGCGTTTTCCGCGAGGCCCGCCTTTGCGATGCGCGCCGCCTCCCCGAAGGCGGCGATCTGCGGCATGGCCTCGGTCCCGGCGCGGCGACCCTCCTCCTGCGCGCCGCCGAGGATAAAGGGACGCAGGCGCAGCCCCTGGCGGATGTACAGGGCCCCGATCCCCTTGGGGGCGTGGATCTTGTGCCCGCTGATGCTCACGAGATCCGCGCCGAGGCGCTTCGGCGTGAAGTCCAGCTTCATGAAGGCCTGCACCGCGTCCGTATGCAGCAGGGCCAGAGAGCCTGCCTCCTTCAAAACACGGGACATGGTGGCAATATCCGTCACCGCCCCGGTTTCGTTGTTGACCAGCATCAGGGAAACGAGTATAGTATCAGGGCGGAGCGCGGCCAGCAGCGTCTCCGGCAGGATCGCCCCGGTCCGGTCGGGCTTTAAGTATGTCACCTCAAAGCCGCGGCGCTCCAGCTCTTCGGCAGATTTTCGCACCGCGTCGTGCTCCACAAGGGACGTGATGACGTGCCTGCCCCTGCGCGCCATGGCCTCGGCTCCTGCGAGCAGGGCCCAGTTGTCGCTCTCCGAGCCGCAGGAGGTGAACACCAGCTCCTTTGCCTCGCAGCCCAGCGCCCCGGCCACAAGCTTCCGGGAGCGGTCCAGCAGCTTTTTTGCCTCCCGCCCCTTGGTATAGGTGGAGCTGGGATTGCCGTAGGTATGGAGCATGGCGTCCAGCGCTGCCTCTGCCGCCTCGGGGCAGACCTGCGTGGTGGCGGAATTGTCAAGATAGTGTTCCATTTATGGTAACCTCATTATGTATATAAGATTATGTTAACAAATAACGCTTTTGCCTTTCCCAGGAGGGGAAGGCAATCGGTACGAAACGGAGAAACGCATGAAATACATTATATCCACTCTCGGCTGCAAGGTCAACCAGTATGAGACCCAGGCCATGGAGGGCTTTTTGAACGAGGCGGGCTTCGAGCGCGCCGCGCCCGGGGAGATCGCGGACGCCGTGATCGTCAATACCTGCGCCGTGACCGCCGAGAGCGGGCGCAAATCCCGCCAGATGATCCGCCGCCTGCGGGACGAGAACCCCGGCGCGGTGCTGGCCGTGGGCGGCTGCTATTCCCAGATCGAGCCGGACGCGGTGCAGGAGATCGGCGCCGACGTGATCTTCGGCGCGGCCGACCGGAAAAAGCTGGTGGACGCTGTGGTGAAGGCCTGCACGGCCGGGGAGAAGACAAGGGAGATCGACGAGCCCTTCAAGCGCCGCGGCATCGAACGCCTGCCGGCCGGGGCCGTGGATCACCGCACCCGCGCCATGCTCAAGATCCAGGACGGCTGCGTGAATTTCTGCACCTACTGCATCATCCCCTACACGCGCGGAAGACTGAGGAGCCTGCCCTGCGACGAGGCTGCGCGGGAGGCCGCAAGGCTGGACGCCGAGGGCTACCGGGAGATCGTGCTCACCGGCATTGAGATCGCCTCCTACGGTGTGGATCTGCCCGGAAGGCCCGGCCTTGCCGACGTCATCGAGGCCGTCGCCGCGGCAAGCCCCCACATGCGCATCCGGCTCGGATCCCTGGAGCCGACGGTGATCACGGAGGACTTCTGCCGCCGTCTCCGGGCGACGGGGAAGCTCTGCCGACACTTTCATCTCTCGCTCCAATCGGGCTGCGACCGTACCCTGAAGGCCATGAACCGCAAGTACGACACCGCGGCGTTTTTTGAGAAGACCGAGCTTTTGAGAAAATATTTCCCCGGCTGCGCCCTGACCGGCGATCTCATCACCGGCTTTCCCGGCGAGACGGAGGAGGACAACGCCGCGACCGCCGCCTTCCTCAAAAAGTGCCGTTTTGCCGCCATGCACGTCTTCCCGTATTCCCGCCGACCCGGCACGCCCGCGGACGAGATGCCCGATCAGTGCCCGAAGAAGGTCAAGGAGGAGCGCGCCCACGAGCAGCAGCGCCTGTGCGATTCCATGCACCGGGACTTTCTCCGCTCCTGCGTGGGGCTGACGCTGCCCGTCCTGTTTGAATCGGAGGAGGACGGTTTCTGCACCGGCCACAGCGACACCTATATGCCCGTGCGCGTCGAGGGCTCCGGCCTTCGCGGTCAGCTCTGCGACGTGCGCATTGAGCGCGTCGAGGGCGAGACGCTGTGCGGGGTGCTTCTCTGAAAACTGCGGGAAACACCGGTGACGGATTGTGCGGAATTGCCCTAAAAGATGCAGGAAACAGCCCCGAAACCGGGGCTGTTTCGTATAAATGGCACATTGACGAAGCCTCGTAACATATTGTAAAATGTACGGGATTACAAAGGAGATGGTAACGATGCTGAGAGACCAGGTCTATAATTTCGCGCCCGGGCCCTCCACCATGCCGGAGAGCGCCCTGAAAACCGCCGCGGCAGAGATGCTGAATTTCCGCGGCAGTGGTATGTCCGTCATGGAGATCAGCCACCGCAGCGCACTGTTTCAGGAGGTCTTCGACTCTGCCTGCGGAAAGCTCAGACAGCTCATGAACGTGCCGGACAGCCACGAGATCCTGCTTCTGCAGGGCGGCGCGACCACCCAGTTTGCTGCCATCCCCATGAACCTTCTGGAGGGCGGCACCGCCGATTATGCCGTGACCGGCAACTTCTCGGGCAAGGCCGCCGAGGAAGCGGCGAAGTACGGCACGGTCCACATCGCGGCGACGACGAAGCCCACGGGCCATGACCGCATCCCGACCCAGGCGGAGCTCAAGCTCACGCCGGGGGCGAAGTATTTTTACTACTGCGCCAATAACACCGTCTACGGCACCGAGTGGCAGTATGTGCCCGAGACCGGCTCCACCCTCGTGTGCGACATGTCCTCCGACATCCTCTCGCGGGAGGTGGATGTATCGAGGTTCGGCCTCATCTACGCGGGCGCGCAGAAGAACATGGCCCCCGCAGGCCTCACGGTGGTGATCGTGGACAAAGCCCTCGCGGGCCGGGAGCTGCCCATCACGCCGAAGATCCTGAGCTACAAAACGATGATCGAGACCGGCTCCATGCTCAACACCCCGCCCTGCTGGTGCATCTACATGCTGGATCTGACCCTTGACTGGGTGATCGCCCAGGGCGGCGTCAGGGCCATGGACGCGCGCCGGCGCGAGCGGGCAGGGCTCCTCTACGACTTCCTGGATGAAAGCCGCCTCTTCAAGGCCCATGCCCTGCCCGGCTCACGCAGCTTCATGAACGTCACCTTCCGCACCGGCGATGCCGATACGGACGCGGCCTTTGTCAAGGGCGCGGCGGAGCGCGGCCTTCTGAACCTCAAGGGCCACAAGATCGCCGGCGGCATGCGGGCCTCTGTCTACAACGCCATGCCCGTGGAGGGCGTGCGGGCGCTCGTGAACTATATGAAGGAGTTTGAAGTCAGACATGTTTAAGATCAGAACCATGAACACCATTTCCGAGCACGGCACCGGCGCGCTCGAAAAGCGCGGCTGCATGGTCGGGCCGGAGGTGGAAAACCCGGACGGCATGCTTATCCGCAGCGCCGATCTCCACGGCATGGAGTTCGGTGAAAATCTGCTGGCCATTGCGCGGGCCGGGGCGGGTTTCAACAACATCCCCATCGAGGAGTGCGCGGAAAAGGGCATCGTCGTCTTCAACAGCCCCGGCGCGAATGCCGAGGCCGTCAAGGAGCAGGAGATCGCCTCCCTCGTCATGGCCTCCCGCGACATGATCGGCGCCATCGACTGGGTGCGCTCCATCGCCGACAAGGGCGACGAGATCCCCGAGATGGTGGAGCGGGGCAAGGCCTCCTTCGCAGGGCCGGAGCTGCAGGGCAAGACCCTCGGCGTCGTCGGCCTCGGCGCCATCGGAGCGCTGGTGGCAAACGCGGCGCTGGATCTCGGCATGGTGGTCTACGGCTATGACCCCTTCATGTCGGTGGACGCCGCCTGGCGCCTCTCCCGCGACGTGATCCGGGCCGAGGATGTGGACACCATCTACGCCAAGGCCGACTACATCAGTATCAACGTCCCCTATAACGAGCAGACGCACCACATGTTTGACGATGAAGCCTTCGGCAAGATGAAGATGGGCGTGCGCATCGTCAACGAGTCCCGCGCCGAGGTGGTGGACGACGAGGCCATGACCCGCGCCCTCGACTGCGGCCGCGTGGGCAAGTACGTGACGGACTTTCCCAACAAGGTCATCCTCCAGGCCCCAAACGTGATCGCCCTGCCGCACATCGGCGCCTGCACCCCGGAGAGTGAGGATCGCTGCGCCGCCATGGCCGCGATGGAGCTGTATGACTATCTCCTGAACGGCAACATCAAAAACTCCGTGAACCTGCCGGACGCGACGCTCTCGCGCATGGGCGTGTGCAGGCTCTGCGTGCTGCACCGCAACGTCCCGCGCATGATCACGCGCATCCTCGATTTTATCAGCGACCGCAACATCAACGTCGAGCACATGATCAACAAGCCCCGCGGGGAGTATGCCTACACCATTGTGGACCTCGGCGAGTCCATCGGCGAGCCCACCGCCACCGCGATCCGCAACATGGGCGACGTGCTGCGCGTGAGAGTGCTGTATTGAAAACAGGCAAAACGCGCTGCTTCAAAACGTATTTGGTTGCAAAACCGCAGGGGTCGATCCACAGATCGACCCGCCGGAAAACGCAGAATGCTGCAAAACGGCGGGCCGATGAGGGCGTCGGCCCTCCTTTGCTTTTCAATTGACGGCGCAAGGATGACGAACACATCGGCGCAGAAGCGTCATACGGGCAGAAGCTTATGGAGCATCACAATGATATCGGATTGCAGGGGAGCCGGCGACAGGTTCGTCCGCTTTGTTCACAAAGACGCCATTGAAAAAGAGCGAAAAAGGGATATAATAAAATATCCGTGCGTCTGTGACGTACCGCGATAAAGGAACGCTATATTCAGAAAATCTACGAAAAGGAGGCGGACAGTGTGAAGAGCATTTATCTCAGAAACTTCACGGCGATGGCCGTGCTGGTTTTTTTCTGCATGATGCTGATCTGCCTCTCCCTGGTGGGGATCGGGCGTATGCACCTGGTGCGCGAGCTGCAGGCGAACATGCTTGCCAGCGCCAAGGAGGTGGCGCGCCTCGCCTCCGCCATCGGGCAGAACGACACGATGGACAGCTGGCTGCTCGGCATGAACGTGACCGCCATCGCAAACGCCACCGACAACCAGATCATGATTACCGAGGAGGAGGGGCGCATCGTGCGCTGCTCCGAAAAGCCCTCCAGCTGCTGCCATATCGGCGTAAAGCTCTCGGAAAACGTGCTGGAGTGGGCAAGGGAGAACACCGTCTTCGGCCTGACGAATCTGGATGGGCTCTTTCCCGAGAACCGCTATGTGGTGGGGCGCACCATTGATTCGGATACGGACGGCAGCACCATGGGCTATGTGTTTGTCATCAGCTCCCCCGGCAAGATCCTGGGCGACTGGTCGACCTTCCTGACCCTGGCCGCCGCGGTGACGGGCGGCGTGCTCTTTGTCTTCATGCTCGTGACGCTGGCCTACTCCAAGCGCATGGCCCGGCCCTTGGACGAGATCGCCGCGGCGTCGCGGAAATTTGCCCGGGGCGATTTCTCGGTGCGCGTCAGGCAGGAGTACGACTCCACCGACGAGATGGGCGCGCTCATCGACTCGTTCAATAAAATGGCCGACTCTCTGGAGAAGGCCGAGGCGCGGCGCAGCGAGTTTATCGCCAACGTCTCCCACGAGCTCAGGACCCCCATGACCACCATCGCGGGCTTTGCCGACGGCATCCTCGACGGCACGATCCCGCGGGAGGAGGAGCGCAAGTATCTGATCTCCATCCGGGATGAGACAAGGCGCCTTTCCCGCCTCGTGCGCGACATGCTGGATGTTTCGTCCGCCCGGAATCTCGCCGCAGACCAGAGCCGGCGCACGGTTTTCGACCTCAATGAGCTTGTGCTGCAGACGCTCTTGAGCTTTGAGGACCGGGCCACGAAGAAAAATCTCGATGTGGACCCGCAGCTGCCGGAGAACAATATCATGGTCGTGGCCGACAAGGACGCCATTACCCGGGTCATCTACAACCTGCTGGATAACGCCGTCAAGTTTGCCTCTCCCGGAAGCTGCCTCACGGTGCGCCTGTATAAGGACGAGGAGAAGGCCTACGTCTCTGTCAAGGATATCGGCGAGACCATCCCGCCGGACGATCTGCCCTTCATCTTCGACCGCTTCCACAAGTCCGACCGCTCCCGCAGCCTGGACAAGGAGGGGATGGGCCTGGGGCTCTATCTCGTGAAGACCATCATCAACGCCCATGATGAGGATATCGCCGTCAAGAGCGAGGACGGCATGACCGAGTTTGTCTTTACACTGAAGCTTGCAAAATAAGAGGGAACACGTATGAACAACGAAACAAAGCTGCAGGGCTCCGACTGGTATGCCCCTCTTCGGAAGCCGGAGAGGCCGCAGGAGAACGCAGCGAAAAAGAAAAAGAGAATGCCCCTGGGGCTGAAGCTCCTGCTGGGCTCGCTGCTGGTCGTGGGGCTCATCGCCTTAAGCGCGCGCCTTTTCTCCGACGGCAGTCCCGCAGAGCCGACCCAGCGCCCGGGCCTCTGGGAGCCGCTGCCCACCCCGGCCATCCGGACGGAGGATGAGCTGCCGGAGGATTGGAAGGACTTTTTCGACTCCTTCTATACCATGGAGGACAATACCGGCAAGGCCCCGGAGCTCCCCGTGGTGGAAAAGCGCCCCGACTGGGAGCTGAAGCTTGTGCCGGCGGAAAAAGAGGAGATGGACCTGCAGGAGATCTACCGGAGCTGTGTGCCCTCCATCGTAGGCATCCGCGCCTATGAGGAGAAGGAGATCGGCTATTACTGGGGCTCCGGCATCATCCTGAGCGAGGACGGCCTGATCCTCACCAATGCCCACATGATCGAGGGCTGCAACAGGGCAGAGGTCATCCTCCAGGACGACACGGTGCATGAGTCGCTGCTTGTGGGCTATGACAGGCAGAGCGACCTTGCGGTGCTGAAGATCGAGGCGAAGGGCTTGACCCCGGCCGTGTTCGGCGACAGCGACGCGCTCACCGTCGGGGACAGCGTCGCCGCTATCGGCAACCCTCTGGGAGAGGACTTCCGCTCCACGCTCACGGACGGCATCGTCTCCGCCATCGACCGCGGCATGCATTATGACGGGCACAGCATCAGCCTCATCCAGACCGACACCGCCATCAACGAGGGCAGCTCCGGCGGCGCGCTGGTCAACCGCTGCGGCCAGGTCGTGGGGGTGACCAATATGAAGATGATGTCCAGCTTTTCAAGCATCGAGGGCATCGGCTTTGCCATCCCGAGCACGACGGTGCGCACCGTGGTCAACGCCCTCATCCGGGAGGGGAAGGTCGTCGGCCGCCCCGCCATCGGCATCACCGTGGGCGCCGTCGTCGCTACGGCGGCAGAGCACTATGAGCTGCCGGAGGGTCTGTATGTATCCTCTGTCACCGAGGGCACGGACGCCTGGGAGAAGGGCATCCGGGTCGGCGACATCATTACCGCCGTCAACGGCGAGCCCGCCCGAAGCACGAACGATATCCTGAAGGTCAGGGACGGCCTGCAGATCGGCGACACCATCCGCTTCACCGTCTGGCGCGAAGGGGAGAGCTTCGACGTGGACGTGGCCATGATGGAGATGAACGACGTGTATTAAGGCAATACCGCATAATTCGGCAAGAGCAGATCCTGAGAAAATTTGGGTTCTGATAAAGGCACTTTTTCGCAGATGTACTTTGTGTACCTCAAG
>CADARY010000015.1 GCA_902790375.1 Oscillospiraceae bacterium | reverse complement strand
GGCGCAAGGATGGAAAGTGGATGTACTATTCGATTTCACCGGAAGGCGTAGCAGCTTTTCGAGATATGATCGGAACATATGCACGCTGCGATTGTGAAGCTGGAAATGAAACCGGAAACTGCAGTTGCAGTGTTGGCGCATAAGAAGAATTTTTTTATAGGCAATCCGTGAGTGGGTTGCCTATAAAAAAGGAAAATATATAGAAACATTTGAATGTATCGAACTAAGGAGGTTCATATGTTGAAGTTCATACAAGATCAGATACTGGGCATGAAATGGCTCGAAACACCCGCATATGAACTATCGACGAAAAGACAGGATCGGCACAACCGATTCTGTTTTTTGTTTTTCCCGGGCGGCTACACCCGCACGTCCGCAGCAGACTCCGGCGCGACAGCGCAGTACGCTTACAGCTTCAAAGGCTGGCTATGACTTGGAATACGAATCACCGCCACGGTGCCTTTGCCTTCCAGGCTCCGGATCGTGAGCGTTCCGCGGCACATCCACTCCAGGCGCTTTTCGACGTTCCGGAGTCCGACGTGAAGCCGTTGATCCTCTTCTGATCCTACGGGCTTTTCCGGCGGTATCCCGGCCCCGTTGTCCTCCACCTCGACGACATGGAAGCCGTCTTCCTCGAAGCTCCGTATCCATACGGTTCCACGCAAATCTTTGCTTCCGCTGATCCCGTGCTCCACGGCGTTTTCAACCAGCATCTGCAGCGAAAAAGCAGGTATGAAAAAGCTTCTGTCCCGATAATCCGTTACGATGTTCAGCCGATCCTCGAAGCGCAGCTTCTGCATGTAGAGATAGTCGTCCACCGTCTTGAATTCCCGATCCGCCGGGATGCACGCCGTCTCTTCCAGCATGTCCACGCTCCCTCTCAAAAAGCCCGCAAAATGATTCAGGGCCTCCTCCGCTTTCTGCGGCTCGTCGATACAGGAGCGGATGACCGCCAGGCAGTTGTAGATAAAATGCGGCTTGATCTGCGCCAGCAGGAGCTTTGTTGTCAGCGCTTCGTTTTCGAGCTTCTGCCGGTAATACAGCTCGTTTTGCTCCACCATGTCCCGAATGTCGCCCGCCAGCATACCGATCTCATCCCCGCGGCCGATCAGACTTTCCAGAGCGTCGGACAGCTTTTTCGCCGACTTGTCCCCCGTATAGGCGCGGATATCCCGGGCGAGGGTCAGCGTCGGCTTCAGCGAGCTTTGATAGATCATATAGAGCATGGTCAGGATCGCGGCGAGGATGATCAGGGCGACCCATTTTTCAAAGCTCCATACATCCGACCGGATCTCTTCCCGCATCTCCTGCATGGATACGGAGACTGCGAAAAGGGCCCTGTGATCGATACCGATCCGCGAATATTTGCTCGCGTACTCGATTCCGTCCTTCGGGGAACGATAAACCTCGGTCCCGGTATCAAGCGGGTAGTCCTGCTCACAGAGCGCCATGGCCTCCGGGTGCTCCGCCGCGTGAAAGTCCCATGCGTCGCCCAGGACCATGCGCTGTTCCAGAAAGCCTGTGTCTTCAGCCGTGCTCAGAAAGACGGCAAAGGCGCCCTCTCCGGATGCGTTCGGAATAAAGCAGGAAATCACATCGACGCCCACATGGCTGCGATTCACGATCAGCGCAAGCATGGTTTCAAGGTAACAGTATTCCGCAAAATAGCGCTGGCGCTGCGCAGGCATTTCCCGAAGCGCCTCCGCCGTGAGCGCGGTGACATTCAGACGCTCAAATTCACTGCGCTCCTCCGCCCATTTCATGTATGTGTCCATGTCGTGAAACGGGGGCAGCTCCATTTCCTCCCAGTGCTCCTGCCAATAGGACAGCAGCCAGTCAAGGCTCTGATGCTTGACGAGCGGATACAGCAAAACAGAGACTTCATCCAGCCTCTTTTCCACGTTTGCCAAAGCCCGCTCGTGAAAGATTCTGTAGAGCACAGCCCCGCTCAGAAGCATGGCGGCGACCCCCAGCGCAAGCGCGATGGCCGTCACCCTGACGAGCAGGGATTTCTTTTTCACCGTCATCTTCATGGCATAATCCCGATTTTATTCAGCAGGCCCTCGTTCGTCATGTCCCGGTACGCGGCCCATTCGTACTGGCACATATACTCCCCCTGGTACATGGACAGCGCGCGGGCGTCAAGGGCGAGGGCGCGATAATAGTCGCAGGCGATCTTTTCCGGCGCGACGGCATAGGAATCCCGTCTGTGTATAAAGATGTCGGAGAGCTCACGTTCCTCCAGCCAGTTTTGCAGTTCATGGATGAGCTGGGCGAAATACTTTCTCTGCTTTTCGTCCTCGCTGACCTCGTCCATCCAGAGGATGGCTCTGAGCTGCGTATTGGTCACTGACGCGCCCCTCCGGTCGATCAGGTAAGCGAACAGCTCCTTGACCTTCGTACGGCGAAAGCGAACGGGTTGGCCGTCATAAAAGACCTCAAAATGCCCGAAGCACTGGACATAAAGCCCCTTCCTTGTATCGCTGACCGGATGCCGCAGATTAAAGAGCGCCTGTCTCACGTCCTCCGGCCTTGCGGGCTTCAGAATATAGTCGCTGACATAGAGCCTGAGCGCGTCCAGGGCGAAATTCGGATACGCCGTCACGATAATGATATTGGTCATCGGGCAGATCCGTTTGATCTCCGAGGTCAGCGTCAGGCCGTCCATGTCCGGCATTTTGATGTCCAGGAACACAACGTCGAAGCGCTGCTCCCCGCACAGCGAGAGCGCGGCTTTTGACTCTCTGGCAGTCACGATCTCATCGCCCGGCGCGGCCTTCTCCATCACCCGGAGCAAATCCCGCAGGGCACCGGCCTCGTCGTCTACAAGCAGGATCTTCATGTCTCCCTCACCCTTTTCTTCTTTCACTCGTCTAAAATATAATTATACCACATTCAGTATCACCACACTATTACAAATCAGCCCGCATAAAAAAGAACCAGTACAGGCGCCGCAGAGGTGCAGCGTCTGTACGGATTCTCAGTCTTTTGTTTATTTCGCGGTGCGCGCATATCTGCATTGCGAATTTACACTGCCGCTTATTACCAGGCGTAACCGAGGATGCTCCCCTTGATCCAGCCCCGCACCGGGTAGTCGATCTCCGCCCAGTTGCGACCGTCGGCCTGCATGAAGTTTCCGGTCGTATTCGCCATCGTGCCGTTGGGAAGGGATGCGACAACCGGGGCGTTCAGGCCGGGATAGCTTCTGATCGCGGCGTCTCTGTAATCGCCGGTGTTGACGATACGGCCTTCGCCGCCGCTCACGTTTTCAAGCTCCCGATCCTTGATGATTTCTTTTTCAGACACGGTTCTGTCTCCTTTCCGATTTTTAATCTATCGTTTTGTTTCTTTCTGTATTCTTCCCTGGCTGTGCGATCATCATACCATGACGTTCGTCACAGAAGTATCACAAGCCGGTCAGGGCATCCAGCCACAGTAGGGGCAGCTGTCGTAATCGGAGTTGAAAAACTGACCGCAGCTGGCGCACTGGATCATGGTCGCGCCCTGGTAGGCTTCGGAGATCTGGTTTCCGGTGACTACCGCGCTCGGCAGGCCAGAGGCGGTGTGGGGATAGCTTCCGCAGTAGGGGCAGGAATCATAGTCATAGTTGTAATCGCGCCCGCAGTTCCAGCAGGTGATCATCGTGGCGCCCTGGATGGCCTCCCTGAGCTGGTTGGAGTCGACCTCATCCACCCAGGTCGGGCCGCTCTGCGGGTAGTTGCCGCAGTAGGGGCAGGTATCATAATCGCTGTTGTAGGCCTGGCCGCAGCTCCAGCAGGTGATCAGGGTCGCGCCCTGCATCAGCTCGTTGTACTGATCGCTCATGATTTCGCCATAGAAGTTGCCGCCGCCCGGATAGCTGCCGCAGTAGGGGCAGCAGTCATAGTCGCTGTTGAAGTACTGGCCGCAGAACCAGCAGGCGATCAGGTCTGCGCCCATGAGCGCCTCGCGGTAGGTGTTCCAGGCAGGGTCGTTGTACCCGACGGGATTCCCGTAATGATAACCGCAGCTCCAGCAGTCCATGACATCCTGGTTGCCCTCGCCGCAGACCGGGCAGGTCCAGGCAAAGGTGCCGGAGGTCGGGTGCGCGGGGAGATAAACGGGATCGCCGTAGTGATAGCCGCAGTTCCAGCAGGTAACGGCGTTCTGGGTGCTCTCCCCGCAGATGGGGCAGATCCAGGCAAGGACGCCGACATACGGGTTCGGCGTGATGGTGTTGACGGGGGTCTGGCCGTTCAGACCGTAGTACCAGTCATAGCCGGTGGGCGTCACACCGTAGTAGATCGCATAGAAGGAGACGGGGTTAAAGCCGCAGTTCCAGCATTGGGAGCCGGAGACCGCCGCGCTGCACTTCGGGCAGGTCCAGACACCGTTGAGCCAGGGCTTGACTCTGTAAAATTCGTCGATCTTTGCGGACAGGTCACTCGTGCTGCCGCCAGCCCAGACATAGAGGTAGGCGGTGGAGGTTCTGGCGGAGGCGCCGCGGTAATCGAAGGTGGCGAACACGCCCCAGCCGTTCATGTTGGTCTTGACGTTTTTGATCTTCAGGTCGCCGGTCTTGATGCCCTCAAGCTCACCGCCGAGGTTTCTGATTTCGTCCACGGTGTAGGTTCTGCCGTCGGGAGCGACGAAGGTCCAGGTCACGTCGTCATAGATGTTGGCGTTGGCGATGAATTCCGCCGTCTGGCCCTCGTTGTGCTTTTCGTCGGTGGGATTTTTGGTGATGTAGACGCCGCCGGCGCTCTGGGAGGCCGTGAAGGCGACGCCGCCCTCGGCGTTGTCCGCGTCGCGCACACCGTCAAAGGTGGCATAGCTGTCCACAAAGCGCTGGAGCATGCCGGCCTCGTCGGCGGTAAACCAGTCAAAGGCGGTGTTGAAGTGGGGAAGGTCCTTGAAGCTGCTTACGCCGAGGGTCAGGAATTCATCCATGGTGATCGTTTCGCCCTTGCCGTTGCGGCAGTATACCTTGAGATCGCCGTCGCCCTCGCTCCAGGTGGTGCAGCTGCCGAGCATGATGCTGGGCTCCATGCTGCCGTTTTTCAGGGCGGCAGCACCCACGCCGGTGGTGACGACGTCACTGCTGACCGCAATGGCGATCGCGTCCCCGCCGGGCGTCATGATCTTTGTGGCCTCCGTCGCGGTGTATTCCGCAACGTCCTTAAACAGATAGCAATAGGTATTGCTGTCCTTGTCATAGCAGGTATCGACGCTGTTGCTGTACAGGTTCAGGAGCATGCCGTCAGCCGTTATGGTTTTCTTATCCGAGCCGATGGGAGCGGGGATCGTATTCTGCGTGCAGCTGATGAGCGTTGCACCGTTGGGGCTGATCTCCCATGCTCTCAGCCAGTTGAGGCCCAGCTTGTCCCGGCAGGTGGCCAGAAGCTCCAGGCGGCCGTTGTGGTCGAGATCCGTGACAGCGTAGTGCCAGGTGTTCCCGTCGTCCTTCTGCTCGAGATCGGCGAAGCGGCCCGCGAGGAACTTGATCTGCTCGCCGACGCCGTTTGCTACTTCATGATCGTGATCATGCTCGTCCGCGTGGGCGACAATACCCAGCGAGAACAGCATGCACAGCGCGAGTACGATTGCGAGAAGCTTTTTCATATTATTTTCTCCTTTCTCTTACCATGATTTGATGCGGCCATGACAGAATGGGCAGATATTATTGCCGGAGTTCCTGCTGCAAACGAGCACCGAGGGGCTGTCCGACAGCTTCCCCGGTGCTGCAAGGGCGTCATTACCGGACGCGGATCACGTCGCCGGCGCGGATCACGTCGATATTCTTGATCTTGCCGGGGTTGAGCTGCTGGATGGCATAGGGGCTGGTGCCGAACATCTGGGCGATGTTGCCGAGATAGTCGTTGGGGGCGATGCGGTAGTAGGTCGCGCCGCCGTCGCTCCAGTACTGGCCGTTGGCATGGGCCGCGCCGCCGGCTACGTTTGCAGCTTCCTGCTCGTTGAGGACTTTCACTTCGTCAGACATGTTTTGATCTCCTTTTTATGTTTTTGTTGTTTGCTTTCAGCCTTGCATGATGTTTCATAACGCAGCTTGCCGAACATGGCATAAGCATAGCATACCGAATATGACCGTAATATTACAAAACGCACCGAAATAATCTGAATAAATCTTAATGTCTCGCAGATTATCCGGAGAAGCGGGGAAAGCGCCTCCAACTTTGTAATATTGCGGTCATAGTTGCTGTGCTATATCTCCTGCGTTTTAAGGAGATTGTCTTATTCTTCGATCACCCTTTCGCAATATACAAGATAGCGATACTTGCCTCCGGTGTTGGGCAGGCGGCAGGTCATGAGCGTCACCATGTCCTTTGCATCATCGGTCAGGGTGCCAGAACGGTAATAATACGTGGTCACGTCACCGTTGGTTTCATCTGCCGCAGAATAGCGATCATTGGCGCTGACGCCGATGGCAGTCAGGAAGGCTGAGTTCTACCATTCCAGCCTCCAAATCCATTCGTGTGTCAACGTGATGCTTTTCGTGATTTCAGGTTTTTCAGGGCGTCGGCGTTGTTTTCCGTAATCATGCCCAGCTTTTCGCACTTGCTCATGTCGGCGCAGGCCCCGCAGGTCTCCACGCCTCTCTCCAGAGCACACCGGCGGATCGGACAGAGCGAGTCACAGTAAGGCGTTTTCACGCCGTCGATCCGGCAACCGGAACAGTTGATCATCTCCGGCGTGATCTCCACGCCGTTCAGCTCCGACCAGAGTCCGGCGACCTTTTCCCGCAGCGCGTCGTCGTCATTCACGGTTGCGAGACGGGCCTCACACGCCTCACAATTCAGTCCGCAATATGCGATATATTCAACTTGTTTTGTGTTGACCGGCACCCAGATGCCGCACTCATAGTCCGGCGACTGCGGGTTCCCGGCGGAATAGACCTCCAGCGTCGCGGTACCGTTCGCGTTATGCTTCTGTCCCTCGGTCGGGAACCACTTCTGCCATACGGCTGTGTTCAGCGCTTGCAGGGAATCCGGAATGGGCCCTTTCGTTGTGAAGACGGCCCATTCGCTTTCCGGAAAGGCGTACAGCTCCAGCCCCTCCGGAACCGCGCCGCCCTGATACAGACCGGCAATCCAGTACTCGAAACCGTTTTCGGCGTCCGCACAGATCGCGAACATCCCGATCCCATTGTCAAGGATCGCTTTCTCCACGTCAGTCTCCGGCTGCATCGTCTGCCAGAGCCGAGCGTACTTTGCGGCGTACTCCCTGTCCCAGAACTCCGGGCATTTCTGATAAGCCTCTTCAGGCAGGATCTCAGTATGGTAACCTATAAAGGTCATGGCCTCTTTCTTTTCATAGTTGACGTTCATTCTGTATTATCTCCTTTTTTCAAGATCATTCTTTTCTCGATGCTTCCATGACGTTCGCATTTTTCCTTTTTGCACGGGTCATACAGGGGTGCCAACTTCGATGAGGTTGCCGTCCGGGTCATAGAATCTGACGACACGCTGTCCCCAGCTGTGCGTCATCAGGTGATTGACGTATTCCGTGTCAGGATAGAGCCTTTCAAGCTTTTCTGCGAAGCCGTCGATCTCCGGCTCTTCAAAATACAGCTCCGTTTGATTGCTTTGCGGAATCACGCGCCTCCCAGTAAACCGCTCCCAGTATTTTTCTTCCTGGAGATACAGATTCCCGGACAGCTCCATGTTGCCGTCATGATCCCGAATCAACGCGAATCCGAACATGTCCTGATAAAATTTCAACGCTTTCCCGCAGTCTTTTACGACGATCAGACTTCCCTTGAATTTCATATCCTCACCGTATATCCTCGCCGTACGTTTTGATGAAATGGCGGCTGAATGCCTCGACCTGCCGCATTGCTTCCCCTGTCTTTGCCGGTTCCCGGTCGCACAGATGAATCAAGGCGGAGATCGGCGCGGTATAGGCAAAGGCCAGCATGACAGGATCGTCCCGCCGGAGCAGTCCTTTATCCATCATACCTGTGAATACATGCGTGAACATGTCGATAAGTCCGGTGAGGAAGTGCTTTGTTGCAAGCTCCCGCGCACGTGCATCCCGGTACTGTTCCAGCGTCAGCACCTTTCGCGTCATGATGATCCTCTCATCATGGACTGTGAAATTTACCATCTGCATCGTCATCTGCACCAGCTCTTCCGGGGAATCCGGCACAGGCGGCAAGCGCTCTGCCGACCCGAAGTGTTCCCCGTAGTAGGCGATCATTTGATCCAGCAGCGCGTTCCAGATTGCCTCCTTGCTCTCATAGTGCTTATAGACCCCGGACTTGACAAGCCCGAGCGATGCGCTCAGTTCACGGATATTTGTGCCGGCATAGCCGTATTGCGAAAACATTTCCAGCGCAGCGGCAAGGATTCTCTCTTTCGTATCGTTTGCCATAAGTACCTCCATATGCAGCAAGTGACCTTTCGTTCACCCATTATAGTGAACGAAAGGTCACTTGTCAAGACGCCTTTATTGTTTTGCAATAATGCCATTGCATGGCAGCGTGGGCCCTGAATGACGCGCCTGCGTCATGCGTCAGAGAATCTGTAAACCGGCTTGGAGGGAAATGCCTGGCAGCGAAGCTGTCTGAACGGCTATACGAATCGCTGAACGCTTTCACGTGATAAAGCGGCCTCAACAGCCACCTCCTCTCATCAAAAACGGCTCTTCCGGGACAGAAATGGATCTGCTCGGAAGAGCCGTTATCTAAGCCGGGACGGCAGAGGCTCGCTCTACTCGTGGAGCTTGTAAGCCTTGTCGTCATCCATGATGCTGACCATCACATCGGCGATGGCCGGATCAAACTGGCTGCCCTTGCAGCGCACGATCTCAGCTCTGACCTGCTCCTGAGGCCTGACGCTGGAGTAGGCGCGATTACTGGTCATGGCGTCGTATGCATCCGCTACGCCGATGATCCGGGCTTCGAGCGGGATGCTCTCACCGCTGAGCCCGTCGGGGTAACCGCGGCCGTCAAAACGCTCGTGGTGCCACCGGGCTCCCACCGCGAGGGTCGGCAGCTCTTTGACGTTCTTCAAAATATCATAGCCCATAACAGGATGCTCTTTAATGGTCTTGAATTCTTCATCGGTAAGTCTGCCGTTTTTGTTGATGATGGACTCGGGAACGCCGATTTTCCCTATATCATGAAGCAGACCCAGCGTGTAGATATCCTCCTGCTCCTCCGGCGTTTTTCCCATTCGCCTGGCAATTTCTCTGGAATACTGCGCCACGCGAACGGAGTGACCGCTGGTATAATGGTCTTTTGCGTCAACGGCCTTGGCCAGCGCCATCATGAAGTCTTTCGTAAGATGGGCGGTTTTCTGCTCCTGCTCTATGATATGATCGACATAGGCATCCATATCATGAACCATTTTCCGGAGGCTGTGATACAGGCGCTCGACCTCGTCTCCCGTTTGGATATGCAGGTCCGGAAATTCATGCCTGGCGCCGGCTTCCCGCTGCTGCGCATAATACTGATCCATGTAATTGGACATTCGATTGATGGGAAATACGACAGCCTGCATGATAAAGCGATTGAACAGATAAGCAATCGGAACGCCCACACACATCATCATGAGAGCAAGCCGAAGATTGTCCTGCCATTTGGAAAGAACGTAGGAGAGATTAAAAGGCGTTCTTTCCGCACCGGCGGAGAGCAGGTTCGTGCAGAACAGGGCGGCAAGATACAAAATCAAGGTTTCCAGCATGGAGAAAGCGGTGATGCGCCGAGCGAGCACCTGGTTCTTCCGAAGCTTGCCGTATTCGCAGGGATCATAGATCCAGGCGTTTGCCATCAGGGTGCGAACATGCAGGGGCGCTTTATGGTAGAACAGATACACAGCCGCAAAAGCAAGCGCCGTCTCAGGAAGCGCCATCACAAAGAGCTGCCAGTATGGGGCGCCTTTATACAGGGTGTTGGGGAGAGCGCCATCCGGCAGAACGACCGTAAAGGTCAGCAGCCAGCAAAAGGCCAGCGCGGCGGTGGTCAGGATGCAGCCGATAACGGTCTTCTTCACGGTCTTGAACCAACCCGCCGTGGACAGACTCGCGGTAAAAAGCACAACAATAAGATAGGTAGATACCGCATAAAGGGACATATCTCCGCTGAAACGGATGAATTCCGCAATAAAGACAAGGACAAACGACAGCAGACCGCTGCCCAGACTGCCAATGCCGGCGGAGATCACAAAAAAGAAATCGGTGAAGGGGATCGAAGCGGGGCCGAGGTTCAAGACGCTGCTGCTTGGCAGAACACGGCCTACGATGACAAGGCAGGCGCATGCGATGGATAAAATGACTGTGGGAAGCAGAGGACGATTTCTGTTCATAGACGGTGCTCCTTCACAAGAATGCGCCTATTCTACTTGAAACAGGAGAGAAAGTCAAACAGGAAGCGCACTCCCGCAGAGCGCGGCACAGCCTGCCGCTGTTATTGGCTCAGAATGTCGATGATGCCCTCGATGATTTCGGGGTTATGGTAGCCTTTGTATGCCGCGGGTGATGATATCCTTCTCTTCGTCTGTCCAGTCGAGAACCTGTTCCTTTGCCAACGCAAGATATTCCTCCATGTCGGCGCCGGTGCGCTGCATAATATAGTCGAGCTTGTTGGGGCTGAATTTGGCGTAGTACTCCTTGTTCGCCAGCAGCAGCTCCACGCCCTCCGCCTTCGAGGCAAAGCGGAAGGGAATGGCGAGCTCGGGCGTCTCAGCCTCGGCACAGGGCGCCAGGCACAGAAGCATTGCCAGCGTCAACAGTATAGGGAGGAGTTTTTTCATGTTGCTGCGTCCTTTCTCTCCCGACAGGAGCATGTGTAAAAAATATATTATCACAAAAAAGCGCTCAAAATCGACTCAAGATGAGGCAGAGCACAGAAAGAGACCGGGCGTTTTCTCGTTTTTAACAAATTTTATCTGATGTGGGCAAAGAGGTTTGATGTATTTGTGCAAAGTGGGGTGGAAAAGCACAGAAAATTTGGCTATCTTTTGTAAATTTTTGATTTCATAAAAACTTGAAAAATTCTTTCAGCTATGATACTATCAGCGTGTAAGTTATTTGATGGATTCTCGCACAGGCAATATAATCGGATTTAATAGGAAGGATATACCGTTCGGGCATATCCGTGTGCCGGGAGTTCAAAACTTTAACAACCATAATAAAGGAAAAACACTTATTAATGGAGGATTTAGTCATGAAAAAGCTGCTTGCAATGGTTCTGACCCTCACAATGGTTCTCAGCTTCAGTGCTGTTGCCTTTGCCGAAGTTTCTCCCATAAAAAAATGGGGCGTCAGCGATCTCCCCTCTGAGAGCGAAGCTGTGGCGGATGCAACGGTTGTCACGAATGTGCCCGCGACTACGACCACGCACACAACCACCAACAGCGCGAGCAATGATGCGAAGATTGTCAGCCTCAAGGATATGACCGCGGAGCAGAAGGCTGAGATGGACAAGACACTCAACAAGGTCAAGGAAGACGGCAGCCTGGCTACCGACGCCCTTTCTGTTGAGACCAGCGGAGAGTCGACGGTCACCATCGCACTCGACGAGGATGCAGTCGTTTATGTTATCTATCCGGACGGCACGATCGTAAAGCTGATTGCCAAGGATCTGAACAAGAATAGCGAAGGGAAATATGAGATCACGGTGAACGGTTCCTGCGAGATCGTCATTGCAAAAAAAGCAGCCTGAGCGGTGCCGAGGCTGAATTGGATGTGTAAACAGGTAAAGGGCGGCTCGACCGCCCTTTATTTGTGTCAGTTTGCTGTATGAAAAAGAAGAGAACCCCTCTGCTGATCGGCCTGGTGGTTTTGACCGGGATCGTTGTACTTCTGGGGTATTACGCCCTGCAAAGACGCGCAAAGGCGCAGGACGCGGATCTTGTCAAGCCGGAAGACGCCGCCATGCGCTATCGTCCCTCCCTCAGCTATCAGGGCGAAAGCTATCCTCTGAAGCGCAATATGAGCACCCTGCTGCTCATGGGTACGGACAATTTCATTGACGACGAAAAGCAGTATGAGGGCTTGCCCTATAATTTCAATCTGGCGGATTTTCTTGTCGTGCTGGTCTTTGACCATGCAGCCAGGACGGTTATCCCGTTTCAGATCTGCCGCGACACCATGTGCGAGGTACCTGTGACCTCCGGCGGAACGCAGCGCATGCAGATCACCCTGGCGCACACCTATGGGTCAGGCGGGAAAGACAGCTGTGAGAATACCAGAAAGGCTGTTGAGGGGCTCCTGTTTGAAGCCCCGATCGACAACTATCTGGCTTTCACCATGGATACCGTGCCCTATGTCAATGATCTGGTGGGCGGGATCACCGTTACGCTGGAAGACGATATACCGGCCCTCGGCCCGGACTATGTGAAGGGCGCCCGCATTACCTTGAGAGGCGCCGACGCTCTGCGCTTTGTCCGCTACAGGGATACCTCTTTGCTTGACGATAATCTTCGCCGCATGGCGCACCATCGTCTGTATCTTACCGCCTTTGTGGATGCGGCGCGGCGGGCGTCTGCGGAAGACCCTGATCTTGCTGCCAGAATTTTTCACACGGTGGAGAAATTCATCAACACTGATCTGAGCGTGGAGAATGTCTCCACCATGACCGATAATCTCAATACGTATACAATCCTTCCTGCTGTCACGGCGGACGGGACTTATCAGCCGGGCCAGGATTTCCCGGAATACATTGTAGATGAGGCCTCGCTTTGGGGCTGCGTTCGCTCTGTTTTTTGTGCTTAACGAAATATAAAAATAGCGGAGAATATCTATGTGGGAAGACACAAGCAAAAGAAGAAAAATATGGAATGTTTTTCTTGTTATCCTGATCCTGATTGTCATTGCGGGGATCGCGTATTTTGGCATGCGTCTGCGTAAACAGACGGAGGCACACGACAAGGAGCTTTCCGAAGCCTATGTCCAGCAGCAGCAGCAGCAGGCGGAAGCGCGGCAGGAATCCATGGCCGTCGTAGACGCCGAATACGAAAAGGACCTCAAGACCGTCGCAGAGTACATGCCCGGCATCGTCTGCTGGGGGGATAACACCACGGCAGCCGTCTCGGGCCTGCTCAACTATCCGTATGTGCTCCAGACCTATATCAATACCTATCTCTGCGACATTTATGATCTCAGCAGCTCGATCGAGAATGCCACGGATTACTCGCGCCTTGACTGGAAGAAATACAATGTCAATATCCCGGTGGTCAATATGGCCTCGGGGCGTGAGTCCAGCTATACCATCATGGGTCGTGCCGGCGTAGATCCTTACATCGTGTCAAAGGAGTTTACGATTCCGGCAGGAACGGAGCCCGTCGAAATCAGCTTCACTTCCTCCGAGGGCGCGATCGTTACACCGCTTACCGGCGGCGATGCGGGCGTCAATAACGTCGTCATTGCGGGCGTCGAGGGAAAGCTGAGCCTGAACCAGGACGGCAGCAGCTATTACAGAAACCTCAGCTACAGCTTCACGCGCCTCGAGCCCGGCAGCGAGGTCGTTGTCCCGGCGGAGACGGTGATCAAAACCGCGTCTGAGGATTTGTATAAAGACTATATCCATGTGATTTTCATCGGCATGTACGGCGAGTACAAAGATGCTGACGATCTGGTCAGGCAGGTCAGCGCTCTGCTGGAGCGGCAGACGCAAAACCCGGATCGCTTTATCATCCTCGGGCCGTACATACACTACTATTCCACTTACTCTTCCAGCATGGTGGAGGCTGTGGATGATGCGATGCTCGCGGCCTTTGGCAACCGTTACATCAGCATTCGCAAATATCTGGTCGGTGACGGATATATCGACGCCGGAAAGACGCCCACCTACGACGACCAGTACTATATTACGCAGGAAATGGTGCCGCCAAGCTTTAAGGTTTCCTCCAACAGTCAGGAGCTCAACAGTCTGGCGCATCGCTTGATCGGCAAGCTGATCTTTACGCGTATGGACAACCTCGGGTATTTCGATGAGATCAAGGAAGAGCTGAATCTCACAGAGACCACCAAGGAAATCCTGAAGGATGATCCGCAGTATTTCGAGTCGATCATTAAAAATATACTGAAATGACCGCCGGAAAAAAGAGGAGCGCCAATGAACGCGAATAAGAAAATCGAAAAATCTGAAGAATATATCGACCTGGTACCCATCGCCAAGGAACTGTGGCGAAATGCGTTGGGCATCATTCTCACCGCTCTCATCACAGGCGCGGCTGTCCTGGCAGTGACGGCATTCTTCATTGCGCCGACTTATCAGGCAACGGCAACCTTCTATGTGAACAACAGCTCAATCTCGATCGGCTCGACCAGCTACTCGATCTCCGCCGGAGAACTGAGCGCTTCGAGCTCACTGGTGAATACCTATCTGCGCATTCTTCAGTCCCGCACCACCCTGGAGGATGTCATCGAGAAGGGCAATTTCCCGTATGGCTATGAAGAGCTTCGCAGAATGCTCACCACAAAAGTGGACGGCAACTCCGCGACCTTTGATGCGACGATCACGAGTAAAAGCCCCACCGAGGCGGAGCGCATCGTCAATACCATTACCGAGGTCCTGCCGGATCGTATTGCCGAGATCGTTGACGGAAGCAGCGTCCGCATTATTGACTATGCCATTATTCCCGAGCACCGCGCGGGCCCGAGCTACTCAAAGAATCTGATTATCGGCGTTCTTGTCGGCGCTGTTCTCGCTGCCGGCTTTATTGCCGTGCGTTTCATCATTAAAGAGCAGAACGATGTTACGGTCCACTCTTCCGATGAGCTGCGTCAGCTCTATCCCAAGGTCAAGGTCCTGGCCATGATCCCGGATATGCGCCTGTCGCAGAAGAAGGGCTATTATTACTCCTCCTATTACGGAGGGAAAAACGAGGACGGCAAGGAGCGCAGAGTTGCCAGAGCCTCATCGCATACCGCCAGAGGCAAGGACGCGATGATGCCGATTTGCGAAAACCTCAGCTTTGCCGCCAAGGAAGCCTTCAAGCGTCTGCGTACAAACCTTGTCATGTGCTTTCCGCGTGAGGATACCAGCTGCCATCTGATCGGCATCACCAGCGCACAGCCCAGCGACGGCAAGAGCACCATCGCGCTGAACCTCGCCTATTCTCTGGCAGAGCTGGGAAAAAAGACGCTTCTGATCGATGCGGATATGCGCCGCGCCTCTCTGCATGAAAAAACCAAGCTTATGAGATCGCCGGGACTGAACGAAGTGATCACAGACAAGTCACCGGATATTGCGGCCGCCCTGCGGCATTACCAGAGCAGCAACAGCGAGACCGGCTTTGATCTTTTGCCTGCCGGCGAGACCGCGGAGAATCCTTCGGAAATGCTCAACTCCAAACGCATGGAGAAGCTGCTGGAGACTCTTGCCAAGGTCTACGACTATATTGTGATCGACCTGCCCCCGATCGGCGCGGTTATTGACGCCGTGTCCGTGGCGCAGGAGCTGGATGGCATGGTGGTCGTCGTCCGTGAGAACATGTGCCCGAGAAATCTGCTTGGGGAATGCATGCAGCAGTTGGGCTATGCGGATGTGAATGTCCTTGGCTTTGTGCTCAACGGCGCGCTCGAGGGCTCAAGCAGAAAGTACCAGTACAACAACTACAGCTACGGCTATGGCTATTATTGAGACACCGGAGTATTGAGCTCTGACTTCGGCATTGCTTCGTAAAAAACGCAAGGCATTCTTCGAAACCACCACGTCAAGTGGTGGTTTCGTTTTATGCGGATAACCGCAGGATACACGAGCGGCTGCATGAGCTTGTAATTCTTGAGGTACACAAAGTACATCTGCGAAAAAGTGCCTTTATCAGAACCCAAATTTTCTCAGGATCTGCTCTTGCCGAATTATGCGGTATTGCCCTAAAGAAAACCAATACCAAAGGAAAGCGGTCTATGGCAAGAAGCAGGAAGAAAAAAGAGGCGCTGCTCACCCGGCAGCAGATCATCAGAAAATACGGGATCACGAAAAAACTCATTCAGGAGCATTTTCCGAAGCCGGAGATCATCCATGTCCGCGGGCGCGGGGGCTCCCGGTGGACAATGGAGGGCTGGCCGGCGGAGGTGGCGGCCGAGGCCGTGCAGCACCCGGAGATCCAGAAGCAGATCAGGGCGCGCGCGGAGAAGGAGCTGCGGGAGCGGCAGATCGGCGAGATCATGGCGCTCTATGAGGGCTTCTCACCGGAATCCTATCTGGATAAGGCGCGCAGGCTGCAGCGGATGTTCGTCCTGCATGTCGGTCCGACCAACAGCGGCAAAACCTATGACGCCATCGAGGATCTGAAAACCCACACGCCGGGGACCTATCTGGGGCCTCTGCGCCTGCTGGCGCTGGAGATGTTCGACAAGCTCAACGACGCCGGCATTCCCTGCAGTATGCTGACCGGGGAGGAGTCGATCCCGGTTGAGGGGGCTGTGGTCGTCTCCTCGACCATTGAGCTGTGCGATTTTAACAGGCATTACAGCACCGCCGTCATTGACGAGGCACAGCTCATTGCGGATAAAAACCGCGGCTCCGCCTGGCTCAAAGCCATCTGCCTTGTGGATGCGGAGATGGTGCATATCTGCATGGCTCCGGAGGCCCTGCCCTTCATCGAGGAGCTCATCACAAGCTTCGGCGATCCCTATAACGTCGTATGGCACAAGCGCCTGGCGCCGCTGCGCTATGCGGGCCGCTGCAAGGGGTACGGGGACTTTCGGCCCGACGATGCGATTATCTGCTTTTCCCGCAAGAGCGTTCTTTCCACGGCGGCGATCCTTGAAAAGCACGGCTTTCATGCCAGCGTCATCTACGGCGCGCTGCCGCCGGAGGCAAGGCGAAACGAGGTGCGCAAGTACCTCTCCGGAGAAAACAACATCGTCGTTGCAACGGATGCGATCGGCCTCGGCATCTCGCTGCCCATCAAGCGCGTTGTTTTTGCCGAGACGGAGAAGTTCGACGGGAAGGAGTTTCGGCAGCTCACCACGGCAGAGGTCAAGCAGATCGGCGGCAGGGCAGGGCGCTATGGCCTCAACGAATACGGTGAGGTGCTGGCCCTCGGCAATGCGGAGCTGATCGAGGAAAAGCTCGGCAAAAATGTGCGGGCCATCAAGCAGGCCTGCATCGGCTTCCCGCGGGAGGTCCTGTCCGAGGATTATCCGCTGGAGCTGCTGCTTCTCGCCTGGGAGAAAATGCCGCGGGCGCGGGAGTTTGTGCGCGAGAGCATGCAGGATGCGCTGATCCTGCTGCGGCATTTCCGGAAACCGATCACCCCGGAGAACCGGGAGCTTGTCTTCGACCTTGTCACCTGCCCGGTGGATACACGCACAGAGGAGCTGGTGATCTATTGGTCGCGCTGTGCCGAGGCGATTGTGAAAAACAAGCGGCCCCCCGCGCCCTGGTTCGGGGACGAGACCCTGCAGAGCTGTGAGCTGCAATATAAGGCATACGACATCCGCCATCAGCTCCTGCGCAGGATCGGCATTGAGGACGATTGCAGCGCCGAGCGTCAGATCATCTGTGAGCGGATCGCGGAGCTCATGCGGGAGAACAAGGATCAGTATATCCGCCGCTGCCGCATCTGCGGGAAGGAGCTGCCCATCGGCTCGCTGTTCAATCTCTGCGAGCGCTGCGCAGCCTTCCGCGAGGGCGGGCGGCGGCTGTAGGAATACGAGGTTTATCATGACGATAGAGGACTATATTCTCGCGCAGGAAGAGGCGCTGCAGCCCGTCCTCCGGGACGTGTGCGGCACGATCCGCGCGTCCGTCGGCGAAGCGGAGGAGCGCATAAGCTGGCAGATGCCCACCTGGCGGCGCGGACACAACCTGATCCACTTTGCCGCGCAAAAGCGGCATGTCGGCATCTATCCCGGACCGGAGGCGGTGGAGGCCTTCCGGAAGGAGCTGGACGAGAAGGGCTATCGATACAGCAAGGGCGCGATCCAGATGCCCTACGACAGGGTCGATCGGGAGCTGCTCGGGCGCATTGCCGCCTGGTGCGGGACGCACAACGCCGACTGATACGGCAGGGGAGGACGAAAACATGAAGACGATCTATCTCGCGGGCGGCTGCTTCTGGGGCATGCAGAAGTTCCTGGACCAGTTTGACGGCGTTTTGCATACCGAGGTCGGGTATGCCAACGGGCCGGACGCCGCACCGCGCTATGAGGATGTGTGCAGCGACAGCGGACACGCCGAGACGGTGCGCATCGACTATGACCCGGAGAGAATCACGCTGACCCGGCTCCTGGAGTACTATTTCCTGGTCATCGATCCGCTGTCTGTGAACCGCCAGGGGGGCGACCGCGGCATCCAGTACCGCACCGGCATCTACTATACCGATCAGGCCGATCTGCCGGAGATCGAATCCGTTTACCGGGTGCAGGAGCAAAAGGCCGGCGCAAAGCTTGCCGTAGAGCTGCTGCCGCTCAGAAACTTCTTTTCGGCGGAGGACTATCATCAGAAATACCTGGACAGGAATCCGGGCGGCTACTGCCATATTCCCGCAGGCTTCTTCACCCTGAACAGCAGAGAGAAGCAGACTGAGGCATGAAGGCGACGTATCATCTGCCGGGTCTTTTTGAGTTCTGCGAGCTGTACCGAGCCTTTCTGCCGCTCTATTATGAACACCGGGAGTACTTCTATGACTGGTGCGAGATCGGCTCCCTCTACGGCGCGCCGGCGGACTGCCTGTGGGGCGGCGGGCGCATCGGCTTCGGCAGGGATCTGCCGGAGGAGGCGGCAGAGCTGACGCGGGCCTACGGGCTCTCCGCGCGCCTCACCTTCAGCAACTCCCTGCTGCGGGAAGAGCATCTCCGGGACAAAAAATGCAACGCCCTCTGCGCCCTCTTTGAGAGGAACGGCCCTGTCCAAAGCGGCGTGATCCTTACGTCCGATCTGCTGCTCTCCTATCTGCGGGAACGCTACCCCGGCCTGTATTTTGTCTCCTCCACGACCAAGGTGCTCACCCGGTTCGGGGAGCTTAAGGCGGAGCTGTCCCGGCCGGAATTTCGCTTTGTGGTGCCGGACACCAGGCTCAACCGGGCCTTTGAAGGCCTCGACGCCCTGCCTGATGAACAGAAGCGGAAGCTGGAGTTTCTGTGCAACGAGTGCTGCCGCCCCGGCTGTCCGGAGCGGCGGGCCTGCTATGAAAACGTCAGCCGCAAAAGCCTCGGCGAGAACTGTGAGGATCATATCTGCACCGCCCCGGGAGCGGAGCGCGGCTACCGTTTTTCCGAGGCCATGAAAAATCCCGGCTTCATCGGCATTGACGAGATCCGGAAGCTCTACCTGCCGCGAGGCTTTAAGCAGTTTAAGCTCGAGGGGCGCAGCCTCGGCAGCGCCGTCATTCTGGAGCTTTTGCTCTACTACCTGACAAAGCCGGAATACCAGCTCAAGGTCCGGGAGGAGATCTATCTGGACAGCTCCCTGGATCTGTTTTAAAAATAGAGTACCCCCGAACCAGAACGGTTCAGGGGTTCTGCATGGCTGTGGGCGGTCTCAATCGACCTTAAGGCGCTCGCTGATATAGGACTCGACCTCTCTCACGTCCATTTCCAGGGCGATGGAGAGCTCCCCGTGCAGGATGTCCTTCGCGCGCTTCATAGTAGTCTCTGCGCGGCTGCTCTTGGTTTTTTTCTCGTTCATGCGCAGATACAGGCCCTTGACAATGGCCACAAGCGCCTCACAGCTGTGCTGGCGGAACAGCTCCTTATAAAAGGCGTCCACATGGTTAAAGCGGTTGTCGCGGCAGATGGCGGGCTCGATCGTGGGAATCGCGTCGATCAGCGCCTCCGCCTCCTCGCGGCTGATGACAGGGCGCATAAAGGCGCCGGAGTCCACCGGTGCAAAATATACACCCGTGCCGATCAGGGGCTCCAGATGATAGAACAGCTTGTCCGGCGCGCCGGATGATTCCAGCGGCGCGACCTTGGAAACGGTGCACACACCGTTTTCCCCATAGATGATTTTTTCGCCGACTGAGTACATACATTCACCCTCACTTACATACAGACAATACTCCCGCAAACCTATAATACAACAAAACGGAGAAAAATACCAGCCTTTTTTTACTAAAATTTTTTCAAATATTGGCCTCTCATGCGGGTTTTCGGTCTTTCTCCCAATTTCTCCCTTACTCCCAAACGGTATATTCACCATTGTCATGCGCCGTGGCGTCTGGTATAATGATTCTTATAAAAAAATTTCTGTTTCGCGGGACGGATGGAGTATACGATGAAGCTGTTTCTTTACGGCCATGATTACAAATACGCGGTGGAGCAGATGCTTCTTACCCTTTTTCCGGAGGAGCGGCCCGAATATCCCGCAGCGGGGCCGACAGGGGAGCGCATGGAGATCCGCCTCAGCCGGGGCGCGCAGATGACAAGCGCAGGCTGTGCCTGGTACCGGGGCGGAGAGGTCTGGCGCGGCGCGGCCCGCGTGAAAAACGAGGCGCTTCTGGAGCCTCTGGCGCGTGACCGGATCTGCCAGCGCCTTGTCAAAAACGCCATGTACCGCGCGGCCTTGAAGGCAGGCGTGCCGAAGCCGCCCTGGGGCGCGCTGACGGGGGTGCGGCCCGGAAAGCTGCTGGCCGGCCTCATCGGTGCGGGCCTTGACGAGAAGAAGGCCCTGCGCCGCTTTATTGACGAATATGACGTGAGCGCCGGGCGCGCCGGCCTCTGCCTCATCACGACCCGCGAGACACTGAAGGCCGAAACCTCTCTGGAGGCGAGGGACGTGTGCCTTTACGTGGGCATTCCCTTCTGCCCCACCCGCTGCGCCTACTGCAGCTTTGTCAGCCAGTCAGTGGAGAAAAGCATGAAGCTGGTCGCCCCCTTCCTGCAGGCGCTGGAGCGGGAGATCAGCGCCACGGCGCAGGAGGTGAGGCGCCTGGGGCTTCGCCCGGTGTCCCTCTACATGGGCGGCGGCACCCCGACCACCCTCTCCGCAGAGCAGCTCGACAGGCTCTGCGCTGTCCTCTCCGAGCAGTTTGATCTCTCCGCCCTGCGGGAGTACACCATGGAGGCGGGCAGGCCCGACACCATCACAGAGGAGAAGCTGCGTGTTCTGCGCGCGCACGGCGTGGACCGCATCAGCGTCAACCCCCAGACCATGGACGACCGGGTGCTGGAGCTGATCGGGCGGCGGCACACGGCGGCGGATATCGTGTCGGCGCTGGAAAAGGCGCGCAGCGTCGGCGGCTTTGATGTGAACATGGACCTGATCGCGGGGCTCCCGGGGGACAGCGCGGCGGGCTTTCGCGCCACGCTTGAAAAGGTGCTGGCCCTGGGGGCGGAGAACATCACGGTACACACCCTGTCGCTCAAAAAAGGCTCGCGCATCACGCTGGACCAGACGCCGATCCCCGGCGCGCGGGAGGTTGCGGATATGTTGGACTGCGCTTCCCGGCTTCTGACAGCGGCGGGCTATTCCCCCTATTATCTCTACCGACAGAAGTTCATGTCCGGCGGCTTTGAAAACGTCGGCTGGGCGCGGGGCGGGCGCGTGAATCTCTACAACATCTGCATCATGGAGGAGCTGCGCAGCATTCTCGCCATGGGCGGCGGCGGCTCGACGAAGCTCATCCGCCTGGACGGCGGGCGCAACATCCGCCTGATGGCGCCCAAGTATCCGCTGGAATATATCGAAAGCATCGAAAAAACCTGCGCGGAAAAAAAGCGCATTTCGGATTTCTATACGGAAACGAAGGAGGACGACTGAATGGCCTACAAGCTCAATGACATCAATCTCAGAACCGTAAGCGATCACAAGGCTTTTATGCAGGAGTGCGACGCAATCTATGATCGGCGCGTGGAAGAGGCGGTAGAGCGCATTCTTGCAAACAAGAAGAACAGCCCCATTGTCCTGCTGTCCGGCCCCTCCGGCTCGGGCAAGACCACGACCTCCATGAAGATCGCCGAGGCGATGGAAAAGCACGGCGTCTACACCCACTATGTGGGCATGGACGACTATTTCAAGACCGTGGACCGCACCACGCCCCGCACCCCGGAAGGGGAGCTGGATCTGGAATCCCCGCTGTGCCTGGACATGGAGCTGCTGAACCGCCATTTCAGCGAGCTTGCCAGGGGCGAGCGCATCTATGTCCCCAAATTTGAGTTCTGCCGCCGCATGCGGATTCAGGAGCCGTCCAAGTCCATCAAGCTCGGCCCGGATGAGATGGTGGTTTTTGAGGGGATCCATGCCCTCAACACCATGATCACCGATGTGCACCCCGAGGCGTTCAAGCTCTATATCTCCGCCCGCAGCGATGTGGAATTTCAGGGCCGCGTGGTGTTTAAACGCACCTGGTTCCGTCTGGTGCGGCGCATGGTGCGCGACTACAAGTTCCGCGGCTCCGATCCCCTGGAGACCATGAGCATGTGGGGCAATGTCCGCCGGGGTGAGCTCAATTACATATCCCCATATAAGGATCAGGCCAACTTCCGCTTTGACACCTCCTTTGCCTATGAGCTGCCGGTCTTCAACCGCACGGCGACGGAGCTCTTCAAATCCGTGCCGGAGGGGATCGAGCGCTTTGAAGAGCTGCGCAAGGTTCTGCCCGCGCTGCAGCTTTTCGGCCAGATCCCGGAGGAGGACGTGGCGGACAACGCGCTGATCCGTGAATTTATCGGCGGCGGCATCTACGGCTGAGGCCATGAGGGAGGGGGACGGCATGCCAGGAGCAAAAGCCCCGCGCAACAAGACAATCGACACACCGCTCTCTGCAGGCGGGGCGTATCTTGAGCGCTGCGTCACGGTCGAGCGGCCTCTTGACAGCATCGAGGAGCTGCGCGACAGGACGGTCCTGGGGGACAGCTTTGCGGTGCTGCCGCTGCTGCCGGGGGCCTGCGCGGATCTGGTCATTGCCGACCCTCCCTATAATCTCACGAAATCCTATAACGGCAGCGTCTTTGCCGAAAAGCCCGCCGAGGAATATGAGGCCTATACCCGCCGCTGGCTGACGCTGGTCTCACCGCTTCTGAGGCAGGGCGGTTCCCTCTATGTCTGCTGCGACTGGAAGACGAGCCTCATCATCGGCCGCGTGCTGGGGGACTTCTTTACGGTCCGAAACCGCATCACCTGGCAGCGCGAGAAGGGGAGAGGCGCCGGGGCCAACTGGAAAAACAGCCTGGAGGATATCTGGTTTGCCACAAAGGGAGAGGGCTATACCTTTAATCTCGACGCGGTGAAGCTGCGCCGCAGGGTCATCGCGCCCTATCGGGTGGACGGAAAGCCCAAGGACTGGGTCGAGACCGGGACCGGCAATTACCGGGACACCTGCCCCTCCAATTTCTGGGATGACATCACGGTGCCCTTCTGGTCCATGCCGGAGAACACGGCCCATCCCACCCAGAAGCCGGAGAAGCTGATCGCAAAGCTGATCCTGGCAAGCTCAAATCCGGGCGATCTGGTGCTCGATCCCTTCCTCGGCTCCGGCACGACCAGTGTCACGGCAAAAAAGCTGGGGCGGCACTACCTCGGCATCGAGCGCGACGCGCAGTACTGCCTCTGGTGCGAGCAGCGCCTGGAGGCGGCCGAGCGCGACCCTGAGATCCAGGGCTACGCAGACGGCGTTTTCCGGGAGAGAAATACCCGCCCCGAAAAAGAACAGGCGCAGAAAGGAAAGCTATGAAAACACCAATTACGCTCAACGGGAAAAGCATTCTTGTCACGGGCTCTCCCGGCTTTATCGGGGCCGGTCTCGTAATCCGCCTGCTCAGAGAGCTGGAGAGCGGTACGATCGTCTCTCTCGACAACATGAACGACTACTATGAGGTGAGCCTCAAGGAGTGGCGCTTAAAGCAGATTGAGAAGACGGCGGCAGCGTCCCCGGCCCGGCATGTGTTCGTGCGCGGCTCCATTGCGGACAGGGCCCTGGTGGAGGAGCTGTTTTCCCGCTACCGCTTCGATGTGGTGGTGAACCTCGCCGCGCAGGCGGGCGTGCGCTACAGCATCGACCACCCCGATGTGTATATCGAATCCAACATCATCGGCTTCTATAATCTTCTGGAGGCGTGCCGTCATCATCCGGTGGAGCATCTGGTCTACGCCTCCAGCTCCTCGGTGTACGGGGGCAATAAAAAGGTGCCCTTCTCCACGGACGACAAGGTGGATCACCCCGTCTCCCTCTACGCCGCCACGAAAAAAAGCGACGAGCTGCTGGCCCACGCCTACTCCAAGCTCTATGACATCCCGGCCACCGGTCTGCGCTTTTTCACAGTCTACGGCCCGGCGGGAAGACCGGATATGTTCTACTACAGCGCGACCAGAAGGCTTGCCGCCGGGGAGAGCATCAAGATCTTCAACTACGGCGATATGATGCGCGACTTCACCTATATTGACGATATCGTGGAGGGGATCCTGCGCGTCATGCGCGGCGCGCCGGAGCGGGCCACGGGGGACGACGGCCTGCCCGTCCCGCCCTTCGCACTCTATAACATCGGCGGGGGCCGACCGGAGCAGCTCCTTGACTTTGTTGCGACCCTGCAGGAGGAGCTGGTGCGCGCGGGGATCCTGCCGCCCGATTACGACTTTGAAGCTCATCGTGAGCTTGTCGGCATGCAGGCGGGGGACGTCCCTGTCACCTATGCCGATTCCGCGGCGCTGGAGCGGGATTTCGGCTTTACCCCGAAAATCGGCATTCGGGAGGGCCTGCGGGCCTTTGCCGCGTGGTATAAGGAATACTACAAGTAAAAAGCGCCCCCTGCGTCGCTTTTTTGAAAGCGGTGCAGGGGGCGTTCCATGCTTGTGCATTACCGCAAAAATCCGTTGACGATCTGTTCTTCGGCCTCTTCCTCGGTGAGCCCCAGGGTCATGAGCTTGATGATCTGATCCCCCGCGATCTTGCCGATGGCGGCCTCATGCACCAGAGCGGAGTCGAGATTGTTGGCCTCAAGCTCCGGAATGGCGAGAACCTTCGCCTCGTCCATGATGATGGCGTCGCACTCGGTATGGCCGTTGGAGAGAGCGTTGCCCACGATGCGGGAGCGATAGAGCTGCCAGCTGCGCTCCTTGGCGACGGAGCGGGAGACTACATCGGCGCTGGAGTTGTCGCCGTTGAGCTCCACCGTGTAGCCGCTCTCGGCCCGCTGATCGCCGTGGGTCAGGAGCCGTTCATGCACCACAAGGCGCGCGTCCTTCTCAAGCTTTGCGATCGTGTCGCGCCTGGTGTCGTCCACGCCCTTGATCTGCACCATCTCCATCTCGACGCTGCTGCCCTCGCCGATATATACCTCGGTACGGGGATTCATGATGCGCTTGCCGCGGCCGGTGCCCTCGCCGTAGTGCTTCTCCACGTATTTGACCCTGGCGTTCTTGCCCACGTAGAAGCAGTGTACGCCGTCGTGGGCGGAGTCCTGGTCGCCGCAGTTGGAGATGCCGCAGCCGGCGACAATGACCACGTCGCAGTCGTCACCGATGAAGAAGTCGTTGTACACGACCTCCTTCAAACCGCTCTCGGAGAGGACGACGGGAATGTGCACGCTCTCGTTTTTCGTGCCGGGTTTGATGCGGATGTCGATGCCGGGCTTGTCGGTCTTGGAGCTGATTTCAATATTGGCGGTGGAGTTGCGGCCTGCGGCCTCGCCGTTTGCGCGGATGTTGTACGCGCCCTCGGGAACCTTGTGGAGATCCGCAATCTCTTTCAATAGCTGCTTCTGGATCTCAGTCAGCATTGTTCACGCCTCCTTCCAGGATACGGCTGCAGGTAACGGGGATGGTGCTCTTCATCAGCTCCGGCAGCATTTCCTCCTTGCTGCCCTGGCCGCGCACCTGCCCATCGGCAATGAGGAGAATGGAATCGGCGATCTCCAGGATGCGCTCCTGATGGGAGATGATGAGGATGGAAGCGTGGGTGCGCTTCTGCATGTTCTCAAAAACCTGGATGAGACTCTGAAAGCTCCAGAGGTCGATGCCGGCCTCCGGCTCGTCAAAGACGGAGAGTGTGGTGCCGCGGGCGAGCACAGTCGCAATTTCGATGCGCTTCATCTCGCCGCCGGAGAGGCTGGCGTTGACCTCGCGGTTGATGTAGTCGCGGGCGCACAGGCCGACGGCTGAGAGGTATTCGCACGCGTCCCCGACGCTGAGCTTCGGATTGCCGGAGGCCAGGCGCAGCAGATCCACCACATGGATGCCCTTGAAGCGCACGGGCTGCTGCAGGGCAAAGCTGATGCCGAGCCTTGCGCGCTCCGTGATGCCGAGCCCGGTGATATCCTGCCCGTCGAGATAAATGCGGCCGGAGCTGGGCTTTTCGATGCCCATGATGAGGCGGGCCAGGGTGGACTTGCCGCCGCCGTTGGGCCCGGTGATGACGACGAATTTCTCATCCGGGACGATAAAGCTTACGTCCTTGATGATCTCTTTGGTGTTGTCCTCGTTCTCAACGCCAAAGCTGATGTTTTTCAATTCAAGCATATGGACTCAAAACCCCTTCTGGTGTATATTCCGTAACGATATGACATTATAGCAGATTTTGCCGAAAGAGCAAGAGCCTTGCTTCTTCCTGACAGTGAATTGCAGGGAGCCCGCCCTTCAATTGTTGAAGTCGAACGGGAACTATGATAAAATAGCGAAAAAAGAAAAAGGAGCGGAGAACCATGAACAAGACCGCAACCAAAATCGTGATCTGCATTGCGCTGATCGCCATCGCAGTGGTCTCATTTTTCCCGATTGCCGAGCGATATACCTCCCCCGAACGGTACACGGACTATGTCGTGTCCATCGATGAGAAGACCGAAACGGTCCTGAAGCTGATGGCGGTCTCCACGGTGACCTCTGCCGGCATCACAGCCATCCCGGGGGACACCGCCACGCCCATTGCGGAGAAGCTGGCGGATTTTTCGGAGTACTTTCTGCTGATCCTCTGCATGCTCTATGCCGAAAAGTACCTGCTCACCATCATCCCCTACGGGGTGTTCAAGGGGCTTATCCCGCTGGTGTGCGCGCTCTTCGGCGTGGGCCTTGTCTGGAACGGGCAGGTGATGAGACGGCAGGGCTTCAAGCTGCTGCTGATCGCCCTGGCCCTGCTGCTCGTCATCCCGCTGAGCGTGCGCACCTCTGACATGATCTATAACACCTATCAGGACTCCATCGACTCCACCATCGCCTCGGCCGAGGCGCTGACGGAGGAGACGGAGGAGCTTGCGGCGGCGCAGGATGCGAACATGCTCGACAGGATCCTCAATCGCCTCTCTGAGACGACGGGCGGTATGGTCGACAAGGCCTCCACGGTGCTCAACCGCTTTGTGGAGACGCTTGCGGTGATGATCGTGACCTCCTGCCTCATTCCGATCCTGGTACTGCTCTGCTTCCTCTGGATCGTCAAGCAGCTCACGGGCGTCGACTTCCGGGACTTTTCACCCCGCCGGGACGGAAGAGGGCCTGAGAGAAAGGACGGGCAGCGCAGCGAGGATCAGGAGCAGCGCGTGAGCATCTGAGCGATGATTTCGGCGGCAGCCTCCAGCCCGGCCTGATCCTCTGTGGTGAAGCGCCCGGGCCAGGGGCTGTCGATATCCAGCACGCCCACAACGCAGCCCTTGACCCGCAGGGGTACGACGATCTCGGAGTTGGACGCGCTGTCACAGGCGATATGACCGGGGAAGAGATGAACATCCGGCACAAGCTGGGTCCTCTCCTCCTGCACCGCCGTCCCGCAGACGCCTTTGCCGACCTCGATCTCGATGCAGGCCGGCTTTCCCTGGAAGGGACCGAGCACCAGCTTCCCGCCCTCCAGAAAGTAGAAGCCCGCCCAGTTGAGATCCTCCAGCTCCGCATACAGCAGGGCCGAGGCGTTGGCGAGATTTGCGACCCTGTGGGGCACACCCTCCATCAGAGCGCTCAGCTTCTCGCACAGCGTTTGATAGTCTGTCATACGTGTCATACGAACGCCTTCTTTCAAGTTTTATAATATCAGTATAACCCTTCCGACGTGTTTTTTCCACATCAATCTTCCGGAAGGAGCGGAGTGCCCCATGGAAACGATACAGGGTCTTACAAACTGGCGCCTCAGTGTGCGGCGGGAAGAGGGATCTGTTGTGATCCTGCGGGCTCTGACCTGCGACAAAAAAGCCGCGCTGCCGGATACGCTCTTCGGCCTGCCGGTCACGGCGCTCTCCGACCGGGCGCTTGCTCATGGAGCTGCGGGCGCCGCGGGGGAGGACGTGCTGATCCTCGGCGGGGCGGAATCGGCGGATTGGGACAACCGGAACATCCGGGACCTCACCCTGCCCCGGGGGCTTCAGAGCATCGGCGATTACGCCCTGATGAACCTGCGCGCCATGGAGACGCTGCGCCTTTGCGACGATCTCGTTTCCACCGGCAGCGCGACGTTTATGAACTGCCGCAGCTTTTCAAAAATCGAGCTGACCCGAACCGGACCGAAGCAGGGGCCGGCGCTGGCGTCCATTGTGCGCAATCTCCAGCAGGAGCTGGATGTGACGATCCGGCGCACGGACGGGAGCAGCCTGCGCCTCATTTTCCCCGAATACATCGAAAACTACACCGAGAATACCCCAGCCCACCACTTCGAGCTCAAGATCAGCGGCGGGGGCTACGCATACCACAGCGTTTTCCGGGACAAGCGCCTGCGGCTGCAGGAGTATGATGCGCTGTGGCCCGGCTACGTCGCCGCCGAGCATGACGAAGGCTCTGCCCTGCGCCTTGCCTATTGGCGGCTGCGCTGCCCTGTGGAGCTCAGCGAGAGCGCGCAGGAGCGCTATACGGCATACCTGCGCCGGAATCCGGGCGCGGCTCTCTCCTTCGCGCTGGACGAACAGGACATGCCGGGCCTGCGCCTGCTGTTGGCTCTCGGGGAGCTGGCGCCGGAGACCCTGGACGCCGCCCTGGAGAAGGCCCGCGCCCGGCGTCTGACCGAGGCCACGGCCCTGCTGCTGGAAACGCGCCGTTCCCGCCCCGGCGCGGGCAGGGCGAAGAAATTTGAACTGTGATCCGGCTCCCGCCCTGAGGGAGGCATACGATGACCAACGAAAAAAACCTATCCGCCGTGGGACAGGAGATCCTGGCCTCCGGCCGAAATCAGCTCTGTCTTGCCCTGCCGTATATGAGCGGGGCTCTGTGCGCTCTGCTCCCGGCGGCGGGGGAGAGCGTGACCACCGGCGCCGCCACAGACGGGGAGACGCTCTGGTATAACGCCTCCTTTCTCGCGGCGGGCTTTCTCAAAAGCGCGCGCTTCTCGCCCCGCCTCAATCTGCACATGGTGCTGCACTGCCTGTTCCGCCATCTTGCCAAGCGCCGGGGGCGGGACGCGGGCCTCTGGGATCTCGCCTGCGACGCTGCGGTGGAAAGCGTGATCGACGCTCTGCCTTACGCCTGCCTCAAAGAGCGCAGCGTCCCCGCGCGGGAGATGTTCCTTGCCGAGTGCCGCCGGGAGATGAAGGTTTTGAGCGCCGAGGGCATCTACCGCATGCTCCTGCGCGCGCGGCTGCCGGCGTACAGGATCGCAAGCCTTCAGCGCCTTTTCGCCATGGACGATCACAGCCTCTGGGATCTGGAGGAAAAACAGGAGCGGGAGCGCAGCGAGCGCCAGGATCAGGCCTGGCAGGATGCGGCCTCCCGCTCGCAGACCGCTCTGGACAGCATGCTGTCCGAGAAAGGCGCGGGCGGCGAGAACGTGATGGAGCAGCTCTCCATTGCCGCGCGGGATGATGTGGACTACCGCAGGTTTCTGCGCCGCTTTGCCGCGCCCCGGGAGATCATGCGCGCCGACACGGACGCGTTTGACTATATCTACTATACCTACGGTCTGCGCCGCTACGGCAACATGCCGCTCATCGAGGCGCCGGAGACCCGGGAGGAGCGGCGTATTGAGGATTTCGTCATCGCCATCGACACCTCCATGTCCACCTCCGGCACCCTGGTGCGGGAGTTTCTGGCCAGCACCTATGCGATCCTGCGCTCTGTGGACAGCTTTACGCGCAGACTCAACATCCACATTCTCCAGTGTGACGATCAGCTCCGCTCGGACAAGAAGATCACGAGTCTCGAGGAGCTGCGGCGCTACATGGAGGATCTGCCCCTCTCCGGCGGCAGCGCCACGGACTTTCGCCCGGTGTTCGAGCATGTGGACAAGCTCCTTGCCGAGGGCAGCTTTTCCAATCTCCGGGGCCTGCTTTACTTTACCGACGGCATGGGCATCTATCCGACGAAGCGCCCGGATTACGAGGCGGCCTTCGTCCTTTTGGAGGAGCCGCCGCTGTCCGTGAAAATGCCGCCCTGGGCTATCCGCATCATGCCGTCGCTGCCCTGGAAAAAGCAGCGGGAGAGCTTCGATGAATTCTGGCAGGAGGAGATCCTGGCCGAAATGCCGGAGCTCTGATTCGCGCCCTTCTCCCCGGGCAGGGGAAGCGAGCGCACATAGAACAGCAAAGAGGGGACACTATGAACATCAAACAAGCCAAGGAACAGATCCGCAATACTCTGCAGGCCTATCTCACACGGGACGAGCTCGGAAACTACCGCATCCCCGCCGTCCGGCAGAGGCCGGTGCTCCTGATGGGCCCGCCGGGCATCGGCAAGACCCAGATCATGGAGCAGATCGCCGCCGAGGAAAACGTGGGCCTTGTGTCCTACACCATCACCCACCACACCCGCCAGAGCGCCATCGGCCTGCCCTTTATCGAAAAGCGGGTTTATGACGGGGTGGAGCACACCGTCACCGAGTACACCATGAGCGAGATCCTGGGCTCGGTCTATGCCCTGACCGAGAAGACCGGCATCCGGGAGGGCATCCTCTTTCTCGATGAAATCAACTGCGTCTCCGAGACCCTGGCCCCGATGATGCTGCAGTTTCTGCAGTGCAAGACCTTCGGCAACCAGAAGCTGCCGGAGGGCTGGCTCATTGTGGCGGCGGGCAATCCCCCGGAGTATAACCGCTCCGTGCGCGATTTCGACGTGGTCACGCTCGACCGTGTCAAGCGCATCACGGTGGAGGAGGACTTTGCCGTCTGGAAGGAATACGCCCTCAAAAAGGGCCTGCACGGGGCGGTGATCTCTTATCTCGACCTCAGGAAGGAAAACTTCTACCGCATCGAAAACAGCCCCGAGGGGATGCAGTTTGCCACCGCCCGCGGCTGGGAGGATCTGAGCGAGATCCTGTACGCCTATGAGGCTCTCGGCATCCTGCCGGACGCGGAGCTTGCCGTGCAGTATGTGCAGATGCCCGCCGTCGCCCGGGACTTCCAGAACTACTATGCTCTCTACAACAAGTACCGCCAGGTCTACCATATCGACGACATTCTCCACGGCCGCGTGCCGAAGGTGACGCTCTCGGAATTTGCCGCGGCGCCCTTTGATGAAAAGCTCGCGGTGATGGGGCTGCTGCTCTCCCGCCTGTCGGAGGCATCGCGGGAGACCCGACGGCAGGACGGGCTGTGCGCCGCGCTCCATGACACACTCCGGGGCGTAAAGGCAGCCCTGCCCGCGCTGCCGGCGGAGACCCTGCGGGACATCCTCGCCGTGCGCCGCGCAAGCCTCAAGCGCGCTGCCGACGCGGGACAGGACGACCGGGAACAGAAAAATCTCCGCCAGGCGGAGATCAACAAGCTCGAAGCCTATCTTGAGGCTCTCGGCGAAATCGAGGACGCGGACGCCCAGATGGACGCGCTGCGTGCCCTCTTCACCGCCGAGACGGACAGACGCGAAGCGCTTGCCGACGAGACCGGCGGCATGTTCGACAGCGCCTTTCACTTCCTGGAGGAGGCTGTCGGCCCCGGGCAGGAGCTGGTGCTCTTCGTCACGGAGATCACCGCGGGCTATGACAGCTCCTGGTTTGTCGGCGAGTTCGGCTGCGACGCCTACTTCCGCCACAACCGCGACCTGCTCTTTGACGAGACGCGCCAGGGGATCCTGGACAAGCTCAAATAAAAAACATTCCTTTTTGCTGAAAGGGCATATACTATTCGCAGAGAACTGACACACAGAAGGAAGAGGTATGAGACAGACAGGAGAGAGGACAGGAAACAGACGCGGGCGAAGCGCTCTGGCGGTCACGCTCGCGGTGCTGGTATGGCTGCTGCTGACAGTGGCGGTGATCATGCTCATCGACGCGCGGCATGTGCGCTTTTATGTCTATGGGGACGAAAACCTCACGGTGGAATACGGCACGGACTTTACGGATCCCGGCGTATATGCCGTGACGGAGGGCAGTCTCTTCGGCGAGGGGAAGGAGCGGCTCCCGGTGCAGACCTGGGGCGCGGTGGATACCCGCAGACTCGGCAGCTATGTCCTGCGCTACACCGCCCGCTACGCCTTTACCGACTACAGTGTGGAGCGGCACGTCACGGTCGTGGACACGACACCGCCGGTGATCGAGCTGAAGAAGACGGAGGGTTATACTCCCACCTGGATGACCGGCTATGCCGAGGAGGGCTACACGGCCTTTGACGCTGTGGACGGGGATCTCACGGACAAGGTGGAGAGCCAGCGCCTCGGCGACCGGATCCGCTACAGCGTCACGGACAGCGAGGGCAACAGCACGAGCGTCGAGCGCGTGCTGATCAGCCGGAACTTTGCCCCGCCCGAGATCACTGTCCTCGGTGAGCGGAACATGACCATGCAGGCCGGTCTCTGGTTCCAGGACCCGGGCGCTTCGGTGAGCGACAGCCTCGGCACGGACCTCACGCCGTATCTCGTGACGGAGGGCAGTGTGATCCCCTGGTTTGCCGGGGACTATCAGATCGAATACAGCATCACAAACGAGCTGGGCGAGAGGGTGAGCGCCGTGCGCACGGTGAAGGTGCTGCCGGTGGAGCTGCCCGCGGAGCAAAAGCCGGAGGAGAAGACCATCTACCTGAGCTTTGACGACGGACCGAGCCCCTATACCGCCCGGCTTTTGGATGTGCTGGACCGCTACGGGGCCAAGGCCACCTTCTTCGTGACGGCGCAGGACCCCCGCTATTATGACCAGATCGGCAGGGCTTTCCGCGCGGGTCATGCCATCGGCGTACACACCACGAGCCATGACTACGACAAGATCTATTCCAGCGAGCAGGCTTTTTTTGAGGACTTTTTTAGCATGGAGGAGATCATTTTGCAGCAGACGGGCAGCTATACCCGGCTCTTCCGCTTCCCGGGCGGCAGCTCCAATACCGTCAGCCGCTTCAACCCCGGCATCATGACCCGCCTGTGCCGCGCCATGAACGACATGGGCTATCAGTACTACGACTGGAACGTCTACTCCGGCGACGCCGGGGAGACCACAAAGACCGAGCAGATCGTCAAGAACATCAAGGAGGGCTGCGCACAGCACAAATATGCCGTTGTGCTGCAGCATGACATCAAGGACTACAGCGTGGCGGCGGTGGAGGATATATTGAAGTGGGGCCAGAGCAACGGCTACAGCTTCCGGGCACTGCAGCTTGACAGCCCCGCCGCTCACCACGGACTGAATAACTGAGAAAGAAAAGGAGCTGCGCCATGATCTTCGCCATTGACGTGGGCAACAGCCATATTGTGATCGGCATGATCGAGAACGGGGAGATCCTCAACATCGTGCGCATCCACACCGATCCCAGGGAGACCGCCACCGAGCATATCATCAAGCTGCGCCAGATCACGGATTTCTACGGCCTGGACCCGACACAGTTTGAGGGCAGCATTATCTCCTCCGTTGTCCCGCGGGTGACGGAGCCGCTGAAGACGGCCCTGGAAAAGCTCACGGGGCGGCGGGCGATGGTGGTGGGCCCCGGCATCAAAACCGGCCTGAACCTCCGGGTGGACGAGCCCGGCAGCGTTGCCGCCGATCTGATCGTGGGGGGTATCGCGGCCTCAGCCTGCTACGGTACGCCCGCCATCGTCATCGACATGGGCACGGCCACGACGCTCACCGTGGTGGATAAGAACAACTGCTTTCGCGGCGGCGTGATCATCCCGGGGGTGAAGCTCTCCTATGGAGCCCTCGCCGCGGGGACGAGTCTGCTGCCGGACGTGGCCATCCTGCCGCCGAAAAAGGTGGTGGGCAGCAACACGGTCGACTGCATGCGCTCCGGCGCGGTCTACGGCACGGCGGCCATGATCGACGGCATGGTGGAGCGCATGGAGGAGGAGCTGGGCTATGCCTGCAAGGTGATCGCCACCGGCAGCCTCGCGCGGGACATCGTTCCCTGCTGCCGCCGCCCCGGCATCCTTGTGGACAATGAGCTGCTGCTGCGCGGCCTCTGGACACTGTACCAGAAAAACCGCTGACAGAAATTTGCAGACATGCTGAAAGAAGCCCGCCCGGAGGCGTTTTTGCTTCCGGGCGGGCTTTTCAACTGAGGACGGCATACACAGCAACGCACCGCGCGGCAGGCGCCGTCACCTGTGGCACTGGCTGAAGAATTGCCAGCTTTTCCACACGGCAAAGAATTTGACGCAGAGCACAGCGAAAACAGCGGCGAGGTTTCCCATGGAGAGCCGGAAGAGCTGCACTGCCGCGGCGAGGCATATCAGACCGAGCAGGAAGGAACACAGCCCCAGCTTGTGCTCTTCCATTGCGGTCTCCTTAAAGCCGAGACGAAACTCATAGTCGACGGCCTCCATGACAACGGCCGCGCCGCGGTGGTACGCAATGCGCACAGCGAGGAGCACAATCAGGATAAGCTGCACGAGCAGGGGGCGCAGCACCGCAGACACCGAGCTGAGGCCCGCCCGATAAACGGAATAAGCCTGCATCACCACCGAGATCACAACGCAGGCCGTGAAAAGCACGCAGACGGCAAGCGCCCACTTGCGCGTATACCTGAACCATCTTGCCCCGAGCGCCGGCATGGCAAAGCGCAGCAGTGCCGCTGCGACGGCCTCCGCCGCCAGGCACACAAGCGCAATCAGGACGCACGCTGCGGCAGCGCTGCCGAGAATCCTCCACACTATGCCGCCTGATGGTATGGTGTTCGGCAGGAGCATCCGCGCGATCTCCGCCGGCAGAAGAGAGAAGAGCACACCGGCGGGGGACTGTACGGCGCTTCCGCTTGCGAGCTGAACCAGACAATCGAGCATGCGGAAGCACCACAGGAAGGCCACAGGGCCTTCCGCTATTTTAATCAGCGCAAGGATGGTCGGCGCGGCTCTCCTGATATACCTGTCCGGATCGGCCTTCAGGATCATCATATAGGGATCGGACGCATAGGGATTCATCTCGTCCCTCCCAGCATACTTTGCAGGCTTTCCGTCAAATCCGAATTCTGTACTGCTTCATTGATCGTGTCGACCGCACTCTGCACGGCATCGACGGCCGTGTCTGCAACAGCCTGCGACGCCCTTTCCGAGAGGGGCGTGGGATTTTGCAGCTCCTTCATAAGCAGGAAAGCGACCAGCAGCGCAACGATCAAAAAAATCAGGATTCCGAGCGGTCCACGTTTCATAGCAATTTCCCCCTGTTATTATTCTGAGGCAAAGCAGCTCCCGCCTGAATCACCCGAGAGCCGAATACACGATGATGCCGCCGATGATGAGCGCGAGCGCGATCAGCTTCCAGCGATCGAGCTTTTCATGGAAGATCGTGACGCCAAAGATGGTGACGTAGATATACCCGGTTGCTTCCAGGATCGGGCCCATGGAAAGCGGCACCACCTTGTAGGCGTAGATGCTCAGAAAGGTAGCGGCAAAGAAGATGGCGTAGGCCGTAATGACAGGCCAGTTGAGGTACTCCTCCAGCACACTGCCATACTGCTTCTGCGCGGCTTTTTTGAGCAGCACCTGGGCGACGGAGCTGATGAACACGCCCAGGAGCATGATGCAGGCATAGAGGATCAGCTGTCCGTTCATTCCTTCGCCGCCTTTCCGTCTGCCCAGCCGTAGAGCGCCACACCGCACAGCACCAGGAGTGCGCCGATGATCTTGCCGGGCGTGAGCTGCTCGCGGAAGATGAGCACGCCCCACACGCAGCCCCACACAACGGTGACGGCCTTGTTGGCGTAGGCGACCGAGAGGGGCATGCGCTTGATGAACTGCTGCCAGCCGATGGCATAGAAGCCGAGGATCAGGATCTCAATGCCGTAGAGCGCGATAAAAGCCGGAGACATGAAGGGCTTTCCGGCGGCGAGCTTGGAAACCACGCCGCTCAAGGAGTAGAGCATCAGAAACAGATGCAGGGCAAGATAGAGTTTATTCTTCATTCTGCTTGCTCCTTCTTCACAATGACCGGATTCTCATTACGGTATGATTCCATGCCCCACACCGCGGCGCATGAAAACGTATACCACAGTATAACGTAATGCCTGACCGGATTCAAGAGGGAACGGAAAAAAGCGCTGAAAACGTATGAACAGCCCGGGATTGTGCGGAGAGCACAATCCCGGGCTGTTCATGACAGGGAGATGCTTTACGCCTCCTGTGCCGCCGGGACAGGCGCGCGGCCGATTCTGAAAACGGAAGCGGTTTACATGGCGGCGTACATGCCGAACATGGCCATGTAGATGGCGACGACGATGAAGCCCGCAATGCCTGCCAGGCCCACCAGCAGCGCCGGCTCCAGCTTTTCCAGGGCGGAGTTGATCGCCATGTCCAGCTCTGCGTCGTAGTAGGTGGCGATGGTTTTCAGGGTCTGCTCCATCTCGCCGGTCTCCTCGCCGACGGAGACCATGTCCACCAGAATATCAGGCATGAAGTTTGCCTCACGCATGCTGGGGCCGAGGGCGTGGCCCTCCTCCAGCTTGACGGCAAGCTTGCCGACCTCGGTGCTCATGTAGTAGTTCGACATGGTTTTGGCGGTGATGGAGATGGCCCTGGTCATGGGCAGACCGGAGGCGAGCATGGTGGTCAGGGTGTTGGCAAACTCGCTGGCTGCATTGAGCTGCTGAATATTGCCGAGGATCGGCACCTTCAGCGACCACTTGGCGAGGTTCATCCGCCCTTGCTCGGTGTTGCCGTAAACCTTGTAGAAGATGGCGGCCGCCACGACGATCGCAAGCATCACCATCCAGTACTTCACAAAGAAATCGGAGATCGCAATCAGGATCCGTGTGGGGAGCGGAAGTTCCGCATTGTAGCTGTCAAAAATGGCCAGGAAGGTCGGCACCACCTTGACCATCAGCACGACCACCACCGCCACGGCAATGAACAGCACAAAGACCGGGTAAGCCAGGGCGGACTTGACCCGCGCCGCCATCTTGGCCTGCTTGTCAAAATGCTCATGCACGGTCTGGAAGGCCTTGTCCAGGTTGCCGCTCTGCTCACCGGCGGCAATAGTTTCCACGAAGGTCGTCGGCAGAAGCTTATCGCCGCGCTCGGCAAAGCTTGAGGAAATGGAACGGCCTGCCTCCACATCCTCCGCCACATGCTGCAGCATGCGCTTGAGCGGCTTGTCCGTGGTCTTGTCGGCGATCAGATGGCAGGTGCGCGCGATGGGGATGCCCGCGCCCAGAATGATGGCGAACTGGCTGCACATGACGATGAAGGCCTTGCTGTTGAGCTTGTTGCCCCCGATCTCCATGGTCAACAGGTTGTTTTCCTTGACAGGGGTTATCTTGATGATCACGCTGTGGTTCTGCTTGATGCGGTCCACCGCGTCCATCTCGTTAAAGGCCTCGATCACACCGGATACCTTCTGCCCGCTCTGGGACATGGCGGTATATTTATAGGTTACCAAATGCTGTCACTTCCTTTCGGGGACTCCTGCAGCCTCTCCTTCCGGGAGCGGCCGCTCAGATCGCATTTTTCTTGACAAACTCGCGGTCGTGGGCATATTGCATGGCCACGTCGCGGGTGATCTGGCCACTGCGCACGAGACGTACCAGGGCCTGGTCCATGGTCTGCCCGCCGATGGCGGAGGAGGTCGCAATGGCATTTGCGATCTGCGGGGTGTTGCCCGCGCGGATGAGGTTGCGGATGGCGTCCGTGACGATCATCAGCTCACAGGCGAGGCAGCGCCCGCCGCCCTTCTTGGGGACAAGCTGCTGCGTCAGCACAGCCTGCAGGCACATGGAAAGCTGCAGGCGGATCTGGGTCTGCATCGCCTCGGGGAAGACCTGCACGATGCGGTCCACCGCGTCGGAGGCGCTGCCGGTATGCAGGGTGCCGAAGACAAGGTGGCCCGTCTCGGCGGCGGTGATGGCCGTCTCGATGGTGTCCTTGTCGCGCATCTCACCGATGAGGATGACGTTCGGGTCTTCACGCAGACTGGCGCGCAGTCCCTCGGAAAAGCTCCGGGTATCCTTGCCCACCTCGCGCTGGTTGATGGCGCACATGTCCGGCTTGTACAGATACTCCACCGGGTCCTCAAGGGTGACGATATGGGCCTTGCGATGATGGTTTACATAATCAATCATCGCCGCGAGGCTCGTCGATTTGCCGGAGCCGGTTTCACCAGTGACAAGGACGATGCCCTTGTGCTGGTTCGGAAGCTCCAGGGCGGCGGGGGGCAGGCCCAGCTTGGTCAGATCCGGGATCTCCTCCCGCAGCAGACGCAGCGCCACCGACGGCACGCCCTGCTGCTTGAAGATATGGATACGGCAGCGGCTGCCCGCGTAGGTGGCCGCAGAGTCCAGCTCGCCGTCCCGCATGAGCGCCTTGAAGGCCTCGTCCGTACCGGCAAGGTCACGGGCCAGGCGCAGGCACTCACTCTCGTCAAGCACCTCGTCGCACATGTTTTCGATCTGACCGTCCTTGCGGTACTTGGGCGGCAGACCGCAGATGATATGAATATCGGAGGCGCCGTCCTGCCGTGCCTGCGAAACCAGTCCTTCGATTGTGATCATGGTAAGTTCTCCTTTTTTCTTAATCCTGCTCACTCACCACGCGCAGCATCTCGCTCGTGGTGGTGATGCCCTCACGCACAAGGCGCATGGCGTTATCATACAGAGATACAAAGCCGTTTTCGGGCTTTTTGAGCTCCTGCTCGATCTCGTCGCGGCTCGCGCCGTCGGCGATCATGCGGCGCACGCGGGAGTTAATGACCAGCATTTCAAACACCGCGATACGGCCGTGATAGCCGGTGTCAAAGCAGCTCGGGCACCCGGCGCCCTTGTAGAACTGCAGGCCCTCCTGCGGCGGCAGGCCCAGCTCGCTGAGCTCCTCATCGTCCGGCGTGTAGGCCGTGCGGCAGCGCGGACAGATGCGGCGCACCAGACGCTGGGAGATAACACCGCGCAGGGCGCTGGCAACCAGATAGGGCTCCACGCCGATATCCTCCAGACGCTCGATGGTGCCTACAGCGTCGTTGGTGTGGATGGTGGAGATCACGACGTGGCCGGTGATGGCCGAGCGCATGGCGATCTCGGCGGTCTCGCCGTCACGGATCTCGCCGACGCCGATGATGTCCGGGTCCTGACGCAGGATGGCGCGCAGGCCGCTGGCAAAGGTCATGCCGGTCTTCTCATTGATCGGCACCTGATTGACGCCGTCAATGTTGTATTCGACAGGGTCCTCGAGCGTGACCATATTGACCTCGGGCTTGTTGAGCTCGCCGATCATGGCGTACATGGTGGTGGATTTGCCGCTGCCGGTGGGGCCGACGATCAGCAGCACGCCGCTGCGGCACTTGATCATCTTGTCAAAGGTCTCCATGTCGTGCCCGCTCAGACCGATATTGTCCTTGTTGAGATTGCCGCCGGACTTGTCAAGCAGACGGGCCACGATCTTCTCGCCGTACACCGTCGGCAGGGTGGATATACGCAGGTCGATGTCCTTGTCCTTCATGCGCACGTTGAAGCGGCCGTCCTGCGGGATGCGGCGCTCGGCGATGTCCAGGCCGCTCATGATTTTGATACGGGAAATGACGGAGCTCTGCAGATCCTTCGGCACGGTCAGGATCATGCGCATCAGACCGTCGATACGCATGCGCACCACCATTTCGGCCTCGCGCGGCTCCAGGTGGATATCGCTTGCGCGCTCGGTGATGGCGCGCTCGATGATGGAGTTGACAAGGCGGATGGTCGGGGCGTTGTTGACAGAATCGTCGATCTGATTGGAGACGAAAGAACTGTCCTGCGTGGAGCTGTCGTTTCCCTGACCGGCGGCCGCCTCACGCTTCATCTCCTCGATGGCTCGAGCCGCGCCCTCGTTTCCGTAGAGCACCTGGATCGCGCGCTCCACCGCGGCGCTGTGGGCCACCATGGGCACGATCTTCTTGCGCACGGCCTTGCGCACCTCTTCGATCGCATAGAAGTTGAGCGGGTCGGACATGGCCAGATACAGCTCGTCCTTCTTCAGGCGCACCGGCACGACCTGGTACTGCTTGGCGATATTCTTCGGCACGACGGAGGCCAGCTCCGTCGGAATATTGATTTTGGAGAGGTCGATATACTCAATGCCGAGCTGCATCTGCAGCGCTTCGATGAGCTGGTCCTCGGTGATGATGCCGTTTGCGATCAGCACCTCGCCCAGACGGCCCTTCTGGGTTTTCTGAAGTTCAAGGCCACGGTCCAGTTCTTCCTGCGTGATGGTCCCTGCTGCCAGCAGCAGCTCGCCCAGGCGGCGATAAAAGGCCATGAAACATCCACCTCCAATAATGGTTACAATTCGGTAACTTTGATTATAGCATTATCATTTTCGATTTGCAAGAATTTCCTTTCTTTTTTTCAGAGCAATCATTTCGACAAAAAATGGATTTGTACACCTTGCCTCTTGAAAAACAAATTCCGTGTGGTATAATTTTACAGAATATATTATATTGGTGCATGAATTGAAGAAAAGGAGCTGCTTTCTTTCGTATGAATACTGACCATCCCGTAGAACGTGAGGCGGGAGGAGTACATCGTCCCTATTTTATCATGGAGCTCAAGCTGCTGCCCTGGCAGGAGCTGCTGATTTCCGCAGTGATGATGCTGGTGCTGATCCTGGTGGTCGTGCATTTCAATGTGCCGAACCCCAACATGATCCTGATAGCCGGACTTGTGGTGAGCGCCGCGATCTTCGGCTACAACGGCGGTCTGCTGGCAGGCGGCCTCATGCTGCTGTACTCGATGTATTTCTTCTCCACCGATCATAATTTCATCAGCTATACGCCCCTTAATCTGGAGAAGCTGATCGTGATCCTCATCGGCATCACAGTGGTGCTGCTTTTCGTGTGTGAGCTCAAGCGCAGCTCCATGCGCGCCTTCAACGAGATCGACGAGCTGACCCGGAAGCTGAAGGAGGACAACATCCTGCTCAAGGAGCTGTCGCTCAACGATGCGCTCACCGGCATCCGCAACCGCCTGGCCCTGCGCCACGACTTCAACAGCTACATCGGCAAAGACCTGTACGTGGTGATGCTGGACGTGGACAACTTCAAGGAGATCAATGACCAGTACGGCCACGAGCAGGGCGACCGCATCCTGCGCGTCACCGGCCGGAACCTGGCCGATCAGTTCGGGCAGGAGCACTGCTACCGCTACGGCGGCGACGAGTTTCTGGCCATTCTGCCGAACGCCGGGGAGACAGCGCTGCGCAGCCAGATCAAGTCCGTCTTTGAGCTCAGCCCTCCGCTGGACAAGAGCAAGCCCGACATCTGCGCCGGCTACTCCGTGGGCTATGCCACGGGCCATGTCGCGGACGACTATGATCTGCGCAGGCTCTTCACCATCGCCGACGAGCGCATGTATACCGCCAAGCGCGCCGGCAAGAACCAGATCGAAGGCAGCTCTGCCCCCGCCTGAGCGCAAGAGAAAAAGCACGCAAACGAGAAAAGCCCGTTTGCGTGCTTTTCTCATGCGCGCCCCGGTTTTTTATTGGCAATCGGCGGCGCTTATGGTATACTGTTGCAATCAAAAAAGCGGGAGGCAGAGCATGGAGAAGAAAACGCTGATCGAGGCCGGGCGCATCGTCAATACCCACGGTGTGCAGGGCGAGGTCAAGATTGAGGTCTGGCTGGATTCGCCCCGGTTTTTCAAAAGCTTCCGGCGCCTTGTGCTGCCGGGCGGCGGGGAGCTGAAGATCCTCTCGGCGAGGGAGCATAAGGGCTTCGTGATCGCAAGGCTTGAGGGAACGGAGGATGTGAACGCCGCCATGCGCCTCAAGGGGCAGACAGTTTTCGTCCGGCGGGAGGACGCGGCCCTGCCCCGGGGAGCCTTCTTCCTGCAGGACATCATCGGCGCGAAGGTCGAGGATGAGGAGGGAAGGGAGATCGGCATCCTCACGGAGGTCATGGAGACCCCTGCCTCCAACATCTACGTGGTGCGCGGGGAGCGGGAGCATCTGATTCCCGCGGTGCCGGAGTTTATCAGGAAAACCGATGCGGACGCGGGACGCATCACCGTGCGCCTGATCGAGGGAATGTAAAAATGAAAATAGATATCCTGACGCTTTTTCCCGACACGGTCAGCGCCGTGCTGCATGAGAGCATCATCGGCCGGGCTGCCGCGAAGGGAATTGTGGACATCAACTGTGTGCAGATTCGGGACTTCACCGAAAACAAACAGAAGCAGGTGGACGACTACCCCTATGGCGGGGGCTTCGGCTGCGTGATGATGGCCCAGCCGCTCAAGTCCTGCCTGGAGCATGTGATGCAGGGCGCGGAGAAGCTGCGCTCCCGTGTGATTTACCTGTCCCCCCAGGGGCAGCCCTATACGCAGGAGACGGCCAAACGCCTCAACCGGGACTACGATCATCTGGTGCTGGTCTGCGGCCACTATGAGGGCGTGGACGAGCGCTTCATCGAGGCCTGCGTGGATGAGGAGATTTCTCTCGGCGACTTTGTGCTCACCGGCGGTGAGATCGCGGCCATGGCGGTGGCGGACTCGGTGTGCCGCCTGGTGCCCGGCGTACTGGCGGACGAGCAGTGCTATACCGGCGAGAGCCACTGGGACGGCCTTCTGGAATACCCCCAGTATACCCGGCCCGAGAACTGGGAGGGGCGCGGTGTGCCCGAGATTCTCCTGAACGGCGACCATGCCCGCATCGAGCGCTGGCGGCGCAAACAGCAGCTTGCGCGCACAAGAGACAAGCGCCCGGACATGTTCGCGGCCTTTGAGCCGCAGACGGAGGAGGACCGGAAGCTTCTGCGCGAGCTGGAAAAGGAGCAGGGGAGAAAGAAACTCACCGGGCCTGTGACTTACCGCGCCGCCTCCGGGGAGGACATCCCGCGTATTTTGGAAATCGTACAGGATGCGCGGGAGAGCCTGGCCCGCTTTCACATCGACCAGTGGCAGGGCGCGTATCCGGACGCCGCCCGCTTCGAGGAGGATATCCGCCTCGGCCAGTGCTTTGTCCTGATGCACGGTGCGGACATTCCGGCCTTCTTCGTGCTCAGTCCTCTGCCCGAACCGGGGTACGACGCCATCACCGACGGCAGGTGGTCGGCGGATCTGCCCTACTGCGTGCTGCACCGGGCCGCGGCGGCGAAGGAATACCGCGGCAGCGGCGCGGCTCAGGCACTGATCCGCTGCGCCGAGGAGCAGGCGAGGGCCTACGGCCTCAAATGTATAAGAGTGGACACCCACAGGAAAAATAAACCGATGCAGGCGCTGCTGCGGGAGAGCGGATTCCGCTACCGGGGAAATATCCTGGTTGATTCCGAACCGGGACACGATCCCCGCCGCCAGGCCTTTGAAAAAATATTGAAGGATAAGAAATGAATCTGACCGATTATAATGAGATCCGGGCCCTGCTTGCCCGGCATCAGTTCCGCTTCTCCAAATCGAAGGGGCAGAACTTCCTGACCGCTGCCTGGGTGCCGGAGGATATCGCGGCAAGCGCCGGGCTCGATGAAAACACCGGTGTGCTGGAGGTCGGCCCCGGCGTCGGCTGCCTCACAAAGGAGCTGAGCCTGCGCGCGGGGAAGGTTCTGAGCGTGGAGCTGGACCGGGACCTGAAGCCCGTGCTGGCCGAGACCCTGGCAGAGTGCGGCAATGTCGAGCTCCTCTTTGCCGACGCGCTGAAGCTGGATCTCAACGCGCTCGTGCGGGAGCATATGCCGGGTCTTCGGCATGTTGTCTGCGCCAACATCCCCTATAACGTGACAAGCCCGCTGCTCACCGCCTTTCTGGAGGCGGGCTGCTTTGAGACCGTCACCGTCATGATCCAGCGGGAGGTGGCAAAGCGCATCTGCGCCGGCCCCGGCACGGCGGACTACGGCGCCTTCGGCATCTTCGTCCAGTGGCATGCGGTTCCGGAACTCCTGTTCGATGTGCCGCCCTCCTGCTTCGTGCCGCGCCCGAAGGTGACAAGCTCGGTCGTGCGCCTCACAAGGCGCTCAGCCCCGCCCGCTGCGGTACAGGACGAACAGCTCTTTTTCCGCCTGGTGCGCGCGGCCTTCAACCAGCGGCGCAAGACCCTGGTCAACGCCCTCAGCGCCCAGATCCCGGAGCTTGAAAAGACGCGGCTTGAGGAAATCCTCTCGACCCTTGGCTTCGATGTCCGCATCCGCGGAGAGACCCTGGATATCGAGGGCTTTGCCAAAATCTCCGACGCAATTTTTCGGGCACAAACTACGGATTTTTGACGAAAAGGTATTGCGAAAAAGCAACGAATTGTGGTAAGCTATAGAGAGCTGGGAAGCAATTCAATTTTAAGTATATTTTTCTGTTATGGAAAGGAAAGACAGCATGAGCAAAAAGTACGTGTATCTCTTCTCCGAAGGCAACGCCGGCATGCGTGAGCTGCTCGGCGGCAAGGGCGCAAACCTCGCCGAAATGAGCAATATCGGCCTGCCCGTTCCTCAGGGCTTCACCATTACCACCGAAGCGTGCACACAGTACTATGAAGACGGCCGCCAGATCAACGACAGCATCATGGCTGAGATCATGAAGAATGTCGAGATCATGGAGCAGATCAACGGCAAAAAGTTCGGCGATCTCAAGAATCCCCTGCTGGTCTCTGTTCGTTCCGGCGCCCGCGCCTCCATGCCCGGCATGATGGATACCATCCTGAACCTCGGCCTGAATGACGATGTTGTTGCCGCCATGATCGCCGGCAACCCCGATCCCAAGTTCGAGCGCTTTGTATATGACTCCTACCGCCGCTTTATCCAGATGTTCTCCGACGTCGTTATGGAAGTCGGCAAAAAGTATTTTGAACAGCTCATCGACCAGATGAAGGAGCGCAAGGGCGTCACTTTCGACGTCGAGCTCACCGCTGCCGATCTCAAGGAGCTGGCCGAGCAGTTCAAGGCCGAATACAAAAAGCAGATCGGCGAGGACTTCCCCTCCGATCCCGTCGTCCAACTCAAGGAAGCGATCCGCGCCGTCTTCCGTTCCTGGGACAACCCCCGTGCCAACTACTACCGTCAGCAGAACGACATCCCCTATTCCTGGGGCACTGCCGTCAACGTCATGCCGATGGTCTTCGGCAACCTGAATGAAAACTCCGGCACCGGCGTCGCCTTCACCCGCGACCCCGCCACCGGCGAGAAAAAGCTCATGGGCGAGTTCCTCACCAACGCCCAGGGCGAGGACGTAGTGGCCGGCGTGCGCACCCCGATGCCCATCTCCCAGATGGAGGAGAAGTTCCCCGAGGCGTATGAACAGTTCGTCAAGGTCTGCGCCCTTCTTGAGGACCACTACCGCGACATGCAGGACATGGAGTTCACCGTCGAAAACGGCAAGCTTTACATGCTCCAGTGCCGCAACGGCAAGCGCACCGCGCAGGCTGCCCTCAAGATCGCCTGCGACCTGGTGGACGAGGGCATGATCGACGAGAAGCAGGCCGTCCTGATGATCGAGCCGCGCAACCTCGACACCCTGCTCCATCCCCAGTTTGACGCGAAGGCTCTCGCAGCCGCCACGCCCATCGGCAAGGGCCTGGGCGCCTCTCCCGGCGCCGCCTGCGGCAAGATCGTCTACTCCGCCGAGGACGCCAAGGCCTGGGCTGCCCGCAAGGAGAAGGTCGTTCTGGTGCGCCTGGAGACCAGCCCCGAGGATATCGAGGGCATGGCCGCCGCCCAGGGCATCCTGACCGTGCGCGGCGGCATGACCAGCCACGCCGCCGTTGTGGCCCGCGGCATGGGCAAGTGCTGCGTCTCCGGCTGCGGCGAGATCAAGATGGACGAGGAGAACAAGAAGTTTGAGCTCGCCGGCAAGACCTACCACGAGGGCGACTTCATCTCCATCGACGGCTCCACCGGCAATATCTATGACGGCCTGATCCCCACGGTCGATGCCTCCATCGCCGGCGAGTTCGGCCGCATCATGGCCTGGGCCGACAAGTACCGCCGCCTGCAGGTGCGCACCAATGCCGACACCCCGCGCGACGCTGCCAAGGCGGTCGAGCTGGGCGCCCAGGGCATCGGCCTGACCCGTACCGAGCACATGTTCTTCGAGGGCGACCGCATCGCCGCTCTGCGTGAGATGATCTGCTCCGACACCAAGGAAGAGCGCGTTGCCGCCCTTAAAAAGCTCGAGCCCATGCAGCAGGGCGACTTCGAGGGCATTTACGAGGCCATGCAGGGCTATCCTGTCACCATCCGTTACCTCGATCCGCCTCTCCATGAGTTCGTTCCCACCGAGGAAGAGGACATCAAGGCCCTCGCCAAGACCCAGGGCAAGAGCGTGGAGGACATCAAGAATATCATCAGCTCCCTGCACGAGTTCAACCCCATGATGGGTCACCGCGGCTGCCGTCTGGCCGTCACCTATCCCGAGATCGCCGAGATGCAGACCGCTGCCGTCATCAAGGCCGCCCTGGCTGTCCAGGCCCGTCATCCCGACTGGAAGATGCAGCCGGAGATCATGATCCCGCTGGTGGGCGAGGTCAAGGAGCTCCGCTACGTCAAGGAAGTGGTCGTCAACACTGCCGACAAGCTCATCGCCGAGGCCGGCTCCGACATGAAGTATCTGGTCGGCACCATGATCGAGATCCCGCGCGCCGCCCTGACTGCGGACGAGATTGCCACCGAGGCCCAGTTCTTCTCCTTCGGCACCAACGACCTGACGCAGATGACCTTCGGCTTCAGCCGTGACGATGCCGGCAAGTTCCTCACCTCCTACTACGATGCCAAGATCTACGAGAGCGATCCCTTCGCCCGCGTGGACCAGAAGGGCGTCGGCAAGCTCGTGAAGATGGCCGCGACCCTGGGCCGCTCCGTCCGTCCCGACCTCCATCTGGGCGTCTGCGGCGAGCACGGCGGCGATCCCAGCTCTGTGGAGTTCTTCCACAAGGTCGGTCTCGACTACGTGTCCTGCAGCCCCTTCCGCGTTCCCATCGCCCGCCTTGCCGCAGCCCAGGCTGCCATCAAGGAGGAGAAGGAGCGCGATGCCGAGCTCAAGGCCGCCGAGGAAGAGATCAACGACAAGGTCGAGGCCGCAAAGGCCGCGCTGAGCGACGCTGCCAACAAGCTCACCGCCGCCGCCGCTGACGCCAGCGCTGAGCTGGCAGACATCGCCCAGGCCGGGTACAAGTCCCTCCTCGCCGGCTGGGAAGAGGCCAAGAAGACCTTCGGCGAGCGCAGAAAGTAAAAAACCCTTCCAAAGATACGGGCGATTCACGAATCGCCCGCATCTTCGGAATGATAACATGCGAAGGCCGCGTCCCATCCGGGGCGCGGCTTTTGCTAAGGCAACACCGCTCTTGAGGTACACAAAGTACATCTGCGAAAAAGTGCCTTTATCAGAACCCAAATTTTCTCAGGATCTGCTCTTGCCGAATTATGCGGTATTGCCCTAATTCCGCTTGACACCATTGTACAATGCTGATGCAGCCGATCAGGTAGCCTTGCCTGACCGGCTGCATTATGGATACGGCAGAGCTTCAAGACGCAACCGCTGCACAACAGGGACAAGCGCTTTCATACCACCCTCTGCCTTGCCAAACGACAGCGCATCCGGTATAATGGGAGCGCGAATCAGGCTCGCCGGAGCGTGAAAAAACATTGAAGATGCCGCGGCGATGGTCTATAATAGGAGAAAAATGGGAGCGACGTGCAAACAAACGCACGGCGATCCCCGGGAAGCGAGGTGTCAGGGCAGACTTTGGCCCGGAGAACCGATGAAAAAATCAATGCTTCTGCTCATACTTCTGCTCGCGCTGCTGCTCCCGATGGCGGCGGGAGCGGCCTCGCCGGAGATCCCTGCCTATGACGGGAAAACGGCGATCGAACTGAATGACAACGTGCCGGGCTTTGCGCCGGAGGAGCTGCTGGCGGAGGATTACACCCGCTACAGCGAGCTGGACGCGCTGGGCAGATCCGGCCAGGCGGTGGCCTGCGTCAGCCGGAAGGCCCTGCCGACCGAGCTGCGCGGGGAGATCCACAGCGCTCTGCCCTCCGGCTGGGAGGAGGCGCGCTATGACGGAGTCATCGACGGGAACTATCTCTATGCCCGCTGCCACCTGATCTCCTATGATCTCGGCGGGACGAACGACGATGTGCGAAACTTCCTCACCGGTACGCGCTTTTTCAATCAGGAGGGGCTGCGCCCCTATGAGGAGAAGGTGGCCCGGTATCTGCAGCGCAGCGCAAACCATGTGCTCTACCGCGTCACGCCCGTCTATGACGGGGACGCGCTGGTGGCAAAGGGCGTGCAGCTTGAGGCCTGCTCGGTGGAGGATTCGGGCAAAACCGTCTCCTTCAATGTCTTCGTATACAATGTCCAGCCCGGGGTGATCATCGACTACATGAGCGGCAGGAGCGAACGTGACCCCGACTATGTGACGCCGGAAGAGGCGGCTGCGGCGGAGGCCGCTGCAGCGCAGGCGGCAGCCGCAGCACCGGGGGCCGCTGCGACACCGGCGCCGACCAGTACGCGCAGACCGCTTATATCGCTGGAAGCAATTGGGAATACGGGCGCCGGACCGAAGGACATCCCGCTTGGCACCACCTATGTGCTTGACCAGAAAACATTTCTGTTCCATAAACCGAGCTGCCCGGCGGTCGACGACATTTACAACATGAATGTTGAATATTTCACCGGCACACGGGACGAGGCGATCATCAGGGGCTACAACCCCTGCAGCCGCTGCAGCCCGTAAACCGGCAGGGGGATGAAGAAACGATGACAACAGCAAAAAAAGGCAGCGCCCTGCTCCTGGCCTTTCTGCTTCTCCTGTCGCTGATGCCGGGGAGCTTCGCCTCGGCGGAGGAGCCGAACGCGGATGTCAACCGCTTTAACGTCGTGCTCGTCATCGACAAGAGCGGGAGCCTGCGGGATACGAACGGCCAGGGAACCGATCCGGACGGCCTGCGCTTTGACGCGATGCGCCTCTTTCTCGGTCTGCTGACAGAGCGCGGCAACAACGTCGGCGCTGTGGTGTTCGACCAGGAGATCCGCTACGATTCCGGCCTTCGGAAGATGGACGGCATGGAGGACAAGAAGGATCTGATCCGTGAGGCGGAGGCCTACACGCCCGCTTACGACACGGATATCGGAAGCGCGGTTTTGCGCGCGACACAGATGCTGCAGGACATGCGGGCGGAAAACGATCTGCCCTGCATGATCCTGCTGCTCACCGACGGGAAAACGGACTTCACCACGGAAGCCGGACAGGAAAAGAAACAGGCCTCCTGGGCGGTGGCGCAGCAGGCGCTGAACGCCGCGAAGGAGGCGCACATCACCATCAGCGGCATTCTCCTGAATGTGGACGGCAAGGGCGACGGCGGCAGATGGGAATTTACGGCCTATACCCAGGGAACCGGCGGGAGCTTTGTGGAAGTAAGCCGGCCGGAGGATCTGACCGATGCGTTCCGGCAGTTCTATTCCATGATCAACAACACCGTCTATACCGGCGCGCAGCGGGTCGCCTTCTCCGATGAGGGCAGGGCGGAGTTCTTCTTCACCGTGCCGAGCTTCGGCGTGGAGGAGGCCAACGTGATCGTGGAGCATGATACCGCGCCCGACGACAGAACCCTGGACACACTTGTGGGCGTCGAGATCCTCCGACCCGACGGCAGCCGGTACGACGATGCCGAGCATGCCCTGCTGAGCACCCGCTACATTCTTGTGAAAATTCCCGACCCCATGGTGGGCGAGTGGCAGGTCCGCCTTGCGGGCGAGCCTGAGGACTGGGTAGACGTCACGATGGTCTACAATGCCTCCATGTCTGTCTCTCTCGAGGGGGACAGCCCCTCGGGCGCCTACCGGGCCTATTCCCCCTATGGCTTCACAGCGGCGGTCACAGATCCAGAAGCCGGCCAGATTTCCCGGGAGGAGCTGCAAAAACTCCGGGCGGTGTTGTCGGTTGAAAACCTCGCCACCGGCGATGTGCGCGAATACGCCATGACGGCGGGGGAGAATGCCTATACCAGCGAGATCAGCTTCCTGAAGGGCGGCGACTATGCCCTCACGGCCGAGGTGGGGATCGGCGGCTTCAAGGTCCGCTCCGCGCCCGTGGCCGTGACGGTGGAGCCCTGGCCCCTGGTCGCAAAGGTCACCCGCATCACGGATATCCTGCAGTACGGCCGCTTCGTCGGCGACTGCTGGGAGCTGGAGCTGGGCGAGCTCTTCGGCGTCACGGATACGAGCGGGATACGCTACAGCCTTTCGGACGACTGCGGCGGCATTCTGACGATAGAGGACGGGGTGCTGCGGGCGCGCTTCGGCGTGACCGAAGAGGTCTCCTTCGTGCTGACAGCCTCGGACCTCATGGGGCAGAGCGCGGACATCAGCTTTGACCTCAAAATCCCCCATGTCACTGCGGCGACGGAGCGCGTCAACAGCCTGCTCAGCCAGGGCCGCCTCGGCGATCATCGCTGGGAGATGGAGGTCGATGAGCTCTTCACTGATCCCAAGGGCTGCCCGCTGACGCTTGCCCTCTCGGACGATTACGAGGGCTGCGTCACGCTGACGGACGGGCTTTTGGAGATGGATCTCCGGGAGCTGAGAGAGGCAGCGTTCACCGTCTCGGCTACGGACATTTTCGGCGCGCGCGCGGAAGTTCCGTTTGAGCTCAAGGTTCCGGGGCCCACAGCCTCCGTGCAGGCGATCAGCGAAACGGTCAAGACCGGCCTTTTTCAGGAGGGAACCTGGGAGCGGGAGCTTGGCTCCCTGTTCCGCGATCCGAAGGGCACTGTGCTGAGCTATGACCTCTCCGATGATCTCGGCGGCAAGGCACAGATCACGGACGGCAGGCTGAAGGTGGACTGCAGGGGCGTCAAGACCGCCTCCTTCACCGTGAAGGCGACGGACGGATACGGCCTGAGCGCGGAGATCCCCGTCACGCTCACCGAGAAGAATATGAACGTCCGCTATGGGCTTTACGGTCTCGGCGGCCTGATCCCCATCGGCAGCCTGATCGGCCTCATTGCCTACTTGCGCAAGAAGGGAAAGATATAATACTGATCCTGCACGGCACACAGGCAACCAATCGTTTTGCTGAAGAATAGAATAAAATAACAGACCGCAGGGGCCGATTCAAGGATCGACCCCTGCGGTCTGCGCTGTTGAGCGAGCCTTAAGGCAACACCGCACAACTTGAGGTACACAAAGTACATCTGCGAAAAAGTGCCTTTATCAGAACCCAAATTTTCTCAGGATCTGCTCTTGCCGAATTATGCGGTATTGCCTTATACGAACTTTCAATAAAAACAGGACAATCTATGCGGACAGAATTACGCCATACTGCGTTGAAGCCCTTGACCATATATCCATTATGCTCTGCGGGCTTTGCCTTGTCTGGCACAATTCTGCCTCGCAAATCTTAGCCTTACAGCAGCTTCTGAATGTGCCGGTAGATGGCGAGGCCGCGCTCCTGACCGAACTTGCTGATGACCGTGCGGTAGATGGTCTGCTTGCCGCCCTTCTCCGCAAAGTTCTTCGTCACAAGCGAGGCCGCAAAGCTCACGGTCTCGTTGTCGTATTTGGCATTGCTGAGCGTCTTGAGCACGGCGTTGTTCAGCGTCGTCTTGTCCTGATATTCCGCTGCTTTCGCCCCGCTCTTGGCTGTCTTCTTCTGCGCGTCATCGGCCTTCGTCCGGCCCTTCGCGCTCTTCTTCGGGGATGCGTCGGCTTTGGCGCTGTCCTTCTCCGGCCCTTCCTGCCCCTCGTCGGCTTTGGCGCTGTCCTTCTCCGGACCTTCCTGCCCCTCGTCGGCTTTGGCGCTGTCCTTCACGCCCTCGTCCTGCGCCTGCGCCGTTCGGGCCTTCCGCGTCCGCCTCGTTTTCACAGGGGGGTTCTCGGCGCTCGTCTCCTTGTGCGCTTCCTGCGCCTTTGGCTCTGCCGCGGCCTTTTTCGAGGCTGCGGCCTTTCGGCTTTTCACAGTCTTCGGCGCGGCGCTCAGCACTTCCTCCGGCTGGAATTTGTCCCGGCGCCGGATGATGACGCCCTTTTCTATCTTCCAGAAGCTGACAATATCATCGTAGTCGGTGTCGTTGCTGAGGATCACGATCTGCGGCGCGGTTTCGTGACTGCCCAGCAGATAGCCGAGATAGGACACCAGATGCATGTCCACCGACTGGCTCTTCGCCGGAACCTCATGCACCAGCAGATTTGTGGCGTTGAAGTTGGCAAGGGTAGCGGTGTTGATTTTCGGTGCGTTGCGTGTAGAAAACAGGTGTACCCAGTCGCTTTTCGTGAGGTTCTGCGCCCCTTCAAGCCCCTTCAGCCCAACATTTTCAAAATCAATCAGAAAATAGGTTTCTTGCATTTCTTCCTGTGCCTCCCAATTTGCGGTCGGAGTGTCGCGATTATACCATGCTTGCACCCAGTCTGACAAGAAGAAACAGAAAAAGGCAGGATTTTATGTTTTTCACGGGTTCGGCTTAAGCCGATTTAATAATTTAATAAAGAATCGGTGCTTGAAACAGGGCCCGGGTTGTGATATAGTAAATTATGTAAAGCTATGTAATGCGCATTGGCAAAACAAACTGGAATATTTTACCTGCTCTTGACAATAAAGAAGATGCACCGCAAGGCCGGTGCGGATATAAGAGGGACCGAACATGCGAAGCTTTGAGAAAATAAAAGAATATCTGCAGGGGACTGCCGCGCGCAGGGCAATTGCGTCTGTGCTGGTTGCGGCAGAGTGCCTTTCTGTTGTTTCGGTGGGGCTGCCTGCCGCATATGCCGAGGAGGCAGTGCCGCTTGCAGCGGTCGAGCCGGCAGACCGGACGACCAATACCGCGCCCGCTGTTGAGGTTCCGGAGAGCGGGCAGGAGGAGACGGTGACGCCGGCCGAGGCCGCCAGACTCGGTGAAGAGGCGGCGGCGAGCTTCGCAGACGAGGCAGAGCGCGCAGCGCAGGAGGCCGAACAGGCGGCCGACGAGACTGACCGAATCCTCGGTGAGGAGCTCACGGGCGCGGTGCTGGAGGCCGCGCGGCAAAGCGCCGGACAGGCGGAAGACGCAGCCGGCCGCGCGCGGGACGCTGCCGTAAGGGCGGCCGACGAGGCGGACTGGGCGGCGCAGGCTGTCGAGATCGCAACGCAGGAAGCGGAGCGGACAGCCGACGCTGCGCAGAAAGCTGCCGAGGAGGCAGAGCGTGCAGCCCGGACAGCAGAGGAGATCGCCGAGGCGGCGCGCATGCAGGAAGAGGCAGCCATGGCCGCGCAGGAGCGCGACAGAGAGCGCAATGGAAACGAGCAGCTCCAGGAAGCGGCAGAAGAGAGAGACGCCAAACGGGAAGAAGCGAAGGATAAGACCACCGTGTCGACGCCGACGCCGACACCGGCCGGCGAGCTCACTGCGAACAAGGAGAAGACCGAGCAGCAGGAAAACGCAGAGAATCAGAAAACGGATTCCGAGCAGCCCGCAGCGGCCGAGGAGATTCCGGCCGATGTGACGCAGGAGGCCGAAGAGGCGGGCGAGACGGCAGAGGTCAAGGCCGAAGAGGCCGCGCGCGCAAGGGAATACGCCGCGGTCATGGCCGATGAATATGACCGCACGTATGCTGCGGCCTTGAATGCAAGCGAGCAGGCAAACCGCGCCTTTGCCGCGTCGGACCGCGCAGCCCGGGCGGCTGCGCGCGCTTCGGCCGCGCTCGCGGAGGCGGAGGAGCGCTTCGCGCAGATGCAGCAGGATGAGCAGGCAGATCAGCCCGATCAGCAGGAACCTGCGGAAAACACGGATGCAGCAGAGACTGCGGACACAACCGAAAACAACGACACAAGCGAAAGCAACGACACAAGCGAAAGCAACGACACAGCGGAGAACGAGGATCGTACTTATTATACCGAAAGTGCCGTCACCGTATGGGGTGAGGTGCCGGACGGAGTATACGTTCGGGTGGAGAATGTCACGGATCTCTATCAGGATTTTGACCCGAGAGCCGCGAACGCGCTCACGGAGGACGAGGCCGGCGTATCCTTCGGCGGCGGGAGCGCTGCGGAAAAGAGCTGCCGCGTCCTGGCGGCGTATGATATCTCCCTGTCTCTGAACGGGGAGGAGTATCAGCCCGAGGCGGGCAATCCGCTGACCGTCAGCATCGCGGAACCCGCAATCGAAGAAGGCCTTGATCTCGAGGTCTGGCATGTCCGTGACGACGGGCTTACCGAACAGATCACGGACTTCACCGTGGAGGGCGGCGCCGTGCGCTTTGACGTGGAGAGCTTTTCGGTCTATCTTCTGTGCGCCTGCACTGCGGACTCCCACGCTGACGACAATACATATACCGAGGCAGCCGAAACGGCGGAGCAGTCCGCTCCGATCCCGCAGGAGGAGCAGGCGGACAGCAGCGACGACGCCGTCGCCGTATGGGGCGTGGTGCCTGCTGGAGTTTCCGTTCAGACGGAGGATGTCTCTGCCCGCTATCAGGATTTTGACCCGAGCGCGGCAAAGGAACCTCTTGCGGCGGGTGAGACCAATGCCTTCCTCAGCGATGGGAGCGCTGCGGAAAAGAGCTGCCATGTCCTGGCGGCGTATGATATCTCCCTGTCTCTGAACGGGGAGGAATACCAGCCCGAGGCGGGCAGCCCCCTGACCGTCAGCATCACGAACCCCGCCATCCAGGAGGGCCTTGAACTCGAGGTCTGGCACATCCATGACGACGGAGCCGCCGAGCCCATCACGGACTTCACTGTGGAGGGCAGCACCGTGCGCTTTGCGGCGGAGAGCTTCTCGGTCTATCTTGTGTGCGCCTATACCGTGGACTTCCACTGGGGCGATTATACCTACTCCATCGCGGGCGAGAGTGAGATCACCCTCTCCGCTCTGCTGGAAAAGCTCGGCGTGACGGAGATCACCGCCGCCGATGTGACCGGCGTCAGCTTCACCAATCCAGACTATATAGAGATAGAGCAGCTTGACTCCGACTGGCTGCTCCGGTCTCGTGCGCCCTTCAGCACCGACGAGGCCCTGACCCTGACGCTCAAAAACGGTGAGACGGTAGAGATCAAGGTCACGGACGCGGATGTTGTTGCCAGTGGTGAATGGTCATTTGATGGTAAAAATAATGGCAAGTCTTTACAGCCTGGTGACGTACAATTAACGAGCGGCAGCGGAACTTGGAGCTTGGATGCAGACGGTGTACTTACTGTACAGGGCACTGGCATGCTGGGTAATTATGAGAATAATTACAGCAGTATGTATTGGGGGGGAAGTTATAAAAACGATGTTAAGAGTGTCATAATCGGCGAAGGAATTACCGGTCTGGCAAACAGGTTGTTCAACGGGTATCAAAATCTTGAATCTGTTAAGTTGCCAAGCACGTTGCTCACTATAACAAGTCGACCGTTTCAGGATGCACCAAAGCTGAGTAGCGTTGATTTTACGGGCTGCTCAAGCCTCGAAAACCTGGGAAGAAAGAATGCCTTTAGCGGCACGACCCTATCAACGATTATAAATTTTCAAGATTGTAAAGACTCCTTGAAATCAATTGAGTTAGAAACCTTTAATCAAACCAAGATCACAAGCATCGATTTGAGCGATTTTTCGGCCTTGGAGAGGGTTGGAGATAAAGCGTTCGGAAGCTGTTCGAACTTGACTTCTGTCGATTTTTCAAACTGCACGAGCCTGGCCTCTATATCCAATAGTGCTTTTTCTAACTGTACTGCGCTGAGCACGTTGAATCTATCCGGCTGCGCGAATTTACAGACTGTGACTGTGCCCAACAGTGTTACCTCACTGAACGTTTCCGGCTGCACAGAGCTGACCAGCCTGACCGTTCCGAGCAACGTAACGACTCTGGACGTTTCCGATTGCATAGGGCTGACCAGCCTGACCGTTCCGAGCGGCGTAACCACGCTGGATGTCTCCGGCTGCACGGGACTGTCCAGCCTGACCGTTCCGAGCAAAGTAACGTCCCTGAACGTTTCCGGCTGCACGAGCGTTACCAGCCTGGATGTCTCTGGCTGCACGGGGCTGACCACCCTGGATGTGTCAGGCTGCACCGCCTTGACCAGCCTGAGCGTACCGGGTGGCGTAACCACGCTGGACATTTCCGGTTGCTCTGAACTGGATTCTCTCGATCTGTCCGCCTACACCCAGCTTACGACGGTGAAGGTCGGCAACCGTAACGATCATACTGATCTCTCCTGGCTGACCCTGCCCGACTCGGTCACGACGCTGGACGCCTCCGGCTTCACGAGCCTGACCTCGCTGGATGTTCCCGCGTCCGTCACCAGCCTGAACGTATCCGGCTGCACGGAACTCACCACACTGGATTTGAGCGCCAACAGTTCTTTGACCGATATTAATGTATCGAACAATACAAATTTGACATCGCTCAAGCTGCCCGCGTCCGTCAGCACCCTGGATGTCACCGGCTGCACGAATCTGGTACTCTATTTTGACGGGAAGAAAGAAGACCTCCCCGAACTGCCGGCCACTGTCTCTGTAATCTCCTGGGGTGACTATACCTATACCATTGCGAAAAATGGCACTGACGCAACGCTGGACGAGATTTTCAGGGCCTGCAATATCACTGCCATAAGCAGCACGGATGTCCAGAGCATTTCCGCTTCTGATCCGAACGTTCTGGAGGTCACTGACCTGACGGTGAAGAGTCTGCAAAGCTTCACGGAATCGCAGACGCTGACGGTCACGCTCAAAAACGGCATGACCGGCACGATTACGGTGGTCTGCGAGATGCTGGAGGAATCAGATAATCTCAACCTGTTCCTGGACACCGGCACCGTTTATAGCTGCGAGGGCGAAACGGAGACGCATGCTCTGTCGGTGCCGGCCATCGTAAAAGAGAACGATGTCCTGAATCTGACCCTGTCCTTCTCCGAAATCCCGGAGGGGGAGGAGGGCGAGCGCCAGATGAAGCTGCTCTCGCCGATGAATCCGATGAAATATACCTTCCCGGCGGAGCTTACGGTTACTGATGTTACCAGTCCCGTCACGCTCAATCTTCAGGGCGGAGAAACTGTTGACGCTGCCGTAACGCAGGAAACGGATTCGGAAACCGGTGCGACGATCCTCACCGTAACAGCGGATAATACCAGCGAACAGGCGGCCGCGATCAGCGCATCGACCGAGGTCAGATTCACCGTCCCCGTCTCCGTTCAGGTGAGCACAGTGCCGCACGACTATGTGCTTGGCAATGGCATCACCCTGTCTGCGGTCAAGGCGCACAATGTGAAGGTCTCCTCCTTCAAAGCAGGAGACTACAGCGTGGACTCGGAGACGGGAACCATCACCGTCACCTATACGGCTGAAGTGGAAGCGGATAACGATCTTGACTTCGATGAAAACGAATACCCTGTTTCCATCGGAGACTCCGCGATCGGGGCTGTCGGCAGCTATATCTATACGCAAGGGAACAAGCCTGATGACAAGCCTGCCTCTCGGGTCAACAATACGGATGTGAAGCCGGGAGTTGAGACAGCTTTCACCGGCTTCCCCCTCACCGTCGACCACATGTATAAGGGAGACAAAATAAGCCTGACCTACACAGCAATTCCTCAGCATGTAAACTATGACTGGAAAGAGAAGAAGGCCACGGTTCAGAACACCGTCAAAATTTCCAACAGCGGCAATCCCTCCAACATCCCGGGCGACGATTCGGACACCGCTACCACTGAGATCATTGGCTATACCTATACGCCGCTCAAAAGAGAATATCTCACGCTGGACGGCAGCTGGGCCTACTGGCGTGTCACGGTGAACCACAAAGGCTACGAGCTGAACGGGGGCAAATCCCTCACGCTCGCCGACACCTTTGATGACGATTACCCCACAAAGGAAACAAAGACTGACGCCGCACAATCCATCGACTATGGCAGCGTCGTCGTCAGCAACAGCAGCGTCACCTATGACTACAGCGGCAACACCGGCACCTTTGTCATCCCGGACAGCACGCCCGTTACTATCACATACCGCACACGCATCACGGCCGAGCCGGGCCAGAAGAAGACCTTCCGCGGCACCGCCGTGCTGAAAGACGCCTCTGGCGGGGAAATTGCCAGAGCCACGGCGGGCGTCACCGAAGACGCGGTTGCGATCTATCCCAGCGCATCCGACGTGGACGCCTCCGGCAATTATAAGCTGAAGCTCTATGTCTATGGCGAAGACAATATGCAGCAGGGCATCGAAGGGGCGACGTTTATTCTCCTCGACGCAAACCAGCGCGTCATAGAGTATACAGTGAACGGGAACAAGGAGGCTGTCAGCTTTACCACCGACAGCAGCGGCTATGCCTATATCGAGCTGCACGGGCAAGCGGGCGACATTACCATTGAGAAGAACACCGGCTATTACCTTGCGATGCAGAAGGCGGTGCCCGGATACAAGAAGGACAACACCCTCTACAGCTTCATGATCACCGACGACCCAGCCTACGACACGGGTGATTTCTATCAATTTTTTAACGGTGACACCATGAAGGTGCGCCTTTACCCGCCGACGCCAGGCCTCAGCGTCACTATCCGCTTCTCCGGCAGCTATGCTCTTCGGCCGGATCAGCAGAATGCGGTAAATGCGGTTCTCCAAATGCTGGATGAAGAAAACAATGAGTGGGTCTTTGTCGAGAGACACGCCTACACGGATACCCTTTGGGGCGCGATACAGTTTTCTGCGCCGCTGGTTCCGGAAGCAATCTACTGCATTGTTGAGGAGAACCAGGTTCCCTGGGATCTGCCGGAGAACATACATCTGACCACAACGTACTACATAGAAGCGCCCGATACGGATTCGGAAGATCCACAGTTGTTCAGCGTGAAAAATGCCAGTGACAGCGTCAACATCGTCATCGACAACTGCTATGAGGATCCGCAGCTCACCATCGTCAAGATGAACAAGAGCACCGGCGAGGTGCTGCCCGGCACGGTCTTTGCGGTTTACCAGATTATTAACGGTGAACCACAGTCCTACGATCCATGGTCTGAAGACCCACAGGTAGACGACGACCCGGTAGCGACGTACACGACGGATAAAAACGGCGAGATCGTGATCCGCGGCAGCGACGAGTTCCAGTCCGAGACGCTTTACGGTATCACAGAGACCAAAGTGGTAGATGGATATCTGATGCCGCAAGTTGCGAAATGGCGGTATTTCTACTTCTGCAACGACGATTATCTGAAACCGAGAATTTTGGCAAACCTGCCCGAAGGCGCGACGGCCATCAACCTCACCGAAAATGGAGACAAAGTCACAATCGATAACCAACGCGTATTAATCAATGTTCCCGTCATGAAAATCTGGCAGAGCAATTCCTCACAGGGCAATTCCTGGCCTGCGGGAGCCTGGGTCGTGGTCGGGCTTTATCGATCCGTAGAGGGCAGCGGCGAAATCGTACAGGTTACCTATGAAGACGGCACCCCGCGAACCGTCACCCTGACCAGCGCCATGCCCTACAACAACACGACCTTCAAAGACCTGCCCTCGCGTGACGAGCAAAACCGCAATTATATCTACTCCATCAAGGAGGAAAGCATCAACGACGAAGACCCGCTTGACGCCGGATATAACCAGGAATACGGCATTTCCAGCGCCGGCGTGTACATCGTGCGCAACAAGCCCGCCACTACGCTGACAGTCAGCAAGGAGTGGTATCAGTTTAACGCGGATACCGGTGAGGACGAAAAGGTAACGGATGATAGCATACTTGCCAAGCAGTCTCCCGTCACCTTTGACGTTTACCGCTCCAGCACAAAGTTTGAGGACGAAACCCAGGACGACGGCATCACCAATGCGGATATGATGGCCTTCGTCAGCACGCTGACCAAGGTGCGGGAGAAGCAGAAGTTCGGCGCAGAGAATGAATGGCACATGTCGATCCGCGACCTGGACAGACAGGACGACGTGGGCAATCCCTATTACTATTATATTTTAGAGACCGTTCCTTCCTTCGGCAACGAGCTGTATGAGGTGAACGAGGCCGAAGGAACCATCCTGATTAAAAACAGGATCGCGCCGAAGATCGTAAACCTGACGGTGACGAAGGCCGCTCTCAAGGATGACCCACGCCAGGAGTCTCTTGATATACCTTTTGATTTTACTCTGAAGCTGCAGGTGGATAAAGACCATCCCATCCAGAGCTGGAAGGTCTACACAGACACGGAGGCTCCGGAGAACGATCTGGTGACGAACGAGAGCGGCGAAGTGAAATTCAAGCTCAAGCCGACAAATCCCAATGCCCAGACGACAGATGGCGCGTCCATTATCCTTAACCTCCCCGCAGGCGTGACCGCGTCCGTCACCGAGAAGTATAACGCCGAGTACACGGTCGCAACAGCCGCGTCGGTTGACGGAACCGTGAGCGACGATGGAAGAACCTTCTCTTATGAGACCGACAGCGGGACCGAAAGAGTCACCCTCACCTACACCAATACCCTGCACGTTGTCTGCAAGGTGGTGCCGGATGGAAGTTCTAAGCCGGTGGTCTTTGAATCCCTGAAGAGCGCTCTCACGTATATCCGGAAGAATTCGGACGATTTCAGCTCTCCCTGGACGATCTACATGCTGGAGGACTATACCATCCCCGTAACGGATATAGTCAGCGTCGGGGAAAGGGAGAGCCTGATCCTCACAACAGCATCTAAAACTGATCCGCTGTTCCCCTTCACGCCACACAAGGATCCAGACCGTGCCGTCATCACACGCGGCGGGGTTGGCGACAGCATGCTCAAAAACGCCGGAACACTGACGCTGGAGAACATCTGCCTTGACGGCGGAAACATCAGGGCCAGCGGCGACGGCGGACTGGTGTACAGCACCGGTACGCTGAACCTGAATGGCAGTACCACCCTGCGCAATTCTGTGACCGACGGCAGGGGCGGCGCGATCTATGTCACGGGCATGGAGAAAACCGTTGAGGAGCAGCCGGCTTATGTCAAGGGTGAGATAAACATCGCTGACGGCGTTACCATCACCGGCAACAGCGCTCCCAGCGCCTCCGCCCTCTATCTGAACGGGACGCTCAACATGACCGGCGGAAACATCACCAACAACACCGGCGCGATAGACGGCGCGGTGGTGATCATGGATGCAACCGATGTGATCCACCTCTCCGGCAGCCCTGTCATATTTGGCAACACCAGTGACAAGAACAAGGCAGCCAACCTTTACATCGGCGTTGACAGCGATAAAGCCGTGACGGTTATCGCCCCCGGCCTTGGCAGCGAAGCCCATATCGGCGTGTCTGCCATGGATAGCCACATGCTGATCGGCGAACAGTTTGCCACGGCTGATTTTGACCAGACGGCAAATCTCAACCGCTTCGTCAATGATGAATACGGCTATCGCGGCAAGCTGAAAGACGGCACCGCCACCAACATCGTCTGGGACGGCCTGACGATCGAGATCCAGAAAATCGTTGATTCGGTTGGCGCGAATCCAGCTGACCGCTTTACGATCACCCTCTCGTCTCCGTTCATTGTCATGAGCTCCTATGTCATTGAAGGCACGATCGATTACACGATCACGCCGAAGATTATGAACAGACCCGGCAGGATCGTTCTTAACAATGTAAAAGACGGGGATTCGATCAAGATATCCCCCCTGCCCGTGGGCGACTATACGATCTCCGAATCGGCCTCCAATTATGCCCCGGTTTATGCCATAGCTGAAACCGGCGAGACGCCGAAAGAGATTGAGGGCGGCAGCTTCTACGCCGAGAATAACAGCAGCATTACCGTTAAAAACACCCGCAGGCTGGCGGCCGTGAAGCTGACAAAGACGCTGGACGACAGACTGACAGGCGATACGCCTGTTGGCTTCAACTTCACCGTAAAGCTGAGCGAGGCGGGCGGAGATCCGGTTCAAAACTTCGCGCTTGCGGAAGATGTTGTCACGGACACAAACGGCGAAGTGAGCTTTACCATGCTGCCGACGGATAAAGCGGACGTGACCCGGAATTTTAAGGCCCCTGTCGGCGCGACCATGACCATTACGGAGACCATTGATCCGAATTATGAGATCACGGCCTCTGCCAAAACCATGCCCAAAACAGGGGAGGGAACGGCGATCACGGACGCGGACGAGGATAATGACAATATCTTCACATTCTCTGTGACCGATGACGGCGCTGACGTCACCTTTGCCAACGTGCGCAAGATGGCGGAGATCGAGCTCAGCAAGACGCTTACGGGCAAGGTATCGATGACGGAGTCCTTCACCTTCACGCTCACGCTGACAAACGGAAATACAAAGGTTGCGAATTACGAGGTCTACAGGGACGAAACAGACCCGAACAACAGCATCACCACCAATGCAGAAGGCGTGGCTGAAATCACTCTCAGCTTCGGCAAGAATGAGACCACGCCGAAGAGCATCCTCCTGACCATCCCCGAAGGCACGAAGCTTGTTGTCACGGAGACCGAAGTCAAGAAGGACGTAGGCGGGACACAGAAGGCTATCTATGACACGACTTATTCCATCAACGGCGGGACAGAGCAAAGCAGCCTGACAGCGACGATCAACCAGGTTTCCGACAGCGATCACAGCATTGTCTTCAACAATACCCGCAAGACGAACACGATTACCGTGAAGAATACTGTCAATGGCTATTCCGGCAATGTGGTGCCCTTCACCTTTACTGCAACTGTGACGGACTGGGCTGGAGAGGGCACCAAGCCTGAAGACTACGACGATTATGACGCCAACGACTTTACAGACGGCGTGATGAGCTTCGAGCTGACAAACGGGCAGACCAGGACATTGACGGTTCCTTACGGCGCGACGCTCACTGTGACGGAGAGCTTTATTGTCGGCTACAGCACCACGGTGAAGCGCGGCAGCGCCAGCGCTGTTGAGGCATTGAGCGATACCTTTGTCGTGACAGGAACCATAAATCCGCTCCTGTTCACGAACGGTCAGTTGATCGGCCTGCGTATTGTAAACAACACCTCGTCAACGCTTGAGGATGTAAAGATCACAGTTGGAAAAAACAATATCTACCTTGTCAACGAAGACCAGACCGGTCAGGAGCGAATCAGCACCAATAAAAAAGCTACGATCAGCGTTGACGCCGGTAAGACCGCTATTCTGGAAATCCAGCATGACACCAGTGCAACAGCAAAGCAAGATTACAGCGTCGAGGGCTCAACCCCCGCAATCGGCTATTACTATACCATCCATAACGAACCGTCTTATCATGAATATGCCGATCCTGCTATTCTGCGCGTATACAATGAGAACCCCTATGAAGTCAAGGGTAAGCTCCAGTACAGTGTAGAGGACTCCACTGTCACCTTTACCGAGCAGCCGCTGGTGAGCTTTGACTCGAACGGCGGCGCCTGGACGACGGCGATGGACGGCTATCATGACCGCGACGGCGACCGCAGGGTCTATCAAAAGGCTGTGGACAGGGGCGCGGCTGTCGAACGCCCGACGCCCGATCCCGTCTATCCCACGGCAGAGGGGATCGGCTTCCTCGGCTGGACAGAGGATAAGACATTTGCGAAGGCAAGCCATACGGCAGGTGAGGATATCTCTGCCAAGGCCTATGACTTTGATAAAGAAGTGACCGCGCCGATCACGCTCTACGCGGTCTGGGCGAAGCCTGCCCGCAGCACCAAAACTGTGACGCTGAAAAACAGCACGGGGGATAGAATGAACCTTTCTCTGACGCTCGTGAACAGCAGCAGAGTCGGCGAAATCATCCTTGCGGACACTGTGAAAACAGACGATAGCGGAAAGGCCGGTATTGTTCTTGACAATGGCGATTTTATCAATCTGTCTATTCCTGATAGTACCAAGCTTGTGATTGAGGGGATAGCCTCGGGTATACTCAGCATTTCTGAGGAATTTGCAGATTCTGACAGCGAAGAAGGCAGCTATACCATTGCCTCGGTTCAGCGTGACGGCACCGTGACTTTTGTTCTGGGAATCTTCAAGATCACAGATGCTGGTGGAAATCTGCTCTATGACGCAAACGGTAAGCCCGCCGTGTATGGAAAACTTAGAAAAACCAATAATGCTGATCCGGATGAAGCCTTCGATGCCTATGTAAAAACGCTCTATTTGGATGCAGCCAAAACGACCCCGGCAATACCGGCGGCAGTCAAGCAGCTGGTGGATGAGTATACCACCCTGGAAACGGCAGCCATTGCCTTCCCGAATGCGACCATGAAATTGACCACGGCGGGCAAGGATGACGATGACTTCCCCTATGTCGGCGTTCGTGATCGTGGCACGATCTACAGGTCTTTGGCCGGAGCCGGCAACAACTGCTTCATCCTGAATAAAGCCGACAGCAATATTTCGTTGGAAAATATTGTTTTGGACGGTGGCAGTGAACGTGGCGTGAAAATATCGTCTGGCACAAGCGGCGGCCTGATTCGTGTCGAAGCGAACGGCACATTGACTGTCGATTCCGGCACAACATTGCGTAACTGTGAGTATGATGGCTATGCCAACAAGGATTTCGGCCGTGGCGGCGCAATATACGCTAAAGCAGGTAGGATAAGTGTGAAGGCGGGCCTGTTCACCAACCTCCACGCCTATCGTGGCGGCGCGATCTGCGTTGATAATAATGACGCTGCACTTGAAGTCATGGGCACCAAGGGTAGCACTCGCTTTGAAAACTGCTATGCTGAGACCGACGACGGCGGCGCGATCTACTACTCCGTGCAAAAAGACCTTGTAGACCTTGTCATCAATGGAGGCGAGACTCGCTCTGATCCCGGCATACTGTTTATCGGCTGCCAGGCCAAGACAGAATACAGCGATGGCGGCGCAATTTATGCGACCACGAACTACAAAAGTAGCGTTTCCGTCTCTGGATGCAAATTCACTGAGTGCAGCGCAAGAGTGAATAACGGCGGCGATACCAACGGCAACGGCGGCGGCGCAATTGCTGCGTACCGTGTCAAGAGCCTGACGGTTGAACAGTGCGCATTCAGCCTCTGCGATACTCTGCGTGGCGGCGGCGCGATAACCACATACATCAATAATAACCAATCGGTTTCTATCATCGGATGCGCTTTTGATAGCTGCAACTGCAAGACACAGGGAGGCGCTGTGGCGGCCTATCAAAACAGTAATAGCAACAGCGAAAGTACGCTCTTCCTTACGGATTGCACCTTTACCAATTGCTCGTCGGGCACTCAAAACAGCAGCGGCGGCGCGGTTCAGTGTTACCTGCCCCGCATGGAGTTTACGAGAACCGATTTTAGCAATTGCTGGGCCGGCAAAGAAGGCGGCGCAGTCAACAATTACTTCGGAGCCAATTACAATGACCCGTGGACCGGTTCTTACCTGAAGCTCGAAAACTGCCATTTTACCCGCTGCCGTGCGGAGGATCGCTTTGAAATCAAAAGCGTGATCCACTATGGTGGCGCGATCAACACGAAGGTTCAAGAGGTGACGGTGAACAACTGCGAATTTACAGACTGCGTCTCAACCTTACGTGATGGCGGCGCACTGCACCTTGGAGGCTGTGGCACTGGAAGCAAGGCAACGATCAAAAACAGTATTTTTAATAGATGCTCTGGGGCCAGGCACGGCGGCGCTGTGTTCTGCTCTGCGGCAACGCTGACAGTTAAAGAATCCACCTTTACCGGCTGTACTTCGACTTCGGATCTCGGAGGTGCTGTTTATCACGGTATGAACTGCCGAGAAGAAACCAATGTAAAGGAAAAGACCGAGATCAAGGATTGTACATTCACAGAATGCAGCGCGAAGAATAATGGCGGCGCGGTCTGGACAGCGGCAAGTAGCGCTATGATCGAAGGCTGCACCATGACGAAATGCAGCAGCGACAACGGCGGCGCGATATATTTCTCTGACAAGGACATAAAGAACACACTAAATGGCAGCAGAGAAGAAACCAAAACGACCCCCATAGATGTTCCCATGCCGAGCGGAGCACTTACTCGCGCAACCCTCACCGGCGGCAGCATCACAGGTTGCCAGGCGGTGAGCGGCAGCGCGGTCTATGTCGGCAACTCGGCGACTTTCTCAAGCAGAATTGTTGACGGTGACACTGTCACGGATTCCCCGCTTACCGTCTCCGGCAACACGGTTTCCGCTCTCAACAGCGGTGCGATCCAGACTGTTGATACTGGCAAGCTGTACTTTGAGGGCAACGTGAAGGTGGAAAACAACACCTGCTCTGCCGATGCCGCCAATCATCACCACGACGTTCTCATGCAGATCGACGGCAACACGATCATCAACACCACGAGCAAGGGCCTCGGTTCCGGGGCGAATATCGGCGTGTATGTGCCGGGTGTAGATGGCGACGATTTCTATGGCAAGCACGGCCAGTACAGCCAGCCCTTCGGCACCTATGACAGCACTACCACTAAGGGCAGCGATTACCTGGACGCCTTCTTCAATGACCGCGACAGCGAGCTTTACGGCTACCAGGGCGACACGTTCATCCATTGGGGCTTCTATGTCTGCAAGATCACGGACAAAGAGGGCAACACCCTCAAGCGCACCAATGGCAGGGATGCCGTCTACCAGCAGCTGTCCGAGGCGTTTGACGAATTCACAAGCGTCACAGGCGGAGAACCGGTCTATATCAAGATGCTGGTGGAGGACTATGCCATCCGGCAGGATGCGGCAATCTCCAATTTCCCTGTCACTACCCCCGCCACGAACATCACCCTGACCACGGCCTTAAAGTCCGATGCCAAGCACCCCTATCGCGGGACAGAGGGCACGGTCAGCACCATCTATCGCACCAACAGCACAAATCCGCTGTTCGACCTGGGGGATTCCCGCGCGACCTTCCAGCTCAGGGACATCACCCTGGATGGCCGCCGTAATGACAAGGAAGCCACAGAAGGCGCATACAAGCTCATCACGGCAAACACCGGCGAAATTGTCGTCAACAGCGGCACCACGCTGCAATACGCGAAGGGCGATAACGGCGCGGCCATCACCGGTGTGAAGGTGACGATCAACGGCAGCTACGACGCGGAAAAGAAAGCGCCAACCGTGAAGATCACCAACTGCACGGCAACAGACAACGGCGGCGCGATCAGCACGAAGGACCTGACGATCACCAATACCAGCGAAACGCCGGGCGAGTACGGTACAGTCTTTACCAACTGCACAAGTGGAACCGAAACAGAGTCAGGCAAGGGCGGCGCGATCTATGCCACCGGCACGGCGGTCACCATGGCCGGGGCCTCCTTCACCGACTGCCACAGCACCGGCGATGGCGGCGTCCTGTTCCACGGGAACAACACGGAGACGGCAGCCACCGCGATCACAAACTGCGCGTTCACCAACAGCAAAACGACAGGCGGCGCGGGCGGCGCGGTCAGCTCCAACGCGGCCACGCTGACGGTTGAAGGCAGCAGCTTCGATACCGTCGAGGCTTCCGGCAACGGCGGCGCGATCAGCCATACGGGCACCGGAGGCACAACGATCACCAATACCACCTTTACCGACTGTCTTACCAATACCACCGACACCACTGTCGGCTTCGGCGGCTCGGTGTACACCGAGGCCAAGACGGTAACGCTCAACGGCGGCGAATTCACAAACAGCACCTCCGCCAACCACGGCGGCGCGCTCTACTGCCAGAGCAACGCCGACGTCTCCGCAGCCACCGTCTCCGCAGCCACCGTCTCCGGCACGAGCTTTGTGAACTGCTCCTCAAATTTCATGGACGGCGCAGGCGGCGCGATCTACAGCAGGACCAAGGTTCTCACCCTACAGGACGACAGCGCCACCGAGACTGCCACGACCATCAACGCCTGCAAGGCGCTGAAGTACAGCGGCGCGGTATACATGGAGACTTCGGGCAGCACCCTCAACGTCAAGGACAACACCGTGATCAGTGGCTGCTATGCAAATGAGGGCGGCGCGATCTACCTCAAGGCCGGGGTGACGATGAACCTCACCGACAGCCCGACGTTTAGCAAGAACGGTTACACAAACAAGGAAGACGGAACAATTGAAAATGCCGCTAACGGCGCGTGCATCTATCTGGAAGAAAGCAGCAGGATCAACCTCAGCGGCAGCCCGAAATTCAGCCGGAACATTCTTACAAATAAAATTAATAAGGAAGGCTGTGATGAAAAGGGATACTTGGTCAACGGCGGCGTCAAGGACTATCCGCGCCAGGATATCTTTATGGCGGGCTATTCGTCTGATATATCCAACGATAAAAACGCAGATTCGATCTATATCGTCGGTGAGCTGAAAGGGGAGATCTGGATCTGGCCGCAATACTATCCCCATAAAAAGCCCAATACACAGTTCGCAAAGATCGAACTCGAGGATGGCGTCTCACTCAGCGATACAGCTCTCGCCACGACCCTGGGCATGCTCCGAAATGCGCTCGCAGACGGCAATGACACAAAGACAGACGATAACCATACGGAGTGCACCAACGGTGAGCATCTGGCCGGCGTACAGGTCGGTACGGACTATGAAAATGTCTATTGGGACAGGATGTACGCTGTTTCCTTTATGAAGAAGGACAATAAGGCCGTTCCTGTGCCGGGGGCAGAGTTTACACTCTATAAAGACATTGACTGCAGGGAAGCGGACGTCGTGGCGAAAGCCGTCTCCTTGGAAGGGACATGGCTTTTTGATCCAGACAGAGGTAAGGTAGAGTTCACATCTATCCGTATCGGCGCCTACTACATGAAGGAGTCGAAGGTTCCGCTCAGCTTTAAGGAGAATAACATAAAGTATCTGGTCCTGGTTGGCACGCCGTATCTGAGCAGGAATACCGACAGCGCAAGTCTATGGGAGAACGGCGGGCCGCTCGATGTGCCTGACGCCGAGACACTGGTTCAGCGTTATACGCTCGATACAGGCAGATACTACGGCATCTTCCCGCTGGATGAGAATAACAAGGCGGTGCTGCGCGCCAATATCGGCAGCGCCAATGTGGGCATTGAAAACATCCGTAGCGACTTCCAGGCCAGCTTTATGAAGGTGGACAGCGAGAAGAAGGCACTCCCGGGCGCGGCCTTTACGATCTATACCGCGATCCTCGGCAGCGACGGTCAGCCCCAGACCTATGACGACGGTTATCCCAAGCTTGTGCGCTGGAGCCGTGACGGGGTGACCTATCCTGAACCTGTCGAATCCGCGGATGGCACCGACAAATACAAGGACAAGGATAACAATACGCTCCCCGCAGGCATGGTTTATTTCCGTGAGCTGCCTCTCGGCACCTACTACCTCCTGGAGACCTACTACCCTGAGCGAAACGGCGCAGGCAGGCGCACTTATTACCTGGAGAGCGACCGGGTCTTCAGACTGTCAATCGAGGAGGATGAAACGAACAATGGGGTCACGTTCACCCTCAGCGAATGGAAGCCCAAAGAAGGGGATCCCACAAACTATGACGAGCTTGAGAAAGACGGGAAATACTATGTCGTTGGCAACCAGGAAATCGTCTGCAAGCTGACGGACGCGGATAACAACCTGCTTTATATGCAGGGGCTCCATGAGATTCAGGATGGCGCGACTTCATCCTACAGATTGTTCCCGGCAATTTATCCCACGCTGGAGGAGGGCTTTGCCGCTGCTCAGACGAGAAGCTTCGTCGATAAGGACGGAAACCCCATATCCGAAGAAAATCCAATCGACCTGATGCTGCAAGTGCTGAGGGACTACACGCTGAAGAAGGAGATCGTTTACAGCAACAACTCCCGCAATCTGACATTTACTACCGCACCGATTACGCTCAATAGCCAGGCGCCGAAGCACTCGAAGGACAGATACATCTTCAGCACTACCCGTACCAGCGACACAAGCAGAGCGCTGATCACCCGCGGGTATTCCGCGACTGACAGCAGCGGTGCGCTGATTACGATTAAAGATGGCGCGACTATGACGGTGCAGAGCATTACCCTCAACGGTCAGAAATCGCAGTTCAACGGCAGAGCGATCCATATTCAGGATGGTCAATTGAAAATTCTTGCGGATCAAAGGTATCAGGAAAGAACGGTCTTTGAAGAATTTGCTGTCAATGCCGATGGCAGCATTGACGCTAAGGGCGGTGCGATCCTCTTGGATGACAACACCAGCCTCACCATCGACGGCGGTTATTACAGAGCGGCCGTTTTCTCCAAAAACCAGGTTGTCAATGAGATCACCGACGTAGCCCATACCGGTGCGGACGGCGGAGCGATTGCCGTCGGCGCATACTGCACCTTCCGTATCACAAACGCACTGTTTAACAACAACCACGCCATTTCTTCCACAGCGAAGAAGGGCAACGGCGGCGCGATCAGCATCAACAGGACAAAGGATGCTGCCGAAATGATGAACCTGCCCATTTACAATGTTGTCTTTTCCGACAACAGCGCCAGCTATCAGGGCGGTGCGATCCGTGCGGCGGAGAATTGCAGCCTGGTCGTGAACAACTGCACGTTCGCCAACAACAAGGCCAATACCTTTAAAGGCTCAACAGACGCGCCCGGCGAGGGCGGCGCGATCGCCGTGCTCTCCAGGAAAGATAGCCCCTCCACGCTGACAATCAGCGAAGGCATCTTTACAGGCAACAGCGCTGCGGGCAGCAAGGGCGGCGCGGTCAAGATCGGCGGTTATGGCGAGCTCACGCTGACCGGCAATGTGGACATGAGCGGCAACACCGCTGCCAACGGCGGCGCGGTCACCGTGGCCCCCGGCGCGCGCGTAACGATGGAGAGCGGAACCATCCGCAGCAACACGGCTTCTGCCAACGGCGGCGCGTTCTATGTGGAGGCCAAGCAGGAGGAAGACGGGACTGTAACAAGCGGAAGCCTGACCGTCAGCGGCGGCAGCGTTACCGAGAACAAAGCAAGCCTCGGCAGCGCGGTTTTCGTGGCAAACAACGCAAAGGCTACCATCACCAATGCCGGCATCACCGACAACACAGCGTCTGCCAGCAACGGCGGCGCGATCAACGTGGGCGGCCCGAATGCAAGACTCTACTTCGGCGACACCCCGACGGTCTTTGACAACTTCAACACCCAGGACAAGAATCAGCAGATGAACCTCGTCCTGAGCGAGGACTATAACGATGTCATCAATACCACGACCGGCGGCCTTGTCGATGGCGTCATCGGTGTATTTGTCATCGAATCCGACAGCACTGTATTTGAGAAGCACGGCCTGCCCGGCATGCCCTTCGGCACCTTCGGCGACACGGCCACACGCTTTAACCCGCAGGTCTTCCGCAGCGATCATGCCCTGGCTCTTTACGGTGTCAAAAATAATGAGGACACAAGCGACACGCTCATCTATTGGGTGGACGTGATCTGCAAGCTGACGGACGACGCCAATGACAAGATCCTGTATCAGGACATCAACCTCACCATCAACGGCAAAAAGGAGGTCCGCAAGGCGCAGGCGGTCTATGCCAGAATCACAGAACCCGATGACCCGGAGAGTGATCCGAATGGCTTCAACGCATCGCATGAAGGCTTCGACGCAGCCCAGGGAAAGCTCTATGTCAGAGATCAATCAAGCTACAGATTCAGCGAATATCCCAATAACGCGAACACGACCGTGAAGCTCAAAATGCTGAAGGATTACGACCTTGACAAGAGCATCCTGTATAAGGGCAGCCGCATGGTGACCTTCACCACGGCGGAGCTGAAAGCCGATCTGACGCAGGACAAGGAAAAGGAAATGAACGGTTGGGGTGACTACTTCTGGTTTAAGACGGATCGGACGGGTGCGGACGGCAAAGCACTGATCAGGCGCGGTTTCGTCAATGACTCTATGATCAAAGCCACGGGAACCAGGCTGACCCTGACGGACATTACCCTCGACGGCGCGAAGAACACGTACAAAAGCAGCGCCAATGGCGGTATTGTCAACGTCGCCTCCGGCAGCGCGCTGACCGTTGAAAGCGGCGCGGCGCTGCAAGACTCCGAAACCACCGGCTACGGCGGCGCAGTGTATGTTGAGACGAACGGTACGGCCACCATAACCGGCGGCGTCATCAACGGCAACACTGCGGCCAACGGCGCGGGCGTGTATCTGGACTGGAGCAATGCCGATAACCATGCGATCCTCAACCTCTCCGGTAATCCGGACTTCGGCGGTACCGACCGCAAGGGCGGCAACGATACCGATAAGGATGACCTGAAGGGGACAGAGGGCAACTTCGTCCGCAAAGACAGCAACGACAGCAGTTTCAAGACAGAGGATAAGGAGCCGACAAACGGCGGCAAAGCGTATCCGAAGGACGGCAATCTGTATCTGGTTCGGCAGGACATTTTCATCCCCGGTACGGCGCAGCCCCATACCGCCATCCGCGTGACGGGCGAAATCACCTCCGGCGACGGCACGATCTGGGTCTGGGCCAATGGTAAAACCGATACCGTAAACCACTATGAGATGCTCAAGCAGTTCGCGGTGTACACCGGAAACGGAACCTTGCAGGATGCCAGCATGAGAGCCTTCCGCAACGCGCAGCCAGACAGTCTTACCAACTGCGGCGGCGACTACCTGACCGGCCAGAAGGGCGAAGCCATCAACAACTGGGAGTGCATCTACTGGACCGGCGGCTTTGACGTGGTGTTCCTCAAGATGGACAGCTTCGGCAAGGCTCTGCCCGGCGCGACCTTCACGCTCTATTCTGACCCGGCGTGCACAACGCAGTTTGAGATGACCTTCACCGGCAGCACACCCGCGACAGCCGACGGCAAGCGCGCAACCACCGTTTCCAGTGACGGCACCGCAACCTACACGGACAAGAACGGGAAAACCGTCAGGCTCCTGAAGGGCGAGGTACTTCTGCCCAAGATTCCGCCGAAGACCTTCTACCTGAAGGAGACAAGAGTCCCGACAAAAGATCCGGAAGGGAATACGTTCGGATACCGGAACAACGAAACCGTTTATGAGCTGCGCATTTCCGGTGCGGGCGTACTCACGATGTGGACAAAGGACGAAGCGGGGGACTACACCAAGGAAGTCTACAAGGTCAAGACCAAGGCGGCGGAGGGCAACAACCCGGCTGAGCATCAGTACAGAGTTATGAACATCTCCACAGCCGAGCGCAAGGTGATCCTGCGGAAGGTCAACGACAAGTATGGAGCAGTGCCGGGCGCCAAGTTCCAGATCCTTCGGTATGATCGGTCGCCTGTCAGCGGAACCGACATCAACGGCACTGTGACAACGACCTTTACAAGCGGAGCCAGCGGCGTGTTCTTCATCGGAAAACTGCCCTATGGCACCTACTATCTGCATGAAACAGCACCGGTCGAGAAATGGTTCATCCTCACGGTCAACGAAAATGGCTATGGCTATGAGCAGACGAATAAGACCATCATCCGCGAGCTCAATGCAGAGGACACAGTCCCCTGAACATCACAGCACCCCCGGCCCTTCAGGGCCGGGGGCAATTCTATACCTGGGCCGGGGCTTGCATATCGGCCGGAAATATGGTATATTCTACTATGTATCAATATCTGTTTAAAGAAAGGGCAGGAGGAGACAAAGATGCAGGCGATCAGGAGAAAACTAAGATCCCGGCGCGGCGCGTCGATTACCTTTGCCCTGCTGATTTTCCTCGTGTGCGCGGTAGTCGGCTCAGTGGTGCTGACCGCAGCTACAGCGGCCTCCGGACGCATGAGCAAGCTGGCGGAGATGGATCAACGTTACTACAGCGTAACTTCTGCCGCTGATCTGTTGGCACAGGAATTATCAAATAAAACAGTCACGATTGTCAGAACGAAATCATATACCAACACAGTAAGCACCATCTATACACGTTCTGTCGATGAAACCACAGGCAGAGAGTCATACATTGCCGGTACGCCCGCATCCAGTACAACAGACCCCGAATATGGTACAAAAATCAATAATCAGGAGGTCACGGGAGATTCACCGCTTTCGGCAAGCAACAGCTTTTTGACAGAACAGGTTGTCAAACTGATGTATGGAACTCAGAAGTGCAATACTGAAACAGCCTTTGCGTTTTCCTTAAAGGACGGAAACACCAACGAAGGGAATTTGACGCTGACACATACAGATACAGACAAGCAAAGCCTGAGCATAAACGGTACATATAATCTCAAAAAAGACGGAACACTGATCCTCAAGCTGACAGATACGATAGCGGGCAGAGTTGACAAAGACCATTATACGCTGAATGTTATATTAAAGCCGCACATCAGAGAGTGGCCTGATTCCCAGGTGGAAAAACAGCCGATTGAGATCACCAATGTGGGTGACAGCGGATACACCGAGATCGAAAAGGAAACGACGACACTCGAAAAGCATTCGGAAATTTACTGGACTTTAAGCGGCGTTTCGACAGGAGATGAGTGAAGTGGAAAAAAGACTGATTGACAAGCTGCGCAGTCAGATCGGCGAAAGCATAGCGGAAGTGCTGGTTGCACTGCTGATCTCTGCCGTCGCGCTCATGCTCCTGGCCAATATGGTTACCTCCGCGACAAGAATCGTTACGGGCAACAGAGAAGCCTTCAATCAATATATCACGGCGGGCAATGCCCTTGCGTCGCATAAAGGAACCACAAGCAGCGGAACGGTCAGCTTCGCGAAGGATGGCACGTCAATGAAGCTGACGGATGATCCTTCGTCTTCCTCCACAATAATGGTTAAGTATTACACGAACACAAGAAGAAATGCAGTCATCTCGTATGTTGTGTATAAGGAAAACGGCTCATGAACAGACTAAAAAACCGTTTGAAGAATAATAAGGGATTTACGCTGGCAGAGCTTTTGATTACCGTGCTGATTTTGCTGATGGTTTCCTCTGTCGTCGCGGGCGGAATCCCTGTGGCAGCGAATGCATTGGGAAAAATGGTGGATGCCGCTCACGCGGAAACACTGCTTGCGACAACGTATACCGCGCTGCGCGACGAGCTGTCAACGGCAGTCCCAAGCCGGACGATTACGGTGAGCAGTAACGGGAAAAGCATTCGCTATACAGACAGTGACGGTGTCGAATCAAAAATCGAAGTAAAGAATGACGGCAAGAATGACGGCATTTATATTACAAAATCCGGCAGCGAAAGGCTGCTTATTTCAGAGATCGCAGCAACGGAAAATCTCAGTGCGACTTTTAAAAGCGTGCAGTGTAATGACGGAATCATTACGATCACAGATCTTAAGGTAAAGAACAAAAAGATAGGAAACGACGTAAACAAACTGGACAGCGCAGTGATTCGAATCGTGGGCTATGAAGCCGGAAAAGCGGCTTAGGTGATGAAGATGCAAAAAAACCGGACAAAAAAAGGCTTCACATTGGCGGAAATCCTGATAGCGATCGCAATAATCAGCATTTTAGGCGGCGTGGCCGCAATCAACGTGGCACGATACTTCCGGTCTTTAACAAAGCTGGAGTATGACAACTATGCAAAATCCATCTTTGTTGCCGCGCAAAACCATCTTATCATGGCTGAGCATGAGGGATATCTGGGACGAACGGACTTCGGAACGAACGAAGACAAGATTGAAGGCATTTCCGATACCGGGAATGGAGTCTATTATTTTGTCGTTAAAGACGGCGACATTAAAGCAAACTCCGTATTGAATCTGATCCTTCCCGAAAATGCAATTGATGCGACGGTTCGAAGCCAAAGCTATATTATACGTTATCAGAAAGCGACAGTCCAGGTACTTGATGTGTTTTACTGGTCTGAAGTCGGGCACGGCGGAAGTCTGTTCAATCGTGCATCACGTTTTGCACATCAGTATCAGGAAAGCGATTATGCCGATTTTCTACGCAATCGAAGCGATAAAGATGCACTTACGGACTATGGTCAGGATCATTCCGTTATCGGCTACTATGGCGGCGTCGAAGCCAGAGGTAAAACTCCGGTTAAGATCAAAGACCCTTCCATTGTCGTGCACAATGAGGAGGTTCTTTACGTCAGAATTACCGATCCGAATGCGGATATCAAAACCTCCTTGCTGTATCTTGTTATAAAAGGAAATACAAGCGGCGCGTTCATGTCTATTACTGTAGATACAAAGAATACCAACCCCAGAATCAAACAGATCAGCAACGACCCAAAAGAGCCCGTCTTCGACGTTATTCTGGATGATATAACGACACCGGGCCTGCATTTTTCGGATCTGGGTTCCGGCTTCTATCCCGGCGAGGATATTACGGTTTACGCGATGTCTTCCAACAGTGAGCCCTCCAACGTGGGATACAGTGCGGAGGCGATTACAAACAGCCTCTTTGAGGACAGCACCAAAGTGAAGTCGGGAACCAATGTGCAGCCAAGCGTTGATGCGGGTATCACGAATTTCCGGCACCTTGAAAACATGAGTCCAACGGTTTCCGGCATAGCCGACAGCGCTACAAATGCAGCAAAGCCTGTCTATCTGGAAAGCGCGAAACAACAAGCCGATATGGTTTGGGATGTGTTTCGGGGGAATGTCAATACACTTTGGAGGACGTGGAAGGAGTCCCGGGATCATGTGAAGATCTATTATACGGGGGGATCGACGGCGGACGATCAGTATTTTCCGGTCGATCCGATTGTAAAGCTCTCGTATGATGGACAGAATCACAGAATTAGGAATGTCAGTACGAACCATAGCGGCAACGCCGGTCTCTTTGGCGAGCTTACCAATGGCAGCAGCGTCTCCAATCTGGAGCTCGTTGATTTCAATATCATCAATAGTTCCACCAATACCACCAATCCCACCAGCGCAGGCGCTCTGGCCGGGTCCATGACCAACTGCGCAGTTACGAACGTGCTGGCACACGATTCAGGCAGAAGCCTTGACGCTGTTGCGGTGAGCGCATCAAGCGGCCACGCCGGCGGGCTGATCGGCAGCATGAATGGCGGCAGCGTTACAAGGAGCGCCGCGGCACTGGTCGTGAGCGGCAGCGAAAACGCCGGCGGGCTGATCGGCAGTATGACCGGTGGCAAAGTTGAGAAGAGCTACGCGGGCGGACACACGGAGAATGCACAGTATTCTGCGACGAAGTATAACGTCACCGGCTCGACCGCCGGCGGCCTGATCGGCAGCATGTCCGGCGGCGAGGTGAGCTACAGCTATTCCACCTGCTCGGCCTCCGGCACAACGGCGGGCGGCTTTGTGGGCAGCGGCAGCGGCGACATCAGCAACAGCTACTGCACCGGGCTTGTCGCAGGCAGTACAAAGGGCGCCTTTGCCGGCACTCTCGGCGATACAGTAAGCAACTGCTGGTACTTTGAGATCATCAATGAGGTGCAGGACGCCAATCAGGGTTACACCTGTCTGCCTGCCACCGGCGGGGGAGCAAGCCGCCCAGGCATTAAACCCTTCGACGAAACTGCAAAAACATATAATGACTTTTGCGGAAGTCCCAATACTCCCAATACCTGGAATGCCGCGAATCCCTATGATACAACACTGAACCGTTATTATAGCGGCAGCTTCAACCTCAGGACTGTCGATCAGATTGGGCAGACAACAAAAGCAAAATCAACATCCAGTGATTTTGTCTCCGCCCATTACGGCGACTGGCCTGCGCCGGAGGCCTTCGTGGTCAACAAGGGCGGTTCATCCGGAAACCCAACGACCATTCCCTAAGCACACAGCAAAAACACAGGCAGCCCCGGCCCCGAGAAGGGGCCGGGGTGTTGCAATGGCTTATCCGAAAAGATGACAAAATGTAAACAAAACTCTTGCACAGAGGAATCGCCTGTGATAAAATGACTATGGATTTTTATGGTGTTACACTATTGCACATGCTGCGAAAAAGGGTCAACTATGAAAGCATCACACGCTTCAAAACTGCATAATGAGCGGGGATTGTCCTGGATCATTGCCGTGCTGCTGGTCCTGGTGATCGTGCTTGCCATCACAAGCCTGATCCCCAGCTATAAAAAATACCAGGATCAGGGCAAAAAACTGGCCTGCGCCACGGCGCTGGATACGGCGCGGCGGCAGCTTGCGTCCAATTTCATGCTCAACGGGTTTGAAAACGGCTCTGCCGAGGATGCCAAGGCCTTTGTCACCTATGTCATGAACGGCTGGGACGATCTCTGTCCCGCCGGGGGCAGCGTCTATGTCGTCCCCAAGGCGAACAGTCCCATGGACTGGGAGATCATCTGCGGCCTGCACTGCTCGGACAGTCGGCTCTGCACCCGCCTCAATGCCTACAACGTGCGCACTCAGCTCCAGGAGGCCCTGCTCAAGGAGCGCAACAAGGGCAATCCCTTCCCGGAGAGCTTGCCCTACACCCTCCACAGCAAGCCCTATACCGCCTGGCTTACGGATGCGGATGTCGGACTCAAGCGCGGCACAAGGCTGACGGAGGGACAGGAGGGCATTGTCGCCTATTATTCCGTGGTGGGCCACAGTGATTTCGGCGCGGACTGCGGCATGAAGGAAGGGGAAATGTGGTATTTCGCCTTCGCCGATGAGGAGCACTGCGCCAACTGGAGCTATCACGATGAATGGACCGGAGACAGCTACTGGAATGTGACGGGTACGGATTACCAATACCTGTCCGATATGGTGATTCAGTAGATCAGGGCAAATGCCTTCGGAGGGGGGATACACGATGTCCATATGGAGCGACAGGGGCCTGCTGATTTACTGCTGCGTCATGGCCTTCTGCGTGGGCGCGGTGTTCGGCTCCTTCCTCAATTGCGCCGCCTGGCGCATCGCCCACGGGGAATCCTTCCTCGGCGGGCACAGCCGCTGTCCGCACTGCGGGCATGAGCTCGGCGCGCTCGATCTGGTGCCGATTCTGAGCTGGCTGCTCCTGCGTGGGCGCTGCCGCTACTGCGGCGAAAAGATCTCCGCGCGCTATCCGCTGACGGAGCTTGCCTTCGCCGTGCTGACGCTGCTGTGTCTGCTGCGCTTTGATCTCACGATCCTTTGCCTTCGCAACTGGATCTTTCTCGCCTGCCTCTTCTGCCTGTCGCTGGTGGATCTGGAGTGCTATACGATCCCGGACGGCTGCCTGCTGGTCGCGGTGGGCGCCTGGGTCGCGGCTCTGCCCTTCCTGCGGCCCGGCTGGGCGGAGATTGCCCGCTCGGTCCTGGCGGGCCTGTGCTTCGGCGGCGGCATTCTGCTCATGAGCATCGTGATGGATAAGCTCCTGGGCAAGGAGAGCCTCGGCGGCGGCGACGTAAAGCTCTTTGCTGTGGTCGGGCTCTACCTGGGCTTTGCGGGCGGCCTGTTTACGGTGCTGCTCTCGTGCGTGCTGGGGCTTGGCTTTGCCCTGGTGCAGGCGCGGCGGGGCAGGGCGGGACAGCCCATCCCCTTCGGGCCCTCCATCTCCCTGGCTGCGGCGCTGATGCTGCTGTTCGGGCAGGGCATCATACAATGGTATACCGGCCTTCTTGGCCTTTAACAGTTTTTTGAACACGGCAGGATGCTGCATTGCGGGCGTCTGACAAGACACCTTATTCGGAAAAAGGAAGCTTGGTGAAGAGTATGGCAAAAACCATTTTGGGTGTGGATATCGGCTATGACAGCTTGAAGCTGGCGTTGGTCAACGGCAGGCAGGTACGCAAGACTGCCGTGGTTCCCATGCCGAACAATCTGATTCGTGAGGGGCGCATCGTCTCTTCCGAAACGATGGGTGAGCTGATCCGCAGAACGATGAAGGAGAATGGCATCCGCTGCGGACAGGCGGCGGTGGCCCTGGCGAACGAGACGGTCTTTATCCGCAGCGTGACCATGCCGCTGATGACGATCGACCAGCTCAACTATAACCTGCCCTTTGAGTTTCGCGACTACATCACCGATGAGATGAAGGACTACCTCTTTGACTATGCGGTGGTCTCCATCTCCGAAAAGAATGCTGACGGCGAAGGCGAGGGCGAAGCGGACAACAGCGGCCCGGTGATGGAGCTCATGGCGGTCGCGGCTCCCAAATCCCTGATTGAGGAGACGCGGGAGGCCCTGCACCGCGCCGGCCTGAACCTCGTCAAGGCGGCGCCCACGGTGTGCGCCTACCAGGCGCTGATCCGGGCGATCGGCGGCGCGGAAGGGGAGACGCCGCAGGAGTACTGCATCCTCGACCTGGGCTTCCAGGCCATTCGCATGTACATGTTCCGCGGCGACCGGCATATGGTCACGCGCGTGCTGGAGCTCGGCATGAACAGCCTGGACCAGGTCATTGCGGAGGCCTACTCTGTCGACGTCCATCTTGCCCATACCTATCTGCTGAACAACTATGAGGACTGCCAGAGAAAGGATTACTGCATGAACGCCTACGGCACCATCACAGTGGAGCTGATGCGGGCGCTGAACTTCTATCGCTTTTCCAATCCTGACAGCCACCTGGAGGATATCTGGATCTGCGGCGGCGGGGCGTGTATCAAGCCGCTGCAGCAGAGCATTGCCGAGACGCTGGATCTGCATATCCACACCGCAGGCGAGCTGCTTCCCAACGGGATCACACTGGAGAATGATTATGAGCTGCTCCAGGCGATCGGCATTACGATGGATTGATCGGGGGTGAAGGCTGTGGCTCTTGCCATAAAAACAAAGAACAACAAAAAAGGCGGCGTCAAGTTCCGCCGGCAAATGCCCACCAAGCGCGTGATCAATCTGGCCACTGTGGGTGAGAAGAAGACGCATTTCGGACTCGCGCTCCCGGGCATCATCCTGATCCTGGTTGCCGCTGCTCTGTTCAGTAAATTCATGGTCATTGATCGCTATAGCGAGCTCAGCGCCGCAGAGCGCCAGGTCTACGATCTGCAGACCAAGCTGAAAGCGGGCTATGCGGAGCTGGCGGATTATGATGATCTCGCTGAGCTCTATGCCCACTATACCTATTCCGGCTTCACCAACGAAGAGCGCACGCGCACAGACCGTACGGAGGTGCTGAAGCTGATCCGCAATATGATCCTGCCGTATGCCGAGGTCAGCTCCTGGTCGGTCACCGGAAACCAGCTCACCGTCGAAATGATCGGTGACACCCTGCAGCAGATCAACCTCATCGTCCAGCAGCTTGAGCAGCAGGACCTGGTGGACTTCTGCACGGTGAACACAGCCAATACCGACGACAACACGCGCGGGAACAATACTACCGAAGAGTTCAGCTATGTTAAGGCGCGCGTCGTCGCCTATCTCAATTCCGGGGCGGAGGTGGACAGAAAATGAAAGTTCTCAGCCGAAGCTTTACGCTGAAGGAAAAGATCCTTCTGCTGCTGCTCAGCCTGATTCTGGTAGCCCTTGCCTATTACCAGTTTGTCGATCAGCCCGTGCGTTCGGCACTGGCGCAAGCCCAGGCCGAGGCGGACTCGCTGTCCATGGAGCTGACCGCCGTGACCGCCAAGCTTACAACAATGCGCAATATGCGCGCCGAGCTGGATGATGTCACAGCCGGCGGCAAAGCCTCCGAAATGGGCAGCTACAACAACAGCAAGGCCGAGATCGCCATGCTGAACGATGTCCTGAGTGAGGCGCTGCAATATTCCATCACCTTTGCCAATGTCACCCGCAGCGAGGATCAGATCCGCCGCAACTTCTCGCTGCAGCTCACGGCGAGCAGCTATGAGAGCATGGAACATATCATCAATTCCATCAACGAAAGCCATTACCGCTGCCTGATCGGAGACCTGCAATGCAGAGCGTTCCGTGATAAATACGTGCTTGACGGCAATCTCTCCGTCAATGCCACCGCCACCTTCTATGAGACCATGGTGGGCGGAACACCTGACGCCGGTCTTCCCGAGAGCAGGCCGGCTGCCTGAGCGCATGCGGCAGGAATAACACAACGCCGCCGGAATCTTCCGGCGGCGATTATGTTTTGTTTGACAATGGCTGCGTTCCGTTATAGAATTTGTTTATTCTGACCGAGGGAGAGAGCGCCTTGCTGTTTAACTCCGGAAAATATGTAATTTTCCTCCCCATTGTCGTGCTGCTGTATTATCTGCTGCCCGCAAAAGCAAAAAAATACTGGCTTCTCGCGGCAAGCTATTATTTCTATATGTGCTGGAACGCAAAGTACGCGCTTTTGATCTTTGCCTCCACGCTCATCACCTGGCTCAGCGGCCTGGGGCTTGAGCGGGTGAAGGCGGGGGACTATGCGCCCGCACAGCGGGAGAAGCTGAAAAAGTGGATCGTCGGGCTGAGCTTTGTCTCCAACCTCGGCATCCTGTTTTTTTTCAAGTACTTCAACTTCAGCGTGGGCCTGCTGCAGGCGCTGCTCACACAGCTGCATGTTCAGGTGCGTCTTCCGTCCGTCAACATCCTCCTGCCCGTGGGCATCTCCTTTTATACCTTCCAGGCTCTCGGCTATACCATGGATGTTTACCGGGAGCAGATCCCGGCCGAGCGGGACTTTTTCACCTACGCTCTTTTTGTCTCCTTCTTCCCGCAGCTTGTGGCCGGCCCGATCGAGCGCTCCGGAAATCTTCTGGGTCAGCTGTCGGCCCCGCACAAATTCAGCTTCGATAACCTGCGGGAGGGGCTGCTCATCATGCTCTGGGGCTTTTTCCTGAAGCTCGTGATCGCCGACCGCCTGGCTCTGTACATCGACACGGTCTACGGCGCGCGCTATCTCTATCCCGGCGCCTATCTGGCGCTGGCAGCCATCCTCTTTGCCATTCAAATTTATTGCGATTTCTACGGTTATTCCACCATCGCCATGGGCAGCGCAAAGCTGCTGGGTATCGAGCTGATGGAAAACTTCCGCTCGCCCTTTCTCTCCACCACGGTGGCGGAGTTCTGGCGCAACTGGCACGTCTCTCTCACCTCCTGGTTCAAGGACTATCTGTATATCCCCCTGGGCGGCAGCCGCAAGGGGATGTTCAGAAAGCAGCTCAACCGCATGATCGTCTTCCTCGTGAGCGGCCTGTGGCACGGGGCGGACCTGTCCTATGTAGTCTGGGGCGGCCTGAACGGACTGTATCAGGTGATCGGGGAGCTGCTGATGCCGCTGCGCCTGAGGCTCTCGAGACTCCTGCATATCGACCGCAGCTCTCTCGGGGTGAAGCTTGTGCAGATCCCGGTGACCTTCTGCCTCTTCGCCTTCTCCCTGATCTTTTTCCGCGCCGGCTCCGTAGGGGAGGCCGTCGCCGTCATCGGCAGTATCCTCCATGTCCGAAATCCCTGGATCCTCTTTGACGGTTCCCTCTTCCTGCATGAGTATGACAGCGCCATGGTGCTGCCCATGACGCTCTTTATGGGGGCGCTGCTGCTCTCGGATATCTGCAAGCAGCGGGGCATTGCCATCCGCAAGATCATCCTGCGCCAGGACGCCTGGTGCCGCTGGCTGGTCTTCGCCCTCTCCACCGCCGTCGTGCTGCTCTTCGGCGTATGGGGCCCCAGCTTCAGCGAGGCAAACTTTATCTATTTTCAGTTTTAAGGACGGGCATGCCAGATGAAAACAAAACGATTCCTGAGCTGCCTTGCCGCCCTGTGCCTGACGGGGGCGCTCCTGTGGGGGTTGACCTGGCTGACCCAGAAAAAGGACAGCTATGCAAAAAACGCGGAGTTTTTTGAGCAGAAGGCGGATTACGACGTATTCTTTATCGGCTCCAGCCGCCCCATGAACGGCATCTTCCCCATGGAGCTGTGGGAGGATCACGGCTTCGTTTCCTATAACTGGGCCCAGGCCGGGCACCCGCCTCCCGCCTACTATTGGGTCATGCGCCTGGCTCTGGACTACAAGCAGCCGAAGCTCATGGTCATCGACTGCTACGGCATGCACTTTGACGCAAAGACTACCGCAGTCTTCGGCCTGATGCACATTTCAATGGACAGCTTTCCCCTCAGCCTCAACAAGATCCGCGCCGTGCGCGACATGCTGGATGACCCGGCCATGACGGAGGAGTTCAACGAAGGGGAGCGCCGCAGCGCTTTCAACCTCCTGTGGACCTTCCCGGTCTTTCATTCCCGCTGGAGCCAGCTGACAGAGGAGGACTATCAACCGCAGAAGAACCTGACCCGCGGGGCCATCGCGAACAACGAGATCTACGGCGGCGAATTTGTGCCCGATGACAGCGAGAAGGGCGCGGTCTTTGACACGGTAGGGGTGAAGTATCTGCGCCGTGCCATCGAGGAGTGCCAGAGCCGGGGCATCGAGGTTCTCGTGACCTTCCTGCCGCTCTATGCCGATGCCCATCAGCAGGCTGCGGCGGAATACGCGGGAAAGATCGCGGCGGAATACGGGGTGGACTATCTCAACTTCTTCGATCTGGATGTGGTGAACTACCACATCGACTTTGCCGACAGCGCCGGACACCTGAATACCGCGGGCGCGCGGAAGGTGACAGAGTACCTCGGCAATTATATCGCCGGGCGCTATGGGATCCCCGACCACCGGGGCGAGGAGGCCTATGCCGACTGGGCGAGAGATCATCAGCTCTACACGCAGAAAAAGAATGAGACGCTCCGCGCCGAGGAAGATCTTTACCGCTATCTCATGCTCCTGGAGCGGGATGCGGTGGATGCGGCCCTCTTTGTCCGGGACACGGAGCTGTTCCGGGACCCGATCGCAGCGGAGCTGCTTGCGGCTCTCGGCGTTGAAACGGAACAGTGCACTGCGGAGACAAAGCTTATCCTCATCCGTCACGGCGGGGAGAGCGCTGCGGTCCTGGACCGCCTGCCGCAGCCCGGCGAGACCCTGGAGACGGCGGCAGGCACGCTCGGCGGCGGGGAGGATCTGACGCTTGACGGCGTGTGCCTTGCCTCGCCGGCGGAGGGGGATGACCTTTGTGTCTCGGTTCTGCGCGGCGGCGAGCAGATCGACTGCGCGCGCTTTCGCTACACCTTTGATGCCTCGCGCGGCGTTGTCAGCCAATACGGCGTGAGCCGATAAAAAAGCCAGGCATTTTTGCCTGGTTTTTTGTCTCCCTGGCGGGACAGGACTCCCGGCAAGAGCAGGACATCAGCGGTATGCCAATGCCGCTTCCCTGGTATTATGGCAACACCGCACAATCCGCCTTCGGCATCTCCTGGAAAATTTGTGCCCTGATTTCGTCACTTTTTCTTGAGGTACACAATACATTTGGACGCTTACTTAAGTACATCTGCGAAAAAGTGCCTTTATCAGAACCCAAATTTTCTCAGGATCTGCTCTTGCCGAATTATGCGGTATTGCCTTATGAGAATCGGAGACAAAAGCACTTGCGAATAAAGATACAGACATGGTATAATAAAAAATAATTTGTTATAACATACAGGGGGATTGGAAAAAGAATGGATTTTCGTCCGCTGCGTCTGGAGGATCAGGCATGGATCACGAAATGCCGGGATTTACAGGCAAATCCCTTTACGGCGCTTTCTTTCCCGTCTCTTTATACCTGGCGTAATGCCTACGGCTTTACCGTCACCGGAGAGGATAGCTTCTTTGCGATCTGCAGTGCGCATGACGGGGGCTATTACTGCCCCTGCGGAGAGCCCAAAAAATGCAGCGCCTTTCTTGACAGCCTGGAAAGTCCCTGTCGGGTCCTGTATCTGACACAGCAGCAGGCCGAGAGCCTGGCAGGGCGCGGCTGGTCCATCCGGCACCGGGAGGATCTGAGCGAGTACATCGTCTCCGTCGCGGCCGAGGCACTGCGGGAGGGGCACATTTCCAAGAGCTTTCGGGACAAGTGCCGCCGCTTCAAGAAAACCTACACCTACACGATCAACGTACCGGGGCCTGAACAGAAGCGGCTTATGCGTGAGATTCTCCGCTCGGTGCACCTGGACCCGCGAGAGGCGGTCATGGGCGACATGAGCGTTCTGTCTGCGGAGATCGAATACAGCGAACAGCTCGGCATGCGCACTTACCTGCTGCAGACGGAAGGCAAGGGGAACGCCCTGTTCGTCGGCTATGAGAACAAGCCCGACATGTTTACCATGACGATGGTCAAGCACGATCCGACCCTCCCGCCTGAGACCACGGCCGTCTGTGTCCACGAGCTGGCACGGCTGCTGGACGGGCAGTACCTGTACATGAATTTGGAAGAGGACCTCGGGCTTGAGGGACTGCGCAGATCCAAGATGCTCTACAGTCCTGTGGATCGCCTGGAGGTTTATGAGGCATTCAAAGGGTGAAGAACAATCATTATATCTGCCGCAGAATGTTTTTCCAGGTGCTGTGGCCTTCCCTGATCTCCGCCGCGGCCCTGTCGGCCGCCAACATGGCGGATGCGGTCGCCCTCGGCAACCGTATGGGGGAGAGCGGCCTTGCGGCAATCGGCATCGTGACGCCGCTGTATATGATATATAACGTGGTGGGCCTTGCCATCTCCACGGGCGGAGGCGTGACGCACAGCGGCCTCACGGCTGAAGGAAAAGAGGAGGAGGCCATTGCCCACTTTCGGAGTCTGGGGATCCTGGCGCTCTCGGTGGGCCTCCTGTTTGCCGTGCTGGGCAATGTGCTGATGGAGCCGATCCTCCGCCTGCTGGGCGCCGGCAAGGCGCAGCAGGGCATTATGGCCTTGTGCGAGCAATACGCGCGGCCTATCTTTATCAGCGCGCCGGTCTTCATGCTCAACTATCTGTTGTATGACATCGTGCGCTGCGACAACGGCACGCGGCGTGCGACGCTTGGCTTTTCGGCGGGCTGCATTACGGATGTGGCGCTCAACATTCTGTTCGTGATGCTTCTGGGCTGGGGTCTGCGCGGCTCTGCCTGGGCCACGGTGATCGCCCAGTGCGTGAGCGTTTTGATCATGCTGCCGCATTTTTTCAGCGACAGCGGCGTCCTGCAATTCCGGCGGCTTCGCGGCCCGCTTCACGGCGGCGCTGCGCCTGCGCTCGTGAGCCGCTCTGTCAGGATCGGCTTTTCAACCTCGGCGCGCTATATCTTCCAGTTTCTGTTTCTGATGCAGGGCAACCGCCTGCTGCTGAAGGCCGGTGAGCGCGGCATCATCAACGGGGAGGTCTATGTCGCGGTCTTCGACGTGATTATGAATGTGTCCTATCTCGCCCATGGACTTTACCAGGCCTATTCCGATACCATGCAGCCGCTTGCCGCAACCTTCCATGCCGAGCATGACGCGGACGATCTGCGCTACCTGCTCAATCTCGCGATCCGCCATGGGCTTGCGGTGGGCATGACGGCGGGCGTGCTGCTGTGCGTGTCAGCAAAGCCGGTATCGCATTTGTTCGGCCTCACGGACCCCAAGACCCTGGAGGTCTCCGTAAGAGCAATCCCGATCTTCTGCCTGAGCACACCCTTTGCCGGCATCACCATCATCCTCACGGGCTTCTATCAGTCCACGGGGCAGGTGAAGCTTGCAAGCCTTGCGACAAGCTTTCGCACCCTGGTCTTTCTCCTGCCGCTTACCTTTACGGCGGGCCGCTTCTTCCCGCATGAGTTCTGGTGGCTCTTCCTGGCAAGCGAGGCAGGCTCGCTCGCCTCGCTGGTTGTCGCGGCGAGGATCAACGGAAAGAAGACGGGACAGCGCACAAAGATACCGGTCATTACGGCAACCTTAGGTCCGGACAAGCGGGAGCTCGGAGCGGTCATGGAGCGGGTGACGGCCTTCTGCGAAGAGCAGCAGATCCCCCGGAAGCAGACTGTGCTGATCGAGCAGGCGGTGGAGGAGCTGTGCCTCGTCACCTGGGAGAAGGCCTTCAACGGAGGGCCGGATGAATACATCTGCCTCACCCTGGCGGCGGAGGAGAACGGGGATTACGTCCTGTATATCCGCAACAGCGCGCCCTACTTCAATCCTCTTTCCATGCGCATGGACAGTGTAAGCGCTGATTCGCAGGCAGAGCTGAGCGACTCCGCGGGCGTGATGATGATAAAAAACCGGGTGAAGGATCTGCGCTTTCGTAATTTTCAGGGCTTTAATGTGATGACGGTCAGGATCTGACCGGACGGCGAGAAGAGGTGACATATTTGGAAAAAAAGAAGCAAAGAGTTTCCATGTCTGTCAAGCTGAATGCGCTGACATTGGTCATTATCCTGGCGCTGTCCGCTGTTCTGATCATCATCGCCTATGATGTGAACAGCCGGCAGGTGGATACATACTATAAAGAAATGACCGCCCATGACGCCCGCACCGTAGCGTCTTTTCTGGACGGGGATTGGATCGACGGCTTTGTGGATACAATCCAGTCCGAGGAGTATCAGAAGCTGCGCGCAAAGGCCGTCGAGGCGAAGGATGAGGAGATGATCCGTCAGTACCTGATCCAGAACGGCTGGTACGAGGGCTTTGAAACGGTGCGCGACATACTCGGGCAGTACAGGGACAGGCTGGGCGTGGCCTATGTCTATACCGTCACGCTGGAGGGGGATGACAGCTTTACCATTATCGACCCCGATGAGAACCTGTTTTATATCGGAACCTTCGTCCCGCTCCCGCCGGAGTTTCACGATCTCAAGAAAGGGCAGGCTATCGAGCCTACCGTCTCGGTGACGGATTACGGCTGGCTCTGCTCGGCCTATGATATCATCCAGACCTCCAAGGGGGGATATGCCGCCCTCGTGGGTGTGGATATCGACATGACCGAGGTTATGAACGAGCGGGAGGCTTTTCTGAAGCGGATGATCATTTCCTCGGGCGGCCTGCTCGTGATCTCCATCCTCGCCTCGTTCCTGCTGATGCACAAGGTGGTGATCGATCCTCTGAAAATGCTCTCTGACGCGACCAGAGGCTTTACCGAGCACGATCACGGCTTCAAGAAGGAGGATATCATCTCCCTGCCGATCACGGCCAATGACGAGATCGGGGACCTGTATCAGGTGATACGCACAATGCAGGGAAAGATCGTCGAGTATCTGGACAATCTCACCAGCGTCACTGCCGAGAAGGAGCGCATCGGCGCGGAGCTGAGCATTGCCACCCAGATCCAGGCAGACATGCTGCCCCGCATCTTCCCGCCCTTCCCGTCCCGGCATGACTTCGATATCTACGCCACCATGACGCCTGCCAAGGAGGTGGGCGGCGATTTCTATGATTTCTTCCTGATTGACGATGATCACCTGGGCCTTGTTATGGCGGACGTGTCCGGCAAGGGTGTGCCGGCGGCCCTTTTCATGGTGATTGCCAAGACCCTCATCAAAAACCGTACGATGATGGGCACCGGCCCTGCCGAGGTGCTGCGCCATGTCAATGAGCAGCTTTGCGAGGGCAATGAGGCGGAGCTGTTTGTGACGGTATGGCTTGCGATCGTGGAGCTGTCCACGGGCAAGGGCCTTGCCGCCAATGCCGGGCATGAGCACCCTGTCATCCGGCATGCAGACGGGCAGTTTGAGCTGGTGGTATACCGCCATTCGCCGGCAGTGGCAGTTATGGAGGGTATGCGCTTTAAGGAACACAGCTTTGAGCTCAAACCGGGCGATTCGCTCTTCGTCTATACCGACGGCGTAACAGAGTCCACCAATGCGGACAACGAGCTTTTCGGCACCGACAGGCTGCTGGAAGCGCTCAACCGCAATCCGGACGCATCACCGGCGGAGCTGCTGACGCAGGTCAAGGCGGCGATCGACAGCTTTGTGAGCGAAGCGCCGCAGTTCGACGACATCACCATGATGTGTGTGCAATATAACGGTGCGGAGGTGAAAACGTGAAGGAAATAACACTGGATGCAGAGCTTGGGAACCTGGATGAGGTTCTTGCCTTTGTGGACAGCCAGCTGGAGGAGCTGGAGTGCCCCATGAAGGCACAAATGCAGATCGACGTAGCGGTGGAGGAGATTTTTGTCAATATTGCAAGCTACGCCTATGAACGGCAGCCGGGCAGCGCTACCATCAGAATGGAGATCATACAGGATCCGAAGAGCGTTGCCATCACCTTTCTCGACCGGGGGATCCCCTACAACCCGGTGGAAAAGGAGGACCCGGATGTCTCTCTCCCGATAGAGAAGAGAAGGATCGGCGGCCTCGGAATTTATATGGTAAAAAAGAGCATGGACAAAATGCTCTATGAACACAGGGACGGACACAATATTCTGACCATCATCAAAAAGATTTCATGAGGAAAAGGAGAACGACATCATGCTGAACATTACCAAGAACCTGGATCATAAGACACTCACGGTCGCCCTGGAGGGACGCCTCGATACCACCACCGCGCCGCAGCTTGAAGCGGAACTGAAGAGCGACATTGCCGATGTCACGCTTCTCATCATGGATTTCGAGAAGCTCGACTACATTTCCTCCGCCGGCCTTCGCGTGCTGCTCTCGGCCCAGAAGATCATGAACAAGCAGGGCGCGATGAAGATCATCCACGTCAGCGATGCCATCAACGAGATCTTTGAAGTGACAGGCTTCAGCGATATCCTCAACATCGAATAAGCATGGCAGCAGAGGCTGGAATGAAGCTGACGGTGCTGGGCGCGCGCGGCTCCATGGCCGTCAGCGAAAAGGGACGGGCGCGCTTTGGCGGCGCTACCTCCTGTTATATGGTGCAGGCCGGTGATGACTGCGTCTTTCTCGACGCGGGCAGCGGCCTGCTTTCGGCGCCTGTGCACTTCCCCAAACCGCCGCTGATCCTGCTGAGCCATCTGCATCTGGATCATGTGCTCGGCCTGGGCATGTATGCACGGCTGCTGCTGGAGGGAGAAAAAACCGTGATCTGTATCCCGGCGGAGAATGATGAGACTGCCCGCGCACAGCTTAACGGCCTGTTCTCACCGCCGTACTGGCCGGTGGCACTGGAGGACTACCGGGGAGATGTGGAAATCCGCTGCGCCGTCACGCCCATGCAGGCCGGGTCGATCCGGATTGAGAGCATCTCGGGCAATCATCCCAGCGGCTGCCGCGTATACAAGCTCAGCTGCGGGGAGAAGTCTCTGGTCTATGCCACCGACTACGAGCATGATGAGGCAAGCTTTGACAGGCTCACGGAATTTGCAGCAGGAACCGATCTGCTGCTCTATGACGGGCAGTACGACGAGGAAGAATATTTGAGAAGCAAGGGCTTTGGACATTCCACGCCGAACATGGGAATTGAGCTGATGGAGCGCTGCAAGGCAAAGCATCTGCTCCTGGTGCACCACAGCCCCTTTGCTCTGGACGCGCAGCTGCTGCTCAGGCAGGGCCTGATCGACCGCAGCAATGTCAGCTTTGCACAGGAAGGGGAGGTGCTCAGTTTATGAGTGTGAATCCGGAAGAGATAATCAGAACGCTGCAGGAGGAAAACAAAGAGCTGCGCAGGACCGTTCGGGAGAGGGAGGAGTTTATCCGCCGCACCTTCGGACGCTATCTCACCGATGAGGTTCTGGAGGAGATCCTGTCGGAAAAGGGCGAGATCCGTATCGGGGGCGAGCGGCGTGTTGTGTCGATGCTCTTTGCCGATATGCGTCGGTCCACAGCTCTCTCCGAGGAGATGGACGCTGCTGATTTTATCCGTATGCTCAATCACTTTTTCGGAGAGCTGATCGAGATCATCAACGCCTGGCAGGGGAATATCCTGGATTTCGTGGGCGATGAGATCGTGGCCGTCTTCGGCGCTCCGCGGCAGAGCACCTATACCGCGCGCGACGCCGCGGGCTGCGCGGTCGCCATGCAGCGGCGCATGACCTTCGTCAACAAATGGAACCGGACGCAGGGCTATCCCGAAATCTCCATGGGGATCGGACTGCACACGGGAGAGGCCATCCTCGGCAATATCGGCTCGGAGACGCGCACCAAATACGACATGATCGGCCGCAACGTCAATCTGGCCTCCCGCGTGCAGGGCTATACCACCGGCGGGCAGATCCTGGCGACCGAGGAGCTCGTGGAGGCGGCAGGCGATCAGGTGCTGATCAACGAGAGCGGCTGCATCTGGGTTCAGCCCAAGGGCATCCAGGGCAAGATCAAGCTCTACGATATTATCGGCTTTGGGAAGCAGCATATACCGGAGGCCGCAGAGAATGACTGACAGAAGCTCACGCATTACCCGGGCGATCTGGCAGATCACGCAGGAGCTGCGGGACGCCGACGCGTTGGATGACGCCATCTCGGCGAGCCTTGAGATCATCATCGACACCCTTGACAGCGAGGCCGGGTCGATCTGGCTGCTGGACAGGGAAGCCAACCGCCTGCATCCCATCTTTAACCGCGGCCCGGTGGACATCAGCGGCATCACCATCGAAAACGGCCAGGGCGTTGCGGGTGAAGTGACCATGAGCGGCGAGGCTCAGCTCAATCCGGACATCGAAAAGGATGAGCACTTCAACCCCGGCGTGGATGAGGAGTCTGGCTTCAGAACCAAAAGCCTGATCTGCGTCCCGCTCAAGGGGCCCGACGGGATCATCGGCTGTGTCGAGATCCTCAACCGGCGGGACGGCGGCCTTTACGATCAGGAGGATCTGACTCTCTGTGAGACGATGGCCTCGCTTGCCGCCGTTGCCATGGCGGATAAGGGCTTCTTTTTCAAGCCGACCGCGGATAAGGAGATCCTGATTTCTCTGCGCAATGTCACCAAGGACTATCCCTCCGGCGATTCGGTGCTGCACGTACTGCGCGGCATCAATCTTGACATCTACAAAAACGAATTTCTGGTTGTCCTCGGGGAATCCGGCTGCGGCAAATCCACGATGGTGAATATCATTGCCGGCATGGACAATCTCACCGGCGGCGAGCTGATCATCAACGGGAAGGATTTTTCCCATCCCAGCGACAAAGAACTCACGCGCTACCGGCGCGACTACCTTGGCTTCGTCTTTCAGTCCTATAATCTGATGCCGAATCTCACGGCGCAGGAGAACGTACAGTTTATTGCGGAGATCGCACCGGACCCCATGCCCGCAGAGGAGGCCATTGCCAAGGTCGGCCTCACGGACCGGGCCGACAACTATCCCTCAGCCCTCTCCGGCGGTCAGCAGCAGCGCGTGGCCATTGCCCGCGCTGTCGTCAAGCGGCCGCAGATCATCTTTGCCGATGAGCCCACCGCAGCGCTGGACTACCAGACCAGCGTCGAGGTTCTGTCGGTTTTTGAGGAGATCAAAAAGGACATCGGCACCACCATCATGATGATCACCCACAACCCCGAAATCGCCAAGATGGCTGACCGCGTCATCAGACTGCGGGACGGAAAGGTCTCCACCATCAAAATCAATCTGCATCCGCTCAGCGCAGCGGAATTGAAATGGTAACAGCATTGAAATGGTAACAGCATGACAAAAACGCAGTTTACGGATGCCCGCCGCAATGTGCAAAAGCAAATCATCTCCTGGATTTCCATTGTCGTGATCGGGATGGTTTCGCTGATAGCCTATCTGAGCCTTGTGTATTCCAGCGAGGCCATTCGCGGGGCAGCCTCCGCTTATTATGATACATATGACTTCTGGGATCTGGAGATCACGTCTTCTCTCCTGCTGGATGAGGAGGATCTTGCAGTTCTGCGCAGCCTTGATGGGGTGGAGAGCGCAGAGCCCGTCTGGGCAGTCGGGACAAAGCTCCTCGAGCCGGAGACCCGGACCGCCGTCATGGTGCAGGCAATGCCGGAGACGATCTCCCTGCCCGAGCTTCTGGAGGGCCGTCTGCCGGAGACGACGGACGAGTGCATCATTGAGCATTCGCTGCAAGGGAATACGGGCCTCGGCCTCGGCGATCGGATCCTGGTCGAGAGCAGCAGCGTTGCCGGGATCGAGCCGCTTCGCGTAACGTCCTATACGGTGACCGGCATTTTCCGTCATCCGGACCATGTCAGCATAGAACTGCCGGAGACGCCGTATGTGCTGGTGACAAAGGATTGCTTTGACCTCGAGAGCCTGAACGGCGCCTTTATGAAGATCCGCCTGCGCGTAGCCGATACGCCGGAACAGCGCTATACCAGGGACTACGACAAGGCAATCCGGGCGGTGGAGGAAAGCGTCAGCGCCGTCATGGAGGAGCGGGCGGCAGCGCGGACAGAAAAGCTCCGCGCCGATTCGGCCAGAAAAATCGAAGATGGCCAGCGGCAGCTGGACGAAGCCTCCGCAAAGCTGGAGGAGGGCAGGCAGCAGCTGGAGGAGGGCAGACAGAAGCTGAAGGAGGGCGAACAAACGCTTGCCTCTTCCCGCGAGCAGCTTGATGACGGCTGGACGCAGATCAAGGATGCCGGGGAACAGCTGGACGCGGCGGAGGCAAAGCTGGACGCCGGCGCCCGGGTTCTTGTCGATGCGCAGTATCAGATCGCCTCGCTGGAGGGCCTCCTGTACAAGGCCGAGGGGGCGCTCAGCTTAGCGAACGGACTGACCGGCACAGACGTGGAAAGCTATCTGCCCGACTTTGCCTCCAATGCGCTGCAGCAGGCCAGGGACGGCGCAAGCGCCTACAACAGCGGGCGCGACCTGTGGTATTCCAGCGGCGAGGAGTATCTGGATGCCATGACCGAATATGAGCAGGGCAGAAAGCGTCTGGAGCAAGCCGAGCAGGAATACGAAAAGGGCAAAGAGGAATATGAAAAAGGCAAGGCGGAATTAGAAGAAAAAACAGCGGAGTTTGAAGAGAAAAAGGCAGAGTATGAGGACGGCATAAAACAGCTTGAAAACGCCAGGATCCAACTGAGCGCCATCGGTCCGGCCCGCTGGCTGGAATGGGGCGACTTCGGAAATACGGGCTATACGTTCGTGGAAAGCCAGGCAGCGGGTCTGGCCTCCATGTGCTACTCCTTCTCCATCCTCTTTCTCGTGATTGCGGCGCTGGTGATCTATGCTACCGTCGGCCGTATGGTGCAGGAGCAGCGCGCTCAGATCGGAACCTCGAAGGCGCTGGGCTTTTATAACAGCGAGGTCCTGAATAAATACATGTTCTTCGGCATCAGTGCCGCCCTTGCGGCTGATGTGCTGGGCGTCACGCTCACCTATTTCGTGATGCAGAGCAGGTTCCTGACATACTATGAGCCTTTCTTTGTCTTTGAAAAGATCCCGCGCTGCTTCCTGCCTGTGGAGACGCTGATCGCCGTGCTGGTTCTGCCGCTTGCGGCGGGCCTGTCGGTGTGGTTTGCCTGCCGGAGCCTGATCCGCATTCCGGCGATCCGGCTCCTGCAGGGGGAAGAGCTCACGAGTCAGCCCAGGTCTGCCCGCCGCGCATCAAACGGAGGGCTCTATTCCCGGCTCATCTTCCGCAATATCCGCACGGATATGCGCCGTGTTCTTGTCACCATCGTCAGCATTGCCGGCTGCTGCCTGCTTCTGGTGGGCAGCTTTATGATCAAGTTTGCCATCGAGCGTATCGACGAGCGGCAGTTCGGCCAGATCATCCGCTATCAGGCAGAGATCGGCTTTAATCCCGCCGAGGAAGACGCGGCGCAGAAGCTTGCGGATATTCTGGAGGAGAACAGTCTGCCGTACACGCTTGTGGGCAAAACCGGCTTCCTTTTCAAAGACGGAAACAACTTCAACTCCGCCGTGGCGCTCACGGCGGAGGCCGGCAGCCTGGAGGGCTTTTACGGCCTGCGGGATCCCGGGAGCGGGCAGCCCGTACAGCAGAGCGAGGACGGCGTACTGATCCCGATCCGCCTGAGCGAATATCACGGCCTGAAACCCGGCGACAGCCTCGCGGCTCTCAACAGCGAGCTGGAAACCCATACGGTCCCGATTGCCGGTGTCTTCGACAACCATTTCGGAAACCTTGTGTTCTTTACGCCGAATTGTTATGAGAAGGTCTTCGGCACACAGGCCGTGCCCGACTGCTATCTGGTGCGCACCAACGGCATGAGCCTTGAGGAGCTGGAGAACAAGGTGAGCGGCGTTGAAGGCTTTCTGGAGCTGCGGGACGCCGCCGGTGACCGCGCGCGGATTGAGAGCATGTCCTCCGTCTTGAATGCGGCGATCCTGATGCTGCTGGGACTGGCGGCGGTGATGGCCTACTTCATCGTCATGAATCTGTCCGTGACCTATATCCAGAAGAAAACCCGGGAGCTGACCATCATGCGCATCAACGGCTTTACGGTTCAGGAGTGTGTGCGCTATGTGGCCTGGGACCTTGTTATTACAACGCTTGCGGGCATCGTTCTCGGCCTTGTCGCCGGTCATTTCCTCGGGCTGCAGGTACTCCCTGTTACGGAGGGGCCTTATATGCGCTTCGTGCACGATCCGGATCTGCGCACCTATCTGTACGCGGCGCTGATTACCGCGGGCTTCTCCCTGCTTGTCAGCAGCACCGCCCTCAGAAGAGTGAAGGATCTCAAGCTTTCGGATATCTGAAGGGGAGGGGACAATGAAAACACTGAGAAAAATCATTCTGTGTCTGCTCGCCCTGTGCCTGCTGCCGTCGCTCTCCGCCTTTGCCGAGGGAGAGAGCAGCGCGGAGCGTGGTTTTGAAAAGATCCGGTCGGCGGGAAACTGGGACTGTATCGTGCTGCCGCAGAAGGAGAGCTGGCTGGAGGAGTGGAAGACGCTCTATGCCCGCAAGGCCTGGTACGCGCCGAGCCTGTTTGTAGAGACCATGCCCGCGATGAAAAGCGGCGTTCCCCCGCAGGGCTTTTTGTTCGAGGGGACAGAGGTCACGGTCGTGGCAGAGGAGAACGACATGTCCTGCATCGTCTACCGGGGAGAGAATCACAAGCTCTACACCGGCTGGATGAAGAGCATTCGCCTGCTGGAGGAATTTCCCGGCCCGCTCTACTATATCGGAGCTGAGCCGACGGGCGACTTCGACACCCTGCATGAGCTGCCGCTGCAATGGTCGGGCGGCTGGCTGCCCGGGACGGAGCAGCCCTACACGGTTCTGCCGGAGCCGCTTGACGACTGCCTGGGCTTTACGCTGGAGTATCAGATCATCGCGGAGAACACCAGCAGGAAGGACATGCTCTGGGGGGACAGGACGGTCTGGGTGTGCGACGGCGAAAACTGGACGCCGCTGGGTGTGTTCCCCTATGCGGAAAACGGCACGGTGCATGTTCAGGTCAGATTCCCGCAGGCGATGCGCCTTGCCGCCATTGCCACCGTGGCCCACTGCCACGCCCCGAACATCTTTGACTTCCGCCAGACGGCAAAGGATTTTCTGATTGCAAAGGATTGATCGAAAGAGGACGCTGTTCCGCCACAGCGTCCTCTTTCCGCTGTATCAAACCTTGACCGGCGGGCGCTTCCATGGTACAATACCACAGTTCAAGACCAAGGAAACGCTGAATCAATCGCCGCGCATGTTCAGGGATTGCGTCAGCGCCTCCCGAGAGAATGGAGAGCGTTATGTTTGTTGCGGATCAATGGCAGGATTTTGAGCTGATCGACTGCTCGAAGGGCGAGAAGCTGGAGCGCTGGGGGCGTTATTACCTTGTGCGCCCGGACCCTCAGGCGATCTGGGATACGCCCCGGCGCAACCCCCACTGGAATGACCGCAATGCCCGTTACCGCCGCAGCGAGACCGGCGGCGGGAGCTGGGACAAGGGAGACCTGCCCGAAGCCTGGAAGATCCGCTATGGGGAGCTCACCTTCCACGTCAAGCCCATGAATTTTAAGCATACCGGCCTCTTTCCGGAACAGGCCGCCAACTGGGACTGGGCCATGGACAAGATCCGCAGAGCCGGGCGGGAGATCAGCGTGCTGAACCTCTTCGGCTATACGGGCGCGGCCACGGTGGCCTGCCTCAAGGCGGGCGCCAGCGTCTGCCATGTGGACGCGGCCAAGGGCATGGTGGCCTGGGGCAAGGATAACGCCGCGGCCTCCGGCCTGCAGAACGCCCCGGTCCGCTGGATCGTGGATGACTGCGCCAAGTTCGTCGAGCGGGAGATCCGCCGCGGACACCGCTACGACGCCATCATCATGGACCCGCCCTCCTACGGGCGCGGCCCGGGCGGCGAGGTCTGGAAGCTGGAGCAGAATCTATGGCCCTTTGTGTCTCTGTGCGCAGGCGTCCTGTCGGAGGAGCCGCTTTTCGTGCTCATCAACTCCTATACCACGGGCCTGTCCGCCTCGGTGCTGAGCTATGTGAGCGAGAGCATCTTCACGAAAAAATTCGGCGGCCGCTCCGACAGTCAGGAGCTGGCCCTTCCCGTCACCGACAGCGGACTGTATCTCCCCTGCGGGGCGAGCTGCCGCTGGGAAAGCTGACTGCGCCGCCGGGGCGATCCCCTGATCGACCCGAACACGTTACATGGTACAAGATCTGCAGGCCGACAAGGGGAAGGTGCATTGCCTCTAAGGGGCAAGAGAGGCTGGCCTGGGCTGCATCACCCCCAACAAAACGCAGACCGCGAAAGGAACCGGAACTTGGAACCGATTATCGTATTTGAAAACGTACACTTCAACTACCCCGGGGATGAGAAGGAGAGCCTGCACGGCATCGACCTCTCCGTCACGCGGGGCAGCTTCGTCGCGGTGCTGGGACAAAACGGCTCCGGCAAGTCCACGCTCGCCAAGCACATGAACGCCATCCTCGTCCCGAACGAGGGGCGCGTGCTGGTGGACGGGATCGACACCGCCGATGAGTCGAGCGTTCTGGATGTGCGCCGTCGTGTCGGCATGGTCTTTCAGAACCCGGACAACCAGATCGTCGCAAACGTCGTGGAGGACGATGTGGCCTTCGCCCCGGAAAACCTGGGCGTGGAACCGAAGGAGATCCGCCGCCGGGTCAACGCCGCCCTGCGCCTCGTTGGCATGTACGAGCACCGCATGCACGCCCCGCACCTGCTCTCCGGCGGACAGAAGCAGCGCGTGGCCATTGCGGGCGTCATCGCCATGGAGCCGGAGATCATCGTCCTGGACGAGCCGACCGCCATGCTCGACCCGCAGGGGCGGCGCGAGGTGGTAGACACCGCCTTCTCTCTCTGCCGGGGCAAGGGCATGACCGTGGTGCTCATCACCCACCACATGGAGGAGTGCATTGACGCTGACCGGGTGCTGATCCTGTCGGAGGGACGCCTGACGGCGGACGGTCGGCCGGAGGAGATCTTCGCGGACAAAGCGCTCCTGGAACGCGAGGGACTGGAGCAGCCCGAGACCGCGCGTCTTCTGCGCGAGCTGCGCGAGGCGGGCATGAAGTTTCCGGGCGAGGCGCTCAAGATCGACGATTGCGCGAACCGGATTGCGCAGGCATTACAGGCAGAGGAACGGAGTCGGAGCTCATGGCAGAAATCATCACCGAAAAGCTGAGCCACGTTTACAGTGCGGGCACGCCCTTTGAATCGACCGCCCTGCATGACGTGAGCATCAGCATTCCCCAGGGCCAGTTTGCCGCTGTCATCGGGCACACCGGCTCCGGCAAGTCCACCTTTATTCAGCACCTGAACGCCCTGCTGCAGCCCACGGAGGGCAGGGTGCTGCTGGACGGGCAGGACATCAACAAGGACAAATACACGCGGCGCGACGTAAAGCGGAAGGTCGGCCTTGTGTTTCAATACCCGGAGTACCAGCTCTTTGAGGAGACGGTCTATAAGGACATCGCCTTCGGCCCGTCCAATATGAAGCTGGGCAAGGAGGAGATCGACGAGCGGGTGCGCGAGGCCGCCGCCTTTACCGGCGTCTCTGAAGAGCTCTTTGAGCGCTCGCCCCTGGAGCTCTCCGGCGGACAGAAGCGGCGCATCGCCATCGCCGGCGTGATCGCCATGCGGCCGGAGGTTCTGATCCTCGACGAGCCCACCGCTGGTCTCGACCCGGCGGGCTGCGCACAGATCTTTGAGAATATCCGCTGCTACCGTGAGAAAAGCGGCGCGACCGTGCTGATCGTGAGCCACAGCATGGACGATGTGGCCCGCCTTGCCGAGCGCATCATCGTCTTTGACCGGGGCGCTGTCGTGATGGACGGGACACCCGCTGCGGTTTTCTCCCGCGCGAAGGAGCTCATGGAGATCGGCCTGAGCGTGCCGAAGGCGGCAGAGCTGGCCGTCGCGCTCCGGGACTGCGGGGTCGGCTTGCCGGAGGGGATCTTTACCCATGAGCGGCTCCTTGCGGCGCTGCTGCAGGTCAGGGAGGGAAGAAAATGCTGAGAGACGTTACCCTCGGCCAGTATTTTCCCGGCAATACGGTGGTTCACCGCCTGGACCCCCGGACAAAGATCCTCCTGGTCGTGATCTATATCGTCGCCCTCTTCCAGGCGCAGAGCTGGATCGGCTATGGCCTTGTCACGCTGGTGACGCTTGTGTGCATGGCCCTGTCGAAGATCAAACCCTCCAGCATGTTCAAGGGCGTCAAGCCCATGCTCTTTATCATTGTGCTGACGGCGCTGCTGAATATCTTCTATACCGAGGGCACGCCCGTTCGCCCCGGGTGGATCATCACCTGGGAGGGCATTGCCCGCGCCGTGCAGATGATGCTGCGCATCATCCTGCTCATCTCCGGCACCTTCCTGCTGACCTATACCACAAGCCCCATCGCCCTCACGGACGGACTTGAGATACTGCTCAGCCCCCTCAAGAAGCTGAAGGTCCCCGTGCATGAAATGACCATGATGATGAGCATGGCCCTGCGCTTCATTCCCACGCTGATCGCCGAGACCGACAAGATCATGTCGGCCCAGAAGGCCCGCGGCGCGGACTTTGAGACCGGCAGCCTCATCCAGCGCGCCAAGGCCTTGCTGCCTATCCTGGTGCCGCTCTTCGTCTCGGCCTTCAAGCGGGCGGACGAGCTCGCGGTGGCGATGGAGAGCCGCTGCTATCACGGCGGCGAGGGGCGCACCCGCATGAAGCAGCTTGTCATGCGGCCGCGCGACTATATCGCTCTCGTGCTGGGCCTGCTGTTTCTCGCCGCGATGATCGTGCTCAAAAGGGTCGGCCTATGAAAAACATTGCCCTCTGCCTGCGCTATGACGGCAGCCGCTACCATGGCTGGCAGGTGCAGAAAAACGATGTCACCGTGGCCGAGACGGTGGAGGAGGCCATCTTCAGGGCCTGCGGGGAGCGGCTCCGGATCGTCGGCTGCGGCCGCACGGACGCCGGGGTCCACGCCCTTCGGTACTGCGCGAATTTTCACAGCGAAACCCGCATACCCATGGAAAGACTGCCGCTCGCCCTCAACGCCCGCCTGCCTGCGGATATCGCCGTGCTGGACGCCTGTGAGGCGGAAGAGCGCTTCAATGCCATCGGCTCCTGTATAAAAAAAGAATATGTATATAAAATACTAAACAGGAACATCCGCGATCCCTTCCTTGAAAAACGCGTGTGCTTTTATCCGCAGGACCTGGACATGTCGCTGATGCAGCGTGCCGCCCGGGCCTTTGAAGGGACGCACGACTTTCGCGCCGTGCGCTCTGTCGGCACCGAGACGAAGACCACCGTCCGCACCGTCCACTGGTGCCGGGCGGAAAAGGAAGGGGATCTCATCACCGTCTCCATCTGTGCCGACGGGTTTCTCTACAACATGTGCCGGGCCATGGTCGGCACTATGGTCTATGCCTCCTACGGCAAGCTTACGCCCGAGGAGATCCCGGCCCTGCTCGAAAAGGGCGATCGGCGTCTCACCGGCCCCACCATGCCGCCCCAGGGCCTGTATCTCAACCGCGTCTGGTATGACGGTCCTGCCGGCGCCATGATGGACAGGAACTGACTGCCTGTATATTTGTTCACAAAAATGTGCTACACTATCCCTGGTTTGAAAAAGGATGAGCGGTACATATGAAAGCTATTATTGACATTATCCTGATAATCATTATCGCCCTGTGTACCTGGAACGGCTATAAGCGCGGCCTGGTGGGCGGCGTCGCGGGAATTCTCGCGATCATCGTGTCGCTCCTGGGGGCCAGCATCGTGTCGGCCGCCTACGCGCATGAGGTGGTGCCCGCCATCGAGCCCTTTGTGGACGGGTATCTCGACTCCCACCGCAACCGGGATGCCATCCTCGAGCGCATGGGCTACGGCAGCAGCGAGCTCTCGCTGGAGGACATCCTGGAACAGGACAGCTCTCTGCGCTATGACTACGCCTATGAGAGCCTGCTGGATCTGGGCCTGTACCATAAACGGGCCGAGGATCTGGCGCGCAAGGCCGTCGTCGTGGCGGAGGAGACCGGCGTCACCATGACGAAGGCCATCGTCTCCGTCCTCTGCGACACCATTACCACCGTCGGCACCATGGTCATCGCCTTTCTGCTGATCCTGATTTTCCTGGTGGCGGTGGCCAGCATCGGCAATCTCTCCTTCCGCCTGCCGAATCTCGAAAATGTCGATGAGATCGGCGGCGCTATCCTCGGCTTCGGCAAGGGCTTTCTCTACTGCATCCTGCTGTGCTGGGTGCTGAGCTTTCTCGGCATCATCATCGGCAAGGACACCATGGCCCACACCACGCTCGGCCGCTTTTTCCTGATTTTCGACTCCCTGACCGACAGCCTCATGTAATACAATCATAAACCCGGAGGAATACCCATGCGGCCTACACTCTGCTCCCGCTGCGGCAAAAATGTCGCAGTGGTCTTTATCACAAAAATAGAAGGCGGCCAGACCAAAAATGAGGGCCTGTGCCTCAAATGCGCGCGCGAAATGCACATCAAGCCCGTGGACGACGTGATCAGCAAGATGGGGCTTTCGGATGAGGATCTGGAAAGCCTGACCGGTGAGATGATGAACGCCCTGAGCGGCGTGGAAGAGCTCACGCCCGTGGAGGAAGACGACCAGGGGAGTGAGGACGACGGCAAGACCGCCACCTTCCCTTTCCTGAACCGCCTCTTCGGCGGCGGGAACAACAACGCCGAGAGTACGCCGCCCCCGGCCCCCGATAACCGCCGGAGCGAAGGAAACCAGCAGGCGGCCCCCAAGGGCGGCAAGCGCAGGTTCCTGGACAATTACTGCATCGACCTGACCCAGCGCGCCAGGGAGGGCAAGCTCGACCGGATGGTCGGGCGTGAGGAGGAGCTCGAGCGCGTCATCCAGATCCTCAACCGCCGCCAGAAGAATAACCCCTGCCTCATCGGCGAGCCAGGCGTCGGCAAGACCGCCATCGCCGAAGGGCTTGCCCAGCGTATCGCAAACGGCGATGTGCCCGCAAAGCTCATGGAGAAGCAGGTCTTCCTGCTCGACCTCACGGCGCTGGTCGCCGGGACACAGTTCCGCGGCCAGTTTGAAAGCCGCATGAAGGGTCTGATCGAGGAGATCCGCAAGCAGGGCAACGTCATCCTCGTGATCGACGAGGTACACAATATCGTCGGCGCCGGGGATGCCGAGGGCAGCATGAACGCCGCCAACATCCTCAAGCCCGCTCTCTCCCGCGGAGAGATCCAGGTCATCGGCGCCACCACCTTTGCCGAGTACCGCAAGCATATCGAAAAGGATTCCGCCCTCGAGCGCCGTTTCCAGCCCGTCACGGTGGGGGAGCCCTCCATTGAGGACAGCATCCAGATCCTGCGCGGCATCGCCCCCTATTATGAGGACTTCCACGGCGTGGTCATCCCGGATGAAATGTGCCGCCAGGCCGTCCTGATGAGCGAGCGCTACATCACCGACCGCTTCCTGCCGGATAAGGCCATCGACCTCATTGACGAGGCCTGCTCCGACGTGAACCTGAAGCACCCGGACATCAACCGCCGCATGGAGGCGGAGCGGGATCTCGAAAACCTCCGCTTTGAGCGCGAAGCCCTCATGAGCGCCGACTCACCCAACGGCCAGGCGCTTACGGACGAGATGCTGGATAAGCGCTACGCCCGCATTGCCGAGCTGCGCAGCCGCGAGATGCAGCGGGAGGCCGAGCTGCGGGAGCTGGACGCAAAGCCCAGGCCCGCCCTGACGGTCGACAATCTGGCCCGGATAATTGAGCTCTGGACGAAGATCCCCGCCTCCACCATCCGGGAGGATGAGCTGGAGCGCCTGGCAAAGCTGGACGAACGCCTCAAGGCCCACATCATCGGGCAGGACGAGGCCGTGGACGCCGTCTGCGCCGCCATCCGCCGCAGCCGTGTCGGCCTCAAGGTCAAGCGCAAGCCTGTGAGCTTTATCTTCGTCGGCCCCACCGGCGTCGGCAAGACCGAGCTTGTCAAGCGTCTGGCAGCCGATCTGTTCGATTCGCCCGAGAGTCTCATCCGGCTCGATATGTCGGAGTTTATGGAGAAGTTCGCGGTCTCTCGCATCATCGGCTCGCCCCCGGGCTATGTGGGTTATGATGAGGCGGGACAGCTCACTGAGAAGATCCGCCGCAAGCCCTACAGCGTGGTGCTCTTCGACGAGATCGAAAAGGCGCATCCGGATGTGATGAACATCCTCCTGCAGATCCTTGACGACGGACATATCACGGACGCCCAGGGCCGGAACATCAACTTTGAAAACACCATCATCGTCATGACCACCAACGCAGGCTCCTCCAGCAAGACCGGCTCCGTCGGCTTCGGCGGCAGCCTCAGCGACATGTCGAAGGAGCGGGCCATGAAGGCGCTCAACGAGTTTTTGCGGCCCGAGTTTATTAACCGCGTGGATGAGATCGTGTGCTTCAACCAGCTCACGGAGTCAAACTTCCGTGACATTGCCGCCCTCATGCTCGGCGAGCTGCGGGACGTCATGGCCGAAAAGGGCGTGACTCTCAGCTGGGACGAGAGCCTGATCGACTGCCTGGTGAAGGAGGCCTATTCCGTCACCTACGGTGCGCGCAACCTCCGCCGTACCATCCAGAAGAAGGTCGAGGACGAGGTCGCCCGCTACATCGTCGAAAATCGCGGCCGCGAGATCCGCACGATCCGCCTTTCCGCCGACGGGCAGGGGAAGGTTTTGATCGCGGAATAATCCGAATAGAAATGGGGATGCAGCCAAAAAGCGCTGCACCCCCATTTTTTGCACAGAAGCGAAAAGATATCATACTGATCTTCGATAAAACGCTTGTATTTCGAGCAATGTACGAAGTTTCAACAAAAAGCAGACAAAGATTTCCAATCGCTGCGGGAAAGAATAGAACCAGATACACAATTATGTAAACAATGATACGGAAACCGAATTATGAAACACAATATTATGGAAAAGGAAATATTGCAACTAAATTATGTCAACTATTCTGAAGCATGGCCTGCACCCGGACCGGGTTGTGGTCGGAATTGGCGAAGCCCTCATCCAGGGTTTGAACGCTCTTGAGCTGAACATTGGGCGAGAGAATCAGGCCGTCGATCACATAATGCTGGGTGCCCGCCGTGTCGCTGGGATCATAGGGCTGGTTAAGGAGACGGCAGGTGGGCGTAGAGAGATCATAGGCCAGCGTCCAGCCCTCAGGCAGCAGCGCCTCGTCCAGCACGCCCGGCTTCCAGTTTTTCTCGTGCGTGTTGGGATAGACCTCGAGACTGCCGGGGAAGACCTGGTTGAAGTCGCCGCCGGCAATGACGTAGTTGCCCTTGGCGTATTCGCTCTCGATGAAATCGCGCAGCTGGTTGGTCTGGGCGATTTTGCCCTCGCCGTCGTCATAAGCCTCCAGGTGAAGGTTGACGAGCACAAGCTGCCTGTCGCTGCCCTCCACGGGCAGATAGCTCACCAGCAGGCAGCGCTTGAGATTTGCGATCCTGAGCGGCCAGGAGAAGGGGCAGGGCAGGGCGATGCGCTCAGACTTTTCGATCTGGAGCCCGTCGGCCATGGTGAACAAACCGCTGTGCACCTTCCCGATGGGCGGCAGGGGAACCGGCACATAGGGGCAGGAGTAATTGAGCGCATAGGCTGCGCTGATCATGCCGTCGTTCAGAAGAGGCTGCTCATCGATACTGAAGGTGCGGGAGGAGTTGGAATCCACCTCCTGCAGCATTATTATTTCCGGCGCCTGCTCGGTGATGGTGCGGTTGATGCCATCAAGATAAGCAAGGACGGTATCCTTATCCTTCGGCTTGGCTTTCTTTCCGCCGTCCATGAAGAAATCCTCGCTTTTGCCGAGACCGCCGTAGCCAATATTCCAGCTCAGCACGGAGATTTCCTCACCGGGCTTGACATTACGCAAGCCTGACGTGTCAGCCGGGCTGCTGCACGCAAGCTCAACGACCGGCTCGGGCTTGTACTCCACCGCTGTGAGCCAGCCAAGCAGGCCGCCGGCACCAACTGTAACGGTCAATACCGGTGCCAGAATGATTTTGGCTATTCGCTTCATCGTCACATCCTCCTGTGAAAAGCTTGGGCGTACACTTCTATTTATCATAATATCATGTATCGGAAAAACTTACAAGATCAATTGCAGGCTTGCCATGCCCGGAGAAATAGGTTATAATGCAGCGGCAAAAGAAATAGAAACGGGAGGAAACACCCCCATGCAGTACTACGAACATATCAAAGCGCAGGATCCCGAGGTTTATGCCGCCATGATGCGCGAGCTTTCACGCCAGCGGGATCATATCGAGCTCATTGCCTCGGAAAACTTTGTCTCTCCCGCGGTCATGGAGGCCATGGGCAGCCATCTGACCAACAAGTATGCCGAGGGCTATCCCGGCGCGCGCTATTACGGCGGGTGCCAGCATGTGGACGAGGTGGAAAGCCTTGCCATTGAGCGGGCCAAAAAGCTCTTTGGCGCTGAGCATGCCAATGTGCAGCCTCATGCCGGCTCTCAGGCCAATGTGGCGGTGTATCTTGCCCTGCTGCGGCCGGGCGACACCATCATGGGCATGGATCTCTGCCAGGGCGGCCATCTGACCCACGGTTCAAAGGCCTCCATTTCCGGCAAGTACTTTCACGCCACCTTCTATGGCGTCGATCCCGAGACCGAACAGATCGATTATGACGCTGTGCAGCAGCGCGCAGAGCAGGAGCAGCCCAGGATCCTGATTGCGGGCGCCAGCGCCTATTCCCGCGTCATCGACTTTAAACGTATGCGCGAGATCGCTGATTCCGTGGGCGCTTATCTCATGGTGGACATGGCCCACATCGCCGGCCTTGTGGCCGCCGGGGAGCACCCGAGCCCCGTGCCCTATGCCCATGTGGTTACCACCACGACGCACAAGACCCTGCGCGGACCCCGCGGCGCGCTGATCCTCTGCAAGGAGGAGCTGCGGAAAAAGATCGACTCCGCCGTCTTCCCCGGCACTCAGGGCGGGCCGCTGATGCACATTATTGCGGCCAAGGCCGTCTGCTTCCAGGAGGATCTGAGCGACGATTTCAAAGCCTATCAGCACCAGATCATCCTCAATGCCGCAGCGCTGGCCGATGAGCTTCAAAAGCGCGGCGTTCGCCTGGTATCCGGCGGCACAGACAATCACATGATGCTGGCTGACGTCATGAGCTGCGGCAAGACCGGGGCCGAGGTGCAGGAGCTTCTGGATCTTGCCAACATCACCGCCAACAAGAACACGATTCCCTTCGACCCCCTGAACGTGAAGGTGACCTCCGGCATGCGCTTCGGCAGTCCCGCCGTCACGTCCCGCGGTATGAAGGAGACCGAGATGCGCCAGATCGGCGCCATGATCGCCCGGCTCATCAACGAGGGCGAAGCCGCTGTCCCAGCGGTCAGGGAGCAGGTCATTGCCCTGTGCGAGAGGTTCCCCCTGTACCCGGAGATCGGTTAACATGATTCAGGGAAACGCTGAAATAAATCACCGCGCACGTATTGACGGCTTTTTTCCGACTGGATTTGTCTCGAAATCTTGATGTACACAGTACATCTGCGAAAAAGTGCCTTTATCAGAACCCAAATTTTCTCAGGATCTGCTATTGCCGAATTATGCGGTATTGCCTTAGGAATACCAAAAAACAAACATCCTCCATCCGTGTATCGGGATGGAGGATTTTCTGATCAAGGAAGCGTTTTCCAAATAATCTATGTTACTGTGCCTTCTGCAATGCGTTGACTTTGAAGCTCAGCTGCTGCACAGCTTCCTTCAAAATCACAATATCAGTCTTCATGCTCTCAATCTCTTCGGGCGGTGTTATACGCTCCAACAGCGCCTCATGTCCCTCCGCCAGAATGCGAAGCTTGGGATTGATCTCCGACTCAACAATGGTCATCATGTCAGCATGCATCTGCTGCCTGAAACTGTCAAACTTCTCATCTGCACGCGTGCGCTCCTCGGCAAACAATGCCCCAGTGTGCTTGCGCTCCTCGACGAACAATGCCTCAGTGTGCTTACGCTCCTCGGCAAACATTGTCTCAGTGTGCTTACGCTCCTCGACGAACAATGCCTCAGTGTGCTTACGCTCCTCGACGAACAATGCCTCAGTGTGTTTGCGCTCCTCGGCAAACATTGTCTCAGTGTGTTTGCGCTCCTCGACGAACAATGCCCCAGTGTGCTTGCGCTCCTCGGCAAACAATGCCTCAGTGTGTTTGCGCTCCTCGGCAAGCGCGTCGCTTACAATTTTGGAAATGATTTGGATATCATTTGCGTCGAGCATCACATCTCACCTCGCTCTTTTCACAAGGAATTATACCATCTCCACTGTTTGTGTGTCAAGGCGGCTCAGTCCAGCTCCACCTCGTAGCCGTAATTTTTCAGCTCGTCAAGGACGGCCTGACCGTGGGCCTTGCCGCCCACCTCACAGGCGATGTGGACCTTGGTCTCGTTGGGGTTGAGACCCGCCGCCAGCTTGTCGTGCTCGATGGTGAGGATGTTGGCCCCGCAGTCGGCGAGGATCGAGAGCACATGCACCAGACTGCCGGGCTTGTCCAGCAGGCGGGCGGTGAAGCGGATACGGCGGTGGCGGGCGGCCATGCCCTGTTCAATGATGCTCTGCACAAAGCTCACGTCGATGTTGCCGCCGGAGAGCAGGCACACCACATTTTTGCCCTTCACGTCGATCTTGCCGTTGAGGACCGCCGCTACCGGCGTTGCTCCCGCGGGCTCCACGATCATCTTGCAGCGCTCCATGAGCAGCAGGATGGCGTCTGAGATCTGCGTATCGGAAACCGTCACCACACCGTCACAGAAGCTGTTGATGATGTCCACGGTAATGTCGCCGGGGCTTTTGACGGCAATGCCGTCGGCAATGGTAGAGGCTGTCGCTGTGCTGATGAAGCGTTTTTCCCGGAAGCTCTGGGCGATGGCGTTGGCCCCCTCGGCCTGCACACCGTAGACCTGGACGCGGGGATTGACCTGCTTGACTGCGGCGATCACACCGGCGAGAAGCCCGCCGCCGCCTGCGGGGGTGATGATGATATCCACCGTCGGCAGGTCGCCGAGGATCTCCAGACCGATTGTGCCCTGGCCAGCGATGACCTCCAGATCGTTGTAGGGGTGCAGAAAGGCTGCGCCCTCTTCCTCGCAGATCTCGCAGGCCTTGGCATAGGCGTCATCATAAACGTCGCCCGCCAGCACCACCTTTGCGCCGTAGCCCTCTGTCGCCTGAATCTTGGCAATGGGCGCATTCCTGGGCATGACGATGGTCGCCGGGATGCCGAAGGCGGAGGCTGCGTAGGCCACGCCCTGGGCATGGTTGCCGGCGGAGGAGGCCACCACCGGCCGGCGTTCACCCCGCTCGACCATGGCGGAGAGCTTGTTGGTTGCGCCGCGGATCTTGAAGGAGCCGGTCTTCTGCCGGTTTTCGCACTTGAGATAGATATTGCCGCCGCTCATCCTGGAGAAGGTGGAGGAGAGGTCCAGCTCCGTGCGATGCAGAATGGGCCTGAGGCGCTTGGCGGCTTCCGTGATTTCGCTCAGCGCGGGCTTGATGGTATCCATAAAATGCACCCTTTCTATAATATTCGGACATCATTATTGTAACATGACAGGTAGTTGTTCGCAAGCAAAACCAGGCATTTTCCCTTTGACATTTTATCGCCCCTGTGTTACGATACCCGGGTAACAGGGAGTAGCCGGCGTTTCGGAAACGTCGGGCAGATCGCCATCCCCGGGGCCTGACCCCCGGTCTGCCCGGTAAACGGCAAGACTTTTACCTTGGGAAGTGTTCCCGGCGGTAAAGGTCTTTTTTGTTAATATTTTTTTGGAGGGATTGCCTTGATTCCGGCCCTGATCGTATTTGTCCTGACCTATATCCTGATGCTGAGCTTTCAGAAATACCGCCCCTGGATCGCTTTGGGCTCTGCGGTCATTATGATGATCCTCGGCGCTATGGGCTTTTTCGAGATGACGCCCCTGTCCGCGCTCAAGGCGGTGGACTATAACGTGCTGCTGATGATCTCCGCCACCATGTGCACGGTCATGCTCTTCATTGAAAGCCGCATGCCCGCCCGCCTTGCGGAGATGATGATGGAGAAGGTGCCGAACGTCATGTGGGCCGTCACGGCGCTGAGCCTTTTTGCCGGCGTGGTGAGCGCCTTTGTGGACAACGTGGCGACGCTGCTGATGGTGGCCCCTGTGGGCCTTGCCATCTCCCGCAAGCTCAAGATTTCGCCCGTGCCGGTTCTGATCGCCATCTCCGTCTCCTCCAATCTACAGGGCGCGGCCACGCTCGTGGGCGACACCACCAGCATCCTGCTGGGCGGCTTTGCGAACATGAACTTCATGGACTTCTTCTGGATGGACGGCAAGCCCAGCATCTTCTTCAGCACCGAGCTCGGCGCTCTGGCGTCCCTGCTGGTACTGATGTACCTGTTCCGCAATTATACGGAAAAGGTGGAGGCCAAGGTGGAGACCGAGGTGGACGATCTGGTGCCGAGCTGGCTCATGATCGGAACCGTGCTCCTGCTCATCTGCATGTCCTTCGTGCCCGCGCCGAAGGAGGAGGGTGCCCTCAAGACGCTGCACGGGCTGAGAAGCGGGCTTTCCTGCGTGCTCTTCGCCCTCATCGGCCTTGTGCGCCAGAGCATCAAGGAGCGCTCGGGCGCCCCCTTTGTCCGCGCCGCGAAGAGTCTGGACACGGACACGCTGCTGCTGCTCTTCGGCCTGTTCATGGTGATTGAGGGCATTCGCTCCGCCGGCGTGATCGACGCGGTGGCAGGTGTTTTCCATAAAGCGGCGGGGAACAACGCCCTCCTGCTCTATGTGCTGATCGTGACGGTGTCGGTGATCCTCTCCGCCTTTATTGACAACATCCCCTATGTGGCTACCATGCTGCCCGTGGTGCGGGGCATTGCCGCTCTGATGGGCGTAGACCCGCGGGTCTTCTACTTTGGCCTGCTGACCGGCGCGACGCTGGGCGGCAACCTCACGCCCATCGGCGCCTCGGCCAATATTACGGCCATCGGTATCCTGCGCAAAAACGGCGAGACGGTCACCAGCAAGGATTTCCTGCGTATCGGCGTGCCCTTCACCCTGACGGCGGTGATCGTGGGCGCGGCCTTCATCTGGGCCTTCTGGGGCATTCGGACATAAAACGGATAACGCTTCAACCCGGCAGTCCAGGGAGGGCTGCCGGGATGAATTATGCCCGGGGACTTGCGAAACGGGAAAACTTGTATTATGATGCTGTCATTGTTATTATTATAGTACACACCGGAAAGGATCAGAATGCCGCGGTGGAACACATCACATCGAGAAAAAATCCGTTGATCCTCCGCCTGCGCGCATTAAGCGCAGACGGAGCTTTTCGCCGCGCGGAGGGGGAGTACCTCTGCGACGGGTACAAGCTGCTGGCGGAGGCCCTGGACAAGGGAGCTGAAGTGCGCACAGTCCTCTGGAAGGAGAGAGCAGGGGAAACGCCGCTGCCGGATTCCGTGCGGCAGGTCACCGCAGCGGAGGAGCTTTTTGATTATGTCTCTCCCATGAAAAACAGCCCCGGCCCGCTCTTTACCCTCGCGATCCCGAGGGAGCCGGAGCCGGTTTTTACGCGGGCGATCCTTCTGGAGAACGTGCAGGACCCGGGGAATGTCGGCACCGTGATCCGCACGGCGGCCGCCATGGGCGTCGACACGGTTCTGCTGTGCGGCGCCTGCGCGGACGTATACAGCCCCAAGACGGCGCGGGCTGCGATGGGCGCACTCTTCCGGGAAAGAATCATCCGCTGCACGGTGCCGGAGGCCCGTGCCTTTGCCGAGCGAAACGGACTGAAGCTCTATGGCGCGGCGCTTTCTGACCGGGCCGCTGACATCCGGGGCCTGCCGCTGAAAAACGCCGTCGTCGCCATCGGCAACGAGGGGAAAGGCCTGAGCGGGGAGCTTCTGCAAAGCTGCGACGGGGAGCTTATTATCCCCATGTCGCCGGGCAGCGAATCCCTCAACGCCGCCGTCGCCGCGGCGATCGTGCTGTGGGAAATGCAAAACGCCGCCAGCGGCGGATGAAGGCGCTTTGCCCCATAAACTGCAGGCTGAGCGTATCGGTCCCTGTGATGATGGATTTCTTAGAAGAGAGAAGGTGAGCGTCATGTCGTCCGTGCGCTATTGGGTATGGCTTTCGAGCGTGATCTTCGCCAATCCCAGGGCAAAGTACGCCCTTGTGGAGCGCTGGGGCGATGCGGAGAGCGCCTTTCTCGCCCCGCCGGGGGCATACAGGGATCTGCCCGGCGTCTCGGCAAACGAGGCAGAGCTTTTTGAAAGGCGGGACCTGCGCGAAGCCGACCGTATCCTGGAGAACTGCCGGAGGGAGGATATCCGCATCCTGACCCTGGCGGACGCGGCCTATCCGCGGCGGCTTCGGAATATCTTCGCCCCGCCTGTGGTATTGTATATCAAGGGCCGTCTTCCGGACGTGGACAGCATCCCCTCCATCGCCGTGATCGGCACAAGAAGCGCCACGCCCTACGGCCTCAAGATGGGGCGGGACATCGCCTTCGAGATCGCAGGCTGCGGCGGCATCGTCGTCTCCGGCCTTACGGAGGGCATCGACCGCGCGGCGGCGCGGGGCTGCCTGCTCGCGGGCGGCTGCTGCATCGGCGTACTCGGCACCGGCCACGGCGCAGGGGGCGAGCTGCGGGAGGATGTGGCCGCGACCGGTGCGCTCGTGTCCGAATACCCGCCCGGGACAAGGGCGGAGAAGCGCTTCTTCCGGGACCGCAACCGCATTTCGGCGGGCCTGTCCCACGCGGTCTGCGTGGTGGAGGCGCCGGAGAGGAGCGGGAGCCTGCTCTTTGCCCGGGAAGCCCTGGAGCAGGGAAAGGAGATCTTCGCCGTGCCCGGAAACGCCGACGCAGAAAACAGCGCCGGAATTCTGACGCTCCTGAAACAGGGGGCGCGGCCCGCAGCCTCGGGCTGGGATGTGCTGGAGGATTTTGAAGCCCTGTACCCGGACAGGATCCGCAGACCCGGCGCCGAACGCCGCGCGACGCCCATGCCCGCAGCGGCTCCAAAGCCCGTGTCCGCACCGGAGAAGGAGCCTGTTCGGACGGCGGAAGCCGATGAAAAGCGCGCCGCTTCGTCAAAAAAAGAGATTGACAAGCAAAACAGCGCGGGATATATTGACTTGCAAGAACGACTCAAGGGGCTGAGCGAGGATCAGCTTCAGATCGTCACGGCCATCGGCCGGGGCGAAACGCATGTCGATGATATTATCGAGGCCACGGGCTTGTCGACGGCCAGGGTGCTCTCCCAGCTTACGGCACTGGAGATCAAGGGCATTGTCCGGCGTGTGGCCGGCAGGCGCGTGTGCCTGAATATGATACAAAAGTGAGGAAACAGCATGGCAAAAGCAAAGGATCTTGTCATTGTCGAGTCGCCGGCCAAGGCGAAGACGATTGAAAAATATCTTGGCAGCGGCTATAAGGTGACCGCGTCCATGGGACATCTGAGAGATCTGCCCAAGAGCAAGATGGGCGTCGATATAGAAAACGGCTTTGAGCCGCAGTATATCCCCGTGCGGGACAAGCGGGAGCTGATCCAGGAGCTCAAAAAAGAGGCCAAGGATGCCAAAACCGTCTTTCTCGCGACGGACCCTGACCGCGAGGGCGAGGCGATCTCCTGGCACCTCAAGGAGCTGCTGGAGCTGGATGACAGCAAGGCCAAGCGCGTGACCTTCAACGAGATCACGAAGAAGGTCGTCACCGAGAGCATCCAGCACCCGCGCAGCATCGACCAGGACCTGGTGGACGCCCAGCAGGCGCGCCGTATCCTGGACCGTATCGTGGGCTATGAGCTCTCGCCCCTTCTCTGGAAGAAGGTCAAAAAGGGCCTGAGCGCCGGTCGCGTCCAGTCCGTCGCCACGCGCATGGTGGTGGATCGGGAGGAGGAGATCGAAGCGTTTAAGCCCCAGGAATACTGGCTTCTGGACGCCCGCCTCAACTGCGGGGTGGACAATTCGTCCTTCACGGCGCGCTTTCACGGCAAGGGCGAGAAGAAGCTGGAGCTGCATTCCAGGGAGGAAGTCGATACCGTGCTTGAGGCCGTCAAGGACGCGCCTTTCACCGTCGGCTCGGTAAAGCGCGGCGAGAAGCAGAAGTCTCCCGCGCCCCCCTTCATCACCTCCACCCTGCAGCAGGAGGCGTCCAGACGCCTGAGCATGACGCCGCGGCGCACCATGTCCATCGCGCAGCAGCTCTATGAGGGCGTGGAGGTCAGCGGCCACGGCAGCATCGGCCTCATCACCTACATGCGTACCGACTCCCTGCGCCTTTCTGAGGAAGCCCTCGCCGCCGCCAGGGACTATATCACCGATCATTACGGCCCGGAGTACTACCTCGGAAAGCCCCGGCGCTTCAAAACCAAGGCCGGCGCCCAGGACGCGCATGAGGCCATCCGCCCCACGGATGTGAAGCTTACGCCGGAGCAGGTGCGCAAGGATCTGACCCAGGAGCAGTACCGCCTCTACCGCCTGATCTGGGGCCGCTTTACCGCCTGCCAGATGGCAAACGCCGTGTATGACAATGTGGCGGTGGATATCCGCGCGGCGGACTATTCCTTCCGCGCAAACTACTCTGAGCTCAAATTCAAAGGCTATACCGCCGTGTATGAGGAATCGAAGGACGAGGAGTCCAACGAGCTGGCAAACCCCCTGCCGAGTCTCAGCGAGGGTCAGAGGCTGAACCTCGAAAAGCTCATGCACGAGCAGCAGTTTACCCAGCCGCCCGCCCGCTATACCGAGGCGACGCTGATCCGCGCCATGGAGGAGAAGGGCATCGGCCGCCCGTCGACCTACGCGCCGACGATTTCCGCCATCACCGCGCGTGATTACGTCATCAAGGAGGGCAAGTATCTCAAGCCCACCCCCCTCGGCCAGGTGGTGACGGGGCTCATGAAGGAGCGCTTTGCCGACATCGTGGACCTCAAGTTCACCAACCAGATGGAGGAGGAGCTCGATGAGATCGAAAACGGCAAGGCCCGGTGGCGCGAGGTGCTGCAAAACTTCTACGGCGATTTCAGCAAGGAGATGCAGCAGGCGGAGGAGGCCCTGGACGGCGTGCGCCTCAAGGTGCCCGATGTGCTGAGCGATGAGTACTGCGACGTCTGCGGCCGCCAGATGGTGGTCAAGAAGGGCAAGTTCGGCCACTTCCTGGCCTGCCCCGGCTTCCCGGAGTGCACCTTCACCAAGCCCATTGTGATCGAAATGCCGGGCAAGTGCCCCAAGTGCGGCGGGCGCATCCTCAAGCGCACGAGCAAGAAGGGATATGTCTTCTACGCCTGCGAGCGCGGCACCGACTGCGGCTTCATCACCTGGGATGTGCCCACCAAGGACTACTGCCCCATCTGCGGCAAGACCATGTTCAAGCACAGCGGCAGAGGACCGCTCAAGTCCTTCTGCATCAATGTGGAATGCCCGAATTTTGTGCCCGAGGACAAGCGCACCTATAAGAAAAAGGCGCCTGAGGAAAAGGCGGAGCAGGAAGCCAAAAAGGCTGAGAAAAAGGCCGCCGCCGAGGAAAAGAAAAAAGCGGCAGCCGAAGAGAAAAAGGCTGTGAAGAAAACCGCCGCCAAATCCACGGCGAAGAAGACCACAGAAAAGAAGACCACAGAGAAGAAGACTGCCGCCAGAAAGACCGCCGCCAAAAAGACGGCAGCGGCGGAGGAATAAGCCATGGCGCAGATCACCGTTCTGGGCGCGGGCCTTGCGGGCAGCGAATGCGCCTGGCAATTGGCAAAGCGCGGTGTGCGCGTGCGCCTTGTGGAGATGAAGCCGGGGAAGATGACCCCGGCTCACTCCTCCCCGTATTTCGGGGAGCTGGTCTGCTCCAACTCCCTGAGAAGCGATGAGCTCTCCAACGCCGTCGGCCTCTTAAAGGCCGAAATGCGCGCCATGGGGTCGCTGATCATGGAGAGCGCGGACAGAAACCGCGTGGCGGCGGGCGGCGCTCTGGCTGTGGATCGCGTAGGTTTTTCCCGATTCATCACCGAAAAGCTGAGCGCGCATCCCAACGTGGAGATCGTGTCCGCCGAGGCCACCGAGATCCCGGAGGGGGAGGTGGTCATCGCCACAGGCCCCCTCTCCAGCGACGCCATCGCCGAAATGATTGCCGCCCTCTGCCCGGACAGCGCCCTGCACTTTTACGACGCGGTAGCCCCCATCGTCACGCTCGAGAGCGTGGATATGGACAGCGCCTTCTTCGCCTCCCGCTACAACAAGGGAACGGCGGATTATGTAAACTGCCCGATGGACAAGGACGAGTACCTGGCCTTCGTCAAAGAGCTGGTCTGCGCCAAAGAGGCGGAGGTTCACGGCTTTGATGACGGCGGTGTGTTCGAGGGCTGCATGCCGGTGGAGGTCATGGCCCGCCGCGGCGTGGATACGCTGCGCTACGGCCCCTTGAAGCCCGTGGGCCTCGTGGACCCCCGCACCGGAAAGGCTAATTTCGCAGTCGTCCAGCTCCGGCGCGACAATGCCGACGGGACCATCTATAACCTGGTGGGCTTTCAGACCCATCTCACCTGGGGCGAGCAGAAGCGCGTGTTCTCCATGATCCCGGCACTGAGAAACGCGGAGTTTGTGCGCTACGGCGTCATGCACCGCAACACCTATCTCAACAGCCCCAAACTCCTGGATCGCTATTACCGCCTGAAATCCGATCCCCGCATCAGCTTTGCCGGGCAGATGACCGGCGTGGAGGGCTATGTGGAATCGGCGGCCTCCGGCATGCTGGTGGGCATCGAGACGGCGGCGAGGGAGCTGGGACTTGCGCCTGTGGATTTCCCGCAGGAAACGGCCATCGGCGCCCTGGGGCTCTATATCTCCGGCGGCAGCGTCGGGGACTTCCAGCCCATGAACATCAACTTCGGCATCATCAAGCCCCTGGACTATCGGGTGAAGGGAAAGAGAAACAAGAACGCCGAGATCTCGAAGCGTTCCCTGGAGATCATAGAGAGCCTGAAGCAGAAGGAGGTATTCCGCATTGAAGATCATCATTGACGCGATGGGCGGCGACAACGCCCCCCGTGAAATCGTCAAGGGCGCTCTGCGTGCCCGCCGGGAGCTCGGGGTGGACATCATCCTGGTCGGACGGGAGGAGGAGATCAAACGCTGCCTGACGGGGGACGAGCTTCATCAGGTGGAGATCGTCGATGCCCGCGAGGTCGTGACCATGGAGGATGACCCCAGCACTGCCACCCGCCGCAAGAGGGATTCCTCCATGACCGTGGCGCTCAACCTCCTGCGCGACGGCAAGGGCGACGCCTTGGTCTCGGCCGGCTCCACCGGCGCGCTGCTGACCGGCGCCACGCTGATCGTCAAGCGCATCAAGGGTATCCGCCGGGCCGCCATGGCCCCGGTGCTCCCTGCAGGCGAGCACGGCATCATGCTCATCGACTGCGGCGCGAATGTGGAGTGCACGCCCGAGTACCTCCTGCAGTTTGCCTATATGGGCAGCTTCTACGCCAAAAAGATGATGGGATGCCCCAATCCCCGCATCGGCCTTCTGAACGTCGGCACCGAGGATACCAAGGGCGGGGAGCTGCAGCACGAGGCCTTTGCTCTCTTAAAGCAGGCAGGAGACGAGGGGCGCATCAACTTTGTCGGCAATGTGGAGGGCACGGGCATCTTTGAAGGGGCGGCGGACGTCGTCGTGACCGACGGCTTTACCGGGAACGTCCTCTTAAAGACCGCCGAGGGCACCATCAAATATATGATGAAATCCCTCAAGGGCGTCTTCTATAAGAATACGAAGAACAAGCTTTCGGCGCTGGTCCTCAAAAACGACCTTTCCGCCATGAAGAGATCCATGGATGTCAACGAGGTGGGCGGCACCGCCTTCATCGGCATCTCCAGGCCCGTCATTAAAGCCCACGGCTCCTCCAATGCGGCAAGCCTTTTCGCCGCCGTGCGTCAGGCCATCGCCTTCGTCAACGCCGGCGTGGTGGAGGATATCGAGCGCAACATCGAATACATGAAGCTGAAGGCGGAAGACTGATGGATAAGCTGGAAGAAAAAATCGGATATCACTTTCATGACCGGGACCTGCTCGTCACCGCGCTGACCCACAGCTCCTATGCCAATGAAAAGCACGGCGAGACCCGGAGCTATGAGCGCCTGGAGTTTCTGGGCGATTCGGTCCTCGGGGTCGTGACGGCGGAGTTTCTGTATCAGCACAGGCCCAGCCTGCCCGAGGGGCGCATGACACGTCTGCGGGCGGAGCTGGTGTGTGAGACGAGCTTACATAAAACTGCTCTTGCCCTGGACCTCGGCAGCTATATGCGCCTTGGCCGAGGGGAGGAGCATACCGGCGGACGGGAGCGCCCGTCGATCCTGGCCGACATGGTGGAGGCTATCATCGCAGCCCTGTATCTCGACTCCGGGATGGCCGAGGCGCGGCGCTTCATCATGGCGAATGTCCTCAACGATGTGGAGTTCGGCGACAGCCACCGCGGCGGAGATTACAAGACGCAGCTCCAGGAGCTGGTGCAGCGCAGGAGCAACCAGGTTATCACCTACCGCCTTGTGGAGGAGAGCGGGCCGGACCACGACAAGACCTTCACCTTTGAAGTGCTCATCAACGGCGCGGTCTCCGGCCGGGGCAAGGGCAAAACCAAGAAGGAGGCCGAGCAGATGGCCGCCTGCAAGGCGCTGGAGAACGTGCGGGAATGAGCGCCCGTGCCCATATCCTGCCGGTATTTGTGCCCCATCTGGGCTGTCCCCACGCCTGCGTCTTCTGCAACCAGCGCCGCATCTCCGGCACACAGCGGCTCGCGACAGCGGAGGACGTGAAAAACAGCATAGCGCAAGCAGCCGCCTTTCTCCCCGAGGGAGAAAAGCGGCAACTGGCGTTTTATGGGGGCAGCTTCACGGCCATCCCCGCCCGGGAGCAGGAGGCGCTGCTCGCTGCGGCAAAGCAGGCTCTGGACCGGGGCGAGATCGACGCGATCCGCCTCTCCACCCGGCCCGATGCCATTGACGACACGGTGCTCAGACGCCTGCGCTTCTACGGCGTGGAGACCGTGGAGCTCGGCGCTCAGTCCATGGACGACACGGTGCTGCGCCTCTCGGGGCGCGGGCACACGGCGGCGGCGGTGGAGCGGGCGTCCCGGCAGATTAAGGCGGCGGGTTTTCAGCTCATCCTGCAGATGATGACCGGTCTGCCCGGCGCGACGGATGAGACGGATGTGGAGACGGCCCGGCGCCTCATCGCCCTGGGGCCTGACGGGGTGCGCATCTATCCCACCGTCATTGTGAAGGACACGGCCCTCTATGAGAGCTTTCGAGCCGGGACTTACAGGGAGCATACGGTGGAGGACGCAGTGCGGGTCTGCGCGAAGATCGTGCCGCTGTTTGAGGCGGCGGGCATCCCGGTGATCCGTCTCGGCCTCAACCCGACGGAGGAGCTCTCCGGCGGCGCGGCGGCGGGCGGCGCGTATCACCCGGCCCTGGGAGAGCTGGTCAAGAGCCGCGTCCTGCTGGAAAAGGCGCGGGAGCTTCTTGAGGGTGTCGAGCCGGGCAGCCGCGTCCGGCTGACCGTGGGGCGGGGCAGAACCTCCCAGATGGCAGGCCAGCACCGGGAAAACCTCCGCAGACTCAGGGAGGAATTCGGGCTTGCGGAAATAAAGATCCGTGAGAAAAGCGAAGCGGATGGGGAAAACATGTCTCTTTCCATTGAAATGTGAGCATGGTTGGTATATAATAAATCGGTTTTATATTATAAAAATATCGAGGTCACGGATTTGTACTTAAAGGCACTAAAAGCACTCTAGGATCTTCTGAAAGCAAGCAAAATCAAGCTATCGCGGCTTTTTTCAACCCCTCATTTTCCCGGTTTTACACCACTTTTACACCATGGGAAGGAACCTGCCCGGTGTGGTGCTCGTCAATAAAAAGACTATACTTCGATTAGGCTCGACACGAAAGTGCCGGGCCTTTCTTATTGCCTGAAAGGAGGAGCAAAAATGGCGCCACAAATCGTAAGTCCCTTTGACCCTACTGCCCGGGCGCGGCTCCGGCGCATGGGACTACTTACAGTGGAAGACCAGGTCAACACGAACGCAATAGAGACAATTAGCACTCTGCAGGCTGGTCTGCTCTTTTCACAGATTCTTGACTCCTGCGGCGATTGGGAGGGGACACTCAGTGTCTGCCGCAGGATCACGGCGCAGGCAGCTCAGATCAAGGATCGACAGATCCTGCTGCTTATCTCCATTCAATATGACGCGATTGCAAAGCCATTGCCGGAGGTCATCTGGTGGATCTCAGGCAGCGACGCTTTGCTTGCGCCCTTTGTTCGCGGTTTTGTTCATCATCTGAACGAGCTGTGTGCGGAGGAAAACTCTCGTGAGGGAGGTGATGTTATGTAAGGAACAAATATAGAGACTGCTCAGCAAGAGGAGGAATGCCTATGCGTTAGTTTATCCATCCCAAAGGGGAGGCCGGGAACACGCTCCCCTTTGGGGAAAGCAGAGCAAGACAAGCAGTCAATCCGCCGCAAAAGGCGAATGACCTTTCTTGCCTTGCGCTGCTGTGGACGGAGGGGCGATCATGCCCCTTCGTCAGTACAAAACCACTATCAAAACTGAGGAGGAATGCCTACGAAGAAACTTTTTAAGCTGTATCTCTTTTCCCTGACCGCGCTTCTCCTGACGGAGCTCTTTACCGTACCCGCCTACGCCACGGAAGATATGTGGACGGCGGCCAACAGGATCATTGTGGACGTCTACACCCATATCGCAGGAATCAGCACGGTGCTTGCCGGACTGATGTCTGCCGTCGCCGTGATCGGGGCCAAGCTCTCCAATAACCAGCACAAGGTCGATCAGGCTTGGGACTGGCTCAAGCGTATCTGGATCGCGTGGGCGGTCATCAATGGCATCGGCGCTTTCATCGCCTACATTGCGCCTCTGTTCAGCGGGCTTGCAACCATCAACCCTTGACAGATAAATCCACAGCCCAGGCAGAGAGGAGGGCCGCAGTTTGCTTGAGCTTATCTTTCAGGGCTTCATCGAATGGACCTACGGCCTGATCCTGGAGTGCTGGGAATACTTTTCGTCCATGCTTTTGAACGTCATGAGCATGGATTTTGCATATCTGAAGGAGCGGATGCCGGTCATCCAGCCCGTCATGCAGACCATGCTGGCGCTGGGCTGGGCGCTGCTTATCGGAAATCTGGTGTTTCAGGCGGTGCGCAGCATGATGACCGGCCTCGGCTTCGAGGCGGAAGACCCCAAGCTGCTTTTCGGCAGGACCTTCGTCTTTTCTTTCCTGCTGGTCGCAAGTCCGCAGATCTGTAACATTGCGCTCAATATGACCTCCACAGTCATCAATATGCTGGAGGTCCCAGACGCGGTGGACATCAAATTTGCGGACAAGGCGAGCTTCGCGGGACTCAGCGCCTCCTGGCTGCTGGTCGTGATCTGTGGGGTGTCGGATGTATGGCTCCATGTGTTTGCTCACGATCCTGAACGTGATGTTCGTCAAAATGCTTTTGTCGGTACTCTCGTTTTACCCCAGCGGTGTGGACGTGCTGCCCTGGATGGTGCTGGTGCTGACGGTGGTGAAAGTAGCGAAGAAAGCCGACGCTATCGTTGCGCGGATCGGGCTGAACCCGGCCATGACCGGCGACTCCCTGGGCAGATTCCCCGGTGCGCTCTCATATATGGTGATGCGCTCCATCGCGGGGAGTATCCTGCACAGCGCGGGACGCGGCAGCACGCAGAACAGCCGCAGGAATCCGAACACGCCTGCCAGCGGGCCGCATATTACGCCCAACGGACCGACCCCACCAAAATCTGACGGTGCCGGAAGCAGGAGCATGGGCAGCGTGAATGTAAATAGCAATCAGAATACCACGGCGCAGCAGAGCCAGAACACACAGTTCGGCGCGCAGCAATCCAGCGTGAACGAGTATGTCTCAGGAAACAGCGGCGGCAGCAATGCCTATGATACCCGCAGGACATCCGTATCTCTGGGGACACGCAGGGCACCGGGCCATACCCGCCCGACAGTGCAGACGAATCCTCCGGGAACGCAGGGAACGAATCCGACCAATGGCAGCGAAGCTAAGCACGGCACGGCAGGAATGCCCGCCGCGTCCGGAGAGCGCGTCGTTCAGAATGCCGGTCATGTCGATCAAAGCGGCAGCGCCGCAAACCAGCAGCGCAGTCCCGGCACGGCACCAGCAGGAAACCGGTCGGCAGTCGGCAACGGGCCGCGCTTCACCCAACGTGAGGCAGGCAATGTCCGTCCCTTGAATCGCGTTGAGCACGGCACGGCAGGAACAGTGCAGAGCTCCGAGCAGAATAACGTCGCCGTCGGCGCAGTACGCGTCAGCAGTTCTGTGAACGCTGTCATGCAAAATCCCACGCAGCAGAGCCCCGACAATACGCGCATGACAGGACAGTCACCCACGATTCGCGCTCAATCCTCCGGGAGCAGCACAGAACCGAGGGCAAGCGCACGACCCGAAGCACGGCAGGGCAGGAATGCCCCATCGTCAACTCAGGCAGCATCACCCAAGGCAGCAAGCCCGGCACGGCGCGGCATAGACATTTCCCCGCCGAGCATGGCAGATCTTAATAGACCGGTGCAGTCCTTCACGGCACAGCAGAAAGACCGTCCGCCGCGACAGCAGAATCCCACTTTGCACCACGGCACCGCAGGAATCGCCCCACCGACAGCAATCTCGCCGGACAAACAGGAAAACAAGCCCGCACGGGCAAGCAGCCGGGATGAAGGTATCGGTATGGTAGAACTTACACCGGAGGACATCCGTGACCTGAAGGGAGGCGGAGACGACGGACGAGCAGAGGAATAACAAGCTGCAAGATGCTGCGGACGCCGCGCGAAAAGCGAGAGCCCTTCACCGAATCGCAAAAGCCGCGTCTCTCGGCGGAGCCGAAGGCGCGGCCATCGCCGCACTGGAGGAAGCCGCGCCGTTTCTTATCAAGCTCGTCGCCGGCCTCCTGATCGCCGTCGTTCTGATGCCCATGCTGGTCTTCACCGGTATGCCCAACATGTTCTTCGGCTTTGACAGCTCCGAGACCGCCGAGGTTATGGATATGACACGTAAGGCCATGGCCGTCGGCGGCGCGTATATCAGCCTCAAAACCTTTGAGAACACACAGTTGGACGCGGTCGTGACCGGCATCGTCAATGAATACGAAAACGCCGGTCAGAAGATCAACCATGTTGTGGTCCACAGCTCTTTCGGCGAGGCGGACTTGATCTGGATGATCGCCATCAACTCGGTGGCCTTTGAACAGGATCTGAACACCATGACCGTCGAGAGCATCTGGAACCTCAGCTATTCCAGTCTTGAAAAACGCTATCGTCTCGGTATCTTCGGAGAAGCGGAGATCACGCTGGAGATCAGCTTTGAGAAGTTTGATCCCGAAGCGACTATGGAGGAGCTTGGCTTTGACGAGGAAGCGCGGGAATGGGCGAAGGCCCTGCACGACATCCTTGAGAAAAGCGACGCGCTTCACAAATACGGGTCATACTACAAGCCCATGGCCATCAGTTACAGCGGCGATGCCTCCACAGCCTACGGCGGCCCCATCGACCATGGCGGCAGCTACCAGAACGAGATCGACAATTCCCGCTTCATAAACCCCTACTATAAGAATAACCATGATCTCGCGGTATTTGCCACCCAGGCATGGGAAAACAACTGGGGCTATGTGTGGGGAACCTTCGGGAATGTCCTTACGAGTTCCCTTCTCTATTATAAGATAGAACAGTATCCGGAGGGCGTCGGCAACTTTGAGGGCTTTATCCGCGAAAACTGGCTGGGCCGCCGCACGGTGGACTGCGTGGGTCTCATCAAAGCCTACGGCTGGTATAACCCGGACACCGGAATGATGGACTATGCCTCAAACGGCATGTCCGACCTCGGTGCGGATCAGATGTTCTATGCCGCCTCCGAGAGCGGTTCCATCGACACCATACCGGAGATTGAAGGTCTGGCTGTTTGGAAAAGCGGGCACATCGGCGTGTATATCGGCGGCGGTTATGTGATCGAAGCCATGGGCACCATGTACGGCGTTGTCCGTACAGAGCTCACAGGCCGCGGCTGGGAGGGCTGGTGCAAGATCCCTTTCATCAGCTATGACCAATGACGAGGCTCCAGTATATCCGTATGCACTGCGGAATCAGCGCACAGGAGATGGGTCAATACCTTGGTATGTCTCAACAGCACATCAGCCGCATGGAGCTTCTGGACATCCCGGCAACACCAGAACACGAAACGAAGCTGCGCAAAGCTATGCTCCGCCTGATTGACCAGCGAATACGCGAGATATTCCGGCTGCGGTTCTACTGCAAGACCCACGACGGCTGCCTGCTTGAACACATGGAGGAAAACGAGCATGAATGAGGAAACCTACTACATACCCAATAATTTTACAGACGCGGGGCGCGTCTTCGGCCTTTTTGAGATCCGCAATTTCATCGAGGCCCTTATACTCACGCTGCCGCTTTTGCTGCTGTGCTTTAAGTTTCTGCCTTTTGAGCTCTCGGTGAAGCTGGTCATCGCCCTTTCGGTCGCTGTTCCCATCGGCGGCTTTGCGCTGATCGGCATCGACGGCGACAGCCTGACCCGCTGGATCGGCTGCTGGTGGCACTGGCGGAGAGCGCGGCGGAGAATCTGTTACCGTGGGGAGGTGAAACGCAAATGAGCATAAAAGAAGCGGTCTTCGGCGGCACGGTGAAAGGCGGGAATACCGGTGGACGGCAATTTGCTGGGAGCAGTCAGGCATGGCTGCCCATCAAGAACGTAATCAACGGCGTGGTCGTCACACGGGACAATCGCTTTATTAAGATCGTGGAGGTGCTGCCGGTCAATATCTATCTGAAATCTCCCAATGACCGGCAAAACATCATCGCGGCCTACGCAGCCTACCTGAAGATCGCGCCAGACGACCTCGAAATTGAGGTGCGCACCATGAAAGCGGATACCGCAGACTATGTGGAGCAGATGCGCGGCTTTGAAGAGCAGGAGGAAAACGAGTACTGCCGGGACATGATCGAGGATAATATTCAGGAGATCGGCCTCGGCATTGCAAGCGAGGCGATCTGTCACCGCTTTTATCTGGTGTTCCAGTATGAGGCGCGGATGAAAGCGAGACAGAACACGGTCAAAAGCATCGTCGAGCGGCTGAACGAGGAAGCGAATACCGCACGGAGTTATCTCGCCGCCTGCGAGCTGGAGGTCCTGGAGCCGCGCTACATAGACAACTTTATCCTGACGCTGCTCTATGAGATCATCAATAAGAAAACCAGTCCGCGCATCCGCCTGCCCGAAGGGGTGTTCGACATGATCACCACCATCCACGGCATTTTTGAATGAACAGGAGGGATGAATTGAGAAAAAGCAAAACCCTAGGCAAACATGAATCCGGCGGCACAGCAAAGAAACCTGCGCCGAAGAAACAGAAGGTGCGGGAGCCTCCGAAGAAGAAGGAGCCGAAGCCCAGGCGTCAGCCCTTTCTAAAGCGTCTGATCTTCGGCGAGGAAAAAGCTGACCTTGCGGAGCTGGAGATCGGCGCCACCACTATTTTAGATATCCTGTCCCCCACGTCGGCGGACACACGAGGCCGTGACTACATCGTAGTGGACGGCATTTTTCATGCCTATCTCTATGTCACGGGCTATGGGTATTCCACCACAGTGGGCGCCTGCTGGCTGGCCCCGCTGGTCGAGGCGGGTGAAGGCGTGAACCTCATCTTTACCGTCAAGCGCCAGCCGCGGGAGAAGATCCTCAACAAAATCTCCAAAACCACCATGATGAACCGCAGCCGTATGCGCGAGATCGGAGACACCCGCCAGGACTTTGAGGAACTGGATAGCGCCATTGCCTCCGGCCTGTACCTCAAGGATGCCATGAACCGTCAGGGCGAGGATTTCTATTATATGCACACCCTGATCGAAGTCGTCGCTCTCGATCTGGAAACGCTGGAGCAGCGGATCAGCGCGGTGGAAAAGCTCTGTCTCTCGGTAGATATGCTGACGCGGCGCTTCGACCACAAGGCGGAGCAGGGCTTTCTTTCGGCGCTGCCCATTCTGCACATCAATGTCATTAAGGCAGCGAAGTGAAGCGAAAGACGGCGGGACAGGAAACCGAAGTCGTAAAGAAAAAGGGCATGGCAAGAAAGCAGACATAGTCT